>NZ_BCRP01000004.1 GCF_001552655.1 Alicyclobacillus kakegawensis NBRC 103104 | reverse complement strand
TGCGTTCTTGTCTGATGCTATTATACCATTGATTATGGCTCTGTTTCATGGTATAGAAATTAGATGAGACCGTTGCTGCTGAAGACGGTCATACGGGAAAAACCCAGTAATGGCGCGGGTTTTGGGGCGTGGTTTAAGGCAGCGGTCTTGAAAACCGCCGTGTCCGCAAGGGCACCGTGGGTTCGAATCCCACCCTCTCCGCCAAGAATCCTAGTCGTGACGCGGCTTCCCGGTTCTCGCCGGGGAGCCGCTTTTTCGTTCCACCCACACCTGCGCCCATGACGTGGGGATCCCGGGTACAGCCGTGAAACCATGGATCCCCGGTTGCACCACATACTGAAGCAACGGATAGCCAATCGGCACAATCACCGCGTCCTGTATGATTTTTGTGCTGACCTTTTGGTACAGTTCCGCCCGCCGTTGTCGACTGGCCGACGACTCTGCCGCGGCCAGCCAATGATCGATTTGTGCCCGATGGTACTGTGTCGGGTTTAGTACCGGCGGATTGTCCGATTGGAACAATCCCAGAAAGTCGTCCGCGCCTGGCAGGTCTTCGCGCCATCCCTCAAAAAAGACCCCCGCTTGGCCTGTCTCCTGAGCGCGCAGGAACTCCGGGAAGGAAACACGGCGCTGCTTGACCGCAAAGCCTGCCTCAGTGAGCATTTGCCCGATTTTCTTGACAACCATGGACTGTCCGTCCCCGCTGGACGACCACAGGCTCACCTGGACACGGTGCCCGTGCCCAGACCGTTGTACGAGCGCCTTGGCCTTCTTGAGGTCAAACGGCAGAAGCTTGGCGATGACCCCCTCTTGGCCTGCCGTCTCCGGCGGCAGGAGACCGGTCGCGGCTGTCAAAGACCCGCTAGCCCGGGCGAGGGCGGTCCTGTCCACGGAGTAAGCTATCGCCCGGCGAACATCCACGTCCGTGAACGGCTTCTTCTTCACATTCATTCCCAGGTACCAGATCGTGTCCCCAGGCTTGACCGCAGCACCGGACCGCAAAGTCGGCTGGGATGTCAACCTCCGCCAAGAAGCGGGGGAGATGCGGTTGTCTGCCAACAGGCTTGGGGAAATCCACGCGACCAACCCTTGTTCACAATCGATGGCAGCCAGGTCCGGATTCTGCACTGGGTGCAGAACCACCTCCTGCAAATAGGGCAGGTGACCCCCCCACTGGTCCGTGCGCCAATAATGGGGGTTGCGGTAAAACACCCAGCGCTTTGCGCTCATACGAACCGGCTGAAACGGCCCGCTCCCCATCTGCAGCCCCATCGCGTGGCCCAAGCTGGGCCTGCCCGCGTCATCCACAGCGGACAAAAACGGTAAGGCCAAGACCTTGAGAAAGTCAGCCTGCGGCTTGGATAGGCGAAACACCAAAGTGTAGGGAGATGGCACTTTCACCCCGGCAATGGACTTGGCTTTGCCGTTGTAAAACGCGGGCGCCCCGTCAATGGAGAAGAAAAAACTAGGAGCTGGACAAGGGTAGGGCTTCAACTTCCGGTTGAGGACGCGTTTCAATTCGTCGACGAATGACTGCGCCGTGACCGCGTCGCCGTTCCAGAATCGCATTCCTTTGCGCAGGTGAAATGTGTAGGTCCGCCCGTCCTTCGAGACGGTCCAGGACTGCGCGGCCATAGGAATCACCTTGCGCGAATCGGCATCATAGGTGACCAATTGGTCATAGAGCTGGTGCACCAACGGCTGCGATACCGGATCGAAGGCACTGGCTGGATCCAAATCGACCTTGTTTGCCAGCACATCGAGTGAGATGGACCCACCCGCCCGCGGCCGTGTCGACGAGGCGGACGCCTTCACAACCACGGTGGATTGCCTGTCTGTTTTGGCGGCACCGCTTGGTACCTGATGCCGCGCGTAACCGACGACAGCCACCACGGCCGCAGCCACGACGGAGCTGGTCACCCACCATCCTTTCGCTGCCCGTTTCATGGCACGCCCTCCCGACTTAGGGTCTCATGGCTACTCTATTAAACGCGGTGATAGATTATGACTCACCGCCCACTCGCGTGCCCAGGACGTCGATGCATAAATGCCATCGCGGGCGGCTATGCTACCGGCCATGATACGACCGAGACTGCGTGCTATGATGCTCGTGGCAACGGTGGTTGCAGGCATGGTGGGCTGGGGCCGGGCGACAGAGGCGCAGGCCCATCCATACGCGGAACGCCGCAACGTCGAGGCGGCCGTGGCGGCGTTTGCGTCCATCCGGGACACTGACGTCGATTCCACCCCACATCAGACACTGGACAATTTCATTTTGACCGCCTACGCTCTGGACCCGGCGTCGACCGGGAAGCGTCCGGGAACACGCGGCTTTGGCATCACCGCCAGCGGCACCCGGGCGGCGGCATTCCGGACGATTGCCGTCGATCCGTCCGTGATCCCGATAGGGAGTTATGTGTACATCGAGGGGATTGGCTGGCGCGTCGCCGAAGATACGGGAGGAGCCATACGCGGCCGACACATCGACGTCCTGCTGCCATCCACCCAAGAAGCGGTCCGTTTTGGGGTGCGCCGCCATGTGCGCGTGTACATACTGCCGCCTACAAACATCAAATCGGGATAAGGCATATTCCCTCACAGGCCTCGTTCGCGTGTTATATAGGCTCGCATCTGCTCGACGTACTCAAGCAGCATCGGGCTGTACTCCCGCGCTGCCTGCTCCACTCGCTGCGGCTCCAGGACAAGATAATGGCGGACCAGCTCTTGCCGCAGGTCCAAGGCACCGGTGAAGCGCTCAAACCATTCCCGCTTGAGCACCCCCTCTTCTATCAATACACGCAGGATGTCCGCATATCCGCCCGGTTCCCGCATGACCAACGCGTCAATCAACTCATTGGCGGCGTCGGTCACGCATTCTATCCCCACATGCAGGGCCCGCTCCGCGGCCCACCGCGTCTCCGGCTGTTCACTCCAGCCCGCCGGCCGTTCGGACAACTGCTCGAGCCATTGGGCGCGTTCTGCCACCGCTTGCAGACACTGCTCAATCCGAGCCAGCGATGCATCCGTAAGAAACACTGCGTATCCCTCCGCTCCTGTATCCCGCGGCGGTGGACGCCACGGCATCATCCAGTCTATGCCGATCCTCCAGAAGTTCCATCCATATCAGTTTTCTCAGGACTGCCGTTACAGTATAATAGCGATAGTGGGCGAACGAATACCAGGATTGTGCCACCTCTGCCGGGAGTCCATAGAGGTCGTGACTGATGATGGTCGCAAGACCCATTCTGTATCGTACCCATGATCTCGGGAGCCGCGCAAGCGGATCGGCTGCCTCAAAGCGTGGACGCAGTCGGTTGTAGAGTGTGCGCGTGAGGTCATGGGTTTTTGCCACGCCGTCGGGATGCACCATGAAGGTGGAAGGCAGAGTCAGTCTGGAGGAGTGAAAGACAAAATGTTGGAGCAACTTTCGTGGAAAGTTGGCGGTCAACAAGGAGAAGGCGTGGAGAGTACCGGCGAGACGTTCGCCATTGCGCTAAACCGCCAGGGGTATTATGTGTATTCATTCCGTCATTTTTCGTCTCGCATCAAAGGCGGTCATTCCAACGACAAGGTCCGCGTCAGCCTCAAACAATATCGGGCGATAGCCGATTATACCGACGTTTTGTTGGCATTCGACCAGGAGAGCATTGACGTGAACGCCCACGAGGTGCGACAAGGCGGCGTCGTGATCGCCGACAGCAAATTCAATCCCACTGCCCCGGATCACGTGCGGTTGTTCTCCATCCCGTTAACCAAGATAGCTGAAGAATGCGGATCGGCGATCATGAAGAACATGGTCTCTCTTGGGGCTTCCGCCTGTCTGCTCGGTCTGCCCATCGAGATCTTTCGGGAAGTGGTGGAAGAGCGGTTCCTGCGCAAAGGCCAGCGGATCGTCGATCAAAACATGGAGGCCATCTCCCGCGGATTTAATCATATGAAGGAATTGGGTGGTGCTGACCCCGAGTTTGCCCTGCGTCCGGCGGATGGTACGAGGCGACTGTTCATGATGGGCAACGAGGCGCTCGGGCTTGGCGCCTTGGCGGCGGGAGCGCGCGTGATGCCGGCCTATCCCATCACACCGGCTTCCGATGTCATGGAGTATCTGATTAAACAGTTCCCGAAGGTGGGCGGTGTGGTCGTTCAAACAGAGGATGAGATTGCGGCCATCAACATGACCATTGGAGCCGCCTATGGCGGGGCTCGGGCTTTGACCTGCACGGCCGGCCCCGGTCTGTCCTTGATGATGGAGGCGATAGGCCTGGCCGGGATGACGGAAACCCCGGTCGTCATCATTGACACGCAGCGCGGTGGACCGTCCACGGGCCTGCCGACCAAGCAGGAGCAATCCGATATGTTGGCCGCGTTGTTTGGCACACACGGGGAAATCCCGAAAATTGTCCTCAATCCCGCGACCACCGAAGAGTGTTTCACCGTCGTCGGCAAGGCGTTCAACCTCGCGGAACGGTATCAATGCCCCGTCATCATCATGACGGACCTGCAGCTGTCCCTGAGCAAACAGACGACCGAGCCGCTGCGCCTGGAGGACGTGGTCATCGACCGCGGCGCGGTGGCCGATGAAGCAGACCTGGCAGCCGCCGCGGGTGGCGAGTTTCCCCGCTATCGATTGACCGACAGCGGTGTGTCCAAGCGTGTGTTCCCAGGCACCAAAGGCGGCCTGCACCATGTTACAGGCGTGGAACACATGGAGACAGGACGCCCGAACGAGACGGCCGGCAACCGCAAACAGATGATGGAGAAGCGCATGCGCAAGTTGCAGGGTGTAGAAATCGAAGACAGTGTCGTGAGGACCGGTGACGAATCCCCGGACATCGCCATTGTGGGCATCGGATCGAACATCGGGGCGATTGCCGAGGCCAAGGAGTGGCTGCAGCGGGACGGACTTAAGGTGGCACATGTGCACATCCACGCCATCCTCCCGTTCCCGAAGCGCCAGCTTCAGGAAGCCTTATCCGGCGCCAAGCAGGTCGTGGTGGTTGAGAACAACGCGACAGCGCAGCTTCGCCACCTCATGTCCTTCTTCGGAGTGGACTGCCCGCATGCGCAAAGCTTTCTCAAGTACAACGGACAGGCCATTCTACCGGTGGAGATCTACGAATTCTGCAAGGAGATGAACTGAAGTGGCAACGGTAAAAGACTTCCGTAACAACGTCCGGCCCAACTGGTGCCCGGGATGCGGCGATTTTTCTGTGCAAGCATCCATACAGCGCGCCCTGGCGGGCCTGGGCAAGGAGCCGCATGAGGTGGCGATTGTATCCGGCATCGGCTGCTCGGGGCGTATCTCCGGATACATCAACACCTACGGATTCCACGGCGTGCATGGGCGGGCCCTGCCCGCGGCGCAAGGACTCAAGCTCGCCAACCGCCATCTGACGGTCATCGCCGCCGGCGGCGACGGCGACGGGTTTGGCATCGGCCTCAACCACTTCATGCATGCCGTCCGCCGCAACATGGACATCACCTACATTGTCATGGACAACCAGATCTACGGGTTGACCAAGGGGCAGCACTCCCCCACCAGTGCGCACGGCTTTGAGGCGAAGACGACCCCGCAGGGCAACATCGAGAACGCCATCATCCCCACGCAGGTGGCGCTGGGCGCCGGTATCGGATTTTTGGCGCAGGGCTTTTCCAGCGACGTGAATCAATTGGTTCAACTGATTGAACAGGCGATTCAATACCGGGGATTTGCCTTGGTCAACGTATTCAGCCCCTGCGTCACGTACAACAAGATCAACACCTACGACTGGTTCCGCGAGCATGTGTACAACCTCGACCAGGTGCCGGATTACGATCCGACCGACCGCGCGGCAGCCATGCAGATGGTCGTGAAGACGGGAGGATTGGCCACGGGATTGATTTACCGGGATGACTCGCGGGTGCCTTACGAGGATCAGATCCCGGGCTACCCTGAGCAGGCGTTGGTCGAGGAGGAGCTCGCCCTGAGCGAAGAGATTTTCCAGAATGCGTTGAAGCAGTTCGCGTGACCGTGATGCGGCAGGCAGGGTGGGCGTCTATTCATCCGCCCGCCCTGTTTTCTCCGATAAGCCAGGGTGCGAGGCCCCGCGAGGGTCTGTCAAATCGGACTCATAAGTGATGAGACGGGCTCTGAGAAGCGGAAATAACTGTGTATACACACAGTCCTTCAAGACGGGACTGACGGCTCGGTCTCGCCGGAGCCGCTGAGGCTCGGGCAGCTTGCCCAGCCGCACCGCCATCGTCTCGCTGGTATCCGGTCTGGCTCGCCACTGGCGGACCTCAGCCCAATAGACCCATTTGTACCACGGACCTCCGGTCGGTTGTGGGATTTGGTACTCGGCCAACCAAGTCAATTTCTCGATGACCGCTCCAGATTCTTCCCACGTCTCGCGCCGAGCCGCCGCATCGGCAGACTCGCCCGGTTCACACTTGCCGCCCGGCACCTCCCAGCCCCGCTGCGGGTGCTGAACCCAGACTATGGAGCCCTGGTACACTGGGAAGACCAACACCGAATGTGGACTTCTCACAGAGGGGCTGTCCAGTCGGAGCCCGGCGGCCTGGCGCCAGGTTGGATCTGTGTGCGGCACGGCCATCGCTTCCTTTCGTGATCACGAGGAGGCGGCGCTGCCAGAGGTTGTCGCCGCTGGACGCAGCGCTTCATCCACACTCTCACCGAGGAGGAGAACAGTCATGACACCCATCCCGGATGAGGCATTCCGCTCCGTCGCTGTACCCGATAACACATTCCTGCGGCGCAAGGAATCGTACGAATACACGACAGCGGACAACATCTACGACATTGAATTGTTCGCCAACCAAGACGGAACCTACTACGCCATCGGAATGCCACGCGAGGGCGGGCGTCTGGTGGTGTATGGAAGCCGCGTGCTGCCGTCGGCCCATGAAGCATTGCAGGAATTACTCGACAAAATCCACCGACAGGCCTAGACGGGCGCGCAACGAAAGAACGCCAAAACGGCCTTACCACCACTTGCCAAACACAATCCCTATGACCACGCCGATGGCTGCACCCACCAGAACCTCACGGGGTTCATGACCCAGGATTTCCTTCAGCCGCTCACCTTCGGACGTCGCAGAAGGTTCCAGGTTGATCCCCGAGCGGGCAATCTCCATCGCCAGGCGATTCAACAGCACCGCGTGTTCACCCGCGTGGCGGCGGATGCCACCGGCATCGTACATGACAATTGCGGTGAACACGACCGCCGTTGCGAACACAGGTGAGGACGGCCCCACCACATAGGCCAACGTGGTGGTCAAGGCTGCCACGCCGGCAGCGTGGGCACTGGGCATGCCTCCCGCGTCCACAGCCTTGTGCAAGTTCCACTGCCGGTGCTGCAGATACTCTATCGGAACCTTCAGCGCCTGGGCCAACACGATTGCGCTGATGGCCGCCATCAACGGAGCATTCTGCCATAATCCAATTAGGAAGTTTTGTATATTCTCGCTCATAGCCTCAACTCAATCGTTTTGAATCAATCCCTCTGTCGCTTTGTCCAGGCGTTTCACCAGTTCTACCAAGGCGTGCGGAGGCTTGGAGCCCATAGACCCCGGCGCTCGCCCTTGCGGGTCTGGATGCGCACGTTTTGTTCAAAGCCGGATACCCCATGCTCGCCGCACACGGCTCGAACCATGTCGATGCGCGCCGTTTTACTCAATCTGAATCGTCATCTGATTCGTCCTCCCCACACCGGCGCCCGGACGGACACCTACCATCATCCTACCACACCGCGTCGCCCGCTACGACCGCCGTGAAGTGATGACCCATGCACCACGGAGACGATTTCCCCATATCATAACAATGCCTCACCGATTGACGAAGTCCGCCAGGCAGGAGGTAGAGCGACTTGATACACGTGGCCCCGCTGTTCCTAGACGACTGCGCCTTTATACAGATTGAGGTCCAACTGCCAAAGACCAACCTGCTGGTTATCCAATGCGAACAAGGATACGTGATGTGTGGGGCCTTGGACATACGTTTGCTGCGCGAGCGACTCGCGTCCCGGAACATCGTGGCAGCGAGAGCCATCGGCGTACGCACGCTGGATGAACTGCTGCATGGGCAGGTGGAATCGTGCACGCAGGCGGCCGAATCGCTCGGCATCACGGCCGGGATGCCGATACGGGAAGCTCTTTTGCGCATGCACAGAGCAGCACTGTAGTTTCGTCCGGCGGTACCCTCAAGCGCGTGACGCATCAGCGGCTGCGCAGTTGATCCAGGCGAATAGCCCGTTTGTGAATCGTATGTGCCCATTTTCGGTTGCCTTTGGTGAAATAGGCTTGTAGAACCACGGGACCCCACGTCCACAGAAAGAACGGCAGGATGATGAGACCAAAATAAGCCCGCCAATTGACCCGTTCCAGCAGCAGGGCCAAAGGCATCTGCAGGTACAGAAACACGTTCACGCCGACCCAAAACTGAGTGGGCAGCAAAGACGTCACATGGGACAACGGCGTGGTATGCGGCGTGATCTGCAACAACATCATCAGTGATGTCAAAAACAGGATGAGAAACCGCATGGGCTGGAACAAATAGATACCCGCGTCAATCTTCGCAAAGTTGCGCTCACGAATACCCGCCTTAATCAACGGCCACATGTGCTGGCGTGCGCAATGAAAGTGGCCCTGCATCCACCGCAGCCGCTGCCTTGCGGAAGCAAGAATCGTTGTGGGCTTTTCGTCGTACACCTTGGCATCGTGATCCCATATGGGCAGAATGCCACGCTCCACGCAGCGTACGCCGAATTCCAAATCCTCGGTCAAGCCGGTGGCTCCCCAACCCATCTCGCGTAGCAGACCTACGTCGATACACAGCCCCGTCCCCCCCAGCGAACAGGAAAGTCCCAGGTTTTGGCGGGCATTCTGCCACATCCGGTTGCTGAACCAGTAGGAGATGGCCATGGACACGCTGACCCATGTGTCAAACGGATTCTTCACCCCTAAATAACCCTGAATCACCTTATGGCCCTCACACAACCGCTGGTTCATGCGGCGCAAAAAGTCGCGGGCCACCAGATTATCGGCATCGACCATCACAACCGCATCATATTGAACAGGCCCTTCCCACAACCGTTCCAACATCCATTCAATCGCGTATCCCTTGCCTCGATTCTCTTCGTGGTGCCGGACATGCACCAGGGCTCCATGCCGCTCCGCGACCTCACGGGTGTGATCCGTACAATGATCCGCTATCACATGTATGTCAACCAACCGCCGAGGGTAGTCTTGATCCATTAAGCTATCGACGAGTGGGCCTATCACACGCTCTTCATTGTGGGCCGGAATGATAACCGCAAAGCGCTTCTGCGGATGAAACGTAATGGGCCGCTTGCGATGCCACACACCAAACAATGAAGTCAGGATTTGATATACGCCAATAACGCCCGTGAACAGCTGCATCAATAAGTACAAAGTATTCAATAGAATGTGCACCAGGGACACGGTCTTATCCCTCAGCTTTCCTGTAGGATGACCCACGCTACCTCATTTTGCGGGGATTCGGCCTCGCTGTCAACGAACGCGGGCCACACCCTGCCCCCGCCCCGTCCTCATCTTTCACAGTTTTGTTTCATTCATGTATGATGGTGCCGAAACGCTCGACTCCCGTTCCCGGTATGCTTAAGGACAGAGGGCCTTGGACAACGTTACCACGCACGAGCACGATTTAGAGGAGGCGCCGGATGATCTCACAACTTGACGGTTTCGTAACCCACTACGGCTTGTCCGCCATTTTCGTCCTCATGACCCTGGAAAGTCTGTGCATTCCCATTTCCAGCGAAGTCGTCATGTCCTTCGCCGGGTACCTTGTCTACAGAGGCCACCTGCCGCTCATGGGCGTCATCGCCATCGCGACCCTCGCCAACCTAATCGGCAGTTGGCTGGCTTACATCATCGGCGCCCATGGAGGCCGAGCGTTGATCCTCAGGTGGGGCCGCTACATTCTGCTCAGTGAGAGTCATCTCCAGCGGGCAGAAAGGTGGTTTGCCCGGCACGGAAACCTGTCCGTCTTTGTCGGGCGGGTACTCCCCGGCGTGCGCACCTTCATCTCGCTGCCGGCTGGCATCGGACGCATGCCGTTGGCACGGTTCTTCGTATTTTCCGCCATCGGGTCTTGCATCTGGAACACAGCGCTCACCGTGTTCGGATACCAGCTCGGCAAACATTGGGAACTCGTGGACACCTACCTCAAGCCGTTGACCGTCCTCGGTGCCGTGGTGCTCATCGCTTGCGTGCTCTGGTACTGGTTCGGCCGCAGTAGGACTGCCCGTCGACACTCCGCTCGCCAGACGGGACATCGACCGTGATGGTCGGATTTGCTCCACACCCAGGCAGAACGTCTCAGGTCGGCATGTCCAGACCCAGGATGGACCGCACCCGCATGCACATCGGGTCCTGTCCCCCTATCATCTCTTTCGGTAAAAACAATCGATATTCCATATCTGGAACCAGGGAACGGACGATGCGCGACTGCCGGCTCAGCTCGGTCACCGCCCCGGTCGGTTCCAGGAGGGCAATGCCCTCGCCAGGATAGAGGTATCCAGCGACGGCCGATTGTCTGCCGCAAATATAATAGTCGGGGTGAAATCCCAAAGCGCGCGCCGCCGTCCGCAGCGCCGCCCACTGTTCGGGCGTCGGCTCGCTGCGTACCACCGCCGCGAACAACTGACGGTTCAAAAACCGGCTGGACAAGTCCGCCAGGATGACGTCGTCCGCATGGGACCACAGACGAAAGGCGTACAGCAGCGTCGATTCGTCCATGGCCATGTAATCGGCGACCGAAACCTCCTGTTCCCCTTCCCCGAGCAGAACGATAAACTCCCGCGGGATGTCCGCCAACCGGCCCTCCTGCCACAGCTCCGAAGCCCGGCGTAAAATTTGCCCCACCAGCACATCACTACCCACAGTCACCGGGTGCAGATAGACCTGGGTGTACATAAAATAGCGGGCAAAAATGTATTGCTCGGCAGTGTGCAGCCCACTCGCCTTCAACAACACCTGCCCGTCCCGCAGCGTCAAGGAACGAATCAATCGAGCCAGCTCAAAACGCCCGTAGGAAACCCCCGTCATAAGTGCGTCCCGCAACAGATAATCCATCCTGTCCACGTCCAACTGGCTGCTAATAAGCTGCTGGATATACGCGTGCTGCCCCGATTTTTGCAGGATGCCCACAAGGTCATTCGCAAACTGGGTATCGACGCTGGACAGCACCGACTGCAGCTCCGGGTCCTCCAGCAGAATGCGGCGCGTCCAATGCTCATGATGCACCGGAAAAATGGTTTCAAAAGTGTGCGAGAACGGGCCATGCCCGATGTCATGGAGCAAAGCGGCGGCCAAGGCGAGTTTCCGGTCACGCTCCTCGCCCGGCCAACCGCATTCCTCCTGCAGGTACCGCAGGACCCGGCGCATGGTTTCGTACGCGCCCAGCGAGTGGGTGAAGCGGCTGTGTTCGGCACCGTGAAACGTCAAATAGGATGTGCCGAGCTGCCGGATGCGGCGCAGCCGCTGCACCGCCGCGGTATTGATGAGCCGCCAAATCCACGGGTCTTCGACGAGGATTTCGTCGTGGACCGGATCTTTCAACACCTTCACAAACCGAGACAGGCGCGTCCACCCCCCGATGAAAAAAAGGCCCGTAAACCGGGCCCTGAATGCGGTCGTCAGGCACAACTGCCAGGCTGCCCCGCCTCTGTGGCAGTCCGGAAGCTGGAGCCACAACCGCAAATCGAAGTCGCATTCGGGTTTTCAATCCGAAATCCTTGTCCGCTAAAGTCATCAACGAAATCCACCTGGGAGCCGTCAATGAGGCGTGCACTGTCTTTGTCGACGGCCACCTGAATGCCCTGAATCTCATACACCAAGTCGTTCGGCTGAGGTTGATCCAGCGCCATCCCATAGCTGAATCCTGTGCACCCGCCGGGCTTCACGAAAATGCGCAGGGTGTGCTCGTCCGGCCCCGTGTCCGCCATCAACTCACGCAGCTTGCCCACAGCGGCATCCGTCAAGGTCACCATGACTGCATACCTCCCTGTCGCCCCCATTATACCCCCAATTCGCGGACGAAAGCGAGAACCTCGTCCGCATGCCCGTCCACCTTCACCTTCGGGTACACCTTGGCGATGCGCCCGTCGCTGTCGATGACGAAGGTGGTGCGCTCGATGCCAAACACCTTCTTGCCAAACATGTGCTTTTCCTTCAGCACGCCATAGGCTGCGCACACCGCGCCATCTGCGTCCGACAAGAGCGGCATCGGCAGCGCATGCTTTTCCGCGAAGCGCTCATGGGAACGCAGCGAATCCCGGGAGATGCCGTACACGGCGGCGCCAGCGGCCGCAAACTCCGTGGCCAGGTCGCGGAACGAACACGCCTCCTGCGTGCAACCAGGTGTCTGATCCTTCGGATAGAAAAACAAGACAACCTTTTTCCCTCTCAGATTCGACAGCGTGACCGACTCCCCGGTATGGGAAGGAAGGGTAAAATCGGGAGCCACATCCCCGACCTGTACATCGGCCATCGAGCTTACACCTCCCGCACGACTTTGATGAACCGGATCTCCGGGTCATCCGGGCCTTGGACCGGCAGCCCCGCCCTCAGGTTTTCTTCAATATAGTCGATGTTGTCCTGCGTGATCACCTCACCGGGCAACAACACCGGGATCCCCGGCGGATACACCATGATCATCTCGGCAATCGTCCGTCCGACCGCCTCAGCCAGTGGAACCACCTCGGTCGGCGCGTAAAACGCGGCCCGCGGAGACATTTTCAATTGCGGCAGCGAAGGCACCTGAACCTTGAGAGCTGAATGCGGCTTCTGGCTGCACCCTTGGGCAATCTGTGACAGGGCATCCACCAACTTGTCGATGTCCTCCTCCGTGTCACCCCAGGATATGATACACAGGATGTTATACAGGTCGCTCAGTTCCACTTCAATATTGAACTGTTCGCGCAGCATGCGCTCCACATCATAGCCGCGCAGGCCCAGGTCCTTGACGCAGATGGTCAATTTTGTGGGATCCATCGCATAGGTCGCGCTGCCGCGCAAGATCTCTCCGCCGACACAGTAGACCCCAGGGATTCCGGCCAACCGCCGCCGCGCGTAACGAGCAAGCTGTAGAGCGCGCTCCACCCGTTCGCGTCCGTGCAGGGCCAGCTGTTTGCGTGCCGCATCCAAGGAGGCCAGCAGCAAGTAGGAAGTGGAAGTTGTTGTCAACATGCTGAAGATCACCTGCACGTGCCTGGGGTCTACCAGGCCCTCGCGGACATTGAGCACACTCGACTGGGTCATCGATCCACCCAGCTTGTGCACGCTGGTGGCGGCCATGTCCGCCCCCGCCTGCATGGCCGAGGGAGGAAGGCTCTCGTGAAAGTGTACGTGCACACCGTGCGCCTCGTCGACCAGCACAGGAATGCCCCGTTCATGCGCCAGCTCCACAATCCGCACGAGGTCTGCCGCCACGCCAAAATAAGTCGGATTGATGACCAGGAGCGCCTTGGCCTCCGGATGATTGACCAGCGCCTGCTCCACAGTTTCCACCGACACCCCGTGCGCGATACCCAAGTCGGCGTCGACCTCGGGAGCCAAGAACACCGGCCGCGCGTCGGCCAGCATGATGGCGGTCAGGACGGACTTGTGCACGTTGCGCGGCACCAAGATCACGTCTCCTGGGCCAACCACGGATAAAACCATGGTCATGATGGCCGTACTCGTGCCTTGTACCGAAAAGAATGTCGCGTCGGCCCCAAACGCCTCGGCGGCCAGCTCCTGCGCTTGGCGAATTGCGCCTGTCGGGTGATGGAGGTCGTCCAACGGCGCGATATTGATCAGGTCCAAGGACAAGGCGCGTTCTCCAAGAAACTGCTGAAACCGCGATTCCATGCCGCGTCCTTGCTTGTGACCTGGAATATGAAACTGAACTGGGTGCCTCTGGATATGCTCCAACAACGCATCAAACAGTGGTGTCTGGTCTTGGTCGAGACGCCCTGCCCGCGACTCGGGTGTGTCCTTGACAGAGGCCACCGCTGCGCCGATGTCCGTCAATCGATTTCCCCCCCAACACGTTGCTGATGGATAATCACGAGTTGCTCGCGCTGCCTGCGCCCGATTCACCCTCCGTCTCGCCGCCCGCAAAGGCGGACAGAAACTCCGGGCTGGCTGCCTGCCATAAATCCGGGCGCAGACCTTTCAGAAAATCCCGCAGGCGGATGCGATCCTTCTCTGGCATGTTGCGAATGTCAACCCGGCCTTTGACCGCGTAGTCCATCTTGTTCACGGATTCCGCCAATGATTTGTACCCAACCTTCGCTTCCCCGTCAATGTCTATCGGAAATGCCTGCAAGCCGTAATACCCTTGGACCTTTCCCTGGCCATCGGGAGCGTCGAAACGGTGCAAAGTCACCCAGCAAATCCAGGCCCGTCGTGGATTGGGGACCTCGTCCCGGTTATTGACAAAGCGAATGCCCCGCTCGATTCCGCTCTTGGCGTGGATGGCACCGTTGTCCACGAAGACCCTATCCCCATCGACAATCACGGCTGACATCCCGCGCATCTGGTTGTCCGCGCTCGGCTTCGGACGACTTGTCAACCGCAGCAGTTCCATCTGTGCCACCTCCACAATCACGGTCCAACTATGGGATTCCCCATGCATTGTACCCCTGCTCCGGCCGTTGCGCCACACCTTCTGGATACCTGTGACTTCATGTATGTTCACCGGACTTCGGGGAACTGTAAAGAACAGCCAAGAGGAAAGCAGGGGATGGTTGGATGAGCAAGTTCAGGGTCTTTGTCTCCGCCGCCGTGGCTCTCGGCATCATCAGTCCCACAGCCGCGTACGCCGCTCCGACTGTGGACAACACCCAGGAACCAGCCACAATCCGGGTGGCCATTCGTGAGAACAACCCGAATGGAGAACCGGACCCGCGGGGACGCATTGTTTGGGTGCAAAGCGTGCCGTTTTACGAATACTGTCAAGACGTCCTGCCCAACGAATGGATGCCGTCCTGGCACGCCGAGTCGTTGAAAGCGGGCGCGATAGCCATAAAAATGTTTGCCTGGTACCATCATCTGCACCCGATTACTATTGACGGCTTCACGTTTGATGTGGACAATACCACGAACTTTCAGACCTTCCGCTATTTATCGCGGCAGCCGGTCACCGACCGCGCGGTCGCATCCATCCGCCGCTATGCCTACGTCAAGCCGAACGGTGAGATTATCGAGCTCAACTATCGCGCCGGTATCCCGAACGATCCCAACTGGCAATACCGCAACGCCCAGAAGATGGCCCAATGGGGTAGCCAATACTGGGCCCAACGCGGCCGCAATTACATCCAGATTCTGCAGTTCTATTACGAACAACGCGCGTTACGGCAAGTCCAGACATAGGGAAGGAGGATGACCCTGATGAAGCCGCAGCGACGTTTGTTTCTAGCTGTTGCCCGCAGCATTACGGCTGCATGCGTGATCTCCGCCGTATTGACACCACACATCACCGCTCAGGCCACGGCACAGGCTGATCCAGGTCCACACAGTCTCCCCGTGCAACAACCAGGCGCGTCATCGGGAGAGCGATTGGATCCGTACGCCCCATGGCCGACTGCACGCCTGCGTGTACGCGTCATCGACGGCCGGACCCTGCAGCCGCTGCCCGGCGCTGAGGTGGTCCTGGTAGAAACGGAGCAAAGGCTGCGCACAGGCGCAAACGGATATACCCCGTGGTTTGATGCGCCCGTCATACGCAATCCGCGCTTTCGGCCGCTGGTGGCGGAACTGCACGGTCAACTGACGGTTATCGCCTATAAGAACGGGTACCGCGATTCCATTCACATGGGCATTCGCACGCACGAAGGGCTGGATTCGCAGGCCACGGTGTGGATGTACAAGATTGGACCGGAAGACCGACGGATTGAACCGGTCCTGTACCAGGAGCCGTATCACCATCTCTGGCTGATTGAGTTGGTGGATAGATTCCGCAGGAACTCCCAACTGGGGGAAGGCTGGCAAGACCCAAATCGCTAGATGAAGGGTGTGGACGCGGCCCGGGAAGCCTCGCCGCGTCCAACGCGTCCAATCAGGATGGTCCATCACCCGCGTGGCTGGCCTCGGTATGGGCGGTTTCATCCGCCAGCCAGGCTATAACGCCGGTGTCATCGCCGGCCACACGCGGATTGTCACGGTGATCCGGCCAGTTTGCCAGCGATTGCAGCGCCTCCCGCTGCGAATGATAGACCCGGTGGAACCTGTAGCCGCTGGGATAGCGCGGGCAGTTCTCGATGACAATCTGCCACTGCCCTTCGCCAATCTGATGCACCGTGTAAGGAAGCCCATGGATTTCCCGCATCGGCACGCCGCGGACCTGCAACACTCCCTCTCCCTCCCGCTGCAACCTGCGTCCGCTTCCCAGCCAAGGGAAGGTGAAGGTAGTATGTCCGGCAGTGCCTGGTCTCATGTCCGACCGACGCCTGTCAGGCAAACCGCAGCCGCTTTTGTCGCAGGGAGATGCTTAAGACTATGCCCACGCACAGATAGTTGACCAGCACGGAAGTACCACCATAGCTGATGAACGGCAGCGTGATGCCGGTGGACGGGCTGAGGTATACGTCCATGCCGATGTTCTCGAACACCTGGAAGGCGAACATGCCCACAAACCCGATGGCCACATACACGCCGAACGGGTCCTGTGCGCTGGCCGCCACCTTCACCAACCGATATACAAGAATAAGGAACAAAAACACCAGTACGCTGCCGCCGACAAAGCCGAACTCGTCACCAATCAGGGAAAAGATATAGTCCGTATCCTGATTCGGGACATTGCCGGTCATGGTGCCATTCAGCCAACCTTCGCCAAACACCTGGCCGCTGCCAATGGCGATTTGCGCCCAGTGCACGTTGTAGCCGGTATGCTGCAAGTCGTAGTTCGGATCTAACCAGGTGAGAATCCTGTCTGCCTGGTAGCTTTGCAGCAGATGATGCTTGACCAAGACGTTGTTGACAAAATGCGCAGATTGCGTGGGGTGCTCAAGCCCAATGCCACAGACGACCACCAAGCCCAACAAGGCCAGCGTGAGCAACGTCAGGTACGTACGATTGGTAAAAATTATGTACATAGTCATGAAAATAGCAAACATGACGAGCGCCTGACCCAAAGCCGGCTCTATGATCGTCAACGCAAACGGGACGAGCAGCATCAAGGCCAGCGCTGGCACGTGGCGCAGGCCGTACTGCGGATGCTCGGACTCCTCCACCTTGGACATGTAATTAGCCACGAGAACAATCATGCTTACCTTGGCCAGCTCCGAGGGCTGCAGCTGAAAACCGCCCCCCAGGGGAATCCAGGCCCGGGCGCCGTTCACCGCTGGCATTTTCAACACCACCAGCAGCAACAAGGTAGTCAACGCATACAAAGGCCAGCGCACTTTGCGCAACGTCCGATAGTCGAGAAAGACGGCCGTGACCACCATGATCACGAGCCCCAGCGCCTCGAAAATGGCTTGCTTGAGCCACTCGGCCCGCAGACCATGAATCGGATAGTTTCTTGCCAGCGCATAGGAATACAGCGACGCACAGCTGCAAGCGGCCAGCGCCACCAGTACCCCCACTAAAATCCAGTCCATTCGACGTAGCGACTTTTGCATGGCAGATGGTTGGTCTCCTTTGTCCCGATTCGAAATCCATGACCTCTGTGCGGGTTTCCGTCTTCACCCTGCCGGAGTACCACTCCCCCAATTATAGCGAAGCGTGTCGAGACCTGCAGTGAACAATCTGTGCATGCGCCGCGCCCGAAGTGACAAATGCCCCATAAACTGCAGGCGAATGCGGAAAGGGGTAGTTGCTTATGGTGACGCATCGACAGGTACGAAAGTTGCTTGGGCAACAGGTGCAATGCCGGACCATTTTCGGCACCTTCCACGGCGTGGTCATCCATTGCAGCAAACACCATATCATCCTGGGGGCGGTCAAACACCCGCCGCCCGCGCACAAACCCACCTATCGGCCGTATCCTGCGGGCCCCTGGGGTGGTGGACCCGGCATGCCGGGCGGGGGCTGGAACCTCGCCATCCCGCTGGCCGCCATTCTTGGCATCACAGCGATTGGCCTGCACTGGTGGTGAAACGGATAGCCCCGAGGCTGGGACAATGTGGCACAATCTCGGACATCAGCACTTCCCTGTGCCGGCAGGGAATTCTTCAGCCAGTGTCGAACAAGCAAAGTCGGAATCTCGTTGTCGACTCCTGGCTGAAGAAGGTGATCGCATGGAAAGCCAGCGCCATCAACCGGACTACGTCCTGTTTTTCACTATCGTCCTGCTCTGCGCTGTGGGCGTGGTCACCATCTTTTCAGCCAGCATGCCGGCCGCTCTGCACTATAGCGCGACGCACCCGAAGACACCCATCTCCGCCGCCAACATGGCCATACGCCAACTGGCGGCGGCGGGTATCGGCCTCATCATCCTCAGCGTTCTCATGCACTGGGTGCACTACGAACACTGGTACCGCAAGGCGGTGCTTCTGCTCCTGCTCAACTTAGCGCTGTTAGCGATGGTGCTGGTGCCCGGCATCGGTCACGTCTCCGGCGGCAGCCGTCGTTGGTTCGGCAGCGGCTCCTTTCACATCCAACCGTCCGAGATCGCCATCGTTCTCAGCGTCATCTACCTCGCATACTTTTTTACTCGGAAAGTCGTGCTCCTTGACGACTTTCGATTGGGTTTACGGCCCGCATTGATGGTCATCGCGCTGGAAGTCCTGCTGGTGTTGGCGGAACCGGACATGGGCACCGCGCTCACCCTGTTGGCCACCAGCCTGTCGGTCGTCTTCGCGTCGGGCGTCCGTCTGCGGCGGTTGCTCGTGCTGGGACTGATCACGATTCCGGTGATGCTTGCCGCGGCCTACCTGTCCTCCTATCGATCCGACCGTATGAGTGCGTGGTTACACCCGTTCGCGGACCCGGGCATCACGGGTTACCAAGTGCTGCAAGGCTGGACAGCGATGGCCAGCGGCGGGTGGTTCGGCCGCGGTTACAGCATGGGTATCGCCCAGACCGGGTACCTCCCGGTGCCGCAGGCGGACTTCATTTTCCCTGTCTTGGTCGAGGAATGGGGATTTGTCGGCGGCGTCACCCTGCTGGTCGCCTTTGGGGTGTTGGCGTGGCGGGGATTCTCCATCGCCCGCAAGGCCCCCAATCGTTTTTCCGCTCTGACGGCGGTCGGTCTGACCAGCATGATCGTGATTAAAGCGTTTATCAATTTGGGCGCGGTGACCGGCATCCTGCCGGTTACTGGCGTTCCCTTGCCGTTCATCAGCTACGGCGGCACGTCCTTGGTGGTCAACTTGACGGCGATGGGCATCCTCTTGAACATTTCCCGCTACACCTTGGACGAAGAGCCTGACGCCGACCAACTCGCCGATGTCATCTGGGTCGAGGAAGCGCGTGCCGAACTCGCCCAGTCGAAACGCCGCGAGCGCACGACACCAGCCTTTTCGTCTGGGTACACAGGCACGCCTCGGACCCGCAGCCGAGGCGCCAGCGTGACCCCGCTGCGCCCCAAGCGTCTGCGGGGAGAGACCCCGCACCGCGAAAGCTGGCGTTCCCGCCAGGAAATGGCCGCGAGCATCAGTCACAGAGAGCGGGAACGGGGCCGTCGCGACCCAGTGATTGTTTCTTGGCGGGAGCGCACCCGCAGTCAATCGGACTCGTCCAAGCCGCGCAAGGGTCGGAGGCCGAACAGAAAGGACCGTGACTAATCGGCATGGAAAGTCCTGCTTATCTCGTCGACATGGGCCATGACGTCTGGCAGATTGACCTGTTGGAACAAGGGTTGCGCGCTCGAACCGGGGCCTACGTCATCCTTGACGAGCAGGTTACCGTGGTGGAGACAGGAGCCGCCAACTGCCAAGAGCGGCTGTGGCAGGGATTGCAGGAACTGGGCGTGAAGCCGGAACAGGTGGCGTACGTGATTGTCACCCACGTGCACCTGGATCACGCCGGCGGGGCTGGCCAAATGATGGCCAAAGCGGTAAATGCCAAGCTTGTCGTCCATCCGCGCGGCGCCAGGCACATGGCTGAGCCGTCCCGTCTCTGGCGGGGGGCGAGCGAGGTCTACGGATCGAACGTGGAACGCCTGTTTGGTCGCCCTGAAGCCGTCCCGGAGGAGCGCATCATCATCCGCGAGCACGGCGACACGTTGAACATCGGCCGGCGCACCCTCACCTTCTTCGACTCGCCCGGGCACGCCAAACACCACTTTACCATTTTGGATCCGGTGTCAGACGCGCTGTTTGCCGGCGACGCGGTGGGCATACGCTACCGCAGGTCGTTCACTGGCTGGGACTTTGAGTGGGTGATGCCCTCCACTTCCCCTGTGGATTTTGACCCCGAGGCCGTTCACAACACGATGAAAATGCTGCGCGACGTGCCTTTTCAATGGGTTTACCACACCCATTTCGGGCGCTCGCCCAAGGAAGAAGCGATAGCCGGAACCCTGCGCGGGGCGCAGGCCATGGCCGACTTGATAGACAGGTTGTATTATCCAGGCATCACGCTTGAGCCGGTGATGGAGGCGCTGCGCGCCTGGGTCCAAGACGGCTTGGCCGAGCGGGGGTACAACGTCGGCGACGTCCGGGTCCTCGACATCGATATCATCTTGGACGCGATGGGGCTGTTGGTGTATGCGGAGAAACGCCGCCGCGGACGCGAGAGCAAATAACGGCCTCCCGCCGACCGGCGGCGGAGCATAGCGGCCCGTTCATCAGTGGCCGCCGGCAGGCCGGCCGAAGGGAAGCCGTGCCCGCACCCGATACGCCAGCTGTCCGTGCAGACGCTCGGAGGCAAACAGGGCGAGCGCCGCCACGGGCATGCGAAAGCCCGCATCGGGGAAACCCGGGCGGCTGAGCCAGTCTGTCGGAAGCGGCCGGTGAAGGTCACGCGCCAGAGTGATGTGGGCTTGAAACGGCCGGTCGGCGATGGCAAGACCCAGGTCCTCCCGCATCCGCGACGCCAAGCGTTGATGCACCCGGGCGAACTCGGCTTCGCAAGCGGCCGGCGTGCCTGCCCATAAAATGCGATTGTGCCAGAACATGCCCAATCGATCGACCGTCAGCACCGCCTCGTCCTCCTCCGCCAGCAGCCGGGCGGATGCAGCCGCGATGGTGTCCACGTCGGCCTCTGGCACCTCACCGAGAAACAACACCGTCATGTGCAGCAAGGGCGCGGGCGCCCAACGCGCCGTCACTCCGCATGCCCGCAGCCTATCCTGCCAACGGCGCAACGCATCCTTCGCCGGCGCGTCCAACTCCACGCCGATGAACAGGCGCGCCACCGCTTATCACCCGGTCGCCTTTCGGGCGATCAACTGGTCATACGCCGCCTTGTCAAAGCCGATGACGACCTCGCCGTCCGCGATGACGATGGGGCGTTTGAACAGCTTCCCATCGCTGGTCAGTCGGTCCACCCACTCCTGCTCCGTCAACTGGGCGTCCTTCAAGCCCAGCTCGCGAAAACGTGTGCCGCGTCGGTTGAGAAACGGCTCCACCCCTTGACCGAGTTCCTTCACCCAGCGGCGCACCTGATCTGCCGTCGGGGGCTTGTCCACCAGATCCCGAAACTCCACGTCGATGCCGTGTTCCTTCAGGTATTTATGTGCGTTCCGGCACGTGGAGCAACGGCGATACCCATAAAATTCCATGCCAACTCCTCCTTCTTCCTCGCAAAATTCGCGGCCAACGCCTCCCGCTCATGACACGGTCTCCAGCAGCACCTCCACCACCCGTGCCAGTCCCGCCGCATCCTGGTCATCAAAGCGCCCAACCAGGGGACTGTCGACATCCAGGACGCCCAGCAGCTGCCCCCGATGGATGATAGGCACCACCACTTCCGAACGAGACGCGGCGTCGCAGGCGATATGTCCTGGAAAGGCGTGGACATCCTCCACCACCACCGGTTCCCGCTGCGCCGCCGCCGTTCCGCAGACCCCCTTCCCGTGCGGGATGCGCACGCAGGCGGGCTTGCCTTGAAACGGCCCCAACACCAACTCCCCGTCGCGCTCGCTCCACAGGTAGAATCCAACCCAGTTGATATCTTGCAGGTGCAGATTCAGCAGCGCCGACAGATTGCTCAGGTTGGCAATCCAATTGCTCTCCCCAGCCAATAGGTGCTTGGCTTGCTGGACCACATCCTGGTAGAACGCTTGTTTCGAAGTGCCATCCACTTTCACTTCTTGGAACATGGCCACGCCTCCGTTCTTGCTCCACCGGCGCCCGCGTACAGGTCGTCGACGCGTTCCCGGCACATGGTATAGTATAATCCAGAAAGCGGCCAGGCGGGCTAAGACACCCCCTTTCGGTCCGAACCTGGAGTCGATGTGCAAGGAGTTGGGCAGCGTGCTCGGAATCTGGGTGGGAAAACTGATAGAACTCGTCCTGCGCTTGGCCGGCCGCCGGGCAACCAGCCTGCCGGGAAAGTGGGCGCTTCGCGTATCCCCGGAACTGCTCGCGAAATTGGGGCGACAGCTGGAGCGCTGCATCGTCGTCACAGGCACCAATGGCAAAACCACGACCACATCGCTTTTGGCCAGCATGATGAGGCAAGAAGGCCCCATTGTCACAAATGCGGAAGGAGCCAACATGCGGCAGGGTTTGGCGGCGGCGCTCATCAAACACACAGATTGGCGGGGCCGCCTGCGGGCCAAGACCGCAGTGCTGGAGATTGACGAAGCCACTCTGCCGCTGGTCGCGTCCTGCTTCCCGATTCGCGTCGCGGCGGTGACCAATGTGTTCCGGGATCAACTCGATCGCTACGGAGAGCTGGACAGCACGATGCAAAAAATCATGGAAGGCCTGGCGGCCACGGAAGCGGTCCTCATTCTCAATGGGGACGATCCGCTCGCGCGCCGCATCGGGTTGGGCCATCCCGGCCGTGTACTGTACTTTGGTTTGGACGAGCGTCACTTGAACGCGCAACCGCGCGAGCAGATGCGCGACGGCGCGTTTTGCCTGGAGTGCGGAGCGCGCTTGCAGTATGAAGGTTTCTTCTACGGACAACTGGGCGTGTATCGCTGTCCCCGGGGTGATTTCTTCCGGCCGCATCCAGACTTTCGCGCCACCATCGAGGGGGCTACGCTGCATCTCCAAGAACCCGGTCAGCCGGACGTCGGGTTTCGCCTGCCTGTGCGCGGATTGTTCAATATATACAACGCCCTGTGCGCCATCGCCGCGGCCCGGGTCTGTGGACTCGGGCGCGGACCGATTCAGCAGGGGCTGGACGCTTTTCGTCCCCCTCTGGGCCGCATGCAGGTGTTCTGTACGGATCCGGAGTCTATCCTCAATTTGATCAAGAATCCGACCGGATGCGACAGTGTCCTTCAGGCCATTTGCCACGAATCGGAGCCCAAGGTGGTGTTGATTGCCATCAACGACCTCGCGGCCGACGGAAGGGACGTTTCTTGGTTGTGGGACGCAGACTTCGAGCTGCTGGCCGAGGCCGGGCGCGTCCTGGGTGTAGTGACCACCGGGCTGCGTGGCGAGGATATGGCCCTGCGGCTGAAATACGCAGGCTACCCTGTGGAGCGGATGCAGGTGAAACCGGACCTGGACGAGGCGGTGGAAACGAGCCTGTCGCTGGCCCGCCAGCTTGGGGATGCGCCCGTCTATGTGCTGTGCACCTACACGGCCCTGTATCCGATGGCAGAACGCTTGCAACGAAGGGTGAACCGATACTCCCATGAAACTGCGTATCGCACATCTGTATCCTGACCTGCTCAACCTGTACGCAGACAAGGGCAATATCCGTGTCTTGACGCAACGCTGCCGCTGGCGCGGCGTGGACGTTGAAGTCATCCCCGTGCTGTCCGGCGAGCGGCCGCGCTTCGAGGAATACCATTTGGTCCTGCTTGGGGGCGGATCGGACAGAGAACAGGAACTGGTGGCACAAACCCTGGTCAAGCACCGGTCGGACTGGCGGCACGCAGCAGCCGCCGGCTTGCCGGTACTGGCCGTGTGCGGCGGCTACCAGCTGCTCGGACATTACTACCAATTGCCGAACGGCCGCAAGGTGGAAGGGCTCGAACTGCTGGACCTCGTCACCCACGCCGGTCACCCGCGACTGACCGGCAACATCGCCATCGACGCGGGGGAAACACTGGGCACCATCGTCGGCTTTGAGAACCACGGCGGCCGCACGGAGCATGCGCATGAGCCCCTGGGCAAGGTGCTAAAAGGGCATGGGAACAACGGCCGCGACGGCCTGGAGGGCGTGCGGTGGCAAAACGTCATCGGCACGTATATCCACGGTCCCCTGCTGCCCAAGAATCCGCGACTGGCCGACCACATCCTGCGGCTGGCGATGGACTACGCCGGCATGCCCATTGCGCTGCAACCACTGGAAGACGAGTGGGAGCAGGCGGCCCACGACGCGTTTCTGGAACGCCGCCTGGAGTTGCCGCGGACATAGCTGCCGCCGGCGCCAACAGGGCGCGTTCCGGCGTGGCTATGCACCCCCGCTCCCAAGGCGGCAAACCATTGGGCAAGCCTCAGCGGGTGTGGAAGGCAGGTGCCTCCTGCGGCCCGACAAGGTGCTGTTGCAGCACCTGCCTCTCTGCTTCGGTCAAGGGCCGGGACTGGTTGTGCTGGTAGTCAAACGTGACCAGGGTGGCCTGTCCACGCGCCACCCATGTCCCGTCTTCGGCCTGAATGGCGTGTTCCACATCGAAGCTGCGGTTGCCAATCCGGCCAATCCAGGTGTACACGGTGAGCGGCTGGGCATAGGTGGCCTGTTGAAGAAAATCGCAGCGGGTAGACGCGGCAATCAGGTTCCACTGCGCCACGGACAAGGTTGGATTGAACAGGCGGAACACGTCCATCCGGGCATGCTCCATGTACGTAAAATACGTCGTATTGTTCACGTGGCCCAATCCGTCACACTCGCCAAAGCGCACCACAATTGTTTGTTGAAACAGAACAATCCCCTCCCTCTGCCTGAGTTGTTACGCCGTCTGCGCGTCCGCTGGCTCCAGGAAGGCTGTCAGTTTGTCTCGCCACTCCTGCGGCACGGGGATGGACTGCATGCGCTCATAGTCGTAGCAGACCAAAACGGTGGACCCTTCAAACAGGAGATCATCCGTCGCATCCCGGGTCATACGGTAGGAGAACTCCAAGCTCTTCTCGCCGATCCGGCTGATCCACGTTTCAATCCGAACGCGGTCCCGAAAGAAGGTCTGCCCGCGGAAATCTGCCTTGGCGGAGGCTAAAATGACGGGCAATTCCGGGGTCCCCAGAACCTCCTCGAGGAAACGCACGCGCGCCTCCTCCATGTATGTGAAATAGCGGGCGTTGTTCACATGCCCGAACATGTCCGTATCGGAAAACCGCACACGCAAGGTGCTCACGTGCCTCATTGCCCCTCCCCCACCTGGCTCACCGACCGATCTCGGGAGACAATCGCCACCGTACAGCGAGAGATGCAGACCAGTCTTCCCTGTTCATCGGTGATGCGAATGTCCCAAATCATCGTCGTCCGGCCACGATGAACCGGCACGGCCGTTGCGGTCACAACACCATCCCGCTTGGGGCGGAGATGATTGGCGTTGATCTCCAAGCCGACGCCCATCTGCCGGTCCAAGTCGATATTCAGCGCGGTCCCGAAACTGGCCGCTGATTCGGCCAGCGCCACCGATGCGCCGCCATGCAGCATCCCGTACGGTTGACGCGTTCGGTCGTCCACCGGCATGGTCATGACCACCCGGTCCTTGTTCAATTCCTGGACCTCGATGCCCAGGGTCTCCATCATGTGCGTAGCCTTCAATTGCAACGCCGTTTCCTCCTTCGCCCCGCCGATTGCCTATCTATCGATTGTCGGACGATCCCGCCCGGCAACTGTGGAAGCGGGAGCTGTTTTCCCGCCCCTCCGAAACACGCAGTGCTCCAGCAACAAAACCAGGATAACCCCGACAATCAGGCCGTTACCAAGCAGATAGCCAAAGACCGGCGGCAGCATCTCCCACGCGCTTCCCGGAACAAACAACAATCCCACGCCGGTCATCAGCGGCAACCCGACGACCCATAGATCACGCCCGTCCAATGCCAATCGTTTGATGTCGCGCAGCCCGTAGCCCAGAAGCTGTACAAAGACCGTGAACAAGACCGCGTAACCGACCGGCGGCGGCAAAGTGGCGGCATATTCGCCCACGATGGGAAACAAGCCCATGAGCGTCAATGCCCCGGCGGCCACCAAAAACGGAAGCCGTGAAGCAATCCCGGTCAGCGAAACCAGCCCGGCCGCTGCCGTCAACGGCACCGCACCGACGGTGCCAAGCACGCCAGCGAGCGCGGTGCCCAGGCCGCTGACCAGCGTCCCCCGCCGATACCGCCCTGGGGCGGGCTGCTCTCCGGCCACCCCGGCAAACGCCTGAATGCTGGCGATGAGGTTGGACAGCAAAATCAGGGCTGTGAGTCCGCATGTGATGACGATGCTGGCTTGAAACACCGGTCGACCCCAGGGAAACACACTGGGTAAGGCGAACGCAGCCTGGCCGGCGCGACTGGGGATGTCCAACCAGCCGATAACCCCGTATAGCAGCCAGCCCGACGCCAGCGCAATGAGGACGGCCATGTTCTTCCACAGCCCTCTCCCCTTCACCATCAGCAGAAGCGTAAAGACGATGAGCAACAGAGACACCCCGGCCACCAACGGTTGGACGGCCGCGCTTCCGCGAAACCCGATGCCCAGCAGGCCATCCAGGATGTCACGCGATACCTGCATCGCCAGCAGGACCAGGAAGCATCCGGTCACCGCCGGTGTGAACCAGCCCTGAATCCTTTGCAGCCAACCGGTGGCGGCCAACACGACGTACAGGACGCCAGCGACCATCAGACCCAACTCCAGGTCCATTTGAAGCCCGGCGATGGACCCGTGTATCTCGTGGGTCATCTGAATCAATACCAAGAATACGCCCCACCACATGCCGGCCGGCCCCTCAAGAATGGCATAGCGATGCCCCCACAGGCCCTGCACGAGACTCACAAGGCCGCACAAGAACAGGGTGCGCGTGGTGAACAGGGCAATCTGCGCTTCGCTCAGAGAAAACGCGTGGCCCAGAACGATGGGTACCGTGATGACATTGGCCACCATAAACATCAACCACTGCAGGCTGGCCAAAATGAAAACGGCCCCGCTCGGGGTTTCTTCCAAACCGTATGTAATGTTCACACAACCCTCCCATGGAGCTCTTTCCTCGTTTCTGCCTCCCACGACAGAAACGCGCCCTGCCGACACCGCGGCAGCGAACAAGACGATGAGCCCTTAAATCTATGATAGAAAATTCGCCTCGCACCTGCAATCCGGGCTCAGGGCCATCCAGGTTTGACTCCGCTGCCGATTCGCGGCATGATGCTGTCAAGAGAGGTGGCTTCCATGGGGGACTACGAAATCCCGAGCAAGATACAGCGACTATACGAAGATATTCACCCCGAACAGCTTCGATATCACCAAAGGCGCGTGGCCGTGCGCAAAGAGTTTACCTTCGATGCAGCTCACCATCTGCACCTGTATGACGGCAAGTGTCAGAGCCTGCACGGACACACCTACAGGCTGGCCGTCACAATCAGCGGTGTTCCGGATGAGCGGGGTTTGTGCATGGACTTCGCGGAGCTGAAGGCCATCTACGAGAGTGCGATTGCCCGGCGATTGGACCATCGCTACCTGAACGAGGTCCTTCCGCCTATGAATACCACTGCGGAAAACATGATTGTATGGATGTGGGAGCAATTGGACGCCCACTTGCAGGCAGGCGAGTGGAAAAAACGTGGGATTCGCCTGGAAGAGTTGTGCCTGCACGAAACCCCGACCAGCAGCGCCATCCTGAAGCGGGAGTGGATGGAAAGCCATGGGCAGTGAGGCGGCATACGAGTCCAAACAGGAAGCCAAGACATGGCACTCGGTCAAGCTGCCCTTGGTCGAAATCTTTCCCACCATCGAAGGAGAGGGGACAAAGGCAGGATTCCCCACCACCTTCGTGCGCTTATACAACTGCAACCTGCGCTGCCGCTGGTGCGACACCACATACAGCTATGCGCCCCACGCGCCAGCTTTCACCGCATCCGTGGCCGAGATTGTAACGAAGGTGGAAGAACTCGGGAACCACTACGTCTGCCTCACCGGCGGAGAACCGCTGTTGTATACCGACAAGGTGCTTGCCTTGCTGCAGGCGTTGGCGGAAATCCCGATGGTGCGGGACATCCATATCGAGACCGGCGGCGCCGTGGACCTCGCTCCGTTTGCTGCCCTGCGTGAACGACACGCCGAGGCTGCGGACAAAGTACGCTTCATTCTCGATTACAAGCTGCCGTCCAGCGGCGAAGAATCCCGCATGATACGCGGCAACTACAAGCTGCTCCTGCCCCAGGATGAAATCAAGTTTGTCATCGCCGACGAGGCGGATTTCCAGGCGGCACTGCGCGTCCTGAACGAGTGGGTGGAGTTGGGTCAAGTCCTGTTCAGCCCTGTCTTCGGCGCCATGCCGCCTTCCCGCCTGGTGGAATGGATGCGGACGCACCAGCTTACGGACGTGAAACTGAGCCTGCAGCTGCACAAATTGATTTGGGACCCGAATCAGCGGGGCGTTTAGGCGCCTGTGGCAATAGAGACGGGCTCAATCACCGACACGGCGCGCAGCTCGGGCACCAGGTGTTCGGCGAGCCGCTGCTGGGCCTCCTCCAGTGTCAGGCTGTTCAACACCGCCAAGGAGTCGAGCCAATCGACTCCTTTCACCCAATACGCGGTATAGTTGCGGGCTATTCCGCTGGGGGAATCGAATCCAAGCACAAACCGGCCCATCGCTTTGCGCACGTTGCGTTCAAACGCTTCCGCGGATAACCCCTTGCGGATGACGGATTCAATCGTCTCATCGACTCTTCCCACCAGCGTGTCCACATCCGTCGTGTTGCCCCCGAGCAAGGTGTACCCGTAGCTGTTGGATGCCTCATATTCCCAGGAAAAATGTTGATCAATCAATCCTTCATCGAGCAGGAGGTGATAAAAATCGCTTCCCCGCCCGAACAGGGTGTCCAGGATGACACCGGTCAACAGCTCCTGGCGCAACAGCTCGGCACCGGCCAAGCCTGTCTGCCCGTCCTTCCAACCTATGAGGCAGCGAGCCTGGCTCACCCCCAGTTGAGCCACATTCCGCCCTTGCCGAATGCCCACCGGCTCCGTTGGCAGATTGCGCTCAACTCGGGGGCAATCTGGAAACGCCTTGCCCGCCTGGTTTTCACGCACAACCTCCAACAGCGCGGCCGGATCGAACCCACCGGCGGCAAAGAACAACATGTTTCCCGGGTGATAAAAGGTTTCGTAGCAGCGGTACAGCAGGTCCGTGTCAATCTGAGCGATGCTTTCAATCGTTCCAGCAATCGGAATCCGGAGCGGGTGACGCTGATAAAGACACTGGAGCAAGCCGAAAAAACACCGCCAATCTGGATTGTCGTCATACATGCGGATCTCCTGGCCAATGATGCCTTTTTCCTTTTCGACGCTTGCGTCTGTGAAGTATGGAGTCTGTACGTAATCGAGCAAGATGCGGGTGTTCTCGGTGAGGTCCTCGGTGCAGGAAAAGAGATAGGTGGTTTGCTCAAAGCTGGTAAAAGCGTTGGCGGCGGCCCCGTGCTTGGCGAAGTCCGCAAACACATCCCCCGTAGGCATGTCGAACATCTTGTGTTCGAGAAAGTGAGCAACGCCGTCAGGCACCACCCATGCTTCGCCACGGCCCGGGACATCCACAGTCTGGTCGGTGGAGCCAAAGCGGGTGGTCAGGGTCACGAACACCTGTTGGAACCCTGGCCGGGGCAACAGGGCCACATGAAGTCCATTGTCGAGGGTTTCTTCATAAAGTGTGACGCCCAGAGATTCTATCAAGGTCTCACGCACTCGCCTGCACCCGCCCTTTCAAAAAGTAAACCGTGTCCACTTGCCAACTTTCCGCCGCCTGGATGACTTGCTCCCGCGAGACCTGTTCAATCTCGTGCAACAACTGCTCAATGGGTCGTGGATGACCAGCGAGCACGCCGGTAAAATGCAGGTCTGCCATCGTCATGGGTTGGTCCAGCATGACTCGGTATTGGTTTCGCAAACCGAGCTTCGTGTACTCCAATTCTTGTTCATCGACACGGCCGTTTCGCAAGTCTTCAATCTGTTCGCGGATGATGGCAAGGGCCTGCTCATAACGGGACACCTCAATGCCGGTCTGGATTGACACCACGCCAGTGAGCGCATCCAACCGGCTGGACGCGTAGTAGGCCAAGCTGTTCTTCTCCCGCACGTTACGAAACAACTTGGAATGCGGAAACCCACCCAAGATCCCGTTGGCGACAAGCAGCGCAGGGTAACTGGCGTCTGCGTACGCCATACCGGTGCGCAAACCCAGATTCAGCTTTCCCTGCATCACCGCCTGCTCCTCCACCACCCGCCGCTCGTCGGCGCCCTGCGGAGACAGCGGATGCACAGGGGAGAATGTATCAGGGGCACCTGGGAATGCCTTGTGCAGGAGCCGTAAGACACGCTCCGCTTCGGCTTTGGCATCGGCAAACGGACCCACAAGATACACATGGACCCGGGCCTCCCGCAGGAAGTCCTCGTATACCTGCCACAGGCGCGTTGGAGTGCAGGTCTCAAGGTCGTCCACAAAGCCGAAACGGGGCAAAGCCTCGGGCCCATCCCGAGAAACTTCTTCCAAGCAGCGCTCGTAAGCGTACTGGATCTTGTCGTCCAATACGCTGGCAATGCGCTTCTGGTGGAGAGACCGCTGCCGCTCCACGTGCCCCGCCGGAAAAACGCCGCCCTCTGTGGCCGGATTGAGAATGACCTGCCATACGAGTTCCAAGACTTCCTTGTAGAGAGTGTCCGGTTCAGCCGCGGACTCCGGCATGCCGGCGTACACCTCGACCACATGCCGATCCGCGCGTTTGCCAATGGCGGTCTGCAAAACGGTGCCGAACAAGGCTTCGCTGCGGCGGGTAAGCTCCAACGCGGAAGGGTGCTCCCCGGTTCCTTCCATCCATAGATACGGAAGCAGCGCTGTCGCCGTCACCTGCTCACGCCGCATGGGCCTGGTCATCTTCACATGGATGTGACGAGTATGAAACTGTGCGGTGCGAAGGATATGTACGCTGCAGCGTCCGTCGTCGAAGCTCGCAAAGCTAGTCATGGGCGACACCCCAGTCTGAAGAACGTGTAGCAAGAGGCGGTGAGGTGAACACCGCCCCTTGCACGATTCCAGTATGGACGAAAACGCGGGCGGTTATCAAACGAGCCCGCGAAAAAGCTAATAGCGCCGGCCCAGTTGATTGCGAGCCGACGCCTGCGCGATTTCATAGTCAAGGCGCGTGATGACTTGAGACTCTCGAATCCAGCGCTGAATCTCTCGGCTGAGCTTGGGCGCGACAAATTTCGGCGCCCCGTGGCGGGCGATGAAATCGTCGCGCGTGCACTGGTGCTTTGACAGGCAATGGATGTTGGTGAGGGCTTCCAAAAGTTCTCCACACACCGGACACTGGTACATGGGATCCCTTCCTTTCGCTATATTTCAATGCATATGGGAAGGACAACCGAGGTATACCACCGAAGATTCAGCACCTTCTTTCTATCTTCAATCATCTTTCTCCAAAAGTCCACAGATTCCTGCCTCCCCCAAAGCGGACTCTCCCTGCCTCCCTCCACTTGTGAACCGTCGGCTCCGGAAAGGTATACGAAAAGTGATGGAACAACACCGGAATGAAGGCTCGTCCATAACTGTGGTATAGTATCCATTAGGTTCCATGGAACGAGAAGCGATGTGCTTCACAGGAGCTGGGAGGGTGTTTATGTCGGGCTTGTGGCTCCGTGTCAAGCGGGGTGTGTTGACACTGGAATTGTACGAAGTGTTCGGCATTCTCGCTATATCCGCGGTAGCCCTGTTGTTCCTTTTCTTTTCGCGCCGGATTGACCTGATCTTCGGAGTGACGGGCTATCACTGGCAAATACTAGACAATATAGTCGGCATCGCCCAAAATCTCACCACGTGGCTGCTCACGGCTGCGTTTCTGCTTTTGACCGCCCTGTACAGCCGCTTGCAGCGCTCCGAGCACCACAAGGCGCGCCAGTTTGCCGTCGGCGTGCGCGCGACCATCGCGTTTTTTGTCGTCATGGCCGTGTATAAAAGTGTCATCTTCTATATCTCCATTGTGAACCCAATAGATCATGACCTCGTACTCAAACACATAGACAAAGTGTTGTTTTTCGGCCGGCAGCCGTCCCAATGGCTGCAGCCCATCATCTGGAAGCCATTGACCTGGCTGTTGAGCTGTTGCTACATGTCATGGTTTGGGCTGCTCTACCTGACGATTTTTCTCATGTTGTCAAAAGACGCACAGGCGCTGCGCGAGTACGTGTTCACGGCGGTGTTCACCTTCTACATCGGCTACCTGACGTACACGTTTGTCCCGGCCATTGGTCCCGGGTTCACAATCCATTACGCACAACCGGTCGGCGGCATCACCCACCTGTTGACACTGGGGCAGGTCGTCCTCGCCAGAGACTGCTTCCCAAGTCTGCACACGGGTCTGTCCATTGTCATGTGCATCCATATCTGGCGCTACCGGCGGAATTGGGCCTGGCTGTACATTCCGTTGGCCTGCCTCATCATCTTTTCCACACTTTACTTGCGTATTCACTACGGGATTGATGTCATCGCTGGAGCGGCTTTGGCCGTGGCCACGACTCAACTATCCCCGCTCCTGGTCACGAAATGGCAGCGATTGCGGGAAAGCGCTATGGCTCGGACGGCGCAAGCCCCGTCGCAGAGGTCCCTGCAAACCGGCGACTCGGTCTCAGAATTAGCATAATCCGATGTGCAAACCCATTGAAAATAGGGCAACGCTGGTATATCATGAATGCAGCCTACAAGTGAGGAGGAGTCCACGTGGCATTCGTCATCACATCGCCTTGCATCGGAGAAAAGGCCGCTGACTGCGTCGAAACGTGCCCAGTGGATTGTATTGTTGAAGGAGAAGATCAGTACTACATCGACCCGGATACCTGCATTGACTGCGGCGCATGTGAGGCGGTCTGCCCGGTTTCCGCCATTTACCAGGAAGACTTTGTCCCCGAAGAAGAGAAATCATTTATTGAGAAAAACCGCGCCTTCTTCCAGAACCGTTAAATGTATCGAGCCATCATCCACAGTACTGTCGCCCCAGTTGATTGGCTATGTGCCCGGCGATAGGCGACAGTACGTGGGTTCCTGACTCCTTCAGTGGCGCGCGCGCCGATTCCAAAAGGCTTGTCGATTGGAATATACGTTCTCCCATTCGGCTGCAGACCTGGGCATCCGAGTGTGAGCGCGCGTCTGGATTCGTTTTTGTGCCCCTCCTGTGCTGACCAGCGCCCAGGTAACCAACTGCACGAAACCCAGCCCCACGGCAAACTTGGAAATAGCGCCGACAGTCGGGTGTTTCGCCACGATGACCAAAAACGCCCCGATACCAGCCACTCGCCCCGCGTTCTCAACCACTTCGCGGGCAATGATGTGTTCCACGTCGTCCTCCCCGGTCCTATCCAAACGTCCGATGGCGTCAAACACAGTACCCTGCAGGGGCACAAGAAACATGGGTAGGGCAACCGCCACCAGACACCCGTACCAGACCACAAGTCGGGCGCTCAGCGGGAGCAAGAACAAGAGCGCCGCTCCCGCCATCCCACAGGCCCCAATGCCCATGACCCAAGGCCGGCGCTCGGGTTTTAGCCAGCGGCTCACCCATGAGAACGATAAAAACGAGAGCCCGCTTTGCAGCAACAAGAATTCTCCCAGCTTCATTTCACTGCCGGTGGCAATATACATCAACAGGCCAATTAAGAACAGAAACACGCCTTCGCGCCAACCGTACACAAAACACCCAGCCAGCACGTTTCGCCACCAGCGGTTTTCCAGGCCGCCGGCAATCCGCCGAATCTGTAGTCGTCCTCCGCCGTCCACGCGCATCTTTAGGGTGAACAGGATGGCCAGCAAGAACAGGGACAGCGAGGCGCTGAATATGACGTGGTAGCCGCTTAGTCCGCCAAATCGGTCCTCATGCGAGATGATGAATCCGGCGGTCAAAGGTGCCGCCATGCCAGCCACAGCCCCCAACGCCCCGTTGCTGCCGTAAAATCGGTCGCGCCCGCCCGCCTTGGTCAATCGCAAGCTCAAGTAATTGAACGACAGCCAATAAAAGCCGGCCGCGCAACCCATCAGGGCCCCCATGGGACGAGGATGGGCCGCCAGCGCCGTTCCCCCGACCAACGTCAGTAGGTAGAAGCCGGCATGCAGGGCGATGCCCATGCGCAGGGTCCACGCGGCGCTCAACCGACCGCTCAGCCAACCGGCAGCCACAAACATCAACGGGATACAGGTGTACATAGCGAAGTTGTACCACCCAATGGGAAGGTAACTGTGGTCCACTTTCCACAGGTAGACGTTGACAAAGGTATTGGACAAACCCACCGACAAGGCAAAAACGGCGCTGATGGCAAGCAGCCACCGGACTTGCGGCGGCGAGGGCTGCCGGCTGTGTGTGCGCACAATCATCCCCCCGCAGCCTAGTCTGCCCGAACCCGCTTCAGACATGACGCCAGGCTTGCTCAGCCGACCGCTGCCAGCCCCCGGTTTCCCCAATTCCTTATGTCGCTGGTCCCACATCGTGCAGGCATAATCCGCCGTGACATTGGACAATCCGACTGGTTTCCTGCATTCTGATAGGGGTGCGCGGCACGCGCATGCAAACCGTACAGGGGAGGGAGCGGCGGTGGACAAGTCATCGCAAACGCAAACTGGCATCCTGCTCGGAGCCAATGTCTCCATTGCAAAGACAGGGCTGTTGGCGGCCGTGGAGGAGACGATTAGCTACGACGCCAACACCTTCATGATCTACACACGCAGCAATCGGGGCGGCAAGGCCCGGCCTATTACCGATTTCCATCGCGATGAGGGGTTGGCCCTCATGAAAGAACACGGCATTGTCGATCCGGTCGTACACCTGTCCTATTTGGTCAACCTGGCGAGTCCGAAGGAAGACACGTGGGAATACGGCATCTCCGTGTTGAGCGAGGAAATCCAGCGGGTCGAATACCTCGGATTCCGCTACATTGTGATGCACCCAGGCAGCCACGTCGGCGAAGGCGTCGAGTACGCCATCCGCCGCATCGCGGAGGCGCTCAACTCCATTTTGACAGGCGAAGAGTCGCTCTATATCTGCCTTGAGACCATGGCTGGGGACGGATCGAAGGTAGGCAATTCGCTGGAAGAAATCGCAGAGATCCTGTCCTTGGTTAAGCACCATGAACGATTGGCTGTGTGCATCGACACGTGCCACAATTACAGCTACGGCTATGACATCGTCCATGACTTTGACGGGTTCCTGCAACGCTTCGACGACGTCATCGGACTTGAACGCCTGAAGGTAGCCCACATCAATGATTCAAAAAACCCGTTCCAGTCGCGCAAGGACCGCCATGCCAACATCGGCGAAGGGTCTTTGGGCTTGGAGGCGCTCAAGCGCATCGTCCACCACGAGGTGCTGCGTGGGATTCCCCAGATTCTGGAGACTCCCAACGGCCGCTACCGGGAAGAGATAGACCTGCTGCTAGACCGCCAACCCAAATGACCCCGGCTACCGCACGGGGTGAATCGGAGCCCCGGTTCACCCCGTGCCGGGGCCCTCCAAATACCCCTTTTGACGCAGCTTCTCGACATGCTTGTCCACCTCGGCCGCGATGTCGATGCCGTACAGATCCTCGATGACAAACATCATCGATACGGCGGTCTGAGCGACGTCGAGGAGTTCAGAGACAATGGCGCGCACCACATCCCCCTCCGCCAGCACGTCCCGCTCGCCCGACAAACCACGAAACTTGCCAATCGCCTGTGCCAGTTCGCCCACCTCTTCGGTGATCTTGAGCATGGTCGATTCCAAGGTGGGGGTCAGTCCTCCCAGACGTGGCAACGAAATCGTCTTCTGTTCCATAGTCGGCCTCCATTTCCGTATGCGGGGCCAAGCGCCCGCCTCTCTCCAGTGTACCCTACCACTCCCGCCAAACTCTACGAATTTTAGGCGCCCTTTTGCAGAGAGGTTTAAGACTTTGATTCCTTGTCCATCCTGCTAGTACAAAACGCCAGGAAAGCGGACACAATCCGCCCCTGGGAGGGGGAGAAATCCGTTGTTCCGAAAGAGTTTGTGCATCTCGGCAGGATTGGTGGCACTGGCGGCGATGCCGCTGGTGGGATGGGCCAGCATTGTCAACGGCGGACAACAGGTTTGGCCGGGAGCCACCCTGGAGGGAACGTACACGGTGAAGGCTGGAGACACGCTGTGGGGGATCTCGCAACAGTTAGGTGTCCCGCTCAAGGATTTAATCGCCGAGAACCATATTACCAATCCACGTAGCCTGCAGATCGGGGAAAAGCTGTCCTATCAAGTCTGGCAGCCCTCTCCGGAAATGAGCCAGTTGACCAAGAGTGCGAGCGGGTCGGCATCAGCCAAGGATTCCGCCAGCATCCGGCAGCTGGTCAGCCGCGATGGCGATATCAGCGCGTCCCTTTTAGCCTCTTTGGCCACCCGCGTCGCTTCGCCGATGCGTTGCGAGCTGACGGCATACACGGCCGGCTACGAATCCACCGGCAAGCGCCCCGGTGACCCGTCATACGGGATTACGTCCACAGGAGTACCGGTGCAGGCGGGCGTCACCGTCGCCGTCGATCCGTCCGTCATTCCGTACGGCAGCAAGCTCTACATCCCTGGCATCGGCTTCCGTATCGCCCAGGACACGGGAGGAGCGATTCAAGGACACCATATCGACATCTATATGCAGAGCCTCAGCGAAGCCATTCAGTTCGGTGTCCGGTACGGCGACGTGTACGTCCTGCCAGATTGGTTCCCGACGCCCTGACGCGCGGCAGTCAAGGGTCGGTCCAATCCCTTTCCAAGGCGTGGGGGACAGGGTCAGGGCATGTCGGAACGCCGGCCGTCCCGACGCCCGTCCGCCCAGCGTCGCGCGGCGGACGCGGCCCAGCATCCGAACCAACAGAGGAAAAAGTAAAGCATCACATAGGCTTGGTAGGCAACCGAGTACGCCCACAAAAACCAGGCGCTTCCGGCGGCGACCAACAGGGTCGGAGTCCAGACCATACGCTTGCGAAAGTAGAAGGCAAAGCCCAGGCAAAACGCCAGGCACGGGAACCATCCCGCCACAAGACCCATGGAGCTGAACACGTCCGTCGTCACCTCTGCCTGATGGAATATTCCTTGTATCCCGTTATACCGGAATTCCGCGCATACTTCCAGACGCAGGGCCAAGGCCAAAAAGGCGTATCAGGCCAGGTAACCCTCAGCCTCAATGACGCGGGCGGCAATCTGCCGTTTTATCTGCTTGCTGTTGACCGGCTCAAAGCGGGTCAGCTTGCGCAGTACGGCCAGTTGCGTACGCAACACGTCACCTTCCTCCATCGCCGCCAAGACAAATTTCGCCTGTTGATCGACGCGGGCCATGGCCTCGCGGGCATACACCCGCACCATGTCGATCTTGTTGGCGGCAGCCGTCTCACCGCTGCGAGCCAGTTCCTTCTCCGCCCGCAGCAAGGCGCTCTCCAGAGCGTAGATTTCGATGATGATGTTGGCCAAACCCGCCAGGATTTCCTGCTCCTCCTTCAGCGCCTGCATGTACTTCTGCACTGCGCTACCTCCCACGAACAACAGCACCTTCTTGGCCATTCGCAGCAGATGCATCTCCACCCCCAGCGGCACACTCTCGTCTGGCAGCGGCAACATGCCCATCAGTTCTTCCTGCAGGCCCTCGGCGGCCTGCAGCAACGGAAGGTCCCCCTTCATCGCGCGCCGCATCAGCATATCCGGTATGAGCATCCGGTTGATCTCGTTGGTCCCCTCGAAGATGCGGTTGATGCGGGAATCGCGGTACATCCGCTCGACGGGGTAGTCTTGAATGAACCCGTACCCGCCGTGAATCTGAACCGCTTCATCGACCACGAAATCCAGGGCTTCCGAGGCGTAGACCTTATTCACAGAACATTCCAACGCGTATTCTTCAATGGCGCGCGCCGCCTCGCGCCCGTCAGCCGTATCCGGCAGGGCCGCCAGACGGGCGTCGATATCGCCGGTGGAGCGGTAGGACATGCTTTCCGTCACATAGCAGCGGATGTTCATATCCGCCAGCTTTTGCTGAATGAGCGGGAAGTTGGCGATGGCTGTTTGGAACTGTCTGCGTTCTTTCGCGTATTTCACCGACGTCTCAATCGCCGCTTTCATGCCGCCGACCGCGCCGACAGCGAGTTTGTAGCGGCCAATGTTCAAGATGTTGAAGGCTATCACGTGCCCGCGCCCGGGCTCTCCCAACAGATTTTCCACTGGCACCTTGGCATCCTCAAGGATGAGCGGGCGGGTGGACGATGCCTTGATGCCCATCTTCCGCTCCTCAGGCCCGGTGGACACGCCGGGGAAATCGCGCTCGACGATAAACGCCGAGAACTTTTCCCCGTCGATCTTGGCGTACACGATGAACAGGTCGGCGAAGCCCGCGTTCGTGATGAACTGCTTGGTTCCGTTCAGGATGTAGTGCTTTCCGTCCTCCGACAGGCGGGCTGTCGTCTTGGCGCCCAGCGCGTCCGAACCCGACCCCGGCTCGGTCAGGGCGTAGGCCGCGAGTTTCTCGCCGCTGGCCAACAGCGGCAGGTATTTTCTCTTCTGTTCCTCGTTTCCGAAATACACGATGGGCAGCGTACCGATGCCGACATGCCCACCGAGCCCGACCGCGAATGATCCGCCCCGCGTCATGTACTCCATAATCAAAGCCGACGTCACCTTGTCTGCGCCCAGTCCATCGAACGCCTCCGGGACATCGGCCGCCAAAAGCCCCAGTTCCCCTGCCTTCTTGAGCAGCGACACAGTCAAATCCCAGTTCTGGTGCTCCAGTTCCTCCGCGTTTGGAAGGATTTCACGTTCCACGAAGGAGCGAGTCGTTTCGATGATCATCTGGTGTTCCTGGTTGAAATCCTCCGGCGTGAACACCCGTCCCGAATCCGTCTCGGAGATCAAGAACGCCGCTCCTTTGGTCAATTCGTGTCCAGTTGCCGTCATGGCAGATTCCCCCTCTGGCCATTTTGACCCCTAAGCACATCCCGCCGGCGCATCGGGCTGCGCATCGGTCAGAAACACGCCTGCTGTTTGCTTCCTCTCAAACTACGCGTTCTAGCCCACGCGTTCGAAAACGCCGGCCGCTCCCATGCCACCGCCAACGCACATGGTGACGAGTCCGTAACGGCCGCCCCGGCGCGCCAGCTCGTTGAGTATGGAGACGGTGAGCCGAGCGCCCGTGCAACCCATCGGGTGGCCAAGCGCAATCGCGCCGCCGTTGACGTTCAGCCGGTCGTCCGGAAACTCCAGGGTGCGCGCCACATGCACGGCCTGCGAGGCAAACGCCTCGTTGAGCTCAATCAAGTCGATGTCGGCCAGCTTCAGACCGGCCATCCGAAGCGCCTTGGGAACCGCCTCCACCGGTCCCACGCCCATGACGTCCGGATCGACCCCGGCGACCGCAAAGGAGCGAAAAACGCCGATGGGCCGGACCCCGAGCTGGGCCGCCCGCTCGCCCGACATGAGCAGCACAGCGGCCGCACCGTCGCTGGTCTGCGACGAGTTGCCAGGCGTGACCGTGCCCTGTGCGTGAAAAACCGGGCGCAACTTGGAAAGTGCCTCCATTGAGGTGTCCCGCCGCACCCCTTCATCGGTGTCGAACACGCTTTCGACCGTGTGCGGCCGCCCGTCCGCATCGGTTTCCGTGAATTTCACCGGCACCGGCACGATTTCGTCTTTGAACTTCCCGTCGTCGATGGCTCGGGCCGCGCGTTGATGGCTGCGCAGGGCAAAGGCGTCCTGATCCTCGCGCGTGATGCCGAACCGGGCCGCCACCTGTTCGGCCGTGTTGCCCATCGACATATAGGCGGCCGGCAGGTGCTCAACCAAGTAAGGATTGGGCGAGAGGTTGTATCCCCCCATGGGCACGAGGCTCATCGTCTCCAGGCCGCCGGCGACCACCACCTCGGCCGCTCCCAGCATGATCTGCTGGGCTCCGATCGCGATGGCCTGTAAACCGGATGAACAGAACCGGTTGACCGTCATGCCCGGTACTGTGGTCGGTAATCCGGAGCGCAGGGCCACGATGCGGCCGACGTTCATGCCCTGCTCCGCTTCGGGGATGGCGCAGCCCATGATGACATCGTCCACTTCTTCTTTTGCGACCTGTGGAACGCGGCGGAACAAATCCGTGACGACCAGCGCCGCCAAATCGTCCGGCCGAGTGGTGCGCAGGCTGCCTTTCGGCGCTTTGCCGATGGCAGTCCGGGCGCCGGCGACAATCACCGCTTCTCTCACACAATCTCCCCCCGTCAATTGCGCAGCGGTTTGCCATGGCTGAGCATGTACTGCATCCGCTGCTGCGTTTTGGGCTCACCAATCAAGCTCAAGAACGCCTCTCGCTCGAGGTCCAGCAGATACTGTTCCGACACCTTTGTCCCCCTCGCCACACTGCCGCCGGTCAGCACACGGATGAGGTGGTGCGCGATTTTCTCGTCATGCTCCGAGATGTGCCCGCTCACGCGCATGCCGTAGACGCCCGCCTTCAATCGGGCCGCGCCCGCCTCGCCGACGACCGGGACGAGCCGCGGTTGCATCGGGCGGAAATCGCTGTCAGCCAGACCGATAGCCACCTGTTTTGCGTCGTGCAGCAAGAAATCCCGCTGCAAGGTGATGCCGTCATGGTGGCGCAGGATGCCAAGCCGCTTAGCCTCTTTGGCGCTGGTGGAAACCTTGGCCAGAGCAATCGTCTCAAAAGTCTTTTGCACAAAACTGTCCAGGCGCTCATGGACACCATCCGGGACTCCCTCCAGCGCCCGGATCAACATCTCCTTGTTGCCGCCGCCGCCAGGGATCAAACCGACACCGACCTCCACCAAGCCGATGTACGTCTCGGCCGCCGCTTGCACCTGATGAGCGGCCAGGCAGACCTCAGCACCTCCCCCCAGCGCCATCTGATGGGGAGCAGCCACGACCGGCTTGGACAGGTATTTCAAGCGCATCATCGCCTGTTGAAACTGGTGCACAGCGAGTTGGATCTCGTCCCAGTTCTCGTCCTGGGCCTCCATCAACATCATCATCAGGTTGGCGCCGACACAGAAATTCGGAGCCTCGTTAGCGATGACCAGGGCCCGCCAATTCTTTTCCACCTCGTCGGCGCTCTGCTGAATCATCTGTATCACATCGGTTCCAATCGCCTGTTTGAACGAGTGAAACTCGAGACAAGCCACCCCATCGCCGATATCCAGCAGGCTCGCCCCCGAGTTCTTGCGGATGACCTTTCCCTGCTCCTTCAGGCGGGCGAGCGAAATGATCTGCTTGGGCTCGTCAACGTCCCGGTATTGGCCGCGACCGACGTAAAACCGGGGTTTGGAGGCGACACTGCGCTGGTAAAACGCTTCCTGTCCAGAGGCCAACATTTCCGAGACAAAGTCTGGAATCTCTTCACCTTCCTGCCGCATCCGTTCAACCGAACGGCGAACCCCCAATGCATCCCAGGTCTCATACGGCCCCAGGTCCCAATTGAACCCCCATTTCATCGCCCGATCCACCGACAGGATGTCATCGGCGATTTCACCCTGCTTGCGAGCCGTATAGAGCAAGACCGACTTGAGCACGTCCCACGCGAATCGGCTTGCCGCATCCTCCCCATACACCAACGCCCGCAATCTGGACGGGGCGTCCTGAGCGCGCTTGGCCGCCGTGAGCGACGCGGAGGCGAATTTTTTGCGCGGCCGATATTCCATCGTCTGCAGGTCGAGGGCAAGGATCTCGCGGCCCTTGTCGGTTTCCACACGGCGGAAAAACCCTTGGCCGGTTTTCTCGCCCAACCACCCCCGAGACACCATCTGTTCGATATAAGGAGGGATGGCAAACGCTTTCCTTTCTTGGTCGTCCGTCACAGCCTGCTGCACGTTGCGGGCGACGTGCACCATGGTGTCCAATCCCACCAAGTCGAGGGTGCGAAAAGTCGCGCTCTTGGGCCGCCCCATGGCCGGGCCTGTGATGGCGTCCACTTCGTCGACGCCCAAGCCGTATTTCTCCATCGCCTGCAACGTGACCATCAATCCGTACGTCCCGATGCGGTTGGCGATAAAGTTGGGCGTGTCCTTGGCCACCACAACCCCTTTGCCCAATGTGCGTTGGCAAAACTCGACCATCGCGGTGACGACCTCGGAATCGGTTTCCGGACCCGGGATGATTTCGAGCAGCTTCATGTAGCGGGGGGGGTTGAAAAAGTGCGTCCCGAGAAAACGCCGCCGGAAGGAGACAGGGCAATCGGTCGCCATGGCGGCGATGGAGATGCCAGAGGTGTTGGAGCTGACGATGGTGTGCTCGCCCGTCGCTTCGGCCACCCTGAGGAAGAGGTTCCTTTTAATGTCCAGGTTTTCGACCACCGCCTCCACAACCCAATCGCAATCACGCAAGCGGCCGAGGTCATCATCCAGATTGCCGGTTTCAATCCGCTCGGCGTCGGCCGCGTCGTACAGCGCGGCTGGTTTTGCCCGCAAAGCCGCAGCCAGCCCGTTTTCGGCTAGACGATTGCGCACCTTGCGGTCATGGAGTGAGAGGCCGCGTGCCCGCTCCGCATCGGTCAAGTGGTCTGGAGGTATATCCAAAAGCAGGACGGAGAGGCCAGCGTTGGCCAGGTGAGCCGCAATGGCTGCGCCCATAACACCTGCACCGAGCACGGCCGCCTTGCGAATTCGTCGATTCACCGTCTCATCCCCCTCGCACCGACTCAATCCAAACCGACCAGTCGGTAGATTTCTTTATTATCATAGCAAACCGCTGCCGGATTGAACAGACCACCTGGAAACAATCCGCATCTGAGCTGGGGCGCCGGATGGCGGCTGGACGGATAAATCCGCAACCGGCGCCAAACGTGCGGGCCATGGACGCGTGGTCCATGGCTTCCCATCCCTTCAGGGATTCATAGGCGACTGGTTACGGCAGTGGGCAACCGCGTCCGCGAAGGCGGCGCGCAGCCGCTCCGTCAGCGGCGCCTCGCCCGTCTGCGCCCAGAGTTCCACCGGATTGACACACTCGTACAGCAAAGATTCCGGCGGGGCGTCCTCCAGTTCGGACAATTGGGTGAGCCGTGATGACTCGGCGATAATTTTTTGTACGGGCAAGATTTCCGTGGTTGTGCCCGTCATAAAGACCTCCTCGACATTCCTCAGCTCGGACAGCGTCACGGCTCGTTCCAGCGTCGGGATGCCGAGGGATTGGGCCAACTGCAGCACCAGGCGGCGCGTGATCCCGGGAAGGATGTGGCGATCCGCTGGATGCGTGTACAACTTTCCATCCGAGACAAACCAGGCGTTGCTGCCCGCTCCTTCAGTGATCACGCCGCCGCGCACCAACAGGGCTTCGTCAGCGCCGGCGCGGTGAGCCGATTCCTTCGCCAAGACATTGGGTAAAAGGTTGATGGTCTTGACGAAGACATGGGCCCACCGCTCATCCGGGTACGCCAGCAGCGTGGCGCCGCCTGTCGGCGCAGCGGCGGTCTGCGCTCGAACAATCAATGTGACCTTCGAATCGCTCCCGGGAAACCAGTGAACACGCGGCGCCGCCCCTCGTGTCAGCTGCCAGTACACCTGGGCCTCCGATTCATGGCTGCGGCGGACGGCCTCGTGGATCAGCCGGATCCAATCCTCGCGCGACAACGGGTTGTGCAAACCGATGGCGGAACAGCTGCGTTCAAACCGCTCCAGGTGCCATTCCAGAAGAAAAGGCCTACCACCGTACACCCGCACAACCTCATACACGCCGTCGCCAAATTCATGACCCCTGTCTTCCAGAGACACCTTCGCCGGGTCTTCGTCGTAAAAGTGACCGTCATAATAATAAAGGGTGGACATACTGCATACCTCCGCATCCAGGACATACTGTTGCTTGCCCATACAGTACGAGAGAAACAAGACAGGAATCAATCCAATGCCGCGCTCACAGACGGGCTTGGAACTCAGCGTTTGAAGCAGACGCCCGATTGGCCTACAATTTTGCTGAAGTCAACGTTGCCGAAAAACGAGGTGGAAAAGTGGAAGAGTGCCTGTTTTGCAAGATCGTCGCGGGCGCGGTGCCAGCCAAAAAGGTCTACGAAAGCGAGGACCTGCTGGCGTTTGAAGACATTCAGCCGCAGGCTCCCGTGCATGTCCTGGTCATCCCGAAAAAGCACATTCCCTCCGCACACCACATTCAGGAGGAGGACTGCGCCTTGATTGGGCGGCTGCACCTGGCGGCCCAGAGGGTCGCACAAAAGCTGGGCATTGCTGAGGACGGATACCGCATCGTGACCAACATAGGGCGCCACGGGCAGCAGACCATCCCACACCTGCACTACCACGTCATCGGCGGCCGGCAACTGCAGTGGCCGCCCGGCTGAATCCGTCGCACAACGGCGCCGCCGCACCCATGAGCGAGACAGCTGGGTGGGCGGCAGCCCACCGCCCGCACGCTGAACCTCACCCGGACGTCCTGACGTCTGCGATTTCCCGCCCGTTGAGAATCAAATGGGGCACAATCTGCGCTTGCAGCGAGGCCGAAGCGCTGCAGTACTTTTCCTCACTCAGGTGAATCGCGCGCCACGCCTTATCCGCATCCACATCCCCTGCCATCCGGTAGTAGAGGTGGATTTCCGTAAACTTCTGCGGATGCTCCTCGCGCCGCGTCCCGTCCGCCTCAATCGCCAAGGAACTTAAGGGCTGGCGCATACGTTCGAGAATCATGGTGACGTCAATGCCGGTGCATCCGATGAGTCCCATCAGCAATAACTCCATGGGGCGTGCTCCATGGCCCTCGCCACCAACCTCGGCCGCCGCATCCATTTCAACTTGGCAGCCGGAGGGACCCACTGCAGCAAAGTGGCGCCGCCCCAACCAGTTTGCCGTGACCCGCATCGTGCTTGCCATCGTGTCGGCCCCCTATCTACCGGACTGAACCTTCCTGCCCTGCGGTTAGACCACTGATAGCCAGCCATCATGCCACACCAAAGTATAGCACGAAATCACGGCATCCAGGTTCCCCCTCAGTGTACATCAAGGGTCCCCTGCATTCCGGGTTCGGGCATACGTTTTCCCTGCATCAGTCGATCCGAATAGAACGGAAACCGTCCGGGTCTGTCGGGTGTGAAGGAGGCGGTGGTCTGTCCCCCGGCAGGTAGATTGGGCAAGAACACGTAAAAGTCCGGGATGACCAAGTTATGCACCTGGCGGCCTTGATTGACCACCGTCAGATTGACGGTTTGGCCCGCACGCGCTGCAATCCGCCCAGGAGAAATAGATCCATCGCGGAGCACCACTCGCACGGCGGTCTGCGCGAACACCTGGGGAACCTTCAGGAAAAGGCCAAACGGAAGCGGTCCGACCGAGACGATTCCAATGAAAATGATGGATACCGCCGCAGACCAGCGGCAGCGACGCCAAAACCTCGGCGCACGCCAAACGAACGAGCGGCAGCGCATGCTGATCAGCCTCCTGGCCTCTACCGTGCACAGGCGCATGGGGAACTATGCATTACGCTACCCACACGCTCACAGCAGTGGAAACCACGACCGCCACAAAGGTCCCGTGCAAAGCGCCGGCCAGAACATCTGTGGGATAGTGCAGGCCTACGTACACGCGCGATATGGCCAAGAGCACGGCCAGTACAAACAGGATGAGCCCCACTCCAGGCACTCCCGCCATGCTGACCGCCAAAGCGAAGGCGCCAGTCGCATGGTTGCTGGGAAAGGAGCCGCCGCGCTCATGCGCAAGCAACGGCAAAAACGGCAGTCGCTCAAACGGGCGCGGACGCCAGAACACTCGGGTCACCCATTCGTTCATGACACGCGCCAAGACGGCGGCCGCTATCGCCGAAAACCCGGCGAGGCGAGGATGTGCCGCAGGCGGCGCCAGGAATAAGGCGCCCGCAGCGATGACGCAGACCATGACAATCGGTGTCCAGAGCGCAATGACTACCATATAGGCATTGAGTGCAGGCCATCGCCTCCACAGACCGCATACATACATCACCCATCGCTCATCGTACGGCTGCACACGTTCGAACGTCATCGATTCAGTCTTCACCCTCATCGGACCGGGCGCTGGCCACCGGATAGTCGGTGCCGCGTGAAATCTGGATTGAGAAATCGGCCTGGAAAGAGGCGTCGAACCGCTTCATATGATGAAATTCCAAATCGCCTTCATGGTTGTAGGCATACGCTTGATGACTGAAATTGGCACTCCCGATGATGAAGGTATCTCCATGGTCCACATCGAGTATCTTGGCGTGCATCCACTCTTGGCCATAGGAGCGGTAGAAGCGAACGGTCGCCCCCGCGTCGCGCAGCTCCTCGGCGGCTTGGCGGTTGTAGGATTGATTGGGATCCAGCAGCACCTCCACGATGACCCCACGGTTGACGGCCGCGGTGAGAGCGTCGAGGACGCCACGATCCGTCAGATCAAACGCCTCTAGGCACACCAGCTGGTGGGCTGATTGAATCGCCTGGATGACCTGTGCCTCAATCTGACCATCGGTGATGAGAGGTAATTGAGTCTTGGGTGCTGCGGCGGGCAGGCCCTGGGCGCGTTTCCAGTCCCAATGAAACAACGCAAGAAACGACGGATTGGGGTGCCGGATGTAAACGGACGCGTCATTGTTTTCCCAACTGCTGTCTCCAAAGTTCATCCCGCCCAGCAACACCCCGGAGTCGCGGCCATCCGTCAGCAACATCTTGATGTGCGAAATCCCTTGATGAATGTGCAGGGATTGTACGGGAACCCCAGCATGCTCCAGCATGGGGACAGCAACTTGCTGCGAATGGCTTTCTGTCGCATCGACGACCACCCGCACATCCACCTGGCGTCGTTTCGCCGCGACAAGGGCCTTGAGGATATCCGGGTCCGACAACTCATAAACGTCAAGATAGCAATAACGGTGGCTGTGGCGAATCATCCGCAGGGCCTGCGCCTTGACATACGGCCCCCAGTCGAGCGTCGCCCCGCCTTCCTCGACCGGCGCAGGAAAACGACTGTTGTCTGCAGCCAACGTGGTCTTCCCGCAAGCCGGCACGAGCCCTGTCGCCATAGTGAGGGCGGCGGCCAGTACAGTGGAGCGCAGCCAGGAAAACCTGGTTACAGTGGACAGATGCATCCGTCATCCTCCCTCGTTCAGATTGGTCTGGCACGCCCATGTATTCCGCAACTGATTGGTAATCTCCTATTTTCAATCCGATCATTCACAAAAAAGTATTTTAGTGTTCTATCGGATAGTGACTTGGCATCCACCTACCCGGATGCACGCGACAACAAAATCCATCTTACCCGATGAAACAAGGCTAGGCCAACCGGAAGGGGAAGTCATAGACCGGTGTGAAGCGGCAGAACCTCCCACGTCAACAGATTGGGACGGTCACCGCCCCGGCGCTGAATCCGCCCGCGCACACCGACAATGCGGCCTTGGGGAGTAAACACGACAGCACCGCTTCGCCGATACACCGATTCAAACATCGTCGCATCGACGATGCCACTTTCATCCTCCAATGAGAAAAAGACGACCGTACGCCCGCTCTGGGTAGGGGGGCGATGGGGACAAACCACCAAACCGGCTACCAACACCTCGTCCCCGTCCTCAGCACAATCTAAATTTCGGATGGGAACGTAACCGTTCTGGGTCAAAAAAGGGCGATACAGTTCCAGCCAGTGTCCGGAAAGGCCCACCCCCACCAAGCTGTACTCATCCGCCAACTTCACAACGAACGGTAAATCCCCGTGCCCACCGTCTCGACGCGTCCGCCCGCCCTCGCCGTCCATCGAAGCATCCGGCAACAGGGGCAGCCTCGCGTGCCGAGCGTGGCGCAGACGCAGCCATTCCGGCAGCCGCCACAGCAGGTGCCGCCGTCGGGGGTCCAAAGCATCGAACGCCCCCACCCGAATCAGGTGCTGAGCTGAGAGGGCGTCCAGTTGCGGAACACGGCAAAGCGCGTCGAAGACCGAACGATAGGGCCCGTGAGCCTGGCGCTCGTCCACTAGAGTGCGAATCAGCGTCTCTTGGCTTCCCTTCAGCAAACGAAACCCCAATCGAATTTGCCCATCGGTGACACGGCAGGACCACTCGCTGGCATTGATGTCCACACCCAGCACAGAGATCCCTCTCCGCCTGGCCTCTGCCACAATCACGTGAATCGGGTAATACCCCATCGGGTACTGATTCAAGACGGCCGCATAAAATTCGACCGGATAATGCTCCAGCAAATACGCCGTCTTATACGCGGTGGTGGCAAAAGCTGCAGCGTGCGCCTCGCAAAATCCATAACTGGCATATCCTTGGATGTACGAGAAGATGGTTTTCGCCACCTCCTCCCCCACCCCCGCTTGCGCCGCCTTGGCGAGGAATTGCTCGCCTATCCTCTCCATCTTTGCGGCGGAGCGGGCATGGCTCATCACCCTCCGCAGCTGGTCAGCCTCGCCGGGCGTGAATTTGGCAATCGTTGTGGCAATCTCTATCACCTGTTCTTGAAACAAGACCACTCCATAGGTTTTTCCAAGAATAGGCTCCAATTTTGGGTGCAAATAAGAAACCGGTTCAAGCCCTTTGCGGCGGCGCAAAAACGGATCGACCATATTGCCTTTGATGGGGCCAGGCCGAATCAGGGCGACACTGGCCACAATGTCTTCCAAGCGATCCGGTTGCAGGCGGGTTTGCAGTGCGCGCTGTGCGGGGCTCTCCAACTGGAACACCCCGACCGTCTCTCCCCGCCCCAGTCTGCGGAACGTCGCCTGATCATCCAGCGGTATGGCTTCGTAATCCAAGGTCATCTTTTGACTCTCCCGCAATCCGATGGCATTGTCAATCGCGGACATTGTACGCAGCGACAATAAGTCCAGCTTGACCAGGCCCACCATCTCTGCCGCCTCTTTGTCAAACGGGATCATCCGCTCTCCTTTGGCGGACGGCTGCAATGAAGTCACCGCAAACAAGGGGCGACTGCTGATGACCACACCCCCCAGGTGTAAACCAAAGTGGCGGGGAAAGCCGGCAATTCCGGCGGCCAATCGCCACAGCCAGGCGAATTGCCGCTGGTGCGCCCGATATGGCCTAAGTTCTGGCACCTGTTGCAGCATTTCCTCCAGCCGATCTGCCCGTGTCCCCCAAGGAATCCGCTTGGCCAGCTGGTCCACCAGACCCTCGGGCAGGGCGAGCGCAGCTCCTACCGCGCGAATGGCCGATTTGCCCCGAAACGTTTGGTACGTCGCAACCCTCGCCACATTCTGATCCCCATACGTCCGATACACATACTCCATCACCTCGTCCCGACGCCGGCTGTCGAAGTCGATATCAATGTCCGGTTTTTCGGCCCGCTCCAGACTCAAAAACCGTTCAAACAACAATCCGCGCCCCGCCGCATCGACATCGGTAATGTGCAGGCAATATGCGACGGCCGAATCTGCCGCGGACCCCCGCCCAGCGTAGCGGATGCGGCGGCTTCTCGCGAAGTTGGCAATATCCCATACCACGAGGAAATAATCCACATAGCCCAAACGTTCAATGATGCCCAATTCATGATCCAGCCGAGCCCGCAGCTCCCCGTCCACATGTGGATACCGCTCACGCGCCCCGCGCCAAACCAACCTGCGCAGATAGGCGGCAGCACTGGTCTCGCCACGAGGCAGCCGATAGGCTGGAAACAAGGACTGGTTCAGCCGCACAACCACTTGGCAGCGTTCTGCAATCCGCATTGTATTCTCCAACGCTTGCGGATACGCCGAGAATCGCCGCCTTGCTTCCGCCGCGCCATGCAGCCAACGGTTGGGATTGAGCGGCCGCTCGCCAGACGGATCATAGATGGTAATGCCTGTACGAATGCAGGACAGGATGTCGTAAACAGGAAATTGTTCAGGCGTTGCGTGATGGACATTGCTGCTGGCCACCAAGGGAATCCCGAGTTCTCCCCCGAGCTCTGCCAATTGCCGATTCAGCCAGTGGGTCCGGGGATATTCGTCTCCCTGCAGTTCCAAATAAAACGCCCCTGGAAATCGCTCATGATAGCGCCTGGCGGTCTCTTTAGCCTCGGATGCCCGGTGCTGTAGAACCAGTTGAGGAATGCGGCCGCGGCGGCATCCGGACAGCACAATCAGCCCCTGAGCGTGGCGAAACAGCTCCGGCTCCGGCAAAGCCGGCTGCCGCCGACGGCCCTCGTGAGCGATGGTCAACAATCGGCAGAGGTTTTCGTAACCCAAAGGGGTTTCCGCGAGCACGGTCAGGTGCGTCCCGTCCTCCAGCGTCAACTCCGCTCCCGAAATCGGCTGAATCCCATACACGGACGCCCAGTGATGAAACTCGGGCAGGCCGGCAATCGTATTGTGATCTGTCAATGCCATTGCCGGCATGTTTTCAGCAGCCGCCTGCGCCACCAAGGATTCAATCGTGGAGGCGCCGTCCTGAAAGGAAAAAGAAGAATGGCAGTGAAGGTGCACGAACACCTGGCATCCCCCTAATCCCATACCTTATACAGCCACCATCGTCCATCCGACGACTCCAGATCAAAGATTTGACCGTCCACGGTCATCACCCGAATCATCCACCGCTCTCCCTCCCCCTCCCACCAGTTCCCCATTTCTCTCCATATATCGATCCAATCGGCCACCCGGTACAGGGTCCCTTGATCGCGAAACTGCTGAGGCATACGCGCACACCATGATTCAACCTGAATGGGACGCCGGACAATCCGCGTCACGCCTCCGCCACCATCCGCCAGCGCCATTCCCGGAGGCTTCCGCGTGTCCCGAGGCGCAGCTTGTCTGGATACCGGTCGTTGATCTGCGTCATGATGTGCTCTATCTTCCGCCTCGTTCCCCATCCATCTGGAACCAGCAAGCCGTTTTTGACAGCAAACCTCGACTGGCGGGCGCGAATCGGTTGCAAATCGGCCGCGCGGACCTCCACGCACGCAATCCCCCCGGCCCGCGCCGCCTCTTCCTGGCACCGCCGAACGCCTTCCTGCAGGTGCGCCAACCACGAGGACAAGCGATACAGCGGCCGCCCAGCCGCCTGTGTAAACCGCCCCTCGCCAGATGTGGAGTTCCAAACCATCCCTGCCCGCAGCGCAGCGCACCCTGACTTCTGCAGGTGATTTACAACCGCTGCAATCAGCGACTCCACAAGCTTGGGAATGTACTCCGCTGGCATAGTTTCACAGTCGTAAGATTTCCATATTTCCGAATAATATACAGGCGGATAATTGACCCGAATCTGTCCAGGAGGCACCTCGGCAAACGCCTGTTTCCACAGCAGCGACTCTCGCCCAAACCAACGCGCGATATCCGCATCGGGAAGAGCCACCAGATCTGCCAAGCGAAACACGCCGAACTCCTTCAGTTGTACCCGCACATCGTTGGAAAGAAACCACACAGCATCGACCGGCAGGGCGAGAATCCACCTCGGCGTCACAGCGGGAGGAGAAACCGCTGCGGACTTATCTCCACTGTCTGCGCGCCAAATCCCGTCCTGCTTCAAAGAGATGCTCCGCCGCCCCGCAAGTCCAGGGGAAATCCATAACCGATGCCGGCCCATCTTGCGGCTGATCCCCGGCACCGTTCGCCCGCTACTCGCCGCCCACTGCACCAACGCACGAGCCAATTTGGGCGTCTCCGCCAGGCCCATACAAAAGCGAGCCCCTGCGGGCAAATTCGTGTCCAGTTGTTGCACGATCTCTCGGATTTCCTGAAAAGGAGGGGCGGAGCCTGAGACTTGGATAAAAAACGAGTCTTTTCCCACAGTCTCCAACCATGGGGTATGAGTCCACAGGGTACTCCAAACCTGCTCCATCATCCGCGAAGGGGAAGCAGGTTCTTCGTACAGCGCCAGTCCAGGAACCAGTGCCTTGGCGGTGGACGCCGGCGTTCCCGGTCGAAGCCCTTGTTTACGGACCGCAGCCGATGCGTCGCTGACTCTCCCCCGCTCGACGGAGGCCCACAAGTGAGGACCGTCATCGATGCGAACCCCTTCCCCCAGGCCAAACAGTGTGTATCGCATCCAGGTACCTCCTGATGGGAACATATGTTCTGTCTGTGAGGTTATTATACCCCCGCCTGCAGCGAAAAAAAACACATGTTCCCGTCCAAATTGCACCTGTTCTGGGGTACGCAGTTAAAGCCGCGATCCAATCGTATCTCGGCCGGGAGCGCGTGACGCCGGGCCTTCACACCAATCCTCGCCGACCCATTGGCTGCCATAGCCCTTTATTCCTTGCGTGAGCCCGACAAGACCATTATGCTCCTGTATAGGTGATTCATTTAAGATAGGAGAACCCGCCGTGAAGCCAAATTCTCCCCCTGCCGAAGGGAACCCGGATCTCGGGATGCATCACGCCGCCGACACGGGGCGCAAGGTGCTGTTGGTTGCAGGAATCATTCTGATTGCTTTCAATCTGCGGCCGGCCCTGACCTCTGTCGGCCCGCTGGTCGACGACATTCGCTCGTCCCTTGCCTTGAGCAACACTCTGGTCGGCCTCCTGACTACCCTGCCACTGCTCGCCTTCGCCATCTTTTCGCCCTGGGTGCCTCGCCTCGGACAACGCATCGGCAATGAGCGGACCCTTATTCTGGGACTCGCCGCATTGGTCGCAGGCATCCTCGTCCGCTCCGGCGGACAGACCCTGGCCCTGTTTATCGGCACGGCGCTTGTCGGCCTGGGCATCGCTGTGGCCAACGTCCTTTTACCGGCCGTCGTCAAGCACCGTTTTCCCAACCAAGTCGGCCTTCTCACCAGCAGTTACTCGACAGCGATGAACGTGTGTGCGGCGTTGGCTTCCGGTATCAGCATCCCGCTTGCCCACGGCGCCGGCTGGAGCTGGCGCAACACCCTGCTGTGCTGGGGCGCGCTTGGTCTGTGCGCCATCCTCGTCTGGTCGCCGCAACTGCGCGCAAAACGGCCAGCGGAGCCGGCGCAGGCGCTGCCCAGCCGCCGCGCAGGCGGCGTCTGGCGGGCACCGTTGGCCTGGATGGTCACCTTGTTCATGGGCCTGCAATCATTTCTGTTCTACTCGGCTGTAGCTTGGCTCACAGACATCCTCCATGCGGACGGGTACAGCGTGAGCACGGCTGGCTGGCTGCTCTCCGTCACACAGTTCATCGGCCTGCCGGCGACGTTTGTCACCCCCATTCTCGCCGCCCGCCTGGCGGACCAACGCTCGCTCGCGCTCATCCTTGGCCTGATTTACACAGGCGGGTTTGTCGCCCTGTGCTTCTCCACACCCGTGCTGGCCGTGTTGGCCATCATCGGCATCGGTATCGGGCAGGGAGCGAGCATCAGCTTGGCCTTGGCGTACATGGGACTGCGCACCCGTAACGCGCGTCAGGCAGCCATACTCTCCGGCATGGCCCAATCCATAGGATACCTGATGGCTGCCGCCGGCCCAGTCCTCCTGGGCTTCCTCTACGACCACAGCCACACCTGGCGGCTGCCGCTCTTCCTGCTGGCGGCCGTCTCGGTGCTGATGAGCGCAGCCGCCATCGCCGCCGGGCGCAACCGATTCATCGCGGGCGAATAAGCCGCCTTCGTCTGGCGCGACCGGTGCGGCCACCCGACCGCCCGGGTTCATAGGCGCTGCAAAACCACCGCGTTGGCCATGCCTCCCCCCTCACAGACGGCGATGAGGCCATAACGCCCCTGCCGCCGTTCCAATTCACACAACAGCGTGGCCACAAGGCGGGTGCCAGTAGCCCCCAGCGGATGCCCCAGCGCAATCGCGCCGCCATTGACGTTGACGCGCTCCCAATCCACCCCCGTCTCGCGCTGCCAAGCCAACACGACGGAAGCAAACGCTTCGTTGACCTCAAACAAGTCGATATCCTCAAGCGACAGGCCCGCCCGCCGCAATACCTTCTCGGTCGCCGGAATCGGCCCCGTCAGCATGGTCACCGGATTGACCCCCACCACCGCAAAGGAGACCAGCCGGGCGCGCACCCTCAGCCCCAGCCGCTCCGCCACCTCCCGGGAAGCCACCAGCACCGCGCTCGCCCCGTCGGAGATCTGGCTGGCATTGCCTGCTGTTATCAGGTTAAGGTCCGGAAAGGCCGGCTGGAGCCCGGACAGCTTTTCCATCGACGTGTCCGCGCGAATCCCCTCATCCTCATGGATATACACCGACTGCCCATCTACACTCACCTTGACCGGCACAATTTCTTCCGCAAACCGCCCGTCGTCCCGGGCCCGCGCCGCCCGTTGATGGCTGCGGAGGCTGAACGCATCCAATTCCTCACGGTCGAAGCCCCACTCCTTGGCGATCCGTTCAGCCCCCGCGGCCTGGCTGAACCACGCGCCCGTCACCCCATACCTGGCCGCCAGGCGCGGCACCAGCGGCGATCCCACGCCCTGGCCGAAATTGCTGAACATCGGCACCCGAGACATCGACTCCACCCCGCCGGCGACGACCAGATCATACCCGCCGGACATCACCCCCTGGGCGGCAAACTGCAACGCCTGCAGGCTCGATCCGCACTGTCGGTCCAGGGTGACGCCGGGCACCGACTCCGGGAGCCCCGCGCTGAGCCACGCGTTGCGGGCGACATTGGCCGCCTGTTCCCCGACCATATCGACACACCCCAGGATGACGTCCTCCACCAACTCCGGCTGCACCGGGTTGCGCTGCAGCAGCTGCTTCAACAAGTCCGCCATCAGGTCCACCGGGTGCACACTCGATAAGCCCCCCCGCCTGCGACCAATCGGCGTACGAATCGCGTCGACAATCACCGCTTCACGCATGCACCACCCTCCATTTCCGCTCTCCGCTCCCCGTCTGAAGCCATAAGTCCTCAGTCGGCCCAACAAATTCATCTCGATTTGGCTATTGCCTGCAACAAACCAGCCTCGTCTCCCGTCTATACATATGAGGAATAAAACTCCACCAGCCAGCTCGGCGATCCGTTCTCCACTGCGCCCGGCTGAACCGCTGCAAAGGGGTGTCACTTGTGGGCGTTGGCCTGATTGTCACGGTCGTCTTTCTCGGCGGTCTGCTCGGCTTGTTTGCCCGACAAACACTCACCGCTGAATCCGCCGAACACAGCACGGACACTTCCGACTCGGACGATGCAACCCATCCCCCGCACGCGATGTGAAACCGGCCACGGCATCACACCGGGCCCCAGGGTGTACGCAGATACAGGGACAAGTTGCGCGACAGCATGACAGAGTCCTCAGTCCGTCTGCATCCCGATTCGTCGCCGCTCACCTGTACGCGTTCCTCCTCGGGCCACGGCTGCCATGGCCGGGCCACGGCCTGCGCGGAGTCTTGGATTCCTGCGTCCACTGCCCCGGACCCGGAGAGTCGCTCGTAGGTCAGCCGGTGCACCTCATCCAGCGTGCGTCCAACATCCAATCCGACCGAGGCCAACAATTCCACCGGCTCCTCCGCCAATTCCCGGACCCAGGCCAGTGCAGCCGCCAAGACGTGTGCGCACGAAGAGGAGCCCCGGCAGGTGCAGCTGGCGCCAGCGCGAAACCGCGCCACGTATGCATCATCCGGCCATAACGCCATGCCTGCGCTGTGCAGGCGCTGCAAGAACACAAACGGCAGATTGCCAGCCATCAGTCCCGCGAGCCAGTCCGGATGGCGGGAAAACCAGTCCGCCACCCGCTCGGCATGAGGCTGCCAATTATCGACCAGCGGAAAGCGGACCTCGTATTCGGGGATTGGCCCGTATCCACGTACTCTGGCCGCCACCATCCCAGGCTCGTAGCGCCAATCCAGCACCCCGTCCACCGCCAAAGCCTTGGCCCTGCGCAACACCGCTTTGTCCGCAACGGCCCACACAGGCTGCCAACACGTCTCATCAAAGCGCACAGCGGCGCCTGCCGGCTGGGGCTCTTTCTCCGGCGGACTGCTTCTGTTCACCATCAACCATCCTCCTCCAACGCCGACTCCACGTCCAAGCGGAACAGGGCCTGCAAATCCGCGTCGGCCAGTTCCGTAATCCACCCCTCGGACTCCCCGACCACAGCGGCTGACAAATGCCGCTTGGCCGCAATCAGTTCGTCGATACGCTCCTCCAGCGTGCCCGAGCAAACCAGCTTGTGCACCTGCACATCCCGCGTCTGCCCGATGCGAAACGCCCTGTCCGTCGCCTGGTCTTCGACAGCCGGATTCCACCAGCGGTCGAAGTGGAACACGTGGTTGGCCCGTGTCAGGTTGAGCCCAACCCCTCCGGCCTTCAACGACAGGACGAGGATAGGCGGCGCTGGGGATCCCGCCTGGAAACGGGCCACCAATTCACCGCGCTCACCGGGGCGCAGCCCGCCGTGCAGATATCCCGGTCTCCAGCCAAACCTCTCAGCAAGGACATCGCAAATGATTTCGCCCATCTCACGAAACTGTGTGAAGATGAGCCCCGCCTCCCCTTGTTCAACCACCTCTGCCACCAAGTCCAGAAGCAGCGACAGCTTCCCGGACCTGTCCACATCCCCGCGGCCGCCGGCAACCAGGCAAGGGTGGTCGCACACCTGCTTCAAGCGCGTCAAAGCGGCCAGAATCCGCCCCCTGCGCGACATGTCCGATCTCGAATGGGGCAGGCGCTGCCACAAATCGTCGACAATCGACTGGTACAACGCCGCCTGCTCCGACTTCAGCCCGGCCGTGTCGCGCACCTCCCATTTCTCCGGGAGTTCCGCTTGTATGGACGGATCGGTTTTGCGGCGCCGCAACAGAACCGGCGTCAGCAAGCGCTTAAGGCGGCGAGCCTGTGGCCCCTGGGGATGAGCGGTGACAGGGCCGGAAAAATGCCGCCGAAACCAGGACTCTCCCCCCAGATACCCCGGGTTCACGAAGTCCATGATGGCCCACAGTTCGACGAGCCGGTTCTCCACCGGCGTCCCCGTCAAGGCAATCCGTTGCCGCGCCTTGAGCTTGCGCACGGCGGCTGCCTGTTTTGTGTCCACATTCTTAATGTTCTGAGCTTCGTCGGCGACCACCGTATCCCACGCCACCTGTGCCAATTCTTCGGCGTCGCGGACAAGCGTGGCAAACGTCGTCAGCACCACGTCGACCGTGGCCACCGCTCTGGACAGGGTTGTGCGTCCCGCTTCGTCCAACCCGTGGCGGGCAGCCCCATGGTGAATGTAAAGCTTCAGGTCCGGCGTGAACCGCTGCATTTCGGCTCGCCAATTGGACAAAAGGGAGGTCGGGCAGATTAAAAGGTGCGGTCCCCGCGCCTGTCCCTGCTCCTTGAGGCTGAGCAGAAACGACAGTACCTGAATGGTTTTGCCAAGCCCCATGTCATCCGCCAGGCACCCGCCGATGCCCAAATCGCGCAGTTGCAAGAGCCAGAACACCCCGTGCTTCTGATAATCCCGCAACTCGCCCCGAAACCCGTTCGGCAACGGGCGCGGCGGTGGGGCTTTCGCTTCTGCCAAGGACCTGAGGAACTGCTGCGCGGGAGCCGCTTCGGCGGAAAAGGAAACCTCCACAGGCACGTCGGTGTCGTCCGCCTGCAACACCGATCTGGCCAAATCCCAGACTGAGGTTCCCGCACGCACCCCTTTCGTGAAATCCTGGATTCTTTCTAGAATGGCCTCCACGGGGACTCGTTTCCATGTCCCCCCCGATTGTACATACGGCTGCTGTTCACGCACGAGCGCCTCAAACTGTTCGCTGGACAGTTCCTCGTCGCCAACCGCCACAGACCAGTCGAACTCAATCAACCTGTCCACATCAAACCACGAATCCATCGCGGCGCTTCTCCTGCCCGCCGGCCGCCGGCGGTTTACCCTTTGCACCCAGACGCGGATGCGGACATCCCGCAGGTCGACGTGTTCCCACCTCGGGGTGAACACGGCGAATCCGGCCTCCAGCAAACGGGGAACATGCTGATTCACCAACTCCATGACCTCTCCCGCGTCCACCGCGGTCTGTGCAGGCGCAGGCTGAACGAGCAGGCGCGCCACAGCCGGACACACCTCAGCCGCCCTGGCCAGCTCCGGCAGAAACCAACGGTCCGGCTCGCGGAGCACCGCATGGCCAATCCGCCATCGTCCCCGCTCTGGTTGCTGCCACCACTCTGCGAGCGGCGCGCGCCAAGCAAACCATCGATGCACGAGCAGAGCGCGCAGTGTCCACGTCCCGCTCTCGTCCTGTATGGGAGGGATGAGTTCAAAACCGACCTGCCAATCCGCCTCCCCCGTAGTGTCGAACAGCGCGTCCCCCCACCCAGAGTCGCGCAGCTCCAATGCCAACATCCGCATCATCAGCCAGTGATCAGCCACAAACCCGGGCAACGGGCCCTGCAGGCTTGTATCGGTTAAACTGCGGCGCCAATTGGCCAACAGCTCTTCTTCACCGCGGTACCGGATTTGAAACGGCTGGCGAGCGGACACCTCGTTCACCCGGGGCGAGTCGACAAGCGAGCGGCGTCCCAACCAGTCCGTGCACACCCACAGCCATGCCCCCAGCGCGTGCTCGTTTCCGGCCAGCCTCGGCAAATCGGCGGCCTGGCCGAGGTATGCCCGGTATAGCGCAGATCCAGCTCCCACACGCCAGGCCGGGATCAGCATGCCCGCGTACCAGCCGGCGGGGCCTTCGTCGTGGCGGACAAAAACGCCGTCTTCCTGCGCCAGCCGTGCAGGCATCCGCAGCACCTGCCTCCAGCCCCAATCGCATAAAGCGGCAAACGGCAGTACATCCGCGCGCTGTACCAAGATCCGGGCCAATCGCGCCAGGCGCAAATGCACGGCCAACTCCGGGCCGACAACGGCCTGCCGCCACATTTCCTCGTCGCTCAGCAGCCGTGCAAACTCCCGTCCGGGCAGGGCCAGTGCAGGAGCAGCCTGAAACGGCCCAGGTTGCGGTCGGCTCGCCACACCCAACAGCAAGGCCAGTTCCTCCAATTGCGCGGCAGAACCCCCATCCAGCCAGAGGAACCCGGTGCCCATCTGTGTCCATGGATCCTGCGCGAGAAACACCCCGTTAACCGGCACATCGCCCTGTCCATCCTGCCAGCGACGGATATTCCCCACTCCCACAAGCTCAGATGTCCCGTTGATGTGGCTGTCCTCCACCGTGTTGTCCGCCTCCATGCAGTCAAACCCTATTCCGTCATTATATCACTCGGGCAAGGATGGTACCGACCGCATATTCGCCTTCCTTGTCCCGTATGTTTGAATACAAGCGACGGACCTGTCTCGATTGGCAGCAGCGGCAAACCCGTTTTTGGAGGCGAGACGATTGATCGGCTTTCTCGGCAACCTGTTCGCCTACTTCTTTATCGCGATGGGCATGGTTCTCGGCGGCTCCCTGCTTGGCGGTGTGGCAGCGGTCCTCATTCACTGGCCCGCTCCTATGGGGTACATGCTGCAGCTCGCAGACCGGCTCAAAATTTGGGCGATGGTCAGCACCTTGGGCGGCACAATGGACACGCTGCGCGCCATCGAGACGGGTGTCCTGAACGCCAATCTCCATGTGCTGGGCAAACAATTCACCTACCTGTCCGCCGCCTTTTTCGGCTGCCAGGTCGGCTATTGGCTGATTCAGACCCTCTACGGCGCGCACGGGAGCGAGTTCCCCAAATGAAGCTGCGATTTGCCGCCACGCTCCTCACCCTGGGGGCACTGGTGGGAGCTGTGGCCATGCTGTGCGTGCTGGGGTCACGCATCGACACCCTCTCCACCGAGCTGCAGAAATCGGAGACAACCATCGAAGAACTCAACGCGCAGATCCAGCACCTCAAAGACCAAGCGGAAAGGCCCGTGCAAAAACCGACGATTCAAAAGTTCAGCGTCGAAATCGTGCAGGCGCCCAGCGACGTGACTGAACTGCAAAAAATCAGGGCGGCAGAATACGTGAAACAACGACTGGCGTTTTTGGTCGGCCTGCCGCTGGATCCGCTCGTTGAAACGCCGGCTTTCATCCCGTCCATCATTGACGGGCGGACCATCACCATCGACGACAAGGCATACCGATTCCACGTCAAGACGCTGGTCATAGGAGAGGTCCCCTACCTGCAGGTGACACTGACCGCAGCTGAATGAGACACCCCCACATTCCCCGCCAGGTTCCAGGTCTCCCAGAGCCCCGTCTACGCCATCCCTGCATACGGTATAATCAGGGTACAAGAAGAGGAGGGAAACGGCGTGCTGTACAGCGACATGACGCCGGAACAGCTGCAGCGTGAGATGAAGGAGTTGCAACAAAAGGGGCAGCGCGCTTACGACACAGAAAACTGGAGCGAATACGAGGTCCTGATGAAAAAGTGGTACTTGGCCAAATCGTACCTCATTCAGCAAGACACCCGCATTGCCATCGGAGAAACCTACCGACTGGCCGAGGAGTACGACCAACTGACTGTGTCAAAAGTGAAAGGCGTCATGGCATGGGGCACCCGCATGTCCGATGGCGCCGAAATCGCGGTCCCCATCGCCATGTTGGAAAAGGACACAGAATAAACCGGCGGCGATTTTCGCGGCACCGGTTCGGCTTGTCTGTTCTGCCACTCATCATTCCCTGTTTCGTGTCCATTACGGCGCAATTACGGCGCCGAAGTCCATCCCCGCGCTCATACGTCCAGGCGTATCGACTCCCAGGCCTTGGCCGCCCGGTTCAATGAACGGGCGCCTCCTTCTTCCACCACCACCAGATCCTCAATGCGCACCCCAAACTTCCCCGGCAAGTACACCCCGGGTTCCACGCTCATCACCATGCCCGGTTCCAACACCTGCGTGTTGCCCGCCATCACGTACGGTGCCTCGTGGATGTCCAGCCCCACCCCATGTCCAGTGCGGTGAGTGAAGTATTCTCCGTATCCAGCCTCCGTGATCACTTCCCGCACGGCCGCATCCACATCGTGAAGCGTGCGTCCAGGCCTGGCGGCCCGCACGCCCGCCTGCTGAGCGGCCCACACCACCTTGTAAACCCGCTCCATCTCCTCGCTCGGGCACCCCAAGACAAAGGTGCGCGTGATGTCGCTGCAATAGTGGTCGTAAACGCCTCCGGTGTCGACAATCACCGTGCTGTTTCGGGCCAGCGGGGTGTCGTCCGGTTCGTGATGAGGGGCGGCCCCTTGCTTCCCGGACGCGATTATGGGCGGAAAGGACATCTGCAGGGCGCCCGCTTCCCGCCACAGACCAGCCAGCAGCTCGGCCGCCGCCCGTTCGCTCATGCCGGGACGCAACTGCTCGGCCAGTCTCCCGACCACCAGGTCCGCCATCTGGGAGGCCTGTTCCAGAGCCTGGATCTCTTGGTCATCCTTGATGACGCGCAAGCGCTGCAGGAGCCCATCCGCATTCCCCGGCAACCGTTCCAGGCGCAGGGCGGACGCCAGGCCGAGCAGGTGGCGGGCCGGCCACTCTCCGTCCACAACGAGGCTCTTGCCGCTGCCGATGACCTCGGCCAACCGGTCGTACGGGTTGTCCCCATCCCGGAAATAGTGCATGTCCACCCCGCTGCCCTCTGTCTCCTGCTTGAACATTTCCGCCGCCACCCAAACGGGGTCTGCATCCGCCCGCAGAATGAGGGCATGCACCCGTTCGCCCGGTACCACCCACACCCCGGTCAGATAATAGATGCTCGGCACCGAGGCCACGACCGCCGTTTCGACGCCCTGTTCCTGCATCAATCGATACAGGCGCTGACGCCGGTCCGCGAATCGATTTTCCATCTTCTCATCCTCCTGCCCTTCCCGTCACACCGCTCCCCGCGCGTCTGGCACCGGCTTCGCTTTCTGCCCGGGAGCCGGATAGGGAAACAATTCGCTGATCCGCACGCTGCGCCCATACTCATTCTTGTACACCACATGCTCGCGGCCCAACTGGCGCGGGCTTTCCAGACCGGCAGCGGCCGCCAGCGCGAACAGGCTCTCACGCATCTGCAGAATGTAGTTCATCACCCGCCACTGTTTTTCCTCCGGCACCAGCGCCGCCTGGTACTTCGGATCCGTCGTGGTCACGCCGGTCGGACACTTGCCCGTATGACACTGCAACGCCATGATGCAGCCGTTGGCCATCATGAAGCCGCGGGCCGAATTGACACAGTCCGCCCCCAACGCCAGCGCGATAGCGACTTTGTCCGGCGTAATCAACTTGCCCGAAGCGAACACGACAAACTTATCGCGCACGCCCATCTCGCGGGCCACATCGTCCAGCGTCAGCAAGGCGGCGTACAGCGGCAGACCCATGCTGTCCGCCATCGCCTTGAAGGTGGCGCCTGAGCCCCCTTCGCCGCCGTCAACGGTGATAAAGTCTGGATAAATGTCCAGCCGCCGCATCGCCTCAAACAGAGCCACAAGGCGCTTGGCATCGCCTACGACAATCTTGATGCCAACCGGTTTCCCGCCTTCCACCTGCAGGGTGCGCACAAAACGCAACGCCTGCTCCTCGTTCTGTAAAAACGGAAAGCGATTGGGGGAGTTCACCGTCTGGCCGAGCGACACCTTGCGGATGGCGGCAATTTTGGCGTTGACCTTGGTGCCCTCCAGGTGTCCGCCGCGAATCTTCGCCCCTTGCCCAAACTTCAGTTCAAACGCCTTGATGTTGGGCTCGTTCGCCTTCTTGACAAACTCTGCCAGCGAGAAGTTCCCCGCATCGTCCCGATACCCAAACAGGCCCGGGCCAATCTGGGCAATCACATCGGCCCCCGTTTCCAGGTGCTCCGGGGCCACGCCCCCTTCGCCCGTGTTAATCCACGATCCGCCCGCCATCCGCACGCCGTTTCCGGTGCTTCGGATGTAATGCTCGCCCACTGCCCCATAGGATGTGGCCGACGCGCCAAACATGCCTTGCAATCGCCACGGGTGACGCCGCTGCGGGCCGACCACTATCGCATCCTCATCCGTATACAACCACTTCCGCGCCTTGTCGGCGACCATTCGCTCGTGCCGGGTGAACAAGGTTTCCTTGACGATTTCATACTTGCGTGCCGGCACCACAGCGCCGTTGTCCACTCGCAGTTCCTCGGCCAACTTCGGAAACAACGCGTTGGAGAGATAGAAACCGGGCTGTTCGTAATCGCGCTTGGCGCCAAAACTGATGAGATCCGTTCGGTATTTGCTGGCAAACACGACCCCCAGGTAATCCGCCCGCGAAAACGGCTTGCCGGCGGTATCGTGGTCAAACCAGTACTGGCGGAACTCGGGGCCCAGCTTCTCCAGCAAATAGCGCAGCCACCCCAGATAAGGGTGAGCGCGAATCACCGAATGCTGCGGTTTCTTGGAGAGCGCGTACATGTACCCAACAAACGCAATCGGCGGTACGATGACAACAACCAGCAAGATGCATAGAATCGTCGTCTCCACGGCGGCTTCCCCCCTCAAGACCGGCGAGGACCGAAAGCTGTCGCAGGCGTCCCGGCCCATCCCTTCTGTCCCAGTGTACCATAGGGCAGGAGCCACTGGAGCAAAAATGTGACCGCGCCAAGCGCCGCCAGTATTCCCCCAGTGGCGAGCGTCGTTCGCATAGTTTGTGCCCCTATCCCATGTGACATGGGACTGAACGCGATGGCCATCAACGTCGCACCCACGACAGAACATAGGAGTTGGGCCAATGCAATGAAGCGACGCGGCGACGGCCTGTTCAAGATCAATGGGAACAGCCTGTATCCAATTCCATAGACAAGCGTCGTGATCCAACCGAGAAACAAAAGGTGTAGGGAGAACAGTGAGAGCGGAGGGATCCCGAATAGCAGACATCCCCCCAGCAGCCAGGCGAACGCAAAACTGACCAACCAGGCGAGGCGGGTTGGTAGACTTATCGGCACGCCACCATCTGCAGAAGGGCGTGAAGCGGCCATCGTCCATAAGTAAATAGATGCATTCCAAATAAAGGAGGCCCCGAGCAGGCGTGACCCGGCCGAAGCGACAACGGGAGCCACAGTGCCCACAACAGCCAACAGCAACCCAATCCCCCACAGGGCCTGTCCGACGCGTATCGCTTGGGCTCTTATTCCCTTGAACTGTGTGAGGCGTGGAAGCATATGCAGGGACACTGCGAGGACAGTCGCGGCGATCCATCCGTAATATTCAAGTAAAATGGCCCCCTGCGGTTTAAGGGTTTGTGGATAGGTCCGTCCAAAAAGCGTTGTGAGCGCCGCCCACCAAGCACCGACGACAAAGATGATCAGCGCGATGTCCGTTCCGCGGCGCGCCAGTCTATCCGTGGCTAGATACTGGGCATCCCGCGAACGAAACGACCGCTCCGAGGCGCCTGTGCCCAAACCGTGGCTGCTCTTCGCATCCACGCTGGCGTTTGGCAGGGCTTTTCCCCCGCGAGAATCGCGTCTGGAGGAAACCACTGCTGACCAGATGTTGGCGAAAAAAAGGACGGGGGCGATAGCTTGAAACGTCAATCCCACGGACAACACGGGTCGCGACTGCAAGATATACGCGACGACAATCCATATGACAGCAGCTTCTGCCAGGCATACGTGCAGCCAACCCACCCATGCACGCGCTGGCCGGATCCCGGCGAACAGCGACAGGACCGCGTACGTCATACCGTAGATGAGCATGGTCAACCACCCGAATGGATTGATCTCGCCGTGAATCGGCCCAACCGTCGACCACATAGCGGGCGCCTCAGCCATCCAACCGCCCAGGGAGGAACCGATCAGAAAATTGAAAAACGCGAGATAGATGAATGCCCGGGGTAGTCTGCTCACAAAGGTCGTCGAATGCATCATTCATGTCCCCCTACACCGTATCCGCCAAGCCGATCAATATGGGAGACCCATTCATTCCGATCTCCACTGAGGACTCCATCCCTCCGCAGCTGGTTACACACGCGGTTCACCGATTCGCGCGTGATGCCAATCATGTGCGCCATTTCCCCGTGTGTAACCGGTAGCTTGACATGGATGCCATCAGGCTCCGGTCGTCCGTATTCCTCCGCAAAGTGCCGGAGTAAGGCAATGACGCGATCATGCGCATCAAACACCGCCAATTGCTGCAACTTCTCTTGTAACTGGACGAGCTTCTCCCCCATCACCCGCATCAACTTGCGCATGATGCCTGGACGTTCCATAAGCAATGCATCAAATGGAAGGCAGCGGATGCCAAGCAACGCGGCAGACTCCATCACCTGGGCCGTGCCGGGATACGGTGAATCTTGAAAGAAACCCACGTGGGGGAACATTTGCCCCTTCCCCAGAATGTTGACAATATGTTCACGGCCGTCTTTGTCCGTCTTCAAGATTTTGATCATTCCGCGGCGAATGAAGTACACCGATTCGCGTTCTTGCCCTTCCAAAAACACGTACTCGCCACGCTCATAACTCCGTTCGAAGACAAGCTTGTGCACGTGTTGCAATTCCTCAAGGGTCAAGTCCTTGAACAGCTCGAACTCGCGCAGAACTTCCAGTCCGTTATCGGACATCAACGGGTCCCTTCTTCCCACATCACATTCCGTATGACCTATGCCCTCATTCACTGACCCCGTTTTATCTTATCCCTTTCTGTTTTGTCACAGTGTGAGGTACATCACGCCAGGTTGCTTACGGCATGCGCTCGCTCACGCGAACGGGCTTTGCGCGCTGTGTGTGACCCAGATCACCACGCTGCCAATTTGGATGAGTAAAGTCGAGGGAGCAAGCACACTGTTCTGAGGAGGCCGTTTGGAATGAGTGAACAGTTCGCGGCAACGGTTCGCGCCACCGAGTATCCACCGCAATTGAAGCACAAGGTGATTTTCGAGACATTCGACCGGTTGAAGCCGGGTGAAGCGATGCTTTTGATTAACGATCACGATCCCGTCCCGCTCCGCTACCAGTTCCAGTTTGAACGCCCTGGACAGTTCAGCTGGGATTACATTGAACAGGGCCCGGAGACGTTCCAGGTTAAGATTGGCCGGAAAGCATGATCTCTAAAAAATAGGAGAAAAACAGGGGCGCGTCGAGCGAATCACGCGCTGTATGGACCAGGTTTCATCGGCTTTTGCATTTCCGCCGCCGTCGGTTGGACATGGGGACTGGTGCTATTCTCGACGTTGCTGGCGGCAAGCTTGGGCGGATTTTGCTTCCACATGAGCCGGGCCCTCGACCCGAAGTGGTTGTGGCGCGCGCTGCGCGGTGGAGACACGCGTCCCTAATCAAGGTGGAGATGACCACGTTCTAAGGGATGGAATCGCAAGCAGGGGGCGCTTGGCCCCCGTCCTCTCATAGCGCCGTGCTTGTACGTGCGGATCCGTATGCGAAAGCTCAGCGAAACAGCCCCCGCAGCACAAACGCCACGTTCGCCGGCCGTTCCGCCAGCCTGCGCATGAAGTAGCCAAACCAGTCGTTTCCGTACGGCACGTAGATGCGCAACGGATACCCTTCTGCAACCAGTTGGCTCTGCAGCTGCGTGGCAATGCCGTACAGCATCTGAAACTCGTATTTGTCCTGCGGGATGCGGTGTTCAGCGATGAACCGCTTGGCGTGCGCAATGATGGCCGGATCGTGCGTGGCGATGGCGGTGAAGCCGCGGCTTTGCAGCTGTGTCTCCAGCAGGCGCAGGTAGTTGGCATCCACCTGCGATTTGTCCTGAAAGGCGACCGACGCCGGCTCTTTGTACGCGCCTTTGACGATGCGCAGGTGCACTCCCTCTGCTCCCAGACGCTTGACGTCCTCCAGACTGCGGAAGAGGTAAGCCTGAATCACCGTTCCCACGTTGCTGTAGTCGCGGCGCAACTCGTCCAAGATGTCGAGGGTCACCTGACAGTGTTGGTAGTCTTCCATATCGATGGTGACCAAGATCCCATACTGGCCGGCCGTATCCAGAATCCAACGCATGTTTTCCATGCACAGCTCGCGCCGGATGTCCAGCCCCAACTGCGTCATCTTCAACGAAAGTGTGGCATCGACGCCAGACTCGTGGATAGCAGTCAGTGTCCGCACACACACCTTGGCGGCATCCCGGGCCTCCACCTCGTCGCGGACAAACTCCCCCAAATGGTCGAGCGTCACCTTCATGCCGGAGCGGTTGAGGGCGCGAATCGTGTCGATGGCATCCGTGATGCTCTCGCCCGCGACAAACCGCTGGGCGCCCAGTCGCAAGCCGTACCGCTTGGCCCAGCGATTCGCCAACGAGTTGGCCGCCAACGCCTGAAAAAACGACCTCAGCATGGCTTCCATGTGTGCGTCCCCCCTATCCACTCAGTATGCTTTTGCGTACCACACAGAATGCGCGGCCGGCCGGCCGCAAACCGCGCAAGTCGGCAGCGTCTGCGGCGGCTGGAACGGGATGTTGCGGCTGGTCGCCCCCGCTTCTTCCTTAATCCGCCGCTCACACCCGTCATCGCCGCACCATCCGGCCAACACGAAACCTCGCTGGCTCTGGATGATCTCGGTGATCTCGCCGAGGCTGTGCGCGATATGCGAATGGTCGTCGGCAAATTTTTTGGCCTTTTGATACATCGTCGCCTGGATATCGTCCATCAACTGCGGCAGCCTGGCCGCCAATTCGCTCTCCGGCACGGCCAGCTTCTCCCCGGTGTCGCGGCGCGCCAAGGTGACCTGACCACTGGCCATGTCGCGCGGTCCCAGCTCCAGGCGAATCGGGACGCCCCGCATTTCGTATTCGTTAAACTTCCAACCGGGGCTGAAATCTTCGCGGTCATCCATGCGCACCCGCCACCCGGCCGACAGGAGTTGATCGCGCAGCGTAGTGGCGTGCTCGACAACTCGCGCCCGCTCCTTCTGCGGGCCGATGGGCACGATGATCACCTGCGTGGGCGCAATTTTCGGCGGCAGCACCAAGCCTTTGTCGTCGCCGTGCACCATGATGATGGCCCCCAGGATGCGGGTGCTGATGCCCCAGGAGGTGGTGTACACATATTTCAGCTGGTTGTCCCTGTCCAAATACTTGATCTCAAACCCTTTGGCGAAATTTTGCCCCAGGTAGTGGGACGTGGCCGCCTGCAGGGCCTTGCCGTCTTTCATCATCGCCTCCAGCGAGTACGTGGCCACCGCACCGGCGAACTTCTCGGAAGGCGTCTTCTGCCCGCGGAAAACCGGAACCGCCAGCACGTTTTCGACAAAGTCGGTGTACACATCAAGCATCTGGCGCGTCTCCTGCTCCGCCTCCTCGGCCGTCGCGTGGGCCGTGTGTCCCTCCTGCCAGAGGAATTCACTGGTGCGCAAAAACGGCAGGGTCCGCTTCTCCCAGCGCACGACGTTTGCCCATTGGTTGATGAGCACAGGCAGGTCGCGGTAGGAATGAATCCAGCGCGCATACATGTAGCCGATGACCGTCTCCGATGTGGGGCGGATGGCCAGCCGCTCCTCCAGTTTTTCTCCGCCCGCCTCGGTCACCCAGGGCAGCTCGGGGTTGAACCCTTCCACGTGCTCCTTTTCCTTTTCAAGGAAGCTCTCCGGAATAAACAGCGGAAAATAGGCGTTGCGGTGGCCTGTCCGCTTGAAGCGAACATCCAGCTCGCGTTGGCAAGCCTCCCACAATTCATACCCGTCCGGCTTGAACACGATGCAGCCGCGCACCGGCGCGTAGTCCATCAAGTCGGCTTTCTGAATCACGTCAATGTACCACCGTGAAAAGTCCTCACTCTGGGGCGTGATTTCCTTCACAAACTCTTTATCCTGCTTCGCCATCTGCATCCTCCCACACGTTCATCACCAACACCTATCCATGACCCATCGCCGCCGGCCGCCGCTCAGCCGTCGTAGCCACTGTCTCCTACGTCGTCAGTATCGGACGGATAGGCTTGTTCTTAACCCCTCACGCTTGCCTGAACCTGACACACGGAGCGGACTGGCGCCTCCGCCGGTTGTTCACTATACCAGGAAACCCAAAATGTGCACGCCGCGCACCCCCGCCTGATAGCCGATGTCGTATCCCAGCAGCCCCATAAAAGCCAGAAAGAAGAGAACCGCCAGGGTGGCAAACAGTCCGCGCAGGGTTTTCTTGCGCACAAGCCAACAGACCACCGCCAGCAGGAACATCACGACCAAGGTCACCGTGAGGAACACGCACACCTCTCCCAACCATTTCGACGTTAAGCGTGCCGACGCGGCGTGGGCAAAATCTTGTCCACGCTGGCCGTCCGCACTGGCACCCAGGTCGCCTGGTCATTTTCATCAAACTGTTCCAAGTAGGCGATGACCTCGCTGGTGACAGCGGTCGGCGTGGAAGCGCCGGCCGTCACGGCGACCGTTTTCACACCTTTTAGCCAGTCGCGCTGGATTTCCGTGACATCCGCGACCCGATAGGCCTTTGTGCCGGCAATTTCCTCGGACACCTGCGCCAAGCGATTGGAGTTGTTGCTGCGCGGATCGCCGACGACAATGCACAGGTCGGCCTCCTTGGCCTGCTCGGCCACCGCCTGTTGCCGGGTCTGCGTGGCCATGCATAACTCGTTATGCACCTCAGCCTGCGGATACTTTGCCTTAACCGCCGCCATCAAGTGAGCGGTATCCCACTGGCTCATGGTGGTCTGGTTGGTCACGGCAATCTTCGGATTGCTGAGGTTGAGTCGCTCAATATCCTGTTCATTTTCTACCAAGTGCACGCGCTCAGGCGCGACACCGCAAGCCCCTTCCGGCTCTGGATGGCCTCTGCGGCCAATGTAAACAATGTCATACCCTTGCTCGGCCTTGTCGCGAATCAAATCGTGCGTGCGCGTCACGTCCGGGCATGTCGCGTCAATGACGCGCAACCCCCGCTCCGCGGCCCGCCGCCTTACCTCCGGAGAGACCCCGTGCGCGGTGAAAATCACCGTGCCCTCTTTCACCTGCTCCAACAATTCCAGGCGATTGGCCCCGTCCAGGGTGATGATGCCCACCTTTTCGAACGCCTCCACCACGTGCTGATTATGAACAATCATGCCCAAGATATAGATGGGTCGAGGCAGAGAGGGGTCCTCGACGGCTTGCCGCGCGAGCACCATCGCGTCCACCACACCGTGGCAATAGCCCCTGGGAGCAATGCGAATGACCTTCATGGCTGCTCCTCCTTTCGTAGAAACCAGCCCCGCTGCGCGCCTGCGGCTACTCGCCAGCCGTCTGCTGAGGCCGCCATTCATGCAGGAGCCGTTGCTTCAACTCCCACAACGGCTGCGACAAGTCGACATGATAGATGTGCGGGTTGACCGGTCGCAGCACCTCCGACGAAAAGCGGCTGATGTTGTCCTCCACGCGCCGGCGAATGGCGCGCAGGTCAGGAAGCTCATAGACCAATTCCCCACCTAGGTAAATCGGGGTCAACAGCGGCTCCATCTCATATTCTCTCAGTACCTTGCGCTTGTACGTGTGCACTGGATCAAACAGTTCCAGAGGCTGACTGGTTGTGTAGGTCTCGTCAGCCAGCGCAATCAAGTCGGCGGATGCGTATCCGTGCACATACAGGCGCAGCAACTGCTTGCGCCCTGGATTGGTGATTTTCGCCGGGTTTTCGGAGACCTTAATCTTAGGCACCATATAGCCTCCCGCTTCCTGCGCCACCAGCTTGTACACGGCCCCCAACGCCGGGCAGCCGCTGCTGGTGATGAGGTTGGTGCCGACGCCCCAATCGGTGATCTCAGCCTCCTGAATAACCAGCTCGCGGATGGTCCGTTCATCAAGATCGGACGAGGCAATGATGCCCACGTCATACAACCCGGCCTCATCGAGCATCGCCCGAGCCCGCTTGGACAAATAGGCGAGATCTCCGCTGTCGATGCGGATTCCGAGCAGCCGCTTGCCTTTGGCCGCCAATTCGTGGGCAATCTGAATTGCGTTGGGAACGCCGCTGTGCAGCACGTCATACGTGTCCACCAGCAAGACCGCATGGTCAGGGAACGTATCGACGTAAGCGCGGAACGCCTCAAGTTCACTCGGGAAACTCTGAACCCAGCTGTGCGCCATGGTGCCCACCGCGGGGATGTTGTATGCCTGCGCCGCCAGCAGGTTGCTCGTCGCCGCACACCCGCCGATAAACGCGGCCCGCGCGCCAAAAACCGCGGCATCGGCGTTCTGGGCCCGGCGCAGCCCCATTTCCAGCACCTTGGCGCCCGGATGGCGCCTGTCCGTCCGGGCGGCGTCCACCATGCGCTGCGCCTTGGTGGCGATGAGGCTCTGGTGATTGATAAAAGAGAGCACTGCCGACTCCACAAACTGCAGCTCGAATACCGGGCCTTCCACGCGCAGCAAAGGTTCATTGGGAAATACGATTGTGCCCTCAGGCACTGCGTACAGGTCGCCCGTAAAACGCAAACGCCGCAAACGGTCGAGAAAATCCTCATCGAACAACTGCAGGCTGCGCAAATACGCGATGTCCTCATCGGTAAACCGCAGGTTGTGCAGGTACCACACAACCTGCTCCAATCCGGCCGCAATCACGTAGCCGTTACCGCAGGGATTGTTGCGGTAAAACAGGTCAAAGACAACCCTTTGGCCATCCCGCCCATGGCGGTATTGACCGTACATCATCGTCAACTGGTACAGGTCCGTCAGCAGCGACAGGCGGCGGTCGCGGTACACCGCGTTGCCCGATATCTCCTCCACCCGCTGCCGCGCCCGCTCCACGACGGTCCTCTCCGGCTTGGGCACCTCACATCGCAGGGGCTGCCGCACCTCGCTGGTCATGCTCGCTCATCCCCTGTTCGCGCTGCATGCTGAATGCGTGCGCATAACGCGCGCGCCAGACTCTCCCGTCCGGCCGCCACCACGTTGCGCAGCGTGAGATCATATGGGTTTTCTTCGACATCGAGGACACTCCCGCCGGCCTCGGTTACCAACAGGGCACCGGCCGCTAGGTCCCAGGCGTTCAGGTCGTATTCCCAATACGCGTCCAGACGGCCCGCGGCGACGTACGCCATTTCAAGGGCGGCTGTGCCCAACACGCGCAGGCTCTTGACCTGGGAAGCTATCGCCAGTGCCGCAGCTCGACTCTCACGCACCGGCTGGCGCGACGGAAAGCCGGTGGCGACCACACTGCGTCCCACCGTCTCCTGCGCGGATGTAGTGAGGCGCGATCCGGGCAGCGGTCCGTCCGGTCTGCCCATCCAGGCCTCCGCCGCCTCGGCGCTGCACAGATACGCGCCTTGGCCGCGCAAGCCGAGAAACACCTCGGACCGGTAAGGATCAAACACCACACCGACAACCGGCAATCCCCGCTCGGCATAAGCGATGGAAACCGCCGAGAGGGGAATCTGCTGGACAAAGTTGGTCGTGCCGTCGAGCGGATCAACCACCCAAACCCGATCCTGGTCGACCGCCTGACTCGCCGCGGCCCGGGCGGCGGCGGAACCGGGCTGTGTTGTCTCCTCCCCCAAAATCGCATCCTCGGCAAACGACGAACGGATATGACGGCGAATGATGTCCTCACATTTCGGATCCACATCCGTGACTAGATCGCTGGGCGAAGACTTGCTCTTGACCTGTTTGTCGGTATATAGGCGGGAGGAAAAGTAACGCCCCGCCTCTAGTGCTGCTGCCACAGCCACAGCTAACCTGGCTTGCTCTGCAGAGTGCGCCAATGTCAACAACCTCTCGTCATTTTACGGTATACAGCTCGTCGCCCTACCCCGTGGCTGGCAAACGCCCTTGGCAGGTGGCAATATCGGATGAAAACCGTCAACCAGCGACCACTGCTTCCTAGATCTTTAACATACTTTGTGCAAAATCGCCATGCTCCGCGTAATGATGTAAGGAGATTGCGAACCGCAGCGGATTGGGAAGATTGTAAAGGAAACCATTTTTGCCCATGCTTGGAGGAGACGATCCTTGCCAGGAGGGATATCCGTTGACGGAAACCACACGCATTGCCCGCGATTCGCTCGGTGAACTGCGCATCCCGCAAAGCGCCTACTACGGCGCGCAGACCGCCCGCGCCATAGAAAACTTCCCTATCAGCGGCCTGCGCCTGCCGCGCGCCTTCATTCGTGCGCAAGGGATCATCAAATGGGCTGCCGCCAAGGCCCACGCCCAACTGGGCGTCATGGACGGACCCAAGGCCAACGCCATCTGCCAGGCGGCATTTGAAGTTATCGAAGGCAAGCTGGATGATCAGTTCCTGGTCGACGTGTACCAGGCGGGAGCCGGCACATCCCAGAACATGAACGCCAATGAAGTGATTGCGTCCCGCGCGGCCGAACTGTTGGGTGGCGCGCGCGGGGACTACAGCCTGATACATCCAAACGACGATGTAAACCGCTCGCAATCGACCAACGACACCATCCACGCGGCGATGCAGATTGCCGGCGTGGAGCTTTTGGCGCACAGGCTGGACCCCGCCCTCGCGCAGCTGGCGCAAGCGCTGAGACAAAAGGGGCAGGAGTTCGCTGGCGTAGTCAAATCCGGACGGACACACTTGCAGGATGCGGTGCCCATGCGTTTGGGCGACGAATTCTTCGCCTATGCCCACAATGTGGAACGGCACCGGCGCTGGCTGGAACAAGCCGCGGCCAACCTGCTGGAAATCGGGTTGGGCGGCAACGCGGTGGGCACGGGCATCAATACGCCCGCTGGGTTTGCGGAGGTGGCAACCCGCAACGTCGCCGAGTTCACCGGTCTTGGCTTTCGCCTGGCGGAGAACCCGTTCACATTCAACCAGAATCCAGACGAGGTGGTTTGGGTGAGCGCCGCGCTGCGCAACTTGGCCCTGGCTTTGCAGCGCATCGCCAACGACTTGCGCCTTTTGGCCTCCGGACCGAGAACGGGCCTGGCCGAGATTGAGCTGCCCGCTGTCCAACCAGGTTCTTCCATCATGCCAGGCAAGGTCAATCCCGTCATGGCCGAGATGCTGAACATGGTGGCGTTCCAGGTGCAGGGCTGCGACGCGGCAATCGCTCAAGCTGGCGGTGCCGGACAGCTTGAGTTAAACGTCATGATGCCGGTCATGGCCGCCAATTTCCTACACGAGATTCACATCCTGGCGACTGCAACGGAGGCCTTTACCACAAAATGTGTGCGCGGGATTGTGGCCGACGCCGACCGTTGCCGGGCGTACGCAGAGCGCTCCCTGTCCCTGGCCACCGCGCTCAACGTGGAATTGGGGTACGACACCGCCGCACGCATTGTCAAACACGCCCTTGCCCACAACTTGAGCTTGCGCGAAGCGGCCATCCAGGTGGGGATACAACCCAGCGTCATCGATCGGGCGTTGGACATCGACCGCCTGTCCCAGGTGGTACCCAGAACCGTGACCCAGGGTAGCGCCATGCCCCTCGACACACCGCCGCGCTTTCCCTCATTGTCCAATCCGGACGGCGGCGATTGAATCACAGGCCATCGGGCGCACTCTCCTCCTTCCGCCCGGCCCCACCCGCCAACACGCGGTTTCTCTCACGCGCCCGCGGGTAAGAACCCGGGAACCTCGCCGGACAAGATCGCCTCGGCGAGCTTCTCGATGGGTTCAGAGAGCGACGCGTCTTCCGTGAGAGGTGGGACAAAACGCCGCACCTGTGCCAGCAGACGCCTGGTGGCCGGGGCCAAACGGTCCGCGCACTGCTGCAGGTGCACCGCCTGAGCCGCGCAGGCCATCTCAATCGCCACCACACGCGCCACATTGTGCACGATTTCCCGGCACTGGCGGGCGGCAATCGTCCCCATGCTGACGTGATCCTCTTGATTGGCGGAGGAAGGTATCGAATCGACACTGGCCGGGTGGGCCAACACCTTGTTCTCAGAGACGAGCGCCGCTGCCACGTACTGGGAAATCATCAGGCCCGACTGAAGCCCGGGGTCAGCCGCCAGGAATGCCGGAAGCCCGCTCAGTGATGGATTGACCAGACGTTCCACGCGCCGCTCTGAAATGCTGCCCCATTCGGCCGCCCCAATTTTCAACAGGTCCATCGCCAACGCAATCGGTTGGCCGTGAAAGTGCCCGCCGGAAAGGATGCGTCCGTCCCCCAGGACTATCGGGTTGTCGGTGGCCGAATTCATCTCCACCGTCACGCGTTCCCGCGTGTATCCAACGGCTTGCCAGGACGCCCCGTGAACTTGGGGAGCGCAGCGAATGGAATAGGCATCCTGAACCCGCAGCTCCCCCTGTCGAGAGACCCGCGAACTGCCCTGGAGCCAGGCCTTCATCCGCTGGGCCACCTCGACAAACTCCCGGTGCGGTCGCACCCCCAGCAGTTCTTCATCGAAGACGTCGACAATCCCCTGCAACGCCTCCATGGTCAAAGCGAGCGCCGCGTCGGCCGCCAGCCCGACTCGCGTCGCCTCCATCATCGCCAGGACAGCGACGGCGGTCATCGCCTGGGTCCCGTTGATCAGCGCCAGCCCTTCCTTCGCTGATAGACGCACGGGCGTCAACCCGGCGGCGGCCAGCGCCTGGTGGCCTGGCAGTACCTGCCCGCCAAACTCGGCCTGGCCTTCGCCAATCATCACCAGCGCAACGTGCGCGAGGGGAGCCAGGTCCCCACTGGCGCCCAGGGATCCCTGAGCCGGGACAATCGGGTGCACCCGCCGGTTGATCATTTCCACCAACAGGCACAGCGTTTCCGGACGCACGCCGGAAAATCCTTTGGCTAAGGCATTGACACGCAGGGTCAACATCGCCCGCACAACATCGGTCGCAAACGGCTTCCCGACCCCGATCGCGTGAGAGCGCACCAGGTTCACCTGCAATCGACCGACATCCTGGCTGTCGATCCGCACGTCGGCTAACTTGCCAAACCCGGTCGTGACCCCGTACACCACGCGCCCCGCCTTAACCTGCTCCTCTATCCGCTGGCGGCTCTTTTGCACCTTGTCCCAAGCCTGCTCGCTCACCTCTACGGTGGCACCCGCTACCACGTCCATCACCTGTTCAGGCGTCAAGCCCTCGCCGTCCAGCACAACTACCGGATGCGCCATTTCGATGTCCTCCTCCGTGTCAGTGTCTGCCCATGGGTTTGCCTCAATCCCCATACCTCAATCCTCACGCATCGCAGCAGCGCTTTAACTCCATAAAAAATGACCCGCAACAGCGGGTCTCAGCTTCGCCATAATTATACATAATTTTCCATACAGTGGGTCAAACTCACACATCGCCCTGCAGCCTCCGCCCGATACCCCTCGATATCTCACACTGTCCTGTATGCCTCACACCCGGAACCGGTCACTTGAATTTTCTCCAATCCAGCCGGGACTCGCGTAACAGCTCGGCGAAGGAAGGTTCTTCAGACTCAGGTTGCGGATCGAACAACTCGGCAAAGGTCGGCTCGGCCTCGGCTAATGCCTCGTCTGCGCCCGCCTCTCCGGGCTTGCGGCCTGCTCCGCCTGCGGTTGCAGACGGACGTCTGCGTTGCAGCTTGGACTGAGTTGCAGCCGCCTGTTGCTCCGCTTCGCGGCGCAGGCGCTCCAGCTTTTCCACGACCTGTGGAGACAGGGTATCGCGCACACTGGCGCTGCCCGCGTCCGCCGTCCGAGCAGTGGCGGCACGGTGCGGGCCCCGCTGTCGGCTGAAGGATTTGGCGTCCTCCATCCTGTCCCATGCTTCATCCGGCTTATCCACGACATCGGCGTTTTGGGGCGCCGGTTTTTTGCGCCGCTTCCCCATCTCGCATCCTCTCCCTGCAAGCGCCTGGATATTATTTATGTCTTTACCTTTCGCCGCCGTCCGTCCGTTCCTCGTCCGACCGTTTACGCCGCCAATCCGCCAGATACTGTTTTTCCTCGTCGACCAGGTGCGGGTGCTCGCGCAGGTGGGTGCGCAACAGCGACTCCTCCCAGTCCTCCCGCTCCTTGGGATGTTCCGTCTGCGGCGGACGCGAAGGAAGATCGGCGAGTTTGCGGTCATAAAGAAGCTCCCACTCCTCCGCACCATCCCGCTGCCGGCGGCGGCTCACCTGCATGCGAATGCCTTCCTCATCCGGATCGTCGCATACATACATCATCATCTCGTAGTCATCCCATTGATGCGTCCAATCCAACGGGTCCAACCCCCGCGCCCCCTATGCCGCAGTGTGACTGTCGTCATCTCACTCAGTGTATCGATTCACACCATGGTCCTGCAAGCGAGTGCAGCCTACCGTCCAGTCTGCTACAATAATCCCGTAAGACCGCTAGGGACGGCCATCCGGAAGTATACTCGTGTCAAGGGGGTGCGCATCATGCGGAGGGTCTTCGAGATTCTGTTTGTGGTCATCCTCATCATCGTCGCCTTTTTCACCTTCCGGCCGCAGCCACCGTTTCCAGACGTCGCTGGCACGGACGCTGTGGTATCCTTACTGCAGGTCTTCCCCGGAAAGTGATGGGCCAAGGACAGCTTAAGCGTCTGTCCGTCTATACATAGTGCCTCAGCGAACAGAGATGGGCATTCGTTCCCATCTCTTTTGCGTCTCCGGCAACGAGGAGACGGAAACCGCACAAGCCCTGACGGGGGCAGAACGGCCAGTCACGTCCATCCCCGTCTCGGGCTGTGCGACAAACAGGAGTCATACGCCTTGCGCTTTTAGCTGGCGCACGGCCTCCGTGATCTTCGGCACCACTTCAAACAAATCGCCGACAATGCCATAATCCGCCACCTGAAAAATGGGCGCTTCCGGGTCCTTGTTGATGGCCACAATCACCTTGGAATTCGACATGCCCGCCAAGTGCTGAATCGCCCCGGAAATGCCGCAAGCGATGTACAAATCCGGGGTCACCACCTTGCCCGTTTGACCAATCTGCAAGGCGTAATCGCAATAGCCGGCGTCGCAGGCGCCGCGGGATGCGCCAACCGCCCCGCCCAAAGCCTCGGCCAATTCATACAGGGGCTTGAATCCGTCCGCGCTCTTGACGCCGCGGCCGCCGGAGACGATGATTCGGGCTTCGGCCAGGTCTACCCCGCCGGTGGCTTTCTGGACGATTTCCCGCACCGTCGTACTCAGGTCCACCGGCTCCAACTGGACGTCGACCTTTTGTATCGTTCCAGATTTACCCTGCCCTCCGGAAGCCGCTTCCAGGTTGTTCGGGCGAAGGGTCGCCACGGTCACACCTTCACGCACCACCACTTTCGTGAACGCCTTGCCGGCATAGATGGGCCGCGTGAACACGATTTGTCCGTTCTCCATCGCCACGTCCACGGCGTCCGACACCTGGCCGGCGCCAAGCCGCATAGCGACCATCGGCGCCAAATCCCGCCCGACCGCCGAGTGGGCGAACAATATCACGTCCGGCGCAAAACCTCGCACCACTTCCAGAAATACCTTGCGATAAGCCGCAGGCGTATACTCCTGCAGCTGAGGGGCATCCGCGACGTATACCATATCAGCGCCAAAATCGCCGAGTCCAGTTGCCAGGTTCTCCACCTGGTGTCCGAGGATGGCGACTGCAATTGTCCCCCCGTCAGCCACGCGTCCCGCCGCTGCCAGCATTTCATATGTGACCTTGCGCAGTCTCCCGCCGCGCACGTCGGCCGCCACCAGCACCTTTTTGGCCATGCCGGTCCCCTCCCATTCTGTCAATCTATGACCTTCTCTACGGTACGCAGGGCCGTGATCAACTCATTCACCTGGGCGTCCAGATCCCCGCTCAAGATGCGTCCACCCTGCTTGGCTGCGGGTAGGAACGTCTCGACGACTTCCGTGCGGGGACGGATATCGTCCCGGGACAATCCCAGGTCCGCCCTGGTCACGTGACTCAATGGCTTCTTGCTCGCTCTGCGGATGCCTATCAAGGACGGGTAGCGCGGGTCGTTCAGGCCCTGCTGCGCCGTGACCAGGATAGGCAGCTTCCCTTCCACATGCTCTTCATTCCCCTCGGCGTCCCGGTAGCCGATTACCCGATCCCCTTCCACCACCAGTTTGGTCAATGTGGAGATATGGGGAATGCTTAATTCCTCCGCCAGACGCACGGCCACCTGCCCAGAGCCGTCGTCCACCGCCTGATTCCCGGCGAGGATGATGTCGTATTCACGCTGCCGAATAATAGCCGCCAGCACCCGCGCAATGGTGTACTCGTCCCCGAACAACTCGGGGTCATCCGCCAGGATGGCCTCATCGGCCCCCATCGCCAAGGCGGTCCGCAACGCCTCTTCGGTCCGGGAGGGCCCGACCGAGATCACCACCACCTCGCCGCCATGCTCTTCCTTCAAGCGGATTCCTTCCTCAACCGCATATTCGTCGTACGGATTGATCACGTAGCGGACGCCCTCTTCCTTGATGCCCCCATTTTCCAGGACAATCCGTTCCTCTGTGTCAAACGTCTGCTTCAAACACACGATGATGTTCACCCGGGACACCTCTCTTGCTTCCCAGAATTGACAGGCTGGCAATCGACGGGCTTGCCACACAAACCGTGGAGCAAGACGTCCACCACAGCATCCGCCTGCGCGTACAGGTCATACTTGCTGCCACTGAGCACCCAGGCGGTCACGGTTTCATCCATCGTGCCAAAAATCATGCGCCTGGCGATGCGCCGGTCCATCGGTTCGTGGAAGACACCCTGCGTGACACCAGCCTCCACAATCTCGTCCAGCACCGAATAAAACGGTTTCATAAACTCCCCTATAGCCCTGCGAATCCCGGCATCCACCTGGCGCATGTGCACCTGCGTCACCATGGCGAGTTCTGGATCCGCACCGAGTTCACGCAGATACAGGTGGACCAAAAACTGCAACTTTTCCGCCGCGCCGTCGATGGAGCCCAAGGCGTCTTGCAGGGTCGATACAATCTTCTGAATGGAGCGGCGCAGAAGCGACACCAGGATGTCCTCTTTGTTCTTGAAGTACAAGTAGACGGTTCCGTCCGCAACCCCGGCCGCCCGCGCGATGCGGGAAATCTGGGCGTGATGGTACCCCGACTCCGCCATGACCTGCACCGCAGCGCGAAGAATCGCGTCATACTTGGATTCGTCCCGACGGTTTCCGATGCGCCTCCCCTCCCAATGAATGAATGCTCATTCAGTTGATGTGACTCATTGTAGCGGTTGGACCCAAGCGTGTCAATCGCGCTCGCGCACCATCCGCACAAGGCCAACACAAAAGGGTTCGGTCAAATCCGAACCCCTTCTCTTGGCGGACAGCTTCTGGGCGCCGATTACGCGTTCACACTTCCAACAGCTTGTCGCCAGGCTTCCAGTTGGCCGGGCATAGGCCGCCCGCCTGCAACGCCTCCAGCACACGCAGCGTCTCGTCCACACTGCGCCCGATATTCAAATCATGGACCACCTGATAGCGCAGAATACCCTCCGGATCGATAATGAACAGCCCGCGCAGAGCCACACCTTCCGACTCCACCAGGACGTCGTATTTGCGGGCGACCTCCTTCGTGAAATCGGCCGCCAGTGGGTAATCAATGCCGCCTAGGCCATTTTTGTCCCGCGGGGTCTGAATCCACGCCTTGTGGCTGTGTACGCTATCCGTGCTCACACCTAGGACTTCCGCATCCAGGTCCTTAAACTCCTGCAGCCGCTCGTTCATGGCCAAAATCTCGGTCGGACAGACAAACGTAAAGTCCTGCGGGTAAAAGAACAGAACCAGCCATTTGCCTTTGTAATCCGACAACTTGACCCGTTCATTCAGGGTCTTCAGGTTCTTTGTCGACAACATGTCGAAATCGGGAGCCGGGCTACCTACCAACGGCATGACCATGACCTCCTCTATTCGGAATTGGACAACCAAAAGTTGGCGAAAGCATTTCAACTGGATTATACTATACCCAGTATCAGCGCTTCAAATCAAGAAAGGGTGGGTCGCCATGAGCGGACCGATTTCGGAAACCTGGAGTGCTGCTCATCTCCAAGTGACAGAACTCTTGTCCAAGCTGCTGTCGACGCTCCGAGACCACGGATACAACCCGAGCAACCATATATCGTATGACCGGTCGGGCAACCACTTGGTCCTGGACACCAAACTGCTGCAACAACACCCCGATTTGGATGCGCTTTACCGTGAGTACCTTGATGCCTGCGCGCGGCGGGATAAATCCCTGAAAGAGGTGCAACAGCTTCCCAAGATTGACCTGGGCTTCAGCAACGAATAGTGTGTCTCGGGCGGCATTATGGCGCGATGTCATGGTGGACGACTCCGTCAAGCGGATAAAGCAAAAGGCGGTTCCCGCGTCCGGGACCGCCTTTTCCTCTTTACGCCATCCCGCTACTTGACTTTCACGATCAGCGGAACTTCATCATGCATCACGTCTGCCAGAGAAATGCTGTCCAGCGCTTGTGTCACGGCGCCCATCACACGGAGCCAGACACTGCGAGTGTGGCATTGTTTATACAGCCCGCAGAAATCGGCGGGCGACTCATTTTCCTCACTGACACAACCGATGGGCGACAGACTGCCTTCCAGAACCCGCACCAGTTCGCCAATCCGGATGTCCTCAGGCGAGCGGGTGAGCAGGTAACCGCCATTGACCCCACGCACGCTCTTGACAAAACCGGCTCGTCGCAACCGCGCGATGATCTGATCGAGATACTGTTCGGGAATCCCTTCTTGGTCCGCAACCCGCGGCAACGGCACCGGCCGTTGATTGCTGGCCAACTGCGCCAGCGCCACCATCGCGCGCAATCCATACTCCGTTTTGCTCGAAACTCGCACCAGAATCCCTCCGTTGCTGCGGATAAGGACTGGCCCCATGCCCCCGTCTGCGGCCACCGCCGGTTCATCACCGCGGTCGGACACAGTCATTCAAAGTCGATGAACACGTCCTCTCCGCGCACTTCGACCGGATAGGTTGCGAGCGCAACGACGCACGGGAATTTGACCGCCGCGCCAGTCTTCACGTTGAACTGTCCGCCGTGTTTTGGGCAGGTGACCACCGCGTCTTGCAGGCGGCCGGTCGTCAAGTCGGCGTACGCATGGGTACAAATGGCAGACGTCGCGTACCATCCGTCATCCAGATGGTACAGAGCGATGTCCTCATCCTCCACCTGCACACGCATCATGTGCCCGGTTGGAATCTGGGCAGCGCCCGCAACCTTTATCCAACTCATATGTCAGCCAACAGACCCTTCCATCTCAAACTTGATCAAACGGTTCATCTCCACCGCATATTCCATCGGCAGCTCGCGCGTGAACGGTTCAATGAACCCCATCACAATCATCCGCGTCGCGTCCTCTTCCGAGATCCCGCGGCTCATCAGGTAGAACAGCTGTTCCTCGCTGACCTTTGAAACCGACGCTTCATGTTCCAGCGTCACGGTGTCGTTCCGGATATCATTGTGCGGAATCGTATCGGACGTCGAATCTTCGTCAAAGATGAGCGTATCACACTTGATGTTCGCCTTGGCACCGCGCGCATTCGGGCCAAAGCTGGCCAACCCCCGATACGTCGTCTTGCCCCCGTGCTTGCTGATGGATTTCGAGACGATGGTCGACGTGGTGTTGGGTGCGTTATGAATCACCTTCGCACCGGCGTCCTGATGCTGGCCCCTTCCGGCGACCGCAATCGACAGCACCATCGCCTTGGCGCCCTCGTCCATCATGTACACGCTCGGGTATTTCATGGTCAACTTCGATCCGATATTCCCGTCAACCCATTCCATGGTCGCGTCCTTATAGGCCACGGCCCGCTTCGTCACCAAGTTATAGATGTTGGGCGCCCAGTTTTGGATGGTCGTATAGCGGCAGCGCGCCCTATCCTTGACAATGATTTCGACCACCGCACTGTGCAGCGAATTGGTGCTGTAGATAGGCGCCGTGCAGCCCTCGACATAATGCACAAAGCTGTCATCGTCGCAGATGATGAGCGTGCGTTCAAACTGACCCATGTTCTCGGAGTTGATGCGGAAGTAGGCTTGCAGCGGCACCTCCGCCTTCACACCCTTGGGGACATAGATAAAACTGCCGCCGCTCCAGACCGCACTGTTCAGTGCAGCAAACTTATTGTCCTCCGGCGGCACGACCGTCCCAAAGTACTCCTTGAAGATTTCCGGATGCTCCCGCAGCGCGGAGTCGGTGTCCATGAATAGGATGCCCTGCTCTTCGAGGTCCTTCTTCATCGAATGGTACACCACTTCGGACTCGTACTGGGCCGAAACACCGGCCAAAAACTTCTGCTCCGCCTCCGGGATGCCGAGACGGTCGAAGGTCTGTTTGATTTCGTCCGGCACCTCATCCCAGGTCTTGCCCTGCCGCTCCGTTGGCTTCACGTAATAGGTGATATCGTCAAAGTCCAGCTCCGACAGATCTCCACCCCACGTCGGCATCGGTTTGGACTGGAAGATCTCAAGCGAACGCAGCCGGAAATCGGTCATCCAACCCGGTTCGTTCTTCATCATGGAGATCTCCTCGACGACCTTGCGGTTCAATCCCTTTTGGAACTTGACGACTGACACGTCCCGATCCCGAAAGCCATACTGGTACTCCTCTATTTCGGGAAGCGACTTGGCCATTTTCCGTCTCCTCCTTTTTGCCCGTCCATGATATTACCGGAAGGGCTATTCCGGCTGATGGTCTGTGTGCCCAGACACCGCCTTCTCCAACGCTTGCCAAGCCAGCAGTGCGCATTTTACGCGCGCCGGAAACCTGGATACGCCCTGCAGCGATTCCAGATCCCCCAGCACTTCCGTGTCTACCGCCTCGCCGCGAATCATCGACCGAAACACCTTGGCCAGCGACAGCGCCTCAGGCACATCCTGCCCCTTAATGGCCTCGGTCATCATGGACGCAGACGCCATGGAGATGGAACAGCCGGATCCGCGGAAGCGAACATCCTGCACCCGCCCGTCCGCCACCTCCAACTGCAGCGTGATCTCGTCGCCACAGCTGGGGTTGCGCAGGTCCACGCTGACCGTTTTCTCGGTCAGTTCACCCTGGTTGCGCGGGTGCTGATAATGGTCCATGATCACCTGGCGATACAACTCATCCAATTGCATGTTGGAAGAACTCCTTCACCGTATTCAGGCCGTGCACCAATGCGTCCACGTCCGCCTTTGTGTTGTACAGGTAAAAACTGGCCCTGGCGGTGGCCGGCACCTCAAGCCAGCGCATCAACGGCTGCGCGCAGTGGTGGCCGGCGCGGATGGCAATCCCCTCGGAGTCGAGTACTGTGGACACGTCGTGCGGATGCACCCCGTCTACATTGAAGGTCACCAGCCCCCCCCTCTCGCCGGCCGCCTCCGGGCCGTAGACGGTCACGCCAGGCAATGAGCGCAGCCGTTCCAGGGCGTACTCCGTCAACTCCCGGTCATGGCGGCGGATTTCCTCCATGCCAATCCCGGTCAGGTAATCGACCGCCGCCCCCAGCCCGATGGCCCCGGCAATGATGGGCGTACCACCCTCGAACTTCCAGGGAATTTCCTTCCACGAAGCTTCGTACAGCTCCACCACATCAATCATTTCGCCGCCGAAGTAAGTCGGCTCCATCTCCTCCAGCCGCTCCCGCTTTCCGTAGAGCACCCCGACACCTGTCGGCCCGCACATCTTGTGTCCAGAGAACGCCAGAAAATCGCAATCGAGCGCCTGCACATCGACCGGCATGTGCGGTACACTCTGCGCCCCGTCGACGACCACCACAGCCCCAACCGCGTGGGCCAGGTCGACGATTTCACGGATAGGGTAAATCGTTCCCAGCACATTGGATACCTGCGCTATCGCGACCAATCGCGTCTTGTCGGTGATGGTGCCGCGGACATCCTCCAGGGTGATAGTCCCATCCGCCTGCAGCGGAATGTACTTCAGGCGAGCGCCCGTGGCCCGCGCCGCCTGCTGCCAGGGGATCAGGTTGCTGTGGTGCTCCGCCGGGGTGAGGACAATCTCGTCTCCCTCACGCAATTTCGTGCGGGCATACCCGTACCCAATCATGTTCAAGGATTCCGTCGTTCCGCGCGTAAAGACCACCAGATCCGAAGACGGGGCGTTGATGAATCGCGCCACCTTTTCCCGGGCCAGTTCATACGCCTCCGTCGCGCGAGATCCGAGCGTGTGCACCCCCCGGTGCACATTTGAATTGGATTCACGATAGTAGCGGTCTATCGCCTCGATGACCGGTCGCGGCTTCTGTGAAGTGGCCGCACTGTCCAAATACACCAACGGGTGTCCGTTGATGACCTGTTCGAAAATCGGAAAGTCCTTGCGAACATCCTCCATACTCATCGCATCAATTCAGCTCCCCGTCAATCCAGGATGCCACTTCGTTCCTCCACGGCTCGACCGGCAGGACATCGACCAACGGTTGCAGGTATCCCCAGATGATCATGCGCTCCGCCTCGGCGCGCGGAATCCCTCGGGCCATCAGATAATACACCTGATTTTCGTCGATCCGCCCAACGCTTGCCGCGTGGCCGCAGCGCTGCACATCATTTTCATCTATCAGCAGCATCGGAATGGCGTCAGCCCGCGCCCTGGAGCCCAACATCAACATGCGGTCATGCTGTTCGCTGCTGGCTTCGTCGGCCCCGCGCTCGATGTGCGTCGAACTGCGGTAGGTGCTGTTCGCACGCCCGCGGAGGACGCCCAGCAGGGTGATATCACTTGCCGAATGGTGACCGAAATGGTCCATGCTGGCCGTAAAATCCAAGCGCTGTCGTCCATACCCTAACCCGAACCCGCGCGTGGTCGATTTCGAGCCGGGTCCCTCGAGACGGGACTCCACCAAACCGACGGTAAAGCCGTCGCTCACATCCCCAATCACCCAATCCACCGACGCGTTGTCTGCCAATTTGGCGCGCCGTGTGAAAAAGTTCGTAGGTCCCTTGCCGTACCGGCTCAGGCAAGCGGCGGTCACGTTCGCATCCGCCCCCACCACCAACTCCGTGACGGCGCTGTGCACGACCCCTTCCTGCCGTTCTCCATGACACAGGTACGCCTCTGCGAACGACAGAGAAGCCCTGTCCTCCACCACAACCAGCGACCGCGGCAAACCGCCCTTGCCCGCCATCGTCTCCTCGTAAATAAAGTGGATTGGCGAATTCACCCGCACCCCGCTCGGCACATGGACAAAGATGCCGCCGTGCCACAGCGCGGCGTTAAGGGCCGCCCATTTGCTCTCCTCCGCCGGCACCACGGAGTACAGGTAGCGCCTCACCCGTTCCGGGTGTTGGTCGATGGCCGTGTGCAAATCCAGCAGCACGACCCCTTGCTCCGCCAGCGTGCGGGGCAACGATGTCTCGATGGTCACGCCGTCGCGCACGTACACGTAAGCCCCGCCGGCCGCCTTGGCCCCCTCTAGCAACGCTTGCGCCGCCGCGCCGGCGCCGCCCGTAGTGGCGCTGGGAATTGATTCCACAACCCAGGGTCGATTCCGCAGATCCGTTTCCTCCAGTTTCGGAGAAGGCATGGATGCATACAACACAAAGGCGCGCTCACGCCGCTGAACAAGCCATGGCGGTTCCTGGAAACGCCGCGCCAGGTCAGCTACCAGCGGGGAGTGGGCTGATGTTTCGATGCTCATCGTCCTACCTCCTCACGCTTCGGCGCCGACCGTCTCGTCGACGATGCCGAGTTCCCGTTTCAGTGTGTCGTATCCGTTGGCCTCCAGGTACTCTGCCAGCGTTTTGTCGCCAGACTTCACGATTCGGCCCTGCATCATCACGTGTACATAATCCGGAACGATGTACTGCAGCAACCGCTGATAGTGCGTGATAATCAGGAACCCGGTCTGCGGAGAACGCAGTTGATTGACCGCATCGGCCACCAGCTTCAACGCATCAATGTCCAGGCCCGAATCAATCTCGTCCAGAATGGCAATCTTCGGCTCCAGCAGGCTCATCTGCAAAATCTCATTGCGCTTTTTCTCACCGCCGGAAAAGCCTTCGTTCAAATAACGCTCAGCAAACGATGGGTCGATGTTGAGATCCTTCATCTTCTGCTGCAGCAGCCTGTGGAATTTGATGACCGGCAGTTCGTTGCCTTCTCCTCGCCGTGCATTCAAAGCGGTGCGGAGAAAATTGGCATTTGATACACCCGATACCTCCGCAGGATACTGCATCGCCAAAAACAGACCGGCACGAGCGCGTTCATCCACCGACATGGTCAGGACATCTTCACCGTCCAACGTCACCCGACCACTCGTGACCGAATAAGCAGGGTGACCCATGAGCGCGGATGCCAGGGTGCTTTTCCCGGTTCCATTGGGACCCATGACGGCGTGGATTTCACCGCCTTTTATCTGCAGGCTCAAGCCCTTCACAATCTCCTTGTCTTCAACAGACACACGCAAATCTTCAATTGTCAATACCGGCGATGACATGTGACCAACCTCTTTCCCAGCAAGATCTCTGGCGCATACCTAAAAGTTGACTTATGGGGTCATGTTTTCATCCACAGCGTACCATATACGCTGTCAATTGCAAGGCGTATACCCGAATTTTATGGGCCGCCGACCGTCAGAACAAATACTTAAAAACCAGTTTCGCTTCTTCGGACATCATTTCCTTATCCCAGGGCGGATCGAACGTCAATTCCACTTCGACGTCCTCCACACCCTCAAAGCTGCCAACCCGTTCAATGATGTCGTCGCGCAGCATGTCATACGCCGGGCAACCCATGGTCGTCAAGGTCATAGTGATTTTGACCTTTTTTCCGTCCTCCGATATGTCGATCCCGTACACCATGCCGAGATTGACGATGTCAATTTGAATCTCAGGATCCACCACTTCCGTCAGGGCGCTGCGCACCTGTTCCTCAGTTACCATTCACCTCACCCTTTCATCATCCAAACCCGCTCAATGCACATGAAACTTGGCAATCATGTCCTGGTGTCCAGAACCGCAATACACATCGCAGCGAATCGTATAGGTGCCCTCCTTCTTCGGGGTGAACACCACATTCACCGGGGCATCCCCTTGCGACACAGTTTGACTGATGTCTGTGCCATCAATGGAAAATCCATGTGTCCCCTGTTTCGAACTGACGACAAAATCTATCGGCTTCCCTACCGCGAAGTCGGTTTGGCTCAGCGACCATTTAAAATCGGACGCCACCACTTTCACCTTCACGGCGTCGGCCGGGACCTTGGGCGTGGACTGATGGGCCTGCCCACAGCCGCCCGCCGTCAGCACGACCGTCGCCGCCGCCAGCGCAGCCCAGCCTCTCTTCATTCGCAGTCCCCCCAGCCCGAGCGGTGTCATTCCCGGTACACTTCTATCATACACCAAACATGCCCTGTGGGCATAAAATTCACGCCCGCTTGGAACCCCTCCAAGCGGGCGCGCCACCCCAAAACGCACAGCGTACTTCCACCCTGCTTCTATCCCAAACCATCAACATGGAATGGGGCACCAACCTGGCCCCGGTTCGACACCCCGAGTCCCCGCCGCACGCTATCCAACCACATCGGCGAGCGGCGTGTACGGCAAGTTTAACGACTGGGCCACCGCCTCATACGTCAGTCTGCCGTCCATCACGTTCACCCCGCGCGCCAGCGCGGCATTGTCGCGGATGGCCTGCTGGATCCCCTTATTGGCTATCTGCAAGGCGTACGGAATGGTCACATTGGTCAAGGCAAACGTGGAAGTGCGCGGTACGGCTCCCGGCATGTTGGAGACCGCGTAGTGGACCACGCCAAACTTTTCGTATGTCGGGTCATCGTGGGTGGTGATGCGATCAATCGTCTCCACCGATCCGCCTTGGTCAATGGCCACATCGACAATCACACTGCCCTGCTTCATGGACCGCACCATATCGGTCTTGATGATTTTCGGCGTGCGAGCCCCAGGGACCAGCACAGCGCCAATCAGCAGGTCGCAATCTTGCAGCTCATGGTAAAGATTGTAATCGTTGGACATGATGGTCTGAATCCGGCCCTGATAGACTTCGTCGATGTACGCCAGCCGCGCCGGGTTGATGTCCAATATGGACACGTGGGCACCCATGCCCAGCGCGATGCGGGCCGCGTTCAGCCCCACCGTGCCGCCGCCGACAACGACCACCTTGGCGGCCGGTACGCCGGGAACGCCGCCGAGCAGTACGCCCAGGCCTCGATGAGGGCGCTCCAAATGGTGGGCCCCAACTTGAATGGACATCCGACCAGCGACCTCGCTCATCGGCGTCAACAGTGGCAATGTCCCGTCCGGCAGTTGCACCGTCTCATAGGCGATGGCGGTCACTCCACTGTGCATCAGCACCTTGGTCAGTTCGGGAAGCGGAGCCAAATGCAGGTAGGTGAACAGGACAAGCCCGGACCGGAAGTACCGATACTCGTCCGGGAGCGGCTCTTTGACCTTCATGACCATGTCGGCCTGGTCCCAGACATCCTCGGCAGCAGCCAGGATCTGCGCTCCCGCCTGGACAAAGTCCTCGTCGGAAAATCCACTGCCCTCCCCCGCTCCGCTCTCAATGTAAACCTCGTGACCCGCTCCAACCAGAGTATGCACGCCAGCCGGAGTCATGGCCACCCGATTTTCGTTGTTTTTGATCTCTTTCGGCACGCCGATCTTCATGCTGTTTTTACTCCTTCACGTTCACATCCGCCGGGCGACGTCACATCCTGCACCCGCGCAGGCGACCTAATCCTGTACAGACCGCTCTGAAACTGCCCCCAGTGTAGATCAGGCCACCGGGGACTGCAACCAACGACACCGGGCGGCCCTCAATCGCACGCAGTGTCCGCTTGTCGGACCACCTTCCGCCGCACTCTGCGTACAGGTTTTCGATTGCCCGTCTCACCTTTTGCACCGTGTTCCGCTATCCAGTCCTGAACCCGCTTCACATCGCTCGGGGCGACACGCCAGTTTCGATCTCCGAACACGAACGACTCCGCGGTCAATTCCCCATGATCAGCCAGATCATCCACCGCCTGCCGGACCACTTCCACGGGCGCCTGCAGCATCTGTGCGAGTTCGCTCAAACTGAACCGCGTCGTCACACAACCACCCCGCCTTCCTCCTACGACGGCTGCACCAGCATCAGGTGCGGCACCAGTTGACGGTAATCGATATCGGGCCCCAGCAGCGGAAAGTATACTGCGTGCGATTGGCCGGCGGCAAGCGAACGAACGCCCGCCGCCCCCCGCAGGCTGCTGATGAAGCGGATAGAATGCGAATTCGTCCAATCGGATACTCCAGGAGGCGCCAACCAGACAATCGCCCACACTTCGTCCAACGAGACCCGAGTGCGGCGGTCATTGAGCAAGAAGCCACCTACCTCCACTTGGCCGGGATGAACCCCTGGTTGAACGTGCAAGTCCTGCACTTGCAGTCCCGGCACCGACTGCCAGGGTGGCGACGGCTGTGCCGACGCGGACGCGCCCTGTAAAAACCACAGATGCGGTAAAACGGTGCTGTCCCATTCGTTCTCGCTCACGCCGAGGGGACGAAAGGACCACGTCCCCTCCGCTCCGGGACGAATCGGCCGATCCGGCCCATTCGTGAGAATCAGGTGCTCATAGCCCAGTATATCCTGCTTATCCGCACCAGGACCAAAGCCCAACACCCCTATAACATCGTAGCGTCCCAAGGAGCGGGAGCCGTTATTCCGTAAACGCGCGTAAACCACGTTTCCAGGGTGCTCGGCATCAGACCCAATCCAGATTGATTCGACTTCCAGCGGCGCCGCCTGGACGTGCTGAGGGGAAACCGATGCCGGGATGGGCAACCCCGTCCGGCCCCCAGCCTCGCTCTGCCCGGCCTTGAAATCTGACTGCTGGACAGCCTGCAAGCGCTGGCCATGACGAGCGGAGACCACGTCCGAAGAGAGAACCGCAGCCACCATGGCAGCCGCCGCCAGCATGCCGGACACACCCAATAACTGGTTCCAACGCCGTTCGCGCGGCCGGCGGCCCGCCGATTCGGACTCACGGGCAGACTGGGCGGCCGCCAATATCCTCTGATGCAGTGCCTGGGAAAACGGGATCTTCGGAAGCGCCCTGAGTCTCTCCACATCATGCGGATGCTTGTTCACAGATTCCCTTCCCCCTCCAGAAGCCGTTTCAACATCAGTCGGCCTCGATGCAGTCTCGTACGGACGTTCTGGTCTGTCGTGTTCAGCACCTCGGCGATCTCCCGGCTGCTGAGGTCATGGCGATAGTAGAGAATCAATACCTCGCTATACTTGGCCGGCAACGAATGCACAGCCGCCCACAGTCCATCCTCCTCCAACTTCCGTGCGACCTTCAGTTCCGGCGAAGCGTCATCCACGACCTGGTTGAGATGCTCATCATCCACGACGACACGCTGAACCACCCACGAGCGCAGATAGTCTTTACAACGGTTGGCGGTAATGGTTAACAACCAGGTTTTCACGCTGCTATCCCCGCGAAATGAGTCCATCTTGGCAAACGCGCGCAAGAACACATCTTGGGCGATATCTTCCGCCTGATGATAGTTGCGGACATAAGAATAAGCCAGATTTAGGACGTCCTGACCATACAGGCGCATCCATTCGTCGAGAAGGGCCATCGGATCGACGGGTGGGGTATTGGATACCTCGAACAAAGGACGCCACCCCCCGTGTCACTCTTTTAGACGTCGATCTCAGCACCCGCGTGACAGAACCGACCGCGCAACCGCACCGGCCAAAATCAAAGATGCGGCCCACGGGCGCCGAGCCCGGGACCGCACACAGGATTCGTTCATCAAACGTTGGCTGCTTTGACTGTGGCGTCCTCTTCATCATCGGTATCTATGATCGGCTGCGCCAGGGCGCTGGCAACCGCCCAATAATAGATGATAATGGCACCCGCAGCAACCACCAGCAAATCCCATCCATATGGGATGATGGGGTTCTTCATGGGACCAAACGATCCAATGTAGGACATCACCATCATAAATACGTAATAGACGACCAACCAGATACCCGACCGCCACTCTGACTTCAGCTTTTGGTGCCAATGCTCATCCCGGTCCATGAAGGCAAAATACAGGACCAGCGACGCCAGCGTCAAGCCAATCAGGAACCTATTGTTGTTCCAACCGCCCCAGTAGATGATGAACGAGCCGGCGATGAAGGCCAGCGGTGCAATCACCGACAATCCGGCCAGTTTGAACGGACGATGGAGATCAGGAGACGTTTTGCGCAGAGAAGTTACCGAAATCGGTCCGCAGACGTAGGTCAACACTGTGGCCCCAGTGACAGCTCCCACCAAGCCACTCCAGACACTGTAGTTTTGCGGCAGCACCCATACGATGGCCAAAATTAACGACAACCACAGGGCGCCACGCGGAATACCGGTGCGGCGGTCCACCTTGCCAAAGAGCGAATAGAACAACCCCGTCTTGGCCCACGCGAACAGGACACGAGTAGTTCCGGAAACATAGATGTTGCCTGTGCCTGACGGGGAAATGACGGCATCGACAAACAGCACATTGGCCAACCACACCATGCCGAGCGAGGTCGCCAATTCAGCGTAAGGCGCCTCTTGGAACTGCAGGTGGGCCCAGCCGCCAGCCTTGGCCAGAACGTCCGGTGGCACCGCGCCGATAAACACCAGCTGCAACGCGATATAGAGCAACGCACTGACCGAAATCCCAAGAATGATGGCGAGCGGGATGTGCCGCTGCGGGTTTCTTGCCTCAGAGCCGAAGTCTACCGCTTGGCGCCAACCGAGAAACGCAAACGCGATGCCTGCCACCGCCACCGCCTGCATGACGCCCTTGAAGCCACCGGGACTGGCGCCGCCCACCGAATAGTTGGCGCCATGAAAGCTGAACAACAGCACGATGAGAGTCAACAGGGGAACGATGAACTTGATGGCCGTTACAATCGAGTTGACCTTCCCGAACACGTTGACACTCCAATAGTTCAACAAGAAGAAGACAACCAACAGCGCGATTTCCAAGATGTAACCCCACGCGGACGGCCCATTGCCGCTGGCCAAGCCGGGAAGCCAGCGCGATGCGTACCCGCGCACCGCTTCCACCTCGACGCCGGCGACACTGGAATACGCCAGCATCGCCGCAAATCCCGTGAGATACCCAGTCAGGCTGCCGTGCGTATAATTGGGATAGCGGACGAAACCTCCGGCGCGCGGGAGCATGCCCCCGAGTTCCGCGTACGTTAAACCAATCAGAATGAATGCCACTGCAGCGATGACCCACGCCAACCATGCACTCGGGCCTGCATACGCAGCCGCCCCCTGGGCTGCAAACAGCCAGCCCGAACCGACGATGGACCCCACCCCTAAGAACGTGAGGTCGAGCAGGTTCAGCTTTTTTTTGAATGAAGCCGGCCCAGCCATAAGTTCTCTCCTTTCGACTAAAAAAGATAAATAATGAAAGAAATAAGATGACTGATTGGGTGAGTGCTTGGTGCCACCATTATAGGCATGATATTCGGATAAATCAAATCCATGCCCCAGAGACAGAGCGAGATTTGTCAATTCATGTGCCAAAACGTATATTGGAATCCAAAGGCACCCGACTGTTTACCCAGCCGCTCAGGCGCCACTATTTCAGCCCAGGAGGAACTGCATGTACCCCCTGATTCGCAGCGTTCTTTTTCATATGGACCCAGAACGAGCTCACCGAATAACCCTGCGCACCCTCTCCCTGTTTCCAGGTGTCGCGCGCATGTTCGGACGCAGTGAGCCGGCATCGCCGCAGTTGTCCCAGACTCTATGGGGGCTGTCCTTTCCCCATCCCGTTGGTTTGGCCGCGGGACTGGACAAGGACGGCATCGCCATCGACGGTTTGCTCGCGTGCGGCTTTTCTTTTCTCGAAGTCGGTACCGTCACACCGAAGCCCCAGCCGGGCAATCCCAAGCCGCGCCTGTTCCGTCTTCTCGAGGATGAGGCGCTCATCAACCGCATGGGTTTCAATAATCTTGGCGCCGCCACCCTGCGCAAACACCTGTTGCGGCGCCGGCGCCGCGGAATCGTCGGTGTGAACTGCGGCCGCAACAAGACCACCCGCAACGAATGGGCAGCCGAGGACTACCTTTTGGTCGTGGAAACCGTCTATCCGCTCGCCGACTACATTGTCATCAACGTGAGTTCTCCCAACACGCCTGGACTGCGCGATTTGCAAGCGGAAGAATCCCTGCTGCCGCTTGTCGCCCGCATCCTGGCGAAGCGCGACGAGCTGTACCAGGCGAGCACGGCGATGGTCGCCCATAGACCGCCGGTGCTCGTCAAACTGTCACCCGACCTCCCGGACGACACGCTCGTCCGCGTCGCCCGGCGGCTGTGCGAAGCCGGGGTGGACGGCCTCATCGCAACGAACACCACCACCCGGCGCGAGGGACTCACTTCGCGGCGCAGCAATGAACAAGGCGGACTCAGCGGCAAACCCTTGCGCGCACGCTCCACCCAGGTCATTGCCCGCCTGCACCTGGCCATCGGGGACCAAACGCCTATCATCGGCTGCGGCGGTGTCTCGTCCGCACAAGACGCCTATGAGAAGATTTGCGCGGGCGCAAGCCTGGTGCAGATCTACACCGCCTTCATCTACCACGGTCCCGCCCTTATTCGCAGCCTGGTACATGAACTGCCATCCCTGTTGGCGAAAGACGGGTTCTCGCACATCCGGGAAGCGGTTGGCAGCCGCGCGCAGACGCTGGCTCAACTGTGAAACCACACAATTATAATTGGAATGGGAAAGGTGAGGAGACAGGCGCCCAGCACACTGCTCGGCTGGGCGCGCGGCCGGCCCATACTTCCGGTCCGGCCAAGCCGTCTGGCGGTCATGAATGTCTATATGCCGAGGATGTGGTACCCGCCGTCCACATGGATGATCTCCCCTGTGACATTGCGGGAGAGGTCGGAGAACAGGAAAGAGGCCACATCGCCGACCTCTTCGGGATCCGTGGCGCGGCCCAGCGGGGCGCGTTCAGCCAAGACGTGCAGCATCTTATCGAATCCGTGCACCCCTTTGGCCGACACGGTGCGCACAGGGCCGGAACTAATAGCGTTCACACGAATATTGTCCTTGCCCAAGTCCTTGGCGAGGTAACGCATGCTGGCGTCAAGGGCCGCCTTGGCGACACCCATCACGTTGTAGCTTTCAACCACCCGCTCGCCGCCGAGGTACGTCAGGGTGACAATAGAACCGCCCTCCCGCATCAGGGGACGCGCCCGCCGGGCAGCCGCGACCAACGAGTAGGCGCTGATGTTCTGGGCTAACCAATACCCGTCACGCGAGGTGTTCACGTATTCGCCCTGCAACTCTTCGCCTTTGGCAAATGCCACGCAATGGGCCAGTCCATGCAGGACCGGCACCTTCTCGCCGATTTCCGCAAACGCCCTGTCCATCTGCGCATCATCACTGACATCGCACTGAACGATAGGAAAGTCCTCGTTCGGCATGGCTTCATCCAACAATTCCTGGATCTTCCCCCGCTCACGCTCGCTCAAACACGTGAACGCCAGTCTGGCCCCCATCCGGTAAGCCGACTTGGCCACTCCCCAGGCGATGCTGCGCTTGTTCGCCACACCCATCACCAGGATATTTTTTCCTTGCAACAGTGTCAAACTGTTCACCCGCCTGTACAATTTGCTAACATCCTCCAATAACTCACGAGGTGCCGCCTTGTCCACTTCCTTCTATGTATACCATCAATGCTCGCCGTGAGCAATTCGAGGGCATCGCGTGAAGCTGAAGCCGTGAGTGGAAATAGTCTGTCCGTTGCGGTAAGATGAGTGGTGATGGTTGCACCCATTACACTGCATTGGAGGGATTGTCATGGCTCACCAACTGCCGCCTCTGCCATATGCATTCAATGCTTTGGAACCCCATATTGACGCGCTGACGATGGAAATCCATCATGACCGTCACCACGGGACATATGTGAATAACCTCAACGCGGCCCTGGAGGGGCATTCGGACCTGCAGGCCAAAAGCATTGAGGACCTGCTCGCCGATATCAACTCCGTTCCGGAGTCCATCCGTACGGCGGTCCGCAACAACGGCGGCGGTCACGCCAACCACAGCCTGTTCTGGCAGATTCTCAGCCCTAACGGCGGCGGTCAGCCAACTGGTGCGGTGGCTGATGCCATCAACCAGACGTTTGGCAGCTTCGAGAAGTTCAAGGACGAGTTTTCGAAGGCGGCTGCCGGACGGTTTGGCAGCGGCTGGGCTTGGCTGGTCGTCAATAACGGCAAGCTGGAAATCATCAGCACGCCGAACCAGGACAGCCCGCTGATGGAAGGGAAGACGCCGATTCTCGGTCTCGACGTATGGGAGCACGCCTACTACCTGAAGTACCAGAACAAGCGGCCTGATTACATCGCTGCCTTCTGGAACATTGTCAACTGGGCCGAGGTCAACCGGCGCTACGAGGCGGCCAAGTAATCCGCTTGCAAGCGCCGAAACCAAGGGCTGCCCGCGGGGGACGACAAGCGTCGTCCCCCGTTATTTTTCCTGCAGATACCTGTACTCGTCGACGGTATGATCAAAGGCGGGCAAAAACCGTTCCACGAAGTATCTCACGGCCGGCATAGTCTCCGCGATGGCGGCCACCTGCTTGGAGAGCTGCTCAGCGGCCAGTGCAAACTCTTGGTTGCCGCGCCGCACTTCCAATCGACACTTGCAGAGGGCGTCCAGTTTGTCCGCGGCATGGACATAGGCGGCCACACGCTCGTCCTCTCTCGCCAATGCCTGCGCATAGGCGGGACGCAGTTCCTGGGGCAGAGAAGCGACCAATTGCCGTTCAGCCAACCGCTCCAAGCGGCCAAACGCCTCCGCCACTTCTTCGTTGTACTTTTTTACAGGCGCCACCACATCGGTCAGGATGGCTTCCGATGCGTCATGCAACAACGCCGCAGCCAACACCTTGGCCACATCCGGCTTTTGTCCGTACACCGATTCGTCAATCACGCACAACGCATGGGCTATCAGCGCCACGCCAAAACTGTGCTGCGCCACATCCTCCGGCTGCAGAGCCATCATGCCGCCCCAGCGGATGGTGGAACGCAATCGATGCAGCAACGCGAAGAACACGCTTTGCACGCAACTCCCCCGTTCCGAGAAACGGTAATCCACAGACACCCACGAGAATCTTGCCATCGTCTACTTTATCGGACGAAGCCGATCCCGACAACCGGACCAGAGGCTCACACGGCGACTTTCCCGGCGGGGTTGCCAATCCACTTTGCGAGCGATTCCATCCTGGCGTCCCCGGGTAGACTACCCGGTATCACCCCCACGGTTGACAGGAGGTATTCGCTCGTCCATGCTCACCCTCATCAAAGGGGCCACCGTCTACGCCCCGACCCCTATGGGCAATAAGGACATCCTGATGGCGGGGAGACAATTCATCGCCATCGCCGACAACCTGTCGCTGCATGGCGTGTTGCCGGACATCCAGCAGCTGGACGGACGGGGCCTGTATGCGTTCCCGGGCTTGATAGATCAACACGTGCACATGGCCGGCGGCGGCGGGGAAGGCGGGTTTCACTACCGCACGCCGGAGATCGCCCTCAGCCATCTGACAACCGCCGGTGTGACAACCGCCGTGGGCGTGCTGGGAACCGACGGCGTCACGCGCAGTACCCGCGAGCTCCTTGCCAAGGCCAACGGCCTTGAGTTTGAGGGCATCACCACCTACATTTACAGCGGCGCCTACCAGGTCCCCACACGCACCATCACGGGCACACCGCGGTCCGACCTCGTGCTCATCGACAAGGTGATAGGTGTTGGAGAAATCGCGATTTCCGATTCCCGCTCCAGTCATCCAACCCGGCACGACATCGCCGAGTTGGCGAGTGAGGCGCGCGTCGGGGGGCTATTGGCGGGCAAGGCTGGGGTTTTGCATCTGCACGTGGGTGATGACGACTCCAAACTGGACATCCTGTTTGAGGTCCTGGCCCAAACGGAGCTCCCTCGCTCGGTGTTTGTCCCCACCCACCTCAACCGCAACCCCGATCTGCTGCGGGAGGCCATCCGTTACGGCCGGCAGGGCGGATTTGTCGACGTCACGTCGGGAATTCGTCCGGATGAGCACGACCACATCTCCGTCAAGCCGGCGCGCGCCGTTCGTCAACTGCTCGACGCCGGAGTGCGACCGCAGCTCATCACCATGAGCTCAGACAGCAACGGCAGCTCCCCCATCTTTGATGAGCAGGGGAAAATCGTCGCGATGGGCATCGGATCGATTGCGACCCTGTGGGAGGAGACGCGCGACATGGTGGTGGAAGAGGAGATACCGGTAGAGACAGCCGTCTCCATCGTCACCCGGCACGTCGCGCGGGTGCTGAAGCTGGGCCACAAGGGAATGATCCGCGCCGGGCTGGACGCCGACCTCATTCTCACCGACGAGAAGTTTCAAATCCAACACGTGTTCGCCAAGGGCCAACAAGTGGTGGAGAATGGAAAGCCCGTTGTATTCGGGACGTTCGAAAACGCCTCCGCCGTCCCCGGGGCTCCCGGCAGCAAACCGGCTGCCGGGAAGGAGGATAAACAGCGAGGGCGCCACATGGTCAGCCCCGACGAGGACGATCCGGACGACTTCCCGGATCCGCACGAGCGCCAGCGCCTCAGCCGGCGACGGCAGTACTGCTGCTGATGGGCCTCAGGCGCGGGGGAGCCTGTTGGTCGGAGTCACGACCGGCGTCGGCGGCGCGTGCCCGCCCAGCACCGCCAGGATGTTGTCCACCGCCAGGTGGGCCATAGCCAGCCTCGTTTCGACGCTGGCGGACCCGATATGCGGCAGCAGCACCACGTTGTCCAACTCCAGCAGAGGGTGCTCGGGCGGCAATGGCTCCTCGGCATAGACATCGAGTCCGGCTGCGAAGATCTGCCGCCGCCTCAACGCCTCCACGAGCGCCTCTTCATCGACGATGGGGCCGCGGGCGGTGTTGACAAACACGGCTGTTCGCTTCATCAAGCCAAAGGCGCGCCGGTCAAACATGCCACGTGTTTCGGCTGTCAACGGCGCCAGAGCGACCACAAAATCAGCCGTGGCCAAAAGCTCGTCAAATGGACAAAAGGCCGCCCCTGACGCCTGTTCCGCCTGTGGGCGGCGATGGCGGTTGAAGTACAGGATGTGCATGCCAAACCCGGCGGCGCGCCGGGCCAGCGCTTCCCCAATGCGTCCCATGCCGACAATCCCCAGGCACTTGCCGTACACATCGACTCCGGTGTAAGAAAGCAGGCTCCACGCTCGCCACTGCCCAGCGCGCAGGCTCCGCTCGGCGCTCGGCAGCTGGCGGGCGGCGGCCATCATCAAGGCGAAAGTCAAGTCGGCGGTGGTCTCCGTCAGGACATCGGGCGTGTTGGTGACCACGACACCACGCCGTTCAGCCTCCGCCACGTCGATGTTGTCATATCCGACCGCCAAGTTGGCGATTACCCGTAACTGAGGTCCCGCCGCATCCATCACCTCGGCGTCCACCCGGTCGGTCAGCATGCTGATGATGCCGTCGGCGCCCGCCACGTCGGCCAACAGCCGAGCACGTGGAACCGGCTCGGCGTCATTCGGGTAAAATGAGACGTGGACAGACGACTGCAGGCGTTTCATTACCTCGTCGGGCAAGCGGCGAGTGACGTAGACAGTCGGCATACTTTCACCCCTTATCCAATCGCGTTGGATTGATTTCGTTCCGGTTGCCGCCGGAGACCGGAGGTGCCATCATGCGGCTGTATTTTCTCGGCACCGGCGCAGGGGTGCCCAGCAAGCGGCGCAACGTCAGCTCCCTGTGCCTGCGCCTGGAAGCGGAAATTGGTCAGGTCTGGATGTTTGACTGCGGCGAGGGTACGCAGCATCGCGTCTTGGCCAGCCCCATCCGCTTGAGCAAGCTGACGCGCATCTTCGTGACCCACCTGCATGGAGATCACATTTACGGTTTGCCGGGGCTGCTGGCCAGCCGTTCCTTCCAGAGCGCGGAGCGGCCGCTCCACGTGTATGGTCCTCCCGGCCTCGGCGACTATCTAGAAGCCACGCTGGCCGCGAGCGGGGTGCACCTGACCTATCCGCTGAATGTTCATGAACTTCGCGATGGCCAGCGGCTTGCGGCAGACGGCTTTTCGGTTCACGTGCGCGCGCTGAACCACGGCGTGACCTGCTATGGCTATCGGATCGTCGAGCCGCCAAAGCCCGGCCGCCTGCGTCGTGAATCCCTGGAGGCGCTCGGAGTGCGCCCAGGCCCTGTGTACCAGGATATCAAACAAGGGAAAACGGTGCGGTTGGCAGACGGGCGTATCCTGCATGGGCCTGATTTTGTCGATCCGCCCGCGCCTGGCCGCACCGTTGCCATCATGGGCGACACCCTTCCCTGCCCGCAGACGGTGGAATTGGCGGCCGATGCAGACTTGCTTGTGCATGAAGCCACTTACGCGCAGGCGGAGGCAGCGCTGGCCTTGACACATCACCACAGCACCGGCATCCAGGCGGCGGAACAGGCGCGCCGGGCGCGTGTGCAGCGACTCATACTCACGCACCTGAGCTCTCGCTACGAACCTGACCGGGAGCAAGAACTGCTGGAGGAAGCCCGCTCGGTCTTCCCTCGCACTGAATTGGCCTGCGACTTCAGCGAGTTCAGCGTTCCCTCGTCGGCGGCGCCAAGCCACGACGGACCCGTGAACGAATAGTCCGGTAGTATTCGTCGGTCGTCGGGCCCGTACCCATCCACTCCGGGTCATCCCGAAACCGCTGTTCCTGCCATGGGTCTCCGTACAGGTGATAGCCGTATTGCTCCCAAAATCCAGGCACGTCCTCGCGCAGAAACTCGATGCCGCGCACCCACTTGACACTCTTCCAAAAGTAGAGGTGAGGCACTACCAGGCGCAGCGGCCAGCCGTGTTCAGGCGTCAAGTCCCTGCCATCGTGCCGGTAGGCGAAGAGGACCCCCTCCCGCAACAAATCTTCCAGAGGCAGATTGGCGGTATAGCCCTGCTCTCCGTGCACCAGCACGTATTTCGCGGCCGCATCCACCTGTACGAGGTCCATCACGTCGCGAAAGGAGACCCCTTCCCAGTGGTTGTCATACCGCGACCATTGGGTGACACAATGGATATCCGACGTGCTCGTGGTCACGGGCAGATTCCGGAACTCGTTCCACGTCAGCCGCTTGGGTTCCCGGACCAAGCCGAAGATGCGAAAATCCCACGTCTCTAGGTCCACACTGGGCACGCTGCCGGCATGTAAGACAGGCCACTTTTCCGTCAAGAACTGACCTGGGGGTAGCCGCTGCTGATTTTCTTCCATGCACGCATGCCTCCTCTCTCTGCATCGAGGACGCCACAGCCTCATCCGCCCTTGCCTGGCCGCAGAACATCAGCCGGACCGCACGAATCCCGCCACCCCATCATCGCTCGTCCCCACTATACCATATCACTCTTGTGTGTCTCCCGTGCAGTTATGGGGGACAGGGTCCATCTATCGGTGTCGCTGGACGGATTTTGACATGCAATACAAGGGGGAGGTGATGTGATGCACGGATTCACCGCACTCGGAGACTCCATCACAGCTGGGCGAGACGCCACGTCGCCAGGCAGGGCCTATCCTGGACTGACCGCAAGCTTGCTTGGTAAGACAGGCCGCCCCGTCGTCGCCCACGTGTTGGCGGAACCCGGTTGGACGAGCGCCGCCCTGACTGCTGCCGTACTGGAGAACCCTATCCTGCCGCTGCGACAATCGGACGCGGTAGTGGTTTGGATAGGTGGAGATGACCTGGCGTACGCCGGTCTGCGCATGCTGCGGGGAGCCCCGTCAACCATCGTGGCCAAAGCACTCACAGCCTACGCGAAAGACCTGGCATTTCTCTGCCGTCTCATTCGCAAGGTCAGCAACGCCCGGATTCTGGTCTGCACGCAGTACAACCCATTTCCGAACTCCCCGCTGGCCAGGGACGCTATCGGCAAACTGAATCACACCACAAAACAAGTCGCCGCAACCGCCGGTGCCGAGTTGATGCCTGTGCACGCATGGTTTTCCGGCCGGCAACAGGCATTCATCGCAGGCTACAGGTCTGGAAGGATTGAAGACGCCTTGGCCAGTCCGGTGCTGCCGATTCATCCCAACGATGCCGGCCACCGGATGATTGCGGAACACCTGGCCCATGCCCTCGCCATGAGCTAGAAGACAACGCGCCTCGGCCTCCATCAACGGATGCCAAGACGCGTCCCTGTCTCCTGATGAAAAGAGGCATCACCACACGGTTTGGGTTGCCTTCCCGCTGAGCTGTTTCCATCCAGCGCAACGGTCACCCGCACCTGTCAGTGTACGATGCGCCGGGCGCCTATGTACGCATTGGCCCAATATCCAGAGGTAATATTAGCCTCCCTGACACCGCTGCTCGGCGATTGCGCGCTCACCATCTCACCGTTGCCAATGTAGATGCCCACATGGGACGCCCCGCCACCGTCGGTGCTGAAGAACACTAAATCGCCTGCCCGCAAGTCGGACTTGGCGACCGGCGTCCCCATGCCAAATTGGGCGTACGACGAGTGTGGCAGGCTGATACCGAATCGGTTGTACACGTACATGACCAGTCCGGAGCAATCGAAGGAATTTGGACCCGCAGCTCCCCAAACATAACGGTGACCGATGAACGACTCGGCATAGACGGCGATCTCGCTCCCATTCCCCGACGGCAATTCAGTACTGGTCGTCGGCGCCGGTGTCTGGGACGCCCCACCGCCCCCTGCAGAATTCCCGCCGGTCGCTGGTGCGGACGAAGCGGACGCCTCGGCTGCTGACCGCTGCGCCTCCTGCTTCAATTCCTGGATTTCACTCTGCGTCATGCCGATTTGATCCTGCAACTGGGCGCGGCGCAGCTCTTGCAGGTCCAGACCGCGGCTGACTATGGACAGGGATTGCTTTTGCTCATTTTGCAAGGCGAGATTTTGATCGCGCAATTCCTGCAACCGCTGTACCTTGGACTTCAACTGCTGGAAGGAAGCTTCCTGAGCACGCTGCTGCTCCTGCAACTGCGCCTGCAATGCCGCCACTTGGTCGGCCAACTGCTTCTCGGTGCGAGAGACTTGAGAAAGCGCCTGCAACCGCGTCAAGAGATCATCCCACGAAGTGGCCTTGAAGAGGACCTGCAAATAGGGGACTTGACCATACTCATAAGCGGCTCGAAGCATCTCTCTCAACTTTTGCCTATCTTCCGTCAACTGTTTCTGGTTCTGCGCCATCTGATTCATGAGTCGATCCAACTTGCCGCGGATTTCATCGACCTGGCGCTGGCTCGCTTCAATCTGTTGGTTCATCGAATCGATATGTGCCTGATAATCGTCGATCTTGCTTTGAATCGCATTCGCCTTGGCCCGCTGGCGGGCGATTTCGCTGGATACCTGGTCCGCCTGAGACCGCAATTGGTTGAGCCGCTGCTGCTTATCGCTCAGATTGTCTGCCTTCACCTGCGGAACCAACACGGACACGGCCACCAAAGCGCCACTCAGGGAAACCATCAGCTGTTTGCGCAACCGCAAGACGCCAACCCCTTCACCCAAGAGTTTTTTCTGACCGTTCCTATGCCTCCTCGCACGTGCGGACGCATACTGAACATCCCACGAATGAAGCCACGGGTGTCTTATTTCGACGTGTATCGCGGAATTCCTGCCGCTGGCGTCGGGAATTTCACAGTGTCCCCGTTTCTCTTACAAGATCGACAGAAGAAGACCCAGATAAGTGTGCCCATCCCCATGTGTTACCGGCTACGGCCAGCCGTGAACGCGGCGCGGCCCAACGTGCCGTAAGCAAGCGCGCACTTTCGCCGCAACTGCTTCGCCGCAGTTGCGGCATACACAGATCCTTCCAAGCACATGTCGAAATCGGGGGACCTATTGAGAATGTTTGTTCTTCCTGATATTGCTGGTAGGAATTTGGAGAGACGGCGGTTACCATGAACGTAACATGTCGAATCCACCTGAGAGGAGTATGCCGGATGAAAAAGCCATTGCTTGCTACTGCCGCGTCCATCGCCGCCCTGGTGATGTTTGGAACATCGGCCTACGCCTCGACGTCCGCCACATATGTGGTTCGCCCCAACGATACCCTGTGGCAAATCGCGCACAGCCACGGAGTCAGTCTGAGCAGCCTGATTCAGGCCAATCCGCAGATCCAGAATCCAAACTCGATATGGGTGGGAGAAAAGATTCAGCTGCCTGCTTCCGGCCAGACGTCTTCCAGCCCTTCGATACAACAGCAGTATGCAACTGAGGTTGCCAACCTCGTGAATCAGGCGCGAGCCAAAGCAGGGCTGAAACCGTTGACGGTCAGCGCCAAGCTGTCCGCGCTGGCCATGCAGAAAGCCTCCGACATGTACCAGAACCACTACTTCAGCCATATTTCACCGACGTACGGATCGCCATTTGACATGATGCAGAAGGAAGGATTCTCCTTCACATACGCAGGCGAAAACATCGCGGAGGGTCAAACCAGCCCGCAACAGGTCATGCAGGATTGGATGAACAGCCCTGGGCATCGCGCGAACATCTTGAATGCCCACTTCGACACCATCGGTGTCGCATACGACCACGGGGTGTGGGTACAAGAGTTTATCGGTCACGGGCAATGATCTGCCGCTGCGGAGAGAAACGGGTGTGAAGACGTGGACTGGTCCGTCACGGACATGGGAACTGTGTGTCCACGACGGACCAGTCCAAGTTTTTCAAAAGACGCTGTGATATACTCGCTTCGATTGGTGCCATAATTGATGTAGTATGCGTGCTCATATACATCCATCGGCAGAATGGGTGTGGACTGAATCACGTGCCCATCCTGTTGGTCATCCGTGATGTAAATGAAGAGTTCGTTTCGGACCAGGTCATGGGCCAGAATGGCCCAGCCTCGGACGGAGTACCGCCCTTGCCGCCCAATTGTTCGAAGCACAGTTCGTGCAGTTTGGATCCGTTGAGGACAAAGCTTTCGCCGCGCTTTAGGGCACGAACTTCAATGTGGCGTTCCCCTTCGTCGATGCGCGATGGAAAGCGTGGTTAGCCCCCTGATGGACTCCGCTGGATTCGCTTACATCCGGCCCGACCGCTGCTGCTGCTCGGCTCCTTCGTCATAAGGGTACGAGACGGGGAGGTGGCTGGCTTCGTCCAATTTTTCTATCTGTTGGGGGGTGAGACGCCAACCACTTGCACCCAAATTGTCTTCCAATTGCTCCATCGTACGGGCCCCGATGATCGGAGCCGTTACAGCCTTACGACTGAGCAGCCAGTTGAGAGCCACTTGAGCCGGAGATTTTTCAGCCTCCCGTGCGACCGAGAGAAGGGTGTCTATTACCTTCCAGGTAGTCTCGTTGTTGTACTTGCTCCAGGCTTCACCCCAACCGTGCTTGTCCGCCTGTTCAATGCGGGTATTAGCGGGAGGTTCGGTCATCCCTCGGCGGAACTTGCCGCTCAACCAACCACCCCGCAGAGGACTCCAAGGAATCACCCCTAGTCCTTCGGCTTCGGCCAACGGCAGGAGTTCAAACTCTGTGGCTCGACACAACAGGTTATACTGAGGCTGGAGCGAAACAAAGCTGGCCCAGCCATGCATGCGACTGGTGTAAATTGCCTTCTGCAGCTGCCAGGCGCGGAAGTTGCTGGCTCCAATGTAACGGACGTACCCCCTGTGCACCAGGTCGTTAAGCGCGCTCAGCGTTTCCTCGATGGGAGTCAGGGGATCCCAAGCATGAACCTGATATAAATCAATGTAGTCGGTCCCCAAGCGTTGCAGACTGGCCTCAACTGCATCCATGATATGCTTGCGTGTCAGGCCAATGTCGTTAGGGCCGTCACCCATGGCAAACCGCACTTTCGTGGCAATCACGAAATCACTTCTGTCTTTTCCCTTGAGCCAACGCCCGACAATCTCTTCAGAAATGCCCCGACTGTATACATTGGCCGTGTCGATGAAGTTACCACCGGCTTCAACAAAGCGATCCAGCATACGATGGCTTTCCGTTTCGCTGGCCTCACGACCAAACGTCATGGCTCCGAGACACAATTCGCTTACTTTTAATCCTGTTCTGCCCAACAAACGGTATTCCATACGGAAACTCCCTACCTTCAAATGGAATTGGTTATATTACCGCCAGGCATTTCATGCAAGCGGCGTTTTTATTCTAGATTGAGACAGTCTATTGATGAAGTAGTGAGTTTATTTTAATCTTATTACACGTGTGATACTAACTGATATAAAGTAAGTGAGAATGTTCAAGCGGAGCGTAGATGACGCTGATTGTGAAACCGGATATCGAACCTTGAACAATCGCCCAAACCTCCCCCGCACTTGCGGCATACACTGATCCATCCTGAGCCCCACGCGCGGAGGTGTCGTGCGATTGCTGTCTTTAGCCTATGGCGCCCTTTCCTGCATGCGTGACCTCACACTGGCGACCGGCTACGTCAGCCAGTCGTTCCCACAACCATTGTCCAAAGAAGAAGAACAAGCCTATTTCGAACGGTGGCGACAGGGGGACCGCGAGGCGTACCAGGTCCTGATTGAGCACAACCTGCGCCTGGTGGCCCATGTCGCCAAGAAATTTGACTCCTCCGGCATCGACCACGACGACCTGATCTCCATCGGCACTGTCGGCCTGATCAAGGCTGTCGAAACGTATCAACCGGCGAAAGGCACGAAGTTTGCAACGTATGCAGCGCGCTGTATTCAAAACGAAATCCTCATGCAGCTGCGGGCGCTCAAGAAGACGCGCAAGGATGTATCCCTTTACAGCCCCATCGGAACGGATAAAGAGGGCAACGAAATCACAATCTCGGATGTTCTCGGCTCGGAGGCGGATGAGACCGAGGAAGAGGTCAACAAACGGATAGAGATTCGCAACATGATGAAGCTGATGGATATCCTCGATGAGCGCGAGCGGAAGGTGATTGAACTGCGGTTTGCCTTGGCTGACGGCCGCGAATGGACGCAAAATGAGGTGGCGGAAGAACTGGGCATTTCCCGCTCGTACGTGTCGCGGCTAGAAAAACGGGCACTCCTGAAGATGTTCCACCAATCGTTCACCGGGCAACGCAAGCGGCGGCCGTTTGTCTATCGGCCACCGTCCGACGGTACACGACACCCCTAACATCTCTCGTCGCACTTGCCGCCGTTTGCATCGGCCCAGGCGCCGGAGTCAACCTCCTCCCGCCGCCTGGGCTATGTCGGGGAGGTCACGGCACAGACCGGCAAAAGACCGGTATTAGACGTAATCCATCAACCGCTGGCGAAGCTTCATATGTACGCGCGCCCCAATGACCCAGGCGAACGCGATGAACAGCCAGAAATACAGTGTGTATTTCAGGTGCACCAGACAGTACCAGGAGGTCCCGAGCAGCGCCGCCCGGTAGCCCTCCACGACATAGACCAGCGGGTTGAGCAGCATCGCGTCACGCAGCACCCCCGGTAGGTGGTCGGATGGCCACAAAAGCGGGGTCAGGTACAGAAGCACACGCAGAATCGACTGGACAATCTGCTGTACATCCCGAACTATGGTCGCCAGGGTCGAGGTCAACAGCGATATGGACACCAAGAGCGCCAACAGAGCAAACATGAAGTAGCCCAACTGTACCAGATACAGCGTCGGCCCATGTCCAGTCCAGGTAAAGATGACAAGAACAATAGCCAACAAGATCCAGTGTTGATACAAGTGCCTGACAATGACGAACGTGGGCACCACACTTATCGGGAAACTCATACGCGCCACCGTCTGCAAACGTGTGTGCAGTGCCCGTGTCCCCTGCATGGCTGCCGCGTTGAAGAAAAACCATACCACCATGCCCGACAGCATCCAAATAAAGTAAGGCACGCCGTCGACGCTGTGGCCGCGCCGGATGCCGATGCCGAATACAAACCAGTAAATGGCGATTTGAATCAGCGGATTGATGACCTCCCACAACACCCCCAGATACGCGTTGGTATACTCGGTTTTGAACTCAAACATCGACAGGCGGCGAATCAGGTAAAGGTTGCGGCAGTGCTCGCGGACCACCATGATGGTTGACGACATACGGCTTCCCCCATTTCGGTCAGGTTTCCTTCTGCCGCAGCGGCGCGACCACGGGTTCCCAGGCCGGACTCGTCTCGAAGGTGCGGGACCGCTCCAAAGCCGCAAACAATCGTTCCCAGAGCGGTCCGATGACCTGTTCCGCATAGCGGGTTTGGATTTCCATGCGGGCTCGCTCCCCCATCGCCTGAGCGCGCTCAGGATGCAGGAGCAGCTCCGACAGACGTTGGGCCAACTGCTCTCTGTCCCCCGGCGGGACTAAATACCCGGTTTCGCCGTCGCGAATGATGTCTCGCGGTCCGTAGTTGATGTCGTAGCTGACGACCGGCGTCTTGTTCCACATCGACTCGAGGATGACCAGGGAGAAACCCTCAAACTTGGACGTCAACAGCATTACCGAAGCTTTGCGAAAAACCTTTTCCACCTGCGTCACGTAGTGCATCAAACGCACCTTGTCGCGCAAGCCCAGGTCGTCAATCCATTTTTGCAGGTCCGCTCGGCATGGTCCCTCTCCGTAGATCTCCAGACGGGCCTCTGGGACGGCCTGAATGACGCGCGCAAAGACCTGAATGGCCTCCTCAATCGCCTTCTCGGGATTCAAGCGGGACACCATGACCACGGTCTTGGTGTCCCGCTCCAACAGCATGTCCTGCATGGGCGTGACCGAGTGTGGAATCACAAACACGTTGTCACGTTGGCCGTACTGACGAACGACATCGTCGTACTGCGACCTGGTGGGAACAACTAGCGCATCCAGTTCGTGCAGGTGATCGAGGATCGGTTGATAGCTCTTCTTCACCGGACTGCCGAATGTGTACGGCGCATTCAGGTGCGTCGAATGGGTGGGATAGATGCGGTAGCAGGCATCTCCGTCCATCGCCAGAACCTTAGGAGCGGACCCGATGCCATCGCAGATCAGGAACGGACGTGTGGCCTGGCGCCGGCACAGGTCGTTTAGCCAGGCGACATGAAACGAAAATTCATCCCGAAACAGCCGTTCCTCCCCCGTGAATCGGTCATACAGCGTGATTGCAGCCATTTGCCCGTTCTCGGGCATGTACCAGCGGGTCAAGAACACAAACCCATCAGCCGTACAATACTCCACCTTGCTGGGCTGGCCAAGCTCTGGATGGAGATGTTGGCGGACGGCTGCAAACCCTTGCCGATTGTACAGGAGACGCAGGACGGGACGCTCCTTTGCATCGTAATAAACCATGGTTGTCAAGCGCCCAGACTTATTCCACTGTTTGCTCTTGACCATGCGCCCATCGCGATAATAGTGAGCTGTGACGCCTTGCCCAGTTTCCTCTCGGCGTACGCGAAAGCCGCGTTCCGCTAAGCGTTTTGCCCGCCGATACCGCCAGCGTGTCAACCTCCAACCGGGGCGACTCATGCGTGTTCGATAGTCCTCATAAAGATTGATGATGCCCACCCGCGGCCCAAGTCGTCCCAGCTCGCGCAACCGCTGGCGGATGCCGATGTAGTCCCCCTCATCCAGGGTAACCAAATCCACGTGGTGGCCCATTTCGCTCAACATTTTGGAACGATTCAGCATCACTCGCGTCATGCCGCCGGTTTCGACGCGGACTCCATGCATCAGCATGAACACCCGATAGGTCTTTGTCTGGCTCACGACAGACTCCCTCACTTGGACGGATCCGTCCCGGTTTTCTGCACCACCGTGCAGTACAGCCAGAACCAGCCTACGACGCCAATCTCAACAGGAATTCAAAAGGGGATAAGCGGAAAGGAAAACGGTGAGACGATTGGCAGGGACTGGACAATGAACCTCGGTTTCTTGGTAAGATAGGTTCCAGAGTGCACAGCAAAGGGGGGCAACCATGAACACGACGCTTGCGCGCACACGTCGGCATGGTCCTTCTATCCTGCTCGTGCTCGCGGGTGTGCTGCTGGCGTTTCCAAACTGGGCCACACCGGGACAACCGGCGCTGGACGACCTCAGCCACCTGAACGCGCCGCAGCGCATGTTCTTGGCCTGGGCGTACCAACACCTTCAGGTTCCGCTGTGGAACCCCTTCAGCTTCGCCGGTCAACCGTTCTTGGCCGCTGGCCAGTCGGGGCCGCTCTACCTCCCCAACGTGATCTATCTGCTGCTGCCCGTGGCCAAGGCGTTGACAATATCCACCGTGATGCATGCGGCGCTGTGCGCTGTCGGCATGTACGCGCTCGCCTATGACCTGACCCGGCGGCGCCTGCCGTCGGTCGCCGGCGCGTTGTGCTTTGCCGCCTGCGGCTTCTTTGTCGGACATCAGGTGCATACACAAATGTTCGACACCTTGGCCTTTCTTCCATTGGTGACGCTCTCGCAGCGGAGGCTCTGGAATCGGCCAACCGCCGTCCACGTCGTCGCTTTGGCGACAGTTCTCGCCCTGGAGGTGTATGCAGGCCATCCGCAGATGGTGTTCTACACCGCCATCGTGCTGCTCATCGACGCCGCGTTTCACCTTCGCCCCTATCGCCGCCAGGTCTGGCTGGCGTGGCTAGGCGCTTTGACACTCGCGGCCCTGCTCTCGGCCCCCCAATGGGCCAACACCTTGGACCTTATGCTGTACTCAGACCGTGCCCACGCCGGGGCGTCCTTCCTGCTTCAAGGCTCATTGTCGCCGTGGGCCTTCTTGCAATGGATAGCGCCGGATACGGCGGGCGGAGGCTGGAGCGGGTCCCACTTTTCGGCCATGGCGTTCGAGCGAATGTTCGGTCTGCAGTTTTGGGAGAGTTGGTGCACCATCGGGCTGGTTGGCTTCCTATTCGCCCTGGCCGCCGCCTGCGCCGGTTGGCGCCAGGGCATGGACGTGCCCGAATGGACAGTGGGAGCTGTTGTTACCAGCCTGCTCGCTTTGGGCGGAAACGGACCTTTCTTCTGGGCGCTCACCCACCTGCCTGGGTTCGATTTGTTCCGCGTCCCGGCCCGGTATATCGGCCTCACCGATTTTTACCTCAGTCTTTTGTGCGCCGTGGGTCTTCGTTTGTGGCAATCACCTGCGCACCGCCCCTGGTTTGGACGCGCTGTGCGCTATGTGTGCCTCGTCTGCGCCAGCGCCCTGATCGCGAGCCGACTGGCAGGCCCATTGAGCCAGGCGCCGGTTTTATCCGTGCTGACGCCGCTGGCGACGGTCCTCGCCATCGCCGGAGTTGCGAGCCTGACAGCCCCGTTGGCGCGTACCGCGTCTCTGGCGGCGGCCGCAAGCGCAGTCCTGCACGCCTCTCTCACAGCCACAATTGTCAATGCCAAGGCGGCCCCGTACACCTCCCCGAGCCCTATCGTCACCTGGTTGGCGCACCACACCTCAAGTTCCGTTGGATTTCCGCGCATCGTGTCCCTGGGGGAGACCGATGTGGAACTGGACGAGGGATTGTCCCGCCGATTGCCGATGGTGAACGGTTACGACTCCCTGGAGCCCGCATGGTACTCCAACCATGTCGGCCTGACTTGGACGGACACCGTCTTCTTGAACCAACCCAGAGCCTTGGCAGACAGCCTGGGCGTGCGCTACATCGTCGCTGCGTCCGGCTACACCCCGTTCCAAACGGAAAAACCAGGGCATCCGACGCAGTGGTCCGGCGTTCTACCCGCCCTGCCTCCAGGGACCAAATCTCTGGCCATACAGTTGCGCCGCCCGCCCTATGCGCCAAGCTACGCCTGGATAGAACAGACCTGGTTGTCGGTGACCGTGACCGCTGCAGGTCGGTCCAAAACGTACTGGATTCGCGGCTTGCCCGCATCGGAATACCTGATAGACCTTCCCCGCGATTGGCCGCGCACCGTGCAAACGAAGGTGTCTGTTGTCAACCAATCGTGGAACGCCAATGTGCCCCTCGGTTCGCTTGTCGTCCTGGGGAGCGGACGAGCGCCCGTCCGGGAGAACGTCGGTGTCACGTTGTCTCCACAACCATGGACACCGGTGTTCAGTGCGCACGGCCAGACCATCTGGAAAAACCCAGATCCGGTGGCGCCGGCATGGTTTGCCCGACGACCAGAGTGGTACCCGGGATGGCAGGCGGAAACGGCACACCGCGTAAAGTGGGGTCTCAACCGGCAAGTGTGGCAGGTCGACGCCCCATCGTCCGGCTGGTTTGTCCTCTCGCAAATGTTCGATCCGAACTGGCATGCGACGGTGGATGGACGGTCGGCTTCCATCAAGCGTGTGGACGGTGTGCTCACGGCGGTCAAGGTCGGACCGGGCCGCCACCGCATCGTCCTCACCTACCGCCCGCTCATGTGGCGGCCAAGCCTGGCGTCAGCGGCAGCCGGCCTGCTCATTTCCGGTTTGTCCATCGGGGTGGCGAGCGCGCGAAAACGGCCCTGACAGCTTGGCCCCTGCCGTTGGCAGGGGCCTTGCGACGAGCAGGCGTGGCACCAGGCTTATGCTCTGGACCATCTGAGAGCCAGGAAGACCGTCGGCTCTCGGGGGTTCACTGTTGACTGCTCGGCCATGTGCCAAGCGTGACCGGGACGGTCAGGGAACGGTGACCGCGGATGACGCCCAGGTTCACTTTCGTCCCGACTTTGTACTGGGAGATAGCGGTTGTCAGGTCCGCCACCGAGCCAACGGATTTGCCGTTCACAGACACAATGATGTCGCCGTCCCCTTTCGGTTTCTTGCTCGGGTTGGCGCTTGTGTCCCCATGGATGCCGGCCTTCGCCGCCGGCCCCCCCTTGGTCACCTGCATCACCAGCACGCCGGTGGAGACAGGAAGGTGGAACTCAGCCTGTACAGTCGGATCAATGTCCAGGGCGCTGATACCCAGCCAGGGATGCTGCACCGGTTGGCCGGACAATAAGCGCGGCAGCACCTGCCGCAGGCGGTCAATCGGGATTGCAAACCCCACCCCGACCGAGCCCTCGACCGGACTCTCAATAGCCGTGTTGATGCCGATAACATCCCCCTCGGCGTTAAGCAACGGCCCGCCCGAGTTGCCCGGGTTGAGCGCGGCGTCTGTCTGCACCAAGCCGCTCAACACGTGTCCATCCTCGGTCGGCATGGACCGGTCCAGCCCGCTGACAATCCCGGCCGTAACGCTGCTGGTCAGTTGGAACGGATTGCCAATCGCCACCACCAGTTGGCCCGGCTGCAGATTCTGGGCCGAGCCCAGCGGCAGCGGCCGCAGGCCGGAGATACCGCTGACACGGACCACCGCCAGGTCGTCCAAGGCATCTGTTCCTATCACGACGCCTTTGTACGTCCTTTTGCCTATCGTGACAGCAACCATTTTCTGGCCGTTCACCACGTGGTTGTTGGTCGCGAAATCCCCTTGGTCATCGATGAGAAACCCCGTGCCCACATCCGCCTGTGGCTGGGATTTGCTTGATTTCGACTGTATGGAGGTGATGGTCACGACACTGTCGCGGGCGTTGTTATAGATGCGGGTCACCACATTCGCTTCTCCCACTTCAGGTGGCAGGTACTGTGCCCCCCCGTTCGATCCGCCCGCCTGATTTCCCATTTGTGTGGATGGCGCGGCCCCGCCGCCGTCGCCAACACGGTTGCCCGCAATCCAAAATCCCGCCGTGGCAACTCCCACGACATAGGCGGCCAACAGGCTGGAGAAAAACCAGCCCCAGCGCCGGCGAGGGCGAGGCGATTCCCAATCGTCAAACCCATCCCATGATCCCGACACGTGTATCCCTCCTGCGCTCATCATACCGTAAACGGCCGGGATCGGAAAATGATTCGCGATCAGCCAGAACCGCTCACGCGTGCGCCGCCAGTTGAGCCGCGAGCGCGCGCCGCAAATCGTCCGCCAGGCCTTCCCACGCCTCCAACGGCTCGCGCTCCGCCCGCGAGTCGTCGGCTGTGCAGGGAGAGTTGAGCACGGCAGCCACCAGGGCCCGATACTGGCGCTGGAGAGCGAGCACAGCGGCGTCAGTCATCGGGCCGGTCAAATTGGCCAGGTCCTCCCGCACCGCATCGGCTGCCGCCTCGGCCATCCCTTGGCGCATCGCGTCCTGCCCGCCGCCCTCGAAAAACGATTTGGCCGATTGAAACCCCTTCAGATAAGGAATCAGCGGCTCGGCATCGAGCCGAGACCGGTACGCCTGGTCAGCCAGGGACACAAGCGCCGCGTCCGGCAGCCCGTCAGCCACATCAGCGCGGCCAACGGCCTCCAAATCCCTGGCCAGCGCCGCCCGCTCCCGTGTGTATAATTGTTCTGCATAGGTCCCCAGGCGCAGGGCCAGGGTGCGGCACTCCATCTCCACCTGCCGCCGTAGCGATTCCACCAGCTCCTGCAAGGCGGCCTGCAGGGCATCTGAGGCTCGGGTGAGGCCTTGAAAGCGACCGGGATAGAACGCCTCGCGGAACAACTGAGTGAAGCGGAAGCGAATCCGTTCGCCTGCATGGAAAACCAGTTCCTGCGCTTCTTGGCGCAGCCTGCGGGACGGCTCGTCCTGGCCTGCATCCAGCGCCTCGCCCATACGCTCCATCTCTTCCCAAATGGCCCGCCGCCGCGCCGCGAGCTCCTGACGGTCGTGTTCCGACGCCGCCTCCGCCGCTCTCACCTGCTCGATGCGGGCCGCCACCCGAGACTCTAGACTGCGCAGAGTGCGGACGACGGCGTCCACGGCCATCTCTCGCGCCTGGGTGGTCAAAAAGCCGCTCAGGTCCCGCTCCAACGTGGGCACCCCGGACTGCTCAAGCAGCGCGGGTGCATCCGGCGGCGCAGACTCTCCGAGGCGGGTGCGCAAGAGTTCGACGATGGCCGGATTGTCCGGTTGCCGCTGCAGTTGGCGAGCCGCATAGGCGAGTTGGCTGGACACCTCGTAGATGCGAGGCTGACGGATGCCCAATTGACGCAGCTCCTCCAGCACCCGCTCGCGCACCGCTTGTCGTTCTTCCTCGGACTGAGCCAAGTCCACGGCGTTGATGACCACGAACAGCTTGTCCGCGCCAACCAAGTCCTGGACCTCAGCCAGTTGCAGGAGAAAGTCTTTTTCGGCTCGGGACAGCGCGTGCGTATAATACAAGACGAACACGATGGCGTCCGCCAGCCGCATGTATTGGAATGCGACATCGGTGTGGCGCCGGTGCACCGAGTCCACCCCCGGGGTGTCTACCCACACGAGCCCACGCGGCAGCCGACCGGCGAGCGATGCCGATGGATGCCACAACTGCACCCGCTGAACAAAACAGGCGTACCGTTCTTCCGCGCACAGGCGGCTCGCATCGGCTGCCGGCAGGGTCCATGTGCGGCCCAACCGGTCAGCCAGTTCCTCATAACCGGCGGCAAATGCCTTGAGGAATGACAACGTCTTGCGGCGGCCGCTCGGCACGTCCTTCGGCTTGAGCGACTTCGCCAGCTCGGCCGCCCCCGCCAACCCATCCGCCTGGCGCTGGAGGGCGGCCAAGGCCAGCGATACGTCATCCCACATCTGCGCCTCCGTTTTGGCCTCAACCCGCGCCACCGTTCCTCCCTCCGCGTCCGCTGGGGCAGGGACCGCCGGCGATGGCGCGCCCGGCTCCCCGGCGACCAGGCCGCCGCCTTGCGGGCGAGCGTCTTGCCCAGACGCCGGGGCAAAACGCAGTTCCGTGATCGCCGCCGTGGTTGGGTTGGGCGAAACGACCAGCACGGGCTCTCCCAGCACCGCATTGATCAAGCTCGATTTGCCGGTGGAAAAAGCGCCAAACACAGCCACCAGCTGCTCCTCCCGCAGCAGACGCCCCTCGAGATCAGCCAGCTCGCGGCGCCACCCCTCGGTGTAGGGGAGGCGGGACAGGCGTTCGGCAAGCGAGGCGACCATGCGTCGCAACCCGTCCACCGTCGTGTCCGGTGCAGACCGGGTTGAGTTGTGGATCTCCCTCATACGCGAATTCGCACCTCCGCATCAGGGTGTGAGACCGTATCGGAAGCGGACGACAGAGCGCCATCCGCGGACTCGCTGTGGGTCAGAGCTGCGGGCGGATCGTCCAACAGGCCGCGCAGCTCGCGCGCCGCTTCGGCGCGCTCCGCGCACAGCGCCTGCCATGCCTCCAGGACGGCTATCTTCTCCGTCAGGGTCTCCCCTTCCCGCCGCAAATCCCGGACCTCCTCGTTGAGTTTCGCGACAGCCTGTTGCTGCCAGCGCTCCACGAGCGCCTTGACCTGGGCGCGGACGTCCGCCCGGAGCGCCCCCACCACGTCTTTCACATACTGGTACGGGTACTGCTCGGAGACGAGCGCGCCTTGGCGGACCAACTGGCGCAACCATTCGTCCTCAATGGACACGCGCAGGTTGTCCACCGCGGCCTTGGTCTCATCGTCCGCCCACCGGGCCGCGGCGGCAAACTCGCGCAGGTGAGTCTGCACCGGCCACAACAGGTACTTCTCGGACCGCTCGGTCAAATCGGCGCGAAAAGCGGCCAACCGCCGTTGGCGCTCCGCTGCTGTGCGCTCCGCGCTGCGCAGCCAGCCGACACGAAAACCGGGCCGCAGGCTCTCGACAAACAAGCGCCCTTTTTCCGTGGTCTCGTAGGGAGCCACCTGCGCCAGTTCAATCTCTCGCAACAATCGCGACAGGAACTGCTCAGACGTATCCGCCAACGCATCTTGTCCCTCTTGAATTTTCTGCTGGACCTGGGAGAGTTGCAAGTGCAGCTGTCCCAGCCGGACCGAGACGTCCACCTCACGCGAGACATCCACCTCGGGCGGCAACGCCAACACTTTGCGGACAGCCATTGCGTGTTGTTGCTGGATGGCGCTGTACCTCCAATTCAAGTGCTCCTCGATGAGTTCGAGCGCCCGGTGCTCCAGTTGCGACTGGCTCGCGCCGTCGGCCAGTTCCGCCAGCCAGCGTCGCAAATCCTCCACCTGGTTGGACGGATGGTTGCGGGAACTGACAAAAAACAATCGCTCATACTCGATCTCCCAATCCGTCAAGGTGGTTTGTATCCGCTCCACAAACGTTGCAAACGGGATCTCCCACTCCAGGTGCTTGTCGATTTGATTGACAATCAGCGCCAGGCGCTTGCCGCTGCCGGACAATTGATACGCCCATTCCAGGTTGGCGTCGCTCTCGACGTGTTGGTAGTCCATCACCAGGCACACCACGTCGGCCTGATACAGCGCCGCTTGCGTGGCTTGTTGATGTGCGTCGTCAGTCGAATCAATTCCTGGCGTGTCCAACAGCCGCACACGTCCCTCCGTACCCGGCAGTTCCACCCCAGTCACCTGGGCGGTCGTGGGCACCGCGCCCGTGGCCATGGCGGGACTTCCGCACAGGTGATTGATGAGGCTGGACTTGCCGGCGGAAAACAATCCCACAAAGGCTATCACCACCTGCTCCGGCACCTCCGCCCGGGCCGCCAACTGGACCAATTTCTCTGCCGTGGCGACGTCCCCGGCCGCTTCCACGCGGGCACGCAGCCTTTGCATTCCTCTGGTCATCGGCTTCTCCTCCACTTCAACTCCTTCAAGGTATCACAGGTCGCCCCGGCGTGCCATGGAAACACCCGTCTGCTGTGCAATCCGCGCCCACAGACAACCGTCCTGCCATCCCCCGCCGCCCGCGCATACCCTGTTGCAGATGCGTTGGTGCAGCCAGCCACGCGGTGATGCCGGGAGGGGGTGCGTTCCCATGCGCTTGGACACACTGGTCAAGGTCGGGTCTTTGGCGTTCGAGGTGGCAAAGGACGAACGAGTGCGGGAAATGCTGACCATGGTGTACAACGGCGCCAAGCGGCGCGGCCTGATGGCGCCAGCAACCGGTCTGCCGGGGGGACGGCCGCCTGCATCCAAAACGTCGACACCGAGTGAACACCATCCTGTGGCATCCGGCCACGCCACACCCCATCAGGGTGCGCCCGTAAACGCCCAGCCTGATTGGGGACCAGCGTGGCCCGCCGTCAACACGTCGCACTGGCTCAATCGCCAGACCGCGCGCCGGGCCGCAGATGCAGCCATCCGCATCGGCCGCATGCTGATGCAATAAGCGGAGGAACGAGCGGCTGGGCAGGCAGCGCATACAGGCATCGGCTCGACACCGGGATCTTGGGGCATCCTAAGCTGAGCGCCTGAAGGGCGGCGCTTCGAGATGGGCGCCGCACGACAATCGGGGGGTGCCCATGCTGCAAATCCTGGCTGAAGCGAGTCCCCGCTTCCTGTACCAGTTGTTCTCGCGCGTCCTGCCGCGAGCCCGGCAGGAAATCCTGCACTGGACCGGCAGCGCGCTCGCGATCCCGGACGTAGAGTTGCGCAGGCAAGCGCTGGCCAGCCTGCGCGATAAACGGTTTCATGCCGACGGCGGCTGCGTGTACGCGGCGCTGGCCCCCAGCGGACCGGCCGACCTGGTCCGGCTCATCGTGGCCCTGCAGACCATCAGCGACTACCTGGACAACCTGTGCGACCGCACCGGGGAGTGGAATGAAGACCGTTTTACCGCCCTTCACCAAGCCATGCGTGACGCCGTTGTGCCCGGCGCGCCGGTGCGAGCATATTACGACCAGGCAGAAGACGACGGCGGGTACCTCCAGGCGCTCGTCCGCACCTGCCAGCGGGAGATTGAGCGCTTGCCTGGCTACCGTGTGGCCCAGGACCACGTCATGTGGCTGGTGGATAGGTACTGCGAACTGCAGCAATACAAACACATAACTCCCAATCTGCGCCGACAGCGCCTGATGGACTGGTTCAGCCAGCATCAGAGACACTATCCCGAAGTCCATTGGTGGGAATTCGGCGCAGCGGCCGGATCGACCCTTGGGGTCTTCGCGCTGTTTGCGGCCTCGCAGCGCCCCATCACGGAGACCGCGGCTCAATCCTTGTTGGACAGCTATTTCCCATGGGTATGCGGGCTGCACATTCTGCTCGATTACTGGATTGACCTAGCGGAAGACGACGAACACGGCGATTTCAACTTTATCGCCTGCTACCCGTCCTGGCAGGAGGCTTACGCCAGGCTGCGACGCTTCGTTCGAGAGAGCCATGAGTCGGCGCGGCGCATCGGCGGACGTCTGCACCAGCACATCGTCTGTGGGCTTTTGGCGATGTACTTATCCGACGCCAAGGCCCGCCAGAATCCCGTCGTGCGCCCGCTGCGGCGCCTGGTCCTGCTGTCCGGTCCGCGCACCTGGATGTTCTACGGCGCCTGCCAGTTGTATCGCCGCATCCGTTAAGACTGGGCGCGGGTGCGCACGATGCACACCGTTACGGCGTCGAAGACGCCCGGGATGGGCGCTCCCGGTTTTTCCACCTCCACACGCACCGCGCGCACGCGTCGGTACCGCTCCAGAATGCACTTGGCAATACGCTCAGCCACGCTTTCAATCAGGCGTGCCGGTGGCCCTTCCACCACCTGTTTGACGTCGCCGTAGACAGCCGCATAATCCACCGTCTCCGCTATCATGTCGGACCTGCCGGCCGCTTCGAGGTCGAGCGAGAGCACCAGATTCACCGTAAACCGCTGCCCCAGTTTGCGCTCTTCCGCCAGCGCGCCGTGATAACCGTAGAAGTGCATGCCCGTCAAGCGGATTTCATCCATTGCATCCCTCTCCCGTCTGCGCTTCGCCCGTGTCCCAAAGCCCTGGATCTCCATCCCAGAGGATGCGCGTCTGGGCCCGGTACGGCGCCAGGTCCGGCTGATCCAGCATCATGCGAAAGTTCATCGTCGGCAGCTCGCCCAAGCCGTGTTTGTCGGTCAGCGCCGTCAGGTACGGGCGCATGCTGTCCGGGCTAAAGGATGCCTGGCCGCCGTCGGCGTCCAGCCCGTACAACACTGTGGCCACCGGGACCCGCAGGGGTCTTGATAGCTTGTTCAGGCGCAACCAAAAATCCCAGTCCCAATAATCCCCCATCGATTCGTCCAGCCCTCCCAGCCGCAGGTGGGCGGCCTTCTTGTACAAAACGGTCGAAGGAAGCAACGGATTGTACCGGCGCAAGAGAAGATCCGCACGCTTCCAGGCAAATGCAAAACGATCGCCGACTTCAATCCGGCCGCCGCGGCGGCGCACCTCGACCAGCTCTGCATCGGTATGCGCCCATACGGCGTCACTGGACTGAAGCAGAGACCACAGGGAGGAGAGGTGGTTGGGCAGCCAGCGATCGTCGTCATCGCAAAAGGCGATGAACTCACCCCGTGCGGCCGTGATGGCCAGGCGGCGTGCGTGAACCTGCCCGCGATGCTCGGCAAGGTCGTGAAACCAGAACTGAATGTGCGGATGCTCACGCTGGACCTGTTCGACCACCGGAGCGACGCTGGCGCCACCGTCATTGACCACGCACACCTGCACGGGTGTCACCACGGCTTGCCGGGCAATCGCGCGCAGGCAGGCCCGCAGATGGGGCAGCCGATTGCGTGTGGCAATCACGACACTGATCAAAGGACATCCCAACTTTCCGACAGGATGGGCGCGAGTTTCGTCCAATCGACGCCATTCTCTGCCCATCATACACGATCCTACGGGCTCCTCGTATCCAGGCATGGAAATTGCTCGTGAAGCGCGGTAGAATGTATATAGAACATTCTATATATTTCGGCCGAAAGCCAAGGGGAGAAATGCGCAGTGACCGAACGACTCACCTACACAGTATCAGGACAGTGGGCCGGCGATAGAGACGGGGTCGGCGCGCTGCAACTCGGCGACGAGACGACGATACAATTCAGCATGCCGGGAAACCTGAGCGGCTGCGGAGTCGGCACCAATCCCGAAGAACTGCTCTTGTCCGCGGCGGCCAGCTGCTATCTGCTGACCCTCGCCATCCTGCTGCAAAACCGCCAGATCGCCTATCATCGGATTGAGGTAGAGAGCACAGGGTATGTGGAGAATGAGGGCGGGCTAAGGTACGACCGCATCGTTCACCTGGCGACAGTCTACGTGCCCGATTTGCAGGACGAGCGGCGCATCCTGCGGCTTGCGGAACACGCAGAATTAACCTGCATGGTGTCCTCCGCCCTGCGCGGCAATGTGCGGGTGGGCGTCCGCCCGCGGGTGGTGTGCGGTGCCGCCAGCCGTTAACGGTGTTCATCTTCGTCCGTCTGCAGTTCGTCGTCTATAGCCTGCAGGGTGGCCGACACCTCGGCCCCGAATAGCATCGCCAAGCTGGCCAAATACATCCACAGAATGACGAGCATGACCACCGTCAGCGTACCGTAAATCAGCTGGTACATGACCAGGTGGGAGGCATACCACGTGAACACGGCGCGGCCCGCGTCCACCGCCACGGTCGTCACCAAGGCCCCGGGCACCAGGTAGACAAAGTGCCTTTGTCGGGACGGCAGGTAACGGTAGACGATCAGACAACCCACGAACAACGAGAGCGGAAACAGAACCCGCGAGACGCCGTGCACCAACTTGACCCAGTCCAAGAATGCGGCGTGCTTGACCAGCGCATACTTGACGAGCGGCGTCAGCGCCATCACAACCTCCGAGCCCAGGGTGAGCAACAGCAGAATCAGCAACATGGCGAAGGCAATCAAACGGCGCTTGACAAACGAGCGCTGCTGCGAATTCCAGACCACGTCCAACGCCTGCTGCACAGCGATGAATCCACTGGTGGCAGACCAGGTGAGGATGATGGCGCTGACGATGCCGACGTTGACCCCCACCCGCGTCAGGTGCGGCAGATTGCTGGTGATGTAATCGCGCGGCCAGGCCGGGAAGTACGGCGTGACAAACAACTCAATCACTTTCTCTACCTGCACGTGCGGCAGCAGCAAGCTCGCCCCGTAGATGACCAACAACAGGAGCGGAAACAGGGAAAAGAAGGCGTAAAACGCAATCACCGCCGCGAGCGACGCGATATCATGCTGGGCCACGGACAGCACCAGGCGCCACAGAAAGCGGCCCACAACCTTGTGAAACGCCGGCGACCCCGGAGAACTGGCTGTCTCCTCGCCAAAGCGCCAGAACATCACGATTCGATTTCCCTTGCGGTGGCGCGTGGGATGGAGGGCCACCCGCCATCCCCCCTCTCGGCACCCGCTGTCTCTGCCATCGCTCGCGCAAACCACGGCAGGACGCTCCGCCAGGATACCGGCAGGTCCGCACGGACGGCCACTCGCTCACCTGTGTACGGGTGGGACAACGACAGCTGCGCCGCGTGCAGTGCGATCCCGCTCGTCTCCTGTCTCCATCCCAGCATCCGCCGGCCGCCGTACAGCGTGTCGCCGACGATGGGACAGCCGAGATGACTCAGGTGGACGCGGATCTGGTGCGTGCGGCCGGTCTGCAACCGGCACGCGACCAAGGAAAACGTATGCCCGCGCTGCGCGTGTTCACGCAATACCTGGTACTCCGTCGCAGCCGGTAGGCCGTTCTGCGTGACGCGATGCCTCCCCGCCACGTGCCGGTCCCGCCCAATGGGCAGTTCAATCCGGCCTCGACCCTGCGGGAGGCGCCCGTGCACCAGCGCCAGATACGTACGCTCAACCCGCTTGTTTGCCAATGCGTGATCAAGAGCGCGCGCCGCGTACGCATGCGCCGCGTACAGGATGCAACCGCTGGTGCCTTCGTCCAATCGGTGCACGTGCCGCACTTTGCGTTCCAAGCCTTGCGCATGCAACCAGTGCGCCACCCGGTGCGCCAACGTGTCTGCATCCTCCGGGCCGCCCGGGTGGACCAGGATTGCCGGCGGCTTGTTGACGACAAACAGGTGGTCATCCGCGTGCAGCACCTCGGCTATCGGCGACGCCTGCCAGCCGTCGACCCCGTACGGCTCTACCACGCCGCCCTTGAGGCGCAATTTACTCTTGCCGACAAGGTCAACCGGCGTCGCCGGGACAGCGCCTAGAAGCACCCGCTGCTGATGGAACAAGGTGCGGACAAATCTATCGGGCAGGGCCAGGGCTGTGGTCAGAAGGCTGGCCACTTGGCTGCCGACGACACGCCTATCTGGTTGAATGACGAGCATATCGCCCTGCACCTGGACATCCAACCGCAATCCCCCTCTCCACCGCAGCGGTCGAGATGACCGGAAAAAAGCGGTGCGCAAGCACCGCTCTCTCTCCCGTATCCAGCATGGCCAAAACAAAAGCCCCCCAGACGGGGCCTCAATAAGCTTCCACGTTTTCGACCTCTGGTGCCACTTGCTTAATCGCCCGCTCCACGCCCAGTTTCAAGGTCATGACACTGGCCGGACAGCCAACGCATTGGCCCGTCAGGGCGACAAACACCGTCTTTGTCAGATCGTCATACGAAACAAACTCCACATCGCCGCCATCCTGCTGGATGGCTTCGCGGATGGAGTCCAGTGCGTCGCGCACACGCTGTTCGACATCACCCATGACCCATCCCTCCGTTTCACCCCTCAGCATACCCCACACCCGTTCCCTTGACAAGTCCCAACGCGCCCCGACTATAGCTCGGATGAAGCCGGACTGAGATGAACATACTGGGCTCGAGGAGGTGCTGGAAAGTTGAGCAAGGTGGCGTGGGTACTGGTCATCATCGGTGCAATCAATTGGCTGCTGGTGGGCCTGTTTCAATTCGACGTGGTGGCGGCCGTATTCGGCGGCGTTGATTCTTTACTGAGCCGCATCGTCTACGTCATCGTCGGGCTGGCTGGATTGTACACCATCACCCTGCTGTTCGACACGCAGCGCGTCCGTGACCGTTGACGCCAACCAACACCCCTCCTCGTGCGGAGGAGTCACCAGTCCGGTGGCGTAAGCGATGCTGCGGGCAGTGACCGGTCCGACACCGACGAAGGTTGTCTGCAGCTGGTCATACACAGTCTCTTCGGATAGCTGCTTGAGTTCGGCGAAGAAATGAGACAGGGATCCAGCCTCGCGAACGAGGCGCTGCGCGATACGCGCATTCGCAATCGCCGCTTTGATCTTGCGGCGATTGCGAATGAGACGCGGGTTGGCGAGCAGGTGCTCAACATCCTCATCCGTCAACTCCGCCACCCGATGGGGATGAAACTGGCCGAACGCTTCCCGCATGGCCTGCCGCTTCTCTAACACAACGCGCCAGCTGAGCCCCGCTTGAAACGTCTCCAAAATAATCATTTCCAACCAGCCCGCATCGGTGGTCGGGGGGCGCCCCCACTCCTCGTCGTGGTATTCAGCCAGCAAGTCAGTCGTCGCCCACGCGCAGCGCGGGCGTGTGCTGCGATTAGTGGACGGCGAATTTGGGTGCATCCTAAACCCTCCCTGCCACCGCTATTATCCGAACCCTCGGCTCACGGACCCAGGGTGGGCTTAACGGCTGCCTACATCGGCGGCGGGCTGGGGGTAGCGCCCACCAGCCCTCCCGGCCGCGGCGGAGCTGCTGCGGAACCAATCCGCTTCTGGAAACATATAGTATTTGGCGGCAGACGAAACACCTCGTTGAAACCCAGCTTGCGGGTGAACTCGACGCTGCGCGCGTTGTTCGCCTGCACGAACACCTCCAGCGTGTGGACGCCCCGCGCCGCCGCTTCCTGTTCCAGCTTCTCCATCACCGCCGTGCCGACTCCATCCGATTGCTCGGACCGGTCAATGACCAACGCGCTGATGTGCATTTTCCCCTCTGGACCAATCAGGTAAGAATAGTAGCCGATGCGCTTGCCGCGGTGCTCGACCACGGTCGTCGGGGCACCTGACTGGATGTACTGGCGAAACTGCTCGCGTGGGAACGGTTCTGCAAACGCCTGTTGATGGACCTCTCCCAACTGTTCCTCCGTCAGTTGGACAATGTATTCATCGTCCGCTTCCGTGCGCGGCCGAAAGGTCAGGGCGGGAGCGGCCGTCTCCGCCAGCTTGGGCGTACGCCGCGCCCCTTGTCCCCCAGTCTGTCGGGCCCGCGCGCGGGCGCTCGGGGCGTCCTTCGCGTGCCCCTTGCCGCGCCTGCGACGCCTGGGCCCTTGCGCCCGCATTGTCCGCATTCCCTGTACCTGCACAGTCCACGCCTCCTTGTCGATTGCGTGTTCCGTGCAGCTTATGCGAGCAACCGGGCGTATGCCATCGCCGCAAAGCAAGTCTTATCGCTTCGTCCTATCCTTACCCTTCGATCCGCTCGAGTTGCCCTTCGCCGTGGCGGCCGGGGTGGGCCGCCCGCTGGCGCCCACTCCGGCCCGCTTGGACTGGCCCCCTTGCCCCCTGCCGCCACGGCGAAACCACTTCTTCCAGGCGCCCGGTTCGCGCGTCCGCAGGACCGGCGGCGCCACCACATAGCCGATGTAATTCCCGGCCACGTCCATTTTGTACCGGTGGTTTGGCTGAACTTTATCGTATTGATCTTTGGTCGTGTGGAACGTGATGGTCTGCATCTTCGACATGTGGATGCCGCGGACCGCTTGAGACAGATTGACCCTTCCGACGATCTGATAGGTCTTGACCGGAATATAGCGAAACCAGCCCGTCTTCGGCCTTTCCCGAACCACCCGTTTGTGCAGGACGAAAACCTCACGCCGCTCTTTGGCGGCATTGTATTGGGACTCAAACTTCTTCTGCCGTTTGCGTGTCCACCAAAACAACCATGCGTACAATCCAATCAACACGACCAACAGGCCACCAATCACGTACCAAGAGACCAACTTCATTTCCCCCTGCTACCCGCCTGAAGGGCCGGCGGCCCTCCCTGCCCGATTGACAAATCATTTTTCATTGTAGCATGGGAATGGAAGGAGACAAAAGGGGAGGAGACTACGCGCGGCCCGCCGGCGGCACGGGTTAGCGGGAGGGCGCCGCTTGACGCACAGGCCGCGCGTACCGCTTGGGGAATGTCTTCATTCCGACCGACGGGTGGAACATCACTTCCAGTTCCGCCTCGGCCCGCTCTCCGCCGGCTTCCTTGACCGCGAGCACGACGCCTTCCCCGTACTGCGGGTGGCGGACGTGATCTCCAATCTTCCAATCGTATAAGTCCGCATTCGTCAGGTTCACGCGCCGAACGGTCGAGTCTGGCAATTCGGCCACAAACCGGGAGGGTTCCCTGAGGCTCGCCTGGCCGAATAAGGTGCGCTCCGTGCAGTACGTGATGTGGAGCTTGCGCATAGCGCGGGTGATGCCGACGTAGCACAGGTTGCGCTCCTGTTCAATCCCTTCCTCGTCGTCCAGCGAACGGGCGTGAGGAAACACCCCTTCCTCCAGGCCAATCATGAATACCACCGGAAACTCCAGGCCCTTGCTGGCGTGCAGCGTCATCAACCGCACGCTGTTGTCCGGTTTGCCCTTTTCCTTGTCCACATCGCTCAGCAGGGACACCTCGGCCAAAAACTCCAGGAGGGTGCCCTGCCGGCGGCGGTCAAAGGAGCGGGTGACCGTGAACAATTCGTCGATGTTCTCCAGGCGCTGTTGGTCCTCGGCCTTACCACTCTCCGCGTACATCTGCCGGTAACCTGTGGCGTGCAGCACCTCCGCCAGGTACTCGCTGACCGGCATCCCTTCCATCCAGAGCATCAATTCCTGCAGGGTCTCATAGAGCTGCTTGGCCGCCTCCGCTGCCGCCTCCGACAAGCCAGCCTCACGCCCGTGGGCCAGGGCCTCAAGCAGCGTCAGGCCTTCTCCATGCGCGTACTCGAGCAATTTGCCGATTGTCTGCTCGCCCAGCCCCCGCCGGGGTTTGTTGATCACGCGCAGCAGCGAAATCTCATCACGCGGGTTGGTCAACACCCGCAAATAAGCGAGAATGTCCTTGATTTCCCGCCGGTCGTAAAAGGTCAGGCCGCCGACGATGGTGTACGGGATGGCGTGCGCCATGAACGCTTCTTCAATCGCGCGCGATTGGGCGTTGGCTCGGTACAACACCGCACACTCCCCGTAGCTGCCGCCGTCGCGGACGTGCGCCAAGACTTGATCGGCGACATACTTGGCTTCGTCCTCGCCGTCGGTGAGCGCACAGAGGACGACCGGATCGCCCTGGCCATGGACAGATCTGAGGGTTTTCTCCTTACGCCGGCGATTGTGACGAATCAGTGCGTTGGCGGTGTCCAGGATCATGGATGTGGATCGATAATTGGTCTCGAGGGTGATGACTGCGGCCTCCGGATAGTCGCGTTCAAACTCCAGGATGTTGCGAATATCCGCGCCGCGCCACGCGTAAATGGCCTGATCCGAATCCCCGACGACACAAATGTTCCGGTGCTTCTCGGCGAACAGCCGCACTAACTGGTATTGGGCGTGATTGGTGTCCTGGTACTCGTCCACGTGAATGTAGCGGAACTTATCCTGGTACTTTTCCCGCACATCCTGGTGCTGGCGCAAGAGTTCCACCGTGTTTCCAATCAGGTCGTCAAAATCCATGGCGCCGGCGGAAAACAGGCGCTGTTGGTAGATTTCGAACACATCGGCGGCCACCGCCTCCGCCTGTGTCTGGGCCTTCTTTTTAGACGGGGTCTGGCCCGGCCTAAGGAGGGCGTTCTTCCATCGAGAGAGGACCGCCTGCACAGCGCGAGCGTCAAATTTTTTCAAGTCGTAGTTGGCGTCCAGCATCGACTGTTGTACCAAAGCCTGCTGATCATCGCCGTCCAGGATGGTGAAGGTGGTGGGATAGCCGATGCGCTCCGCCTCGCGCCGCAAGATGCGCACACACATGCTGTGAAACGTGCCCATCCACAAGTCGTCCGCACCCGCGCCCACGAGCGCGCGGACACGCTCCTTCATCTCCTTGGCAGCTTTGTTGGTGAACGTGATAGCCAGAATATGGTGAACCGGGACCTGCCGCACCTCCATCAGGTAGGCGATGCGGCGGGTGAGCACACTGGTCTTGCCGCTGCCCGCACCAGCCACAACCAGGACGGGACCTTCCGTCGTCGTCACGGCCAAGCGCTGTTCCTTGTTCAAGCCCTTGAGCAGCGGGCTTGTGTCGGATACGGCCGGTGACGGCCCGTCCCCGCAAACAACGGCAGACGCAGGTGTATGACCACTCATGATGCCAGATTCCCTCCCACTCGGCGTCTTCCGCGTGCAGCCAAGAAATTTGTAGGATTCCAGCGTTCATCCCTTGCGAGGCACGACCCTTGTCGGATACAACCTGGTGGCCGCCGCTTGTCGCTGTACCCAAAGACAAGACGTTCTCAATGGTAGCCATTTTCGCGGCCCGCCGCAATCCAGCCCGGCCCTGTCTCCCGTCTGCCGCGCCCCGTGGCCACGCCCGCCGCCTCCCCCGGCAGCTGTACGCGATTGATGGTATGATTGATGGTATAATGAAATCTACTCTGTAATCAGTAATCAGTGTCACGTTCGGACAGCCTATTACACGTCGCCACCGTGACCGCGCCGGCCGAGCACGGCGCGAGCGGGTGTACCGTCAAAAGGAGAGACAGCGACCTTGACCGATTCCGGACTCAACACCTTCACATATACCGAATCCCCTGCCGGGCCCGCCGCAGGCGCAGAATCCCCAGTGGAGCGGCGGCGAGCCGCTGTCGCCCATCACGTGCGGGAAATCCTCCGCCTGATTGGCGAGGACCCGGGGCGGGACGGATTGCTTGACACGCCGGTTCGCGTCGCCAAAATGTACGAAGAACTGCTGTCCGGCATGAGGATCAATCCGGCCGCCGTTCTCAACACCACCTTTGAGGAGCGCAGCGAAGGCCCGGTCGTCGTTTCGGACATCGTCTTCTACAGCCTGTGCGAACACCACATGCTGCCGTTTTTCGGCACCGCTCACGTGGCGTACCTGCCGTCGGACAGGATTGTCGGCCTGAGCAAGATCGCCCGCTTGGTCGACGTGCTCAGCCGGCGGCTGCAAGTGCAGGAACGACTCACCGACCAAATCGTCGCGACTATGGACGAGGTGTTGCGACCACGCGGGGTCATTGCGGTGATGGAGGCGGAGCACCTGTGCATGTGCGCCCGCGGCGTGCGCAAGCCGGGGTCACGCACCCGCACGCTGGCCACGCGCGGGGTCTACGCGAAAGACGAGCAGCTCCGCCGCGAGTTTCTTCAACTCATTGGGGATTGATGCGCTGGGGCCGCCCCTATCGGGCCCGAGGTGGTCGTAGTGACACCTGCTGGGACCGGTGCGGGCGGAGCGCAGAGCCTGCGCCAAGGGGGACATGGTTGACGTGAAAAAACAAATCCTGTTTGCCCTTCTCATCATCGCCGCCATTGTCGCCTTCCGTCTGCATACGCCGCCTGACGTTCCCCTGCCCAAGAGCGCACGGGTCCAGGGCGGCACCGTGACTATTCCCGTGACCAGCCACGTCAATCCGCAGGCCGTCCAATACGCGGGCCTCGCGCGCCAATCAGGGAGCCACTACGCGGTGGTGCTCAAGAGCGGAAATGTCATCAGAGAGTTTCCAGCGGGATCCGTAATCACCCGGAACAAGGACGGCGTCGATTACAAAGCCAGTGGGCAGATTCACCTGTCCGGCCGTCCCTATCAAGCCCAACAGCTGCACGTAGATGCGGATGGCCGGAAAGGCTACATTGTCTTCAAACAGATACCGTCGTAGTCCCCAGCGGGTGGTCGCAAACAGACTCGCCACGCGAATGCGCGGGCAAAGCTGTCGTCCGCAGGCACTTGACCAAATCCTCGACGATGGCGCTGGCCGTGGCCAGGGCGCCGGCCCCCGGCCCCATCAAGGTGACCTCTCCTACCAGGTCCCCCTCCACGGTCAGCGCGTTCGTCACGCCGCCCACGTGGAACAACGGATCTTCAGGCGGGACGGCCAGTGGTTCGACCGCCGCCGATACAGGCGTCCCCGCCGCGTCGAACACGGCCTCGGCCACCAACTTCCAGCGTTTGCCCTGCGCCGCCGCGCGCTGGACATCCCGCTCCGTAAGCCCGCGTATGCCCCGTTTCACGATGGCCGTTTCCGGCAACGTCGCCCCGCAAAGCGTCCAGATCAAAATCTGCAGTTTGTACAAGGCGTCGTCGCCGTCCACGTCCTGGGACGGATCGGCCTCCGCGTACCCCAGCGCCTGCGCCTCCGCCAGAGCCGCGGAAAAACTCGCTCCTGTGTCCATGCGCGTCAGAATGAAGTTGGACGTCCCGTTCACAATCCCGCGCAGACGGCGGACCCGGTTGGCCTGGAAGTAAGTTTGCAGCGTATGGATGGCCGGGATGCCGGCCAGCACGCTGGCCTCATAGTGGAGCGTCGCCCCGTTTGCCCGCGCTGTGGCCAGCAATTCCGGCCCATGCAGCGCCAGCAGCTGTTTGTTGGCGGTGACCACCGGCTTGCCCGCCGCCAGTGCGGTCAAGAGGGCCACCCGAGCCGGTTCCACGCCCCCCATCGCTTCCACCACCACATCGGTCCCCGGATGCGCCACCACGGAGCGCCAATCGTCGCAAAGCAGTTCTGGCGCCAAGCGGACGGATCGGGGTTTCGTCACGTCACGCACGGCGATGCGTTCAATTGCGGCTCGACGACCGGCGCGTTCGTAGATTTTATCCTGATTGCGGTCCAGCGCCTCGACAACCCCGCCGCCGACCACGCCGCAGCCGAGAAGCCCGATGCCTGCCCGCTCGAATCTGTTCATCCTGGCCACACCCCTTTCAAAACCTCTGCCAGCCGCTGCGTTTCGGCCAAGAACGCGTCGTGCCCAAAATCGGACCGGAACACCTTCAGGTCCACCCACGCTCCCGCTGCGGTGGCCGCTTGGGCGGTGCTCTCCAGGGCCGAAACCGGATAAAGGTAATCGGTGTCGATGCCAATCACCGTCACCCGCGCCCGCAGCTGGGCCAGGGCGGCGGTCAATCCGCCGCGGCCGCGGCCGATGTCGTGGGAGTCCATCGCCCGCGTAAGGTACAGGTAGCTGTTGGCATCAAAACGGGCGTCCAATTTTTGCGCGTGGTGGCGCAAATAAGACTCCACCTGGAACTGCGGCTCCGTGAAGGCGGCCAGCGCCTGCGCCTGGGGCGTCCAGCTGGGTTCCGGAAACGGCGCAGGGACACACTCGGATTCCCGCTCGAGTACCCGGCGCCGGTGAAACCGCGATTCAAACAGGACATCGCTGCGATAGGTCAACATCGCCAGCGCGCGGGCCAGCCCCAGCCCGTGCGAGGGCCGAACACCGGTACCGTAATAGTTGCCTCGGCACCAGGCGGGATCGCCCACAATCGCCTGCCGCATCACCTCGTTGTAACCGATGGCCAGAGCGGAGAAGTGGGCATCGGCGGCGATGACGACCGCGCGCTCAACCCGCTCAGGGTCGAGCAGGGGCCACTCCCAGGCCTGCATCCCGCCGAGGGATCCGCCGATGACGAGCCGGACCTTCCGCACGCCCAGCTCATCCAGCAGCCGCATCTGGGCCCGCACCATGTCGCGCACCGTCACCAGAGGAAAAGTGAGCGCGTACGGACGTCCATCGGGGCCCGCGCTGGCCGGGCCGCTGGAACCGCTGCAGCCGCCCAAGACATTGCTGCAGACGACAAAGCAACGCCGGGTGTCAAGCAGCCGGCCGGGCCCAATGAGACCATCCCACCAGCCGGCCGCTCCCTCCGATCCTGCCGCGGCGTGCGCATCCCCCGTCAAGGCGTGGCAGACCACCACCACATTGTCACCCTGTGGACTCAACTGCCCCCAGGTTTCGAAAGCGATGCGTACCTGTTCCAGCGTGCGGCCGCACTCGAATGTGAACTCAGGCAGGGTCACCACCCCGGCTTGGTGGCGAAGGCCGTTGGTGGCCATGCCGTCCTTCCTCGTCTGCTCGATATCCTGCCGGCGGCAATCGCCTTCCTCAGCCTCCGTCACGAGCCCTCGTTGTTTCTCGCTCACGCCCATCTCTCCCCACCTCGTATGGATGCTCCTGGATGCGGCGAAACTCGCGGTATCCGACCACCTGACTAGAACAAAGAAGCGACCGCTCCGAGAGGAGCGGTCGCCCGGGTACATGTATGTATCCACAGCGCTCCTCTCATCTCTCAGAACACAAACGTGCTCTGCAGGAATTGGCACCTCTCCGAAACTGCAGCTGCGTTCCGGTGGTTGCCGGGCTTCATTGGGCCAGTCCCTCCGCCACTCTGGATAAGAGTTGCTGAACATCCGTATAAACTTTTTCGTTTGGCTCAATATACCACTAGACAGATGGAGTGTCAATCACCTTGCCTTGCTCGTCTGGAGGCGGATTGCGTGCCAACCTTGGCTGAGATTGACCGGTGCGCCAAACGCCCGGTGGACGTCTGGACCCTCTCCCTCTACTACCCACTCTCGCAACGCCTGGTCTGGGTGGTCGCGCGCTGGCCCCGCATCACCCCCAACACGCTGACGCTGGCTTCGCTGGCCATCTGCCTGGCCGGGTGTGCCGGTCTGGCCGCAGGACGCCCGGACCGGTTTTTCGCCGGCCTGGCACTCGTCCAAGCTTCCTACGTGATGGATTGTGCGGACGGACAGCTGGCGCGCCTGCGCCGTCAATTTTCCCCCATCGGCGGCTGGCTCGACCAGGTGGCGGACAGGATGAAGGAGTTTGCGATATACCTGGGGCTGGCAGACGGTTGGATGCGCCAGCATCCCCAATCCGACGCCTGGGCGTTCGCCATGGCTGCCCTGTTCAGCCTGTATCTGCTCGAATACCTGGGTCAAATAGCGATGTTCCGCCAGCCCGGATCTAAAGATCCGCTGCCCGCACCGGGTTCGCTCACGCCGGCACCCGCTATGCAGAGGCACGGCGCCAGCGCGACCAAGCCCGGGCGCATCGACTGGCAACGACTCGTCCGCTGGCGGCGTTTCGTTCCCTTTTGTGCCTACAACATCGGGGAGCAATACTTTGCCCTGTTGGTGTTCGGCGCTTTCGGGGCCGTGCACGCGTTTCTCTGCTTCTCGGCCACCCTCGGCCTGGCTATGTGCGTCTACCGGCCGCTGGTCGCGGCTGTCAAATTTCACCGCGCCGCAGCCGCTGCGCCCACGACCAACGCATCTTGCGCCCCATCGACTGAGGACACCGCGGCCGCCGCGCGTGCGGACGAGGGGGATGGTCCGATATGAACCAATCCCGCCCCGACATCCCCCTGGCCACGGCGTCGGCACCCCTTGTCACCATCATCGCGGCGGTGCGCTGGGACGAGGTGTTCGCCCGCAACCAGCAGATGGCCCGCGGGTTGGCGCTGCGCGGGTGGGACGTGCTGTACGTGGAGCCGCCGGTGACGTGGCTGGCCCCGTTGCGCCGGTCAAGTGACCGCAAACACCTGCGCGTCACCCCGCAATTGCGGCAGATTGCGGTGGATGCGCGCCACACCCTGCGTGTCCTCGCGCCGCCGACCATCCTGCCGCTGGGCCTGCGCCAGCGCGGATTGAACCGGTACAACCAGCGCCGTTTGGCGGCCGCTATCGCGAAGGTCCAGCGCCGCCCCGACGCGCTCATCAGCTACCTGCCGGCGGCCGCCGACTTGGTGCCGATTCTGCAGCCACAGGCGGTGATCTACGACTGCGCCGATGACCACGCCGCCTTTCCCGGCACCCACAATCCCACTCTGGTGCGGCAGCTTGAGGCAGAACTAACCCGGCGGAGCCACAGCGTGTTCGCCACCGCCCGCAACCTGGCCGACAGGCTCAGCCAATGGCGCGCGGACGTCCAGATTCTACCCAACGCGGCCGAGGTGGAACACTTTCGCCGCGCCGAAACCGCGGAGCCCCACCCTCTGCTGCGAGACATCCCGCATCCTCGCCTGGGGTTCATTGGCGGCATCGGGCCCTGGGTGGACCTGGCATACATCGAAGCCCTGGCCGCTCTCTGCCCGGACTGCCAGCTGGTACTCATCGGGCCCGCTTTGACCGACGTCAAGCGGCTGCACCGACGGCCCAACGTGCACCTGCTCGGGCCTCAGCCGTATCCGGATCTGCCCCGATTTTTGGCGGGATTCGCCGCCACATTGTTTTGCTTCCGGGCCTCGGAGCTGACCGAGGGCGTCAACCCAGTGAAAGTCTACGAGTATATCGCCGCCGGGCGCGAGGTCATCGCCACGCCCAATCGGGAAACGGGCGCTCTCGCGCGCCTTTTGTGGTTGGCGCGGACCCCGGACGAAGCGGCGGCTGCGCTGCGGCGCATCCTGGCTGGAGAGAGACGGTGCACAGGATCGGCGCGGGAATCGTTTCTGGCCGCAAATTCATGGAAGCAACGCGTAGACGTGATGGAGGCCAGCCTGTTCGCCAGGCTGGCCTCCATCCACGCGCGCAAGTCCTCGTCACAACCGCCCACGTGACAACTTGTGCCCGCCGGGCCTACACGGGGCACGGCGGCTCACACTTGCAATAACCGCGCCAAACCGGGGTTGTCCAAGCGCGTGCCGACGAAAAACGGCCCAAATTCGCCGAAGCGCGCACTGGCCTCGTCAAATCGCATCTCGTAGACCAGTTTCTTGAACTGGAGCGGATCGTCCGCAAACAGCGTGACCCCCCACTCCCAATCGTCCAATCCGGTCGATCCGGTGATGATCTGCTTCACCTTGCCGGCATATTCTCGGCCGATGCGGCCGTGGCTTTTCATCAGTTCGCGCCGTTCCTCCATGGACAACATGTACCAATTATCCGCGCCCTGGCGGCGCTTGCTCATGGGATAGAAGCACACGTTGCGCGTGGCCGGCAATTCCGGCTTGAGCCGGCTCTGCAGATACGGATCGTGCTCCACGTCCACCCCCGGCTTGGCCAGGTAGGCGCTCAACTCGACGACAGAGAGGTAACTGTAAGCGGGCGACGTAAAATCGGCGAAGCGGGTCCTGTTGAACCGCGCCTCCACTTCCGCCAGCTCCTCCACCGTCGGCCGCATGTGGATGAACAACAGGTCGGCCTTCTGCCCAACGACTTGGTACTGCCCGTAAGCGCCCTTCTTTTCCGGGATTACCGCCGCGTAGTCGGCGCAAAGCCGAAGTAGTTCGGCGACGGCCAGCTCGCGCTCCGTCGGGTCCGCCGTCTTCCACAGAGCCCAGTCGATGCTGCGAAAATCGTGCAGGGTATACCAACCGTCCAGGGTTTCTACGGCTTCACTCATCCGCCTGACCTCGCAATCCAGAATTTATAGCTGCTGCACTTCGGCCAGCGCCTGGTTGGCCAACATCTGATAGGTGATGTCATCCGCCGGCGGATTGTGCAGCCCGGCCCGCACATCCCGGTACATCCGTTCGAGCGGCAGATCACGCCAAATGCTGCGGCCGCCGACCACGCGCATGGCCAGATCCACCACCTCAATCGCCGCGTTGGTCGCCAACGTCTTGACCGCGCCCAACTGCGGACGCAAAGCCAGCCGTGTCGCCGCGTCGCTCACATCCCAGCGCCGGGCGATGTCGTACATCAGGGTGCGGGCGGCCACCAGTTTGAGCTCCATCTGCCCCAGTTTCTCCTGAATGTGCGCCACCTTTGCAATCGGATGCGGAAGGCTGTTGGGTTGATAGGTCGCTGCGTAGCGTACCGCGAAATCCCGCGCCGCCAGCGCGATACCGAGATAGCAAGCCGGGATGTGCAGCGTCCAGCCGCCGCCGTCACTGTTACGGCGGGACGTCTCGCCCGGCCGATGGCGGCTGATAAGCCGCTCCTCGGGCACAAACACGTCCTTCAGGACAATGTCGTGGCTGCCCGTGGCCCGCATGCCCATGGTGTTCCACGTCTCGATAATCTGGATGTCCTTGCCAGTGACCAAAAACTCGCCCACGTCCTCGCTGCCTGCGATGCCTGCCGTAATCAGCACCCAATCCAGCGCCGGGGACAAGGTGCTGAACGTCTTGCGCCCGGTGATGCGATAGCCGCCGGCTACCGGCGTCGCCGTCGTCTGCGGGCGTCCGCCCCGGCTCGGGCTGCCGGTGGCCGGCTCGCTGGCGCAGCTGTTGATGAGCGCCCCACGCTCGACGACGGAGCGGCAGACTTCCGCGAACAAGGGCTCGGGAAAAGCCCGTGTGGTGCGCAGGCTGAGCATCATGCCCACGTGCCAGCCAATCGCCAGAGCGGTCGATCCGTCCCCCCGCGCCACCTGTTCCTGATGCAACAGCATCTCGTACAGGGAGATCTCCAGCCCTCCAAACTCCTTCGGCGTCGTCCACGCCACGTAGCCGGCGTCGCGCAGCGCCTCGATGTTCTCATGCGGGAAGCTGGCCTCCGCATCATGCTGGGCGGCCCGTTGTGCGAACTGCTCGGACAGGGCGCGGATGACCTCGTGGCGCCGCGCCTGCTCCGGCGTCTCGATGAACCAGTTGCCGCTTGTCAACTCTGCTCCCCCTCGCCGCTCACGCCTGCAGCTTCGCCCAGGCGTCGTCCAAGAAGTCGGTGACCTCCTGCTTGGTCTTGCGTTTGCCGTTGACAAAGCGGCTTATGACCTGGCCGTCGCGATAGGCGATGAAGCTCGGGATGCCGAGCACGTCCAGCGTCTCGCACAGATCGAGAAACTTGTCGCGGTCCACATGGTAAAAGCGGAACTTGCCTTGGTACTCACGCACCACCTCATCGATGTAGGTGTCCATGTAGCGACAATCCGGACACCAATCGGCCGAAAACACCATGACGGTCGGATCTTTCTCGCGCACGAGCGTGAAAAACTGCCCCATACTCTCGATTGCCTGCATCTTTCCTCGCCCCACTCTCATAGAAATTCCCGCTTGTGCTGGCCGCCAGGCCGAAACCGGCAGCCTGACGCAGGCGGCCCTCCTTCATGGCGCACCTCACACGGCCTTTGACACCTCGGATTGCACCCGGGAAGCGCGCGGCAGCAGCAAGCTGCCGAATACCCCGACCAAGGAGAACGCGGTCGGCAAGACAAAGGCGGCCGCATACGCGTGCCGGGCGGCGGATGTGCCGGCCTCCCCGGCGCCGCCGACCGCGTCCATCACGGCCCCAAACAACACCGGCAACAGTACCGCGCTGAGAAAGCCGCCCGTGTTGGCAAAACCGGACGTGACCCCGGCACGCTCCGGGTGCACGTGGTCGCGGATGGCCGCAAACGTCAACAGGCTGCTGCCGCAGCCAAAGCCCACGATGAACATCACCGCGCCACTGACCGTGAGCGGCGGTTCGCCCCGCCAAAGCACGACTGAAAGCCACGAGGCGGCGGCCAAGGTCTGCGTGGCCAAATACGGCCGCTGCCGATCCTGGAGCCGGTCGCTCACCCAACCCATGACCGGACTGGCGACCAGGGCGCCGATGAAGGCAATCAATGTAAACCAGGCCGCTTCCGCCCGGGACAACCGGTAGACGTTCATGAAGAACGGCACCACCCACAGGCTGACCATGGCCAGATACGTGCCCATCGCCCCAAAGTGGCAACAAAACGTCGACCAAGCGAGCCGATCCCGCACCACTCCGGCCAAAAGGCGCCGGATGGGCAGCTTTTGCATACGCACGCTTGCGGATGACGCGGCAGACGCCGCCCGTGCGGGACCCTTACCCATCAACACCAGCCCGTTGAGCACCCCGGCGGCCAGGAGGAGGGCACCGATGACGGTGAACGGGATGTGCCAACCCGCAACCCCAATCCACGCCGCCAACGGGATGCTCGTGACCAACGCGCCCAGGTTTCCGGCCGTATTGACGACGCCCAACACGGCAGCAAACCGGCCTTTGGCAAACCACTTGCCAAGAATGAGGACAATGTTTACCCAAATCAGCGCGTCTCCCAAGCCGACAATCGCCCGTCCGGCCAGCAGCCAGCCAAAGCTGTGGGCCGAAGCAAACAACAGCGTGCCGGCGCCGTCGCACAGCACCCCGCAGACCAGCATCCGCTCCGGACCCGACTTGTCCCCGTACAGCCCCACCGGGATCTGCAGCAGCATGTACAACAGGTACTGGATGCTCGTGATGGTGCCGAGCACGGCGGCCGAGACGTGAAACTCAGACTGCAACTGGTCGGAAATCACGCCCGGCCCTGTGCGCTGCGTAAATACAAGCAGATACGAAACGGCGATGCTTGTCAATACCAACCAGCGCCTCCGCGACGCCCACGCCGACCCGACTGTCGTTCTGTCCATGTTCTCAGATGCCTCACCTTGATGATCAGTCAACATCAATGACTCTAGTACAGGGGACCGGCAAAGTCAAAACAGTGGCCGTTCGCTGGACGCGCGACGTGGCGCCCGCCGACCGCTGCTCACAGGTTGTACAAGGCCGTGAACTTGTCCTTCAGGTACTGAATCAAATACTTGGCGTCAATCGCCTCGCCCGTCACCTTCCGCACAATCTCGCTGGGCTCAAGCATCTTCCCGCTGCGGTGAATATGCTCGTTGAGCCACTGCTTGATGGGCAACAGGTTGCGGTTGCGCACCTGCTCCCAATAATCGGGGATGTCCCGCGCCAGGGCGTGGGCAAACTGGGCCGCGTAGATGTTGCCGAGCGAATACGTGGGGAAGTAGCCAAAGCTGCCACCGGACCAGTGTACGTCCTGGAGCACCCCTTCCCCGTCGTTCTCGGGCACCACGCCCAGGTACTCCTGCATCTTGTCGCGCCAGACGGCGGGCAGGTCGGCGACCTGGATCTGCCCATTGATAAGCCCTTTCTCAATTTCGTAGCGAATCATGATGTGCAGGTTGTACGTCAACTCGTCCGCCTCGATGCGAATCAGCGACGGCCGCACATCGTTGACCGAACGGTAGAAATCGTCCAGCGAGATGTCGGCGAATTGAGACGGGAACAGCTCGAGGATGTAGCGGTAGTTGGCTTCCCAAAACGGGCGGGATCGGCCGATGATGTTCTCCCAGAAGCGCGACTGCGATTCGTGAATCCCCATGGAGGCGCCGGAGCACAGTCCGGTGCCAATCAGCTCCTCCGCCACCCCTTGCTCGTACAAGGCGTGGCCGCCTTCATGGATGGTGCTGAACAGATTGCTGCGCATGTCCTGCGACAGGAACTTGGTGGTGACGCGGGCATCGAAACGATTGATGCTGATCTGGAACGGATGCACGGTTTCATCCAGGCGTCCGGCGGCAAAATCGTACCCCATCTGCTCCAGCAGGTAATGGGAGAGCTTGCGCTGCAGCGCCGCATCGTAGCCTCGGTAAAAGCGCGCATCGTCAAAACGACGGCCGCTGGCGACAATCTGGTTTAGCAGCTGGACCGTCTCCTGGCGCAGCGTGTCGAACAGCGGATCCAGCTGAGCCACCGTGACACCGGGCTCATACTGGTCAAGCAGGGTGTCGTATTTGTTCTCCCGATAGCCCCAGTACTCGACAAACTCATTCGTCATGGCGACAATCTGCTCCAGGTACGGACGGAACATGGCGAAGTCGGCCTTGTCCTTGGCTTCTTCCCAGACCGATTCCGCCCTGGAGACCAAGACAACGTACTCGTGATAGCGTTCAGGCGGGATCTTGCGCGCCCGGTCGAACGTCTTGCGACATTCGCGCAGCATCGCCCGCGTCACCGGGTCAAGCGCATCCCGCTGGTCCTCGAGGCGATTCAGGAACTCCTCCATCCGGTCGGACGTGCTCATGCGAAACACAGCGGACGAGAGCGTGCCTATCGCCTCGGAACGCAACGCTGCTCCCTTCTTCGGCGCCCCTGTGCGCAGGTCCCAGTACATCAGGGCCAGCGCCTCTTGGTAATGTTCCATCTCCCGTACGTATTGTCGGAACTCTTGTACGGTGTGTTCGATTTCCTGACTCATACGCCCCACTCCATTCTGTCGCGGACAGCACCAGGATTTTTCTTCCATTATAACAAAACGGGATTTGCTTTTCGTGTTTATCCAAACGAAGCCGGCGGTGCCCCACCAGCCCCAGAGCGGTTTATTCACTGTCTCCCCGGCGTGCCACTTTCACCGGACCGCACTGGTCCCGCGCGGTCACGACTATCGCATCAATGTTCACGTGCGCCGGCCGGGTGGCCGCAAACAACACACACTCCGCCACATCCTCGGCCACCAGCGGGGTCATGCCGGCGTACACGGCGTCCGCCTTCTCCTTGTCGCCGTGAAAACGAACGATGCTGAACTCGGTTTTTACCATACCCGGGTCTATCGTGGTCACGCGCACCGGCTTGCCTAACAGCTCTTCGCGCAACGCCTCGGTGATGGCCCGGACGGCGAACTTGCTGCCGCAATAGGCCGATCCGCCCGCGTACGGCACCCTTCCGGCGATAGAGCCGATGTTTATCACGTGTCCGTCGCCGCTGTCGATGAGAGTGGGCAGAAACAGCCGCGTCATGCGCAGCAGCCCGAGGACGTTGGTGTTGACCATCTCCTCCCACTCAGCGTCGTCCTGCGCCTCTGCGACCGGTGTGCGGCCGCGCGCCAGACCGGCGTTGTTGAGCAGGACGTTGACATGCCCGTAATGACTCAACACCGCCTCCGCAAACCGTTCAGCGGAGGCGACGGAGGTGACGTCCAACTCGCCGACAAACGGTTGTTCCCCGGTCGCCTCCGCCAACTCCGCAGCCAGCGCGTGCAACCGGTCCACACGCCGAGCGCCCATGGCCACGCGAAACCCAGCTTGAGCCAGAGCCCGCGCGCTCGCCGCACCTATCCCGGAGCTGGCTCCAGTGATGACAGCAACACGTTGATTCCCTTGCAACGCCATTTCCACCGCCTCCTCCGCTTCCATCATACCAATTTTCAAAATCAACGTCAGACTGCCGGCAAACCACCGCGTCGCCTCGGTCATACACTGCTCTGAAACGGTCGGTTGAGCCGGCCCTTGCTAAGGAGTGATTTGTCCATGCCCTGCCCGGAGGTCAAGACCGGTCACGTTGAAATCCCTGGGGAAGACTACACTCGCATCCAGCACAGCGCGGACGCGGGGCGCAACCTGTGGCGGCTCGACCCGATTCGAACGGCTCAGGTGGTCGGCAGCCAGAGTCTCGGCTTTCGGCCCAACGACGTCTACACGTTTGTCGAGCGATATCGGGATCCAGGATCTGGTTTGCAGCACGCCATCGTCCGCGTCCAACATGGCCCCTGCCGTTATGTCGTCACCCTGTACCAGCCGGTGCGGCAAGGGCCGCGCGGGATCTGGGTGATGCACTTTGTAGACGACGTCACAACCTGACGACTGAACACAGCCCCCGTGGCGAGCAAAGCTGGTGTCGGGCCTGACAGATGGTTACAATATAATGATGACAGACAGAGATCCACACCCTATCCTGCAAGGAAATGGAGAGCTATGATGAACAATCCTTCGTACTCATTCGAAACAACGGCCCGGCCGCCGGAACACGTGTTTATCCTGTTTGGCGTCACGGGTGACCTGGCAAAGCGCAAGCTGTTGCCCGCCCTTTATGCACTGTATCGCAATCAGCAACTCCCGGAGAAATACGCTGTCGTCGGCGTGGCTCGTTCGCGCAAGGATGACGCGGGACTGCGGCAACTGCTGTTGGACTCGCTTTCCCAGTATGCCCGCTACAAGATGGAGGACGATGACCAGTTCGAGTCGTTCGCCGACCGCTTTTCCTACTGCTCTGTCGACGTGAGCAAGCCGGAGGAGTTTGTGCGCCTGAAAGAGCACGTGGAGGCAATCGAGGCGCGGTTCGGGCTCGGCGCCAAGAACCGCATGTACTACCTGGCCATGGCGCCCGAGTTCTTCGCCCCGATAGCCACCAACCTTGAAGCCTCCGGGCTGACCCGTGCTCCAGGCTGGAAGCGGCTGATCATCGAAAAGCCGTTTGGCCATGACCTCGCCTCGGCGCAGGCGCTCAACGAACAACTCCGACAGGCCTTCGAGGAGGACGAGATCTACCGCATCGACCATTATCTAGGCAAAGAGATGGTGCAAAACATCGAGGTCATCCGGTTTGCGAATTCGATTTTTGAGCCGGTGTGGAACAACCGCTCCATCGCCAGCGTGCAGATCACGTCGAGCGAGACTGTGGGCGTCGAAGACCGGGCGTCCTACTACGAAAACGCAGGCGCCCTGCGCGACATGGTGCAAAACCACATGCTACAGATGGTCATGATGATCGCCATGGAACCGCCCAGCCGGCTGAAGACCGAGGCCATTCGCGACGAAAAGGTCAAGGTCTTGCGCTCCCTGCGCCGCTACGACGAGGAAGAGGTGCGTCAGAACGTCGTCCGCGGCCAGTACCAGGGCGGCTGGATGAAAGGCCAAGCTGTGCCTGCCTACCGCGAGGAGCACGGCGTGGCCCGCGACTCCCAAACGGAGACGTTTGTCGCGGCCCGGTTGTTCATCGACAACTTCCGCTGGGCAGGGGTCCCATTCTACATTCGCACCGGCAAACGCCTGAGCGCGAAGGCGACCGAAATCGTCATCCAGTTCCGCTCGATGCCGAAGAACCTGTACTTCAACAAATCGGGGAACCTCGGTCCCAACCGGCTGGTTATCCGAGTCAATCCGGCCGAGGGCATGTCCCTGCACCTGAACGCCAAACGCCCGGACACCGACGAAACGGTGCTGCCGATTGAGATGGAGTTCAGCCAGGAGACCAACGCATCCCCGGAGGCGTATGAACGCCTGTTGTTGGACGCGATGTGGGGCGACTCGACGTTCTTCACGCGCTGGGACGAGGTGTCCCTCGCTTGGAAATGGGTTGATCCGATTGCCCACGCGTTCGCCACAGACAGCGAACTGCCGCTGCACCCGTATGCGGCCGGCAGCCCAGGTCCGGTGGCCGCTGACGCGCTGCTGCAGGAGGACGGATTTGCCTGGTGGCCTGTGTCCGGTGAAGACCGGGCAACGCCGTCGCCCAAGCAGGTGGAAGGCGGCCCCCAGCCGGCAACGGTCGTGGAGACCGTCCAGGCCACTACCTATCTGTAACGGGCGGCTGGGCCCTGGGGCGATAAGCATCGCCCCGGGTCCAGCTCCGATTCTCGCGTTTGCACGCGCATGCAGACCATGCCCCGTGAAAGGATGAGAGACCTTGTCTCTGCTCGAAACTCGGTTCCGAATTCACGACATCAGCATGCCCATCCAGCGCGGCATGCCCGTGTACAAAAACAAGCCTGAAAAGCAGCCTGAATTTGAAACGACGTCTGACTTTCAAACCGGTTCCACCCACGAAACTCGCTTGCACATCGACGCGCACACCGGCACCCACCTGGACGCCCCCCTGCACATGGTGGAGGGCGGGGCGACGATTGAGACCGTGCCCATTGCCGATCTCATCCGCCCGTGCCGCGTCCTCGACCTGACTCACGTCAAGCAAGCCGTGCGCGCCGATGATCTGGCCGAGTGTGACATCCAGCCGGGAGAGTTTCTCCTGTTCAAGACGCAAAACTCGTTTGACAACGAGTTCAACTTTGAGTTTGTCTATGTCACGGAGGAAGCGGCGCGGTTTTTGGCCGACAAGGGTGTGGCCGGCGTCGGCATCGACGCGCTCGGCATCGAGCGGGCCCAACCAGGCCACGAGACGCACAAAATTTTGCTAAAGAAAGGCATTCACATCCTGGAAGGTCTGCGCCTGGCCGACGTGAAACCTGGAGCTTATCTTTTGGTTGCCGCGCCGCTGCGGCTCACCGGAATCGACGCGGCGCCAGCACGAGCCTTGTTGTTGGAAGAAGAACCTGGCCAACCTTGACCCAAACCTGGTTCGATGACTCTCATGCCCGGAGGGCATTTGAAGCACGTGGACACAAAATCAACCGGCGGTCACGACCGTCGGTTGATTTCGTCTTCGATTCTTTTTTCAATCTCTTCGTCCGTCAGGTCGAATTCACGGGACAGGCGCCGCGCCAGCTGCCGCTGTTCGTGATAATAGCGGCGCAGCTGCTCGCGGCGCCGCTCGGGGTCCCTGGCCCAAGCGCGGCGGCTGAACAGTCGATACAGGCCATAGCTCAAGCCGGCAGTCACTATCAGCATAAGCAGACTGACCAAGGGAGGTCCGAAACCAAAGCCGATAATCATCCCGGATTCATCCCTTCCGCAGCGCCCGACCGACGCGTCCCATCAGTTCGCCTTTTCCACAGCGTGGCCGCCAAACTCGTTGCGCAGCGCGGCGACCACCTTGCCGGTGAAGGTGTCATCAGAGAGTGAACGGTAGCGCATCAACAGCGACAGCGCGATGACCGGCGCCGCCACCTGCAGGTCCAGCGCTTCCTCCACCGTCCATTTGCCCTCCCCGGAAGAGTGCATCACGCCCCGGATGGACGCCAGCTTCGGGTCCTTCTCGAAGGCGCTCTGCGTCAGCTCCATCAGCCAGCCGCGAATCACGGAGCCGTGCGACCAGACGCGCGCCAGTTCCGCGTAGTTGTATTCAAACGGGCCTTTTTCCAGCACCTCAAAGCCTTCCCCAATCGCGGCCATCATCCCGTACTCAATGCCGTTGTGCACCATCTTCGCGTAATGCCCGCTGCCCGCCCGGCCAGTGTACAGGTACCCCCCTGGCACCGCGGTATCGCGAAACAACGGTTCTATCGTGGCAAACACGTCGGGATCCCCGCCAATCATGTAGCAGGCCCCATGGCGCGCCCCCTCCATGCCGCCGGATGTGCCGACGTCGAAGAAGTGCATGCCTGCCCGTGAAAACTCTTCAGCCCGGCGCAGAGAATCCTTGTAATGGGAGTTTCCCGCCTCAATGACGATATCGCCGGATGCGAGTTGAGACTTCAGTTCGTCCAGGACGTCGTCGACAAACTGGTGCGGCACCATAATCCAAATGATGCGCGGGACCGGCAGTTTCGCCACCACTTCCTGCAGCGACGCGACCGTGTCACCGCCGGCCTCTCTCATCCGCTGCCTGGCTTCCGGCGAAACGTCGTACGCCACCACCTGGTGACCATGGTCCATCAGGTTCAAGCCTAAGTTATACCCCATCTTGCCGAGGCCCAACAGCCCCACTTTCATAGGTGAATGTCTCCTTTCTCCACTCCGGCTGGAATCTATTGTACCACTCCCCGTCCGGGCGCCAAACCCTCCATGCCGCTCCATTGACGGCCGCATCGGGATGGCCGACAATGAACAAGTGAAGAAATGGAAGGAGGGACGCCTGTGCCCATCACCGACCGGCTGGCGCCAGGTATGGTCGTCCTCTTCATCGGCTTCAATCCTTCGCTGACCTCCGCCGCGCGGGGATTCAACTATGCGGGACGCAACAACCGGTTTTACCGGGTGCTATACCTCTCTGGCCTGACCGCGCGCCAGTATCGGCCGGAGGAGAGCCCGTCGCTGCTGGACGACTACCAGTATGGCTTTACCAATATTGTGGCTCGTCCCAGCAAATGTGCGGCGGACATCAGCGCGCAGGAATTTGCGGAAGGCGGCCGCATACTGGCGGCAAAACTGCGCCAGTACCGCCCCGTCTTCGCCTGCTATGTCGGCAAAGGGGTCTATCAACAGTTTCTCCGCCAATTCCCGAGACGCCGCGGAGTGGCCGTTCCCTGGGGCTTTCAAGCGGATTCGCTGATACCCGGAGTATGCGACTTTGTCGCTCCATCAACCAGCGGTCTGGTCCGCATGCGCCTTTCCGAACAGACAGCCATCTACCGGGAATTAGCGCAGGCTGCCCAGCGCTGGCGCCAGCAAAGAGCCAGGCAGAGACCGGTCCACTTTGACGATCCGTCCCGCGTGCGGTAGAGTGAGGCCTATGAAGACTCTGGTGTTCGACCTGGAAGGCACGTTGGTGGATTCTACACGTTGGCCCAGACAGCACGCAGGCTCTGGACAGGGCGGCGCCAAGGACGCCAGCCGCCTTTTTCCAGAAGCCCGCGATGTGCTCATGACGCTCAAGCGGCGTGGCTACACGCTGACCGTTGCCAGCAACTGCAGCCAGGCGTATCTGGATGAGCTGCTCGACCAAGAAGGGCTGCGTCCCTTGTTTGCATATCCACTGTGTCTGGAAACGGTTCAGGGCCGCAGCAAGGCCGACACCTTGGCCGCCCACATCGCCCGTTTTGGCCGCGACCTGGTCATGATTGGCGACAGGCCGTCGGACATCCGCGCCGCAGCGGCACACAAACTGCCATCGGTGGGCTGCGCGTTCCATCTGTCCGCGGCCGACCTCAAAGGGGCCACGCACATCATTCACGCACTGCCCGAACTGCTGGACCTGTTTCCGTAATTTCGCGCCGGATACGGCACAACCGTCAGGGCCCGTCCGCATGTGAAGGATTGTGTGCCAACACTCGTGCAAACAGAAGGAAGGATGCGCCATGAAGCCAACACGCCGAACTCGCGTCGTTGTCGGCATGTCGGGCGGCGTGGACTCGTCTGTAGCCGCCTGGCTGCTGAAGCAACAAGGCTACGATGTGATTGGCGTCTTTATGAAAAACTGGGATGATGCAGACGATATCGGTGCCTGCACTGCCGCCGAGGACTTCGAGGACGTGCGGCGGGTCTGCCATCACATCGGCATTCCGTATTACAGCGTCAATTTTGAACGGGAATACATGGACAGGGTGTTCACCTACTTCCTGGAGGAACACCGGAAAGGGCGCACACCCAACCCGGATGTCCTGTGCAACCGCGAAATCAAGTTCAAGGAGTTGCTGTCCACGGCCATGCAGCTGGGCGCCGACTACTTGGCCACTGGGCATTATGCCCAGATTCGGCGCACCCCGGACGGCAGCCGGCTCGTACGCTCCGCGGATAAAAACAAAGACCAGACGTATTTTCTGTACATGGTCAATCACCAGGCCTTGGACAAGACCCTGTTCCCGATTGGCGGCCTGGAAAAGCCGCGGGTGCGCCGGATTGCCGAGGAGGCTGGGTTGGTGACCGCCCGCAAGAAGGACAGCACAGGCATCTGTTTCATCGGGGAGCGGAACTTCCGAACGTTTCTCAGCCATTATCTTCCGGCCCAGCCCGGTGAGATGCGCACCCTCTCCGGTCAGCGTATTGGCACGCATCAGGGATTGATGTACTACACCATCGGCCAGCGCAAGGGGCTCGGCATTGGCGGCCGCGGCAGCGGAGAGCCGTGGTTTGTCGTGGGCAAAGACGTAAAAAACAATGTCCTGTACGTCGAGCAGGGCCATGACCACCCCGCCTTGTTCAGCGAGGGCCTGTTGGCCAGTGACCTGCACTGGGTGGCGGGATATCCGCCGGCCGCGCGCTTTTCCTGTACCGCCAAGTTTCGCTACCGGCAAGATGACCAGCCCGTCCAGGTGGAACAGGTGAATGGGTCCACCTGGCGGGTGATGTTTGCCTCTCCCCAGCGCGCCATCACCCCCGGGCAATCGGTAGTCTTTTATGACGGGGATGTTTGCCTGGGCGGCGGCATCATCGACGAGGCGCTGCGCCACCCCAGTCTCGCCGCACGCGCCGAAGCCACAGCCGGCCTTCCATCCTGACCGATGCTTCCTGTCCCTCTCCCCGCCAGGCGCCGCAGATGCGGCGCCTTTCTTCATCCTGCGCGAGAGTATACACTCATCCCCTATTGACCCAAGTGTATTAAGTGATATAATACACTCCATCCACGCGGTGCACCTGGAGCGAAACGGATCGGAGGGACAAGAGTGGATGAACGGCAGGTTGGCTCATTGACGTTTCGCCTGGACCTCAGCCAGCCTTTGTACGAGCAGATCCTAAAGCAAATGAGAAGCGCGATTGCCAAGGGAGAGATCGCTTTGGGAGAAAAGATTCCTTCTGTACGAGAGATGGCGCATGCGCTGAAAGTCAATCCGAACACCGTCAGCCACGCCTACCAAGAGTTGGAACGCGACGGGTTGACCGAAACGCGGCGCGGCCAGGGCACTTTCATCACCACCTCGCGTGAGCGCGTTCAGCAGTTTCGCAGGGAACTGGCAGAGCGGCTCCTGGCTGACTTCGTCGCCCAGATGCAAAGCCTCGGCTACACCTGGGACGAGATTGAACGCTGTTTGCACACCAAGAAGAAGGAGGCGACTGTCCATGGGCGAAACGGCGGTGCTCTGTGAACAGGTCGAAAAACGGTATGGAGCCAATCGGGCGCTGGACGGACTCGACCTGACCATCCCGGCCGGGCGTGTGGTCGGAGTGCTCGGTCCGAACGGATCCGGCAAATCGACGCTGTTTCGCATGATCACCGGGTTGGTGCGGCCGGACGCGGGGCGGGTACGGGTGTTCGGTAAGGCACCGGGTTGGCGGACCAACCGCGACATCGCGTACCTGCCCGACCGGGCCCGTTGGTACTCGGACCATACGGTGCAGCAGGCGTTCCGCTGGGCGGAGACCTTCTTGCCCGGATTTTCCCGGGAGGAGGCGCTTCGGCTGGCCGAGTTCATGAAGCTGCCGCTGGATGGCCGGGTGCGCGACATGTCGCGCGGGCAGGAGGCGCGCGTGATGCTCATCCTCTGCATCGCTCGCCGCGTGCCGCTGATCATCCTGGATGAGCCGTTCACCGGCATCGACACCGTATCGCGGGAGAAAATCATCGACGCGCTGATAGACCGGGTCAGCGACGGCGAACGCACAGTGCTCATCAGCACGCACGAGCTGTACGAGGTGGAGGCGCTGTTTGATCTCGCCGTATTTCTTGAGTCCGGGCGCGTGATTCGTTCCGGAGACACGGACGAACTGCGCCGCCAATACGGGTCTATGCACTCTGCCATGCAGACCCTGTATCGATAGGAGGTTAACCATGCCTGCACAATCGACATTCTGGGCGCTCGTCCGACACGATTTCAAACACCGCAGGCGCCGCCGGACGCCCATCCCGCGAGCGTGGCGGCTTGCCTACGTGGCCGCCGTTGCGCTGGTCCTGTTAGCCGTGGCCACCTATGATGGACGTGGCGGTCATTACCGCCTGGGACCGGTGTGGTGGGTCGCGTTCGGACTGCCATTCACTAGCTTTGGCCTCGCCGTGAACACGATGGTGACTGAATGGAAAAACGGCACCGTCGGCTGGTGGCTGACCCTGCCCTACCCCCGGCTGCACCTGAGCGCGGCCAAATTTGTGGCGGCCGTCGTGCGCAGCGTCTTCATCTATGCCTTGACGTACATGGCGATGGCATTCTTTGGCCTGTACACCGCGCTCGTCAGCGGACATCTGGACCTTGGCTACACTGCCGGCTACCTGCTTACAGGGCTCAAAGTGATGGGGCTTTCCCTTACGGTGTGCCCATTCGTGGCTGCGTTTGGGGTTGTCTACGGCGCACTCGCCGAGTCGCGGGCCCGTCCGGCGATGCCGCTGACGTGGATTTTGTTCTCGGGCCTGTGGTGGTTGATTTTCAGCCAGGATGACCGTTACCTGCAGGTTCACTCGGATGGGGTACCGCATGTGTCGCTGTCGCCTACACTGTGCATCTCCATCGCCTGCAGCTGGGTGCTGGCGTACGGCCTGATACGCCTCGCCGCCTACCTGCTCGATGAGCAGCTGGCGATGTAGAAACGCAGGAATGGAGGAAAACTGTATGATGACTGCACCTGCCGGTTTAAACACGGATTGCGCGTTGAAGGTGGACCACCTGGGCAAGTCGTTCGGCCCGGCCACGGCGCTGGCCGATGTCAGCTTTGCCGTGCCGCGCGGCTGCTGTTTTGGACTGCTCGGCCCCAACGGGGCTGGCAAGTCCACGACCATGAAAATCGTCGCCGGTCTGCTGGAGCCGGATGTTGGCTCTGTGAACGTGCTGGGCCTGGACGCGACCCAAAACGGGCGATCCGTCCGTCGTCACGTGGGATACGTGCCGCAGGACATTGCCCTGTATCCAATGCTGTCGGTGCACGACAACCTGATGTTTTTTGGCGAAGTGTACGGGCTGCGCGGGGCGCGACTGTACGAGCGGATCGACGCGGTGCTGGCCAAGACCGGTCTCAGCGAACGCAGGAAAGACCTGGTGGAGAATCTGTCCGGCGGCATGAAGCGCCGCATCAACATCGCCGCGGCGCTCCTGCACGAACCCCAATTGCTCATCTTGGATGAGCCCACCGTGGGGGTGGACCCGCACTCTCGCAACCACATCTTTGAATTGGTGCGCGAGCTCGTGCAACAAGGGGCAACTGTCATTTATTCGACCCACTACATGGAGGAGGCGGAGACGTTGTGCGACGAAGTGGCCATCCTCGACCACGGACGCGTCGTCACCTCCGGTCCGCTCGTCCAGCTGTGGAATCAATATGGCGCCAAGGCGGTCTATGTGCAGATGGACGGGTTTGAACAGCTGCCGCCGTTCCCTCACCCCTGCCAGGTGTCGCGGCGAGAGCACGGGTGGTGGATAGAAACGGAGCATCGGCAACAAGTGATGGCCTTCCTGTTGCAGCAGGCCGAAGAACGGGGGCTGACCATTCACGCCTTGGAAATGGCGCGACCCTCATTGGAATCGGTGTTCCTCAAATTGACCGGGACACGGCTGCGCGACTAGCTGTCCCACCCAACCAAAAGGAGGCAAACGGATATGCGAAGCATCATCCGCAAAGAACTCAAGCTGCTGTTTAGGAGCCGTGGCAACCTGTTCTTCCTGGTCATTCTGCCCATGCTCTTCATCGCGTTATTCGGGTCCGTGTTCTCCGGGTCCGCGCCTGCCGGCGCTCAATCGGCCATGCTGGACCAAGTGGTTCCCGGTTATACCGTGATGTTTGTCTTTTTCATCATCCTCAGCATGATGCGGCGGTTCATGAGCGAAAAAGAATCGGGGATCCTGGCGCGGCTGATGAGCACGCCGCTGCAGCCGCTGACCTATCTGGTTGGCATGTGGGTGCCGGCCATCATCACCGTCTTGATCCAGTGCACGGTCCTGCTCGCCTTTGGCCATCTCGTCTACCACGTCCATCTGGGGAACCTGTTGGCCATGGCGGTCATCGTGCTGTGCTTGGCCATCTGCGGGACGGGCATCGGATTGGCCGTGTCCCTGCTGGCGCGTGGTGAGAACCACGGGCGCGGCATCACCATGCTCATCACCCTGGGCGGTGCGGCCCTCGGTGGCCTGTGGGTGCCCGAGTCCATGCTGCCCCACTTCGCCCGCGTGCTCAGTCACTTCACGCCTCAATACTGGGCGCAGCAAGGGTTCCAACAGGTGATGGCGCACGGCGGGCACACCGCCGACGTTGTTCAATCCTTGGCTGTGCTGCTGGCCTTTGGCGCCGCCGGACTGGTTGTGGCGCTGTGGCGGTTCCCCCGCTACCTGCGCGTGTCCATCAGCGGCTGAGGTTTCTCCCCGTCGCGGCCGGCCCGACTGCGGCCGTCGGATTGGCCACGACTTGTCACGCTCTCGAAAATTGCTAAAATAAATCCCATTCTTATGTCCATCGTTTTTCGGGACAGACCAACCAGCATCGGAGTGGAGAATATGAACATCCTGGAAATGCGCGGCGTGAGTTGGCGCCGGCAAGGGCATACCATCATACAGGACGTCGACTGGAACATCCGCGCCGGAGAACACTGGGCCGTCGTGGGGCGCAACGGATCAGGCAAGACCAGCCTGCTCAGCATGATAAACGGATACATCTGGCCTTCGCGCGGCGAAGTGGAGGTATTGGGACAGCGCTTGGGACGCGTCCCCGTGCAGGAACTGCGCCGGCAAATCGGTTGGGTCAGCCAGTCCATGGCCGAGCAAATCGCCCAATCGGCCTCGGCCGGCGACGCGGCTGTGCAGATTGTCATCAGCGGCAAGTACGCGTCGGTCGGGCTGTGGCAGAAATTCGACGCGGCGGATGCGGAGACGGCGATGGGGCTGCTGCGCCAGTTTCGCTGCGAGTCGCTGGCTGACAAGCCGTTCCAGGTGCTCAGCCAGGGCGAGAAGCAGCGCGTTCTCTTGGCGCGAGCCTGGATGGCCAAGCCCAGGCTGTTGATTCTGGATGAGCCGTGCACCGGACTGGATTTGCCGACGCGCGAGGAGCTGCTGGCCGCCATCGCCTGGCTCGGCGAGCAGCCCGACGGCCCGACGCTGGTGTACGTGACCCACCACACGGAAGAGATCTTGCCCTGCTTCTCCCATACCCTCCTGCTTCAGCAGGGCCGTGTCCTCGCCCAGGGGCCGAGCCGCGATGTTCTGTCTGCAGGCTTGCTCAGCGACGCGTTCGGGCTCCCCGTAGCGGTTACGTGGGAAAACGACCGCCCGTGGGTGCGGGTGCTGGCCCGCCCGAACACGGTCCCCGCGAACGCGCCCGCGCCCTGAGCGCACCCGGCTGGAGTCCCGCCCGCTACATGCCGATGTACTGGGCGTACAGGCGGCGGGCAACGGACACGTCCTCGACACCGTGGATGAGCGCCCGGCCGTCGGCGAACACGCTCAGCTGCACACTTCCCAGGTCGCAGCGCAGCAGGTGAGCGTTGTGGTGGACATGGCCGTGGGGGGACAGCCTATCCGCCAGACGGGACAGATTCAGGTTCTGGCCGGCGCCGCCCGGGCTCGGTTTCACCTGCACCGTCCGCCTGCCGCACAGAGACACCGCCAGCGACTCCTCGCGGGCGGCCAGGGAGTGAAACTCGCGCCGTCCGCAGCAGGGACAATCAGCTCTGGCGGCGGGAAAGGCGATAGCGCGAAACTCCCCCGCCCAGACATCCACATGCGTCAAGCTGTCGGTCAGCGCCTGGATGTTTCCGGTCAGGTACTTGAGCGCTTCTGCCACCTGCAGGGACGCGATCATGTTCACGACCGGGGCAATCACCCCCACCGTGTCGCAGGTGTCGTGTCCGCCCCCGCCCTCCGGCCCGAACAGGCAGACCAGGCACGGAGTGTGGCCGGGACGGAACATGGCCGTCGTCCCATAGGAAGCCACGGCACCCCCGTACACCCAGGGAATGCCGTGCTTGACCGAGACGTCGTTTATCAGGTACCGCACCTCGAAGTTATCAGTGCCATCGAGGATGAGATCAACGTCGCACAGCAGCCGCTCCGCGTTGCGCCACGTGAGGTCGGTGACCACCGGCTCGATGTCCACCTCGCTGTTGGCCCGCGCCAGTTTCTCCCGCGCCGCCAGCGCCTTCGCGGCGCCCAGCTCGGCGTCCTCCTCGTCATAGAGGGATTGGCGCTGCAAATTGGAGGCTTCCACCACGTCGCGGTCAATCAACCGCAGATACCCGACGCCGGCGCGCGTCAGCTGCGAAGCCAGCTGGGTTCCGAGTGCACCGAGCCCGACCACCGCCACTCTGGCGGCACGCAACCTCTCCTGGCCTTGTGGGCCGATGGGACGAAACAACACCTGCCTCGAATAGCGCGAATCCATCTGTCGCCACCCTCACAGTCATTGATTGACGCTATTGTACACAAATCCGTCCCCGTTTGCTGCCCGCTCCATTGTCTTGACGTCTGTCGCATGCCCATGATAGTCTGATAGAGCCAAGAGGCTTGACAGCGCCAAATACATAAACGCCCGGTTGCGTTTGTTGGGTACAGAGTGGAGACCCGCCGCCCCGTTCTTTGGGTGCGGCTTTTTTCGTTTGTCCCACTGACCGTGTGCGACCGAATCCAGATACGCAGAAAGGCGGGATGAGATGAAGGCTGTACTGCACGTGGTCAGCGACCGGCAGCGCTCCCGCCTGCCCTTGGCCGAGAGCCTGGTGGAGAGCGTGCGCGGCGGCGCCGACGTCATTCAATGGCGGGAGAAAAAAGCGCCGGCCGGACCCTCGTACGCGGACTGCCAATCCCTGTTGAGGGATCTCGCCGCAGCCCGGTTGTCGGCCGCTCTGCTCGTCAATGACCGCCTCGACGTGGCCATGGCCCTCGGTGCCGACGGAGTCCACCTGGCCGCAAAATCGCTGCCGGTCGCGGCTGTCCGCCGCGTTGTCAAGGAGAGCGGTTGGCCCGGCCTGATTGGCTGCTCAGTGCACAGCTATGCGGCGGCCATAGCGGCCGCCGAACAGGGGGCGGATTACATCACCTTTGGCCACGTGTTCGCCAGCGAGTCCCATCCTGGTGTCCCACCCCGCGGCCTGGCGGAGCTGCGGCGCATTGTGGAGAGCGTGTCGATCCCGGTGATTGCCATCGGCGGCATCGACAAAAGCAACGTCGACCTGGTCCTGGCCACAGGCTGCAGCGGCGTGGCTGTCATTGGCGCTGTCCTCGACCATCCTCATCCGGCGGAGGCGGCGGCCGAACTCAAACGCGCGATGGCTCGCTCACAGACGGAGCCCAAACACCCATTTCCACTGCCGCGACCGGACGTCCCGGTCGGCGGCGGCAACTTGGGAGGCGCACGGGGATGAACACGTACGACACGATTGTGATTGGCGGCGGCGCTATCGGGTCCAGCTGCGCGTGGCTGATTGGACAGAATGGTCAATCGGTGCTGCTGTTGGAACGGGGCCGTCTCGGAGGCGAAGCGTCGAGCGCCGCGGCCGGCATGCTGGGCGCACAGCTGGAAGTCAAAGCCCCAGGGTCGTTCTTTCAACTTTGCCTGGAAAGCCGCAGGCTCTATCCCAAATGGGCGGAGGCGCTGCTGGCCGAGACCGGGATCGACATCGAGCTGGTGCAAAGTGGCATCCTCCAGGTGGCCGCGGACGAGCAGGCCGCGGACCGCCTGCAGGCGCAGTTGACCTGGCAGCAGGAACACGGGGGCAGCGGCGAGTGGTGGCCGCGGGAACAACTCGCCGCGCAGGAGCCCCTGCTGGCCCCGGCCGCGGGCGCCTTGTACCTGCCGGAAGATGGCAATCTCTCTGCGCCGCGGTTGGCCCGGGCGGTCGGGGAGGCGGCCAGGCGCCGGGCGCAGGTGCGCGAAGGCGCGCAGGTGCTGAGGATAGACCCGGACGGATCTGGGGTACGCGTGACCACGCAGGAGGAGACCTTTCGGGCGCAACAGGTGGTAATCGCATCCGGGGCTTGGGCGCACGCGTTGTTGAGCAGCCTGCACGTCCCCTTTCCCATCCGGCCGGTCAAAGGGCAGCTTCTGGCAGTCCGTCCGCGCCGGGGCCGGCTGACGCACACGGTGCATACGGAATCGGTCTACCTGGTTCCCAAGCGCGACGGCACCATCGTCGTCGGGGCGACCGAGGAACACGGGGCCGGCTTCGACCGCGAGCTGACAGCGGGCGGCCTGGCCATTCTGCTGAACGGATTGGCGGAAGTGGCCCCCGGATTGAGCGACGCCGTGTTCGAGCGCGCCTGGACTGGGCTGCGGCCGGGATCGCCGACAGGAGAACCCATGATTGGGCGCCTGCCCCACCTACCGCAGGTGATTGTCGCCGTCGGCCACTTTCGCAATGGAGTGCTGCTCTCGCCCATCACCGCCCGCATCGTCGCGGCGCTGGCGACACACCAGCCGCTGCCGGAGCTGTGGCGGGCGTTTGCACCGGAATCGGTATTACCCCAGGAGCCTCAGAGCAGGAGGTGAGCGAATGCGACTGACCATCAACGGACAGACACGCGAACTCCCGGAGCCGCTGACAATCGCCGACCTGATTGCCCACCTCGACCTTGCCGGCGAGCGGATTGCCGTCGAGTGCAACGGTCGCATCCTCGACCGGGATCAATTCGCCAGCCACGCCTTGACCGAAGGCGACACGCTGGAAATCGTACGCTTTGTCGGCGGCGGTTGAGCCACACCCGACAGGCAACGGTCCGCGGCGGCGAGCCCGCGGCAAACCGAGGCGACACCTGACAAGGAGGCTACAACATGGACCAGCCACTGACGATTGCCGGGCGCAGCTTCCGCTCGCGCCTGATGATTGGGACCGGAAAATACCGCACGTTGGAGGAAATGCGCGCGGCGCTGTCGGCCTCCGGCGCCGAGATTGTCACCGTCGCGGTGCGCCGCGTCAACCTAGACCGGCGTGAAGAATCGCTGTTGGACTACATCGACCTGGATAACCACTTTCTGCTGCCCAACACGGCTGGCTGCCATACGGTTGACGAGGCGGTGCGAACCGCACGGCTGGCGCGGGCGGCTGGATTGTCGAACTGGGTGAAACTCGAGGTCATCCCTGACGACGGTACACTCCTGCCGGACCCGGTCGCTACCGTGGAGGCCGCCCAGCAATTGGTGAATGAAGGGTTTGTCGTGCTGCCCTACACGACCGATGACCACACGGTGGCCAGGCGCCTCGTCGAGATTGGATGCGCCGCTGTGATGCCGTTCGGATCGGCCATCGGCACAGGACAGGGACTGCCGAGCCCAGAGCGTATCGAGCGCATCATCGAAGCCGTCGCGGGACGCGTGCCGGTGGTCGTCGACGCGGGCATCGGCGCCCCGTCGGACGCAGCGCTGGCGATGGAACTCGGCGCGGATGCGGTGCTCGTCAACACGGCCATCGCCAAAGCGGGCAATCCGGTGGCCATGGCGCGTGCGATGGCCATGGCGGTGGAATCTGGGCGCATGGGCCGGTTGGCCGGAAGAATCCCAAAATCGGATACGGCCTCGCCGAGCAGCCCGACGAGCGGGCTCATCGGCCAGGCCGCGGCGCCTTGACCCCGGTTCTTCAAGTGAAGCCTGCGAGGGACAGTAGGCCGTAGGCCAGGGACGCCACGACAGCGCCCCTGGCCCAGGCATCAGATCCGCGCCTTGCCCATGCATCGTTCACCCCACAAGCGTCGTTCAGGACGCCGCGTCAGCCGCCGCAATGAAGGCGAGCGCGTCCGCCTTGAGTTGCTGCAGCGCCTGTTGCCAAAAATCGGGTTTCGTCAAATCCACCCCAAGGTGTTTGGCGGCGAGGTCTTCCGTGCTCAAGCGGCCGGTGTCGCGCAGAAGGTCCACGTACTTGGCCGCAAACCCGGGGCCCTCCTGCTGCGCGCGGGCGTAGATCCCGGTGCTGAACAGGTAGCCGAACGTGTAGGGGAAGTTGTAGAACGGCACTTCGGTGATGTAAAAATGCAACTTCGCCGCCCAGAATCGCGGATGGTACTGCCCGAGCGTCCCACAGTAGGCTTCGCGCTGGGCCGCTTCCATCAACTCGTTCAGTTCTGCAGCGCTGACCATCCCCTGCCGCCGTCGCTCATAAAACCGAGTCTCAAACAGGAACCGGGCGTGGATGTTCATGAACATCGCGACACTCTGGGTGACTTTCGCATCCAGCATGGCCAGTTTGGCCTGTGCATCGGTGGCCGCCGCCAACGCCGCATCCACCACAATCGCCTCCGCGAAGGTGGAGGCCGTCTCCGCCACGTTCATCGCATAACGGCTGGCCAGGTACGGCACGCCGCGCATCACGTGCTGATGATACGCGTGACCCAGTTCGTGCGCCAATGTGGACACGTTGTCCGCGGTGCCGGAAAAGGTCATGAAGATGCGCGTCTGTTCGCTCACCGGAAAACTGGTGCAAAAGCCGCCAGGGCGCTTGCCCGGCCGGTCTTCCGCTTCTATCCAGCGCTTGTCGAAGCAGGACCTGGCGAATGCGGCCATATCCGGGCTGAAGCGGGCAAAGTGATCGACGACAAAATCGCGCGCCTCGTCCGGGCTGAACACCTTGTCCTCTGATCCGACCGGCGCATCGACATCGTGCCAGGACAACTGGCTTAAGCCCAGCAGCTTCGCCTTGGCGGACAGCGCCTGGACGAACACGTCCTTGTTGTCGACAATGGCCGCCCACATCGCGTCCAAGGTCTCCGGCCGCATCCGGTTGTAGTCCAGCGGTTCCGCCAGCACCGAATCCCAACCGCGCGCTCTGTACACTGCCAGGCGGTATCCGGCCAAGTGATTGAGCGTCTGCGCGTACAGCTCCTCTTTTTCCTGAAACGCCCGCTCGAAGTTTGTGAACACCTGCTCCCGCACCCGGCGCTGTCCGTCGCGGAGCTTGTTGTTCGCTTGGCCGACCGACAGGTGGACCGTCCTCCCATCTTCCTCATAGGGAATCAGCGTTTGTCCAATCAAGGAATAGTAGAAGTTCCCCCAGGCATGGTACCCGTCCACGGCCAGGTCCGAGATCAGCACCTCCTGCTCGGCCGGCAGTTTGCGGGCGGCCCGTGCACGCGCCTCGGACAACGGGAACGCCACGCCGGCCAAGCGCTCGTGGCGCAGCAAACGCTGCCATGTGTCCTCCGGGATGCGGCCTAGCACCTGTTCATACACCGTCGAGACGGATTCGTGCACAGCGGCCGCCTGGTTTACCCGCGCCTCCAGCAACTTGGCCTGCTCATCGTGGACGTCCTGGGCAGTCAGACAGGAGACATACGCCTCGGCCTCGCTGAGTCGCTTCGACGCGTCTGTGAACGGATCCAGAAAAGCCAGCCAGCCCTCTGCGTCCGTCTGTGGTGTCAACTGCCTGGCCCGGGACAACAAGTCCCGCAAATCGGCGACCAGGGCGTCGAGAAACTGGTTGAACAGAACCGAATTGCTCCCACCAGGAAAAATGACATCCAAATCCCATGTCGGATTCCATGAATTCTCCATGTAACTCGCTCCCTTGCTTGGGCTGACCGTCGCCATACGAGCGGCTGTTTTCAATGTATCAAGAATCAGACGCCGTGTCATGCCGAATCCGCCGCCCGGCACAGGGACCGATAAGCCTCCTGGTGTCCGCCGCGCACAGCGAGCTTGCTCGGCGGCTGTGGATGGGCGCGGATTGTGGTATACAATACATGTGCAGCCTCAAATCTGGAACCGTCCAGACCCGACGAGCCACCTGGAGGGATGCCCGTGGACACCAAAGACGTCTCCCTGTTTCTGGCGATTGCGCGCATCGGATCCATTTCGCGCACCGCCGAACAGCTGTTCATGTCCCAATCCACGGTGACCACCCGGCTGCAGCGGCTCGAACGAGCCCTTGGCTACGAACTGTTCGAGCGCCAGGCGGGAGGTGTCAAACTCACTCCGGCCGGCGAGCGATTCCTGCCCCTGGCCGAACGCATGCAGGCGCTGGAGCAGCAGATGATGAACCCGGACAGTTCCCGAATCCCGGTGTTACGCATCATGTCTGGACGCGCCTTCGTTTCCACCGACGTGCCGGAGTGCCTGACCCGCATGCTGCGGCAGACGCGCGTGCACCTGAAGGTGCGCATGGGATTGTACGACGAAATGAAAGACGCCCTGCTGGCGAATCAGGTGGACTTTTGCTTTCTCGGGGAACCTATCTACCATCCGAATGTGGTGCTGAAAGAGTTTACCCCCGACCCGATTGACTTGGTAACGCCAATGGATCACTACCTGGTGCACGGGTTTCGCGGTGTGCGGATGCTGGCCGGAGAGCCGTTCATCGCCTTCGGGCGCTCGTCGTCCCCGTTCCGGCAACGGGTGATGAGCCTGCTCGCCAAGCAGCAGGTCTATCCGAACGTACGTATGGAACTGGACAGTTTTGACGGCGTCAAGGCGATGGTGGGACACGGATTGGGCGTGTCGCTGCTGCCGCGGCGCACCCTCTACGACGCCGCGACCAAGCGCTGCGCCGTCATTTCCATCGGCGACGCGGCCTTTGTCCGCCCCACCTATCTGGCGTACCCACGCAACCTGGCGGAGCAGCCGCTGATTCGCCGCTTTGTCGACGTGGTTTCCGCCTACTACAGCGAAGGACGCGCGAACGCCTAGAAAGGACTCGAACACGATGCGCCAGCCCATGACCAAAGAGGAACGTCATCGGCACATCCTGAACACCGCCAAGCGGTTGTTTCAAGAGAAAGGGTACGAAAACGTCACCATCGCCGATGTCATTGAAGCCAGCAACGTGGCCCGTGGCACCTTTTACCTCCACTTTTCCTCCCTCGAACACCTGCTTTCCGATCTGTTTGAAGAGACGGTGAACGCCGCCTGGGAGCGCATTGCCCCCATCCTGGCCGATGCGCAGCTGTCGGTCGAAGCGCGCACCCTGGCCGTGGTGGACGCGGTGTTCCGGTTGTTTGGGGATGATCCCTCCCTCGGCGCCGTCTTCTACTGCGGCGGCGGAAGGGCGTTTGTGGAGACGAAGCAGCGCGCCATGTACGACCGTTTCGGGTCCCGCTTGGTGGAGGCGCTGGAGCGCCGCCACCACGGGATCGTCGTGCCGCACCTGGATTGGACGGTCAAGATGCTGATTGCCCTCGTCGGCGACATGGCGTTTTATGCCACGACCGAGGTCGCGCCCGCAGACAGGCCGGCCTTTGAACAGCGTTTGTGCGAATTTGTCCTGGCGGGTATCCGCAGCCACCTTGCCCCCTACGTCCCCATGGACAAGCTGTGATGGCACGACAAAGGGGCTGAGCAGGCGTATCGGACGCCCATCTCAGCCCCCTGCGGGCCTGGTTTGTCACAGCAACTCTTTGGCCAAGCTCACCACATGGTCCAACGTAAATCCGTACTTCTCAACCACCACGTCTCCAGGAGCCGAAGCACCAAACCGGTCGATGCCAAAGACGATGCCTTCGCTGCCAACATACTTGTACCAAGGCATCGGGTGCGCCATCTCGACGGCCAAGCGCCGCTTGACGCCACTGGGCAGAACCTGCTCGCGGTATGCCGCATCCTGGCGGTCAAACAGTTCCATGGAGGGGATGTTCACGACACGCACCGCCACGCCCTCAGTCGCCAATTTCTTCGCGGCTTCCAGGACCAAGTGCGTTTCGGAGCCGCTGGCCAACAGGATCAACTGCGGGCTGCTGCCATGCTCATACAGGACGTAGCCGCCGCGGGCAAAGTCGTTCGCGTGTTCCTTCACCTCCGGCAACACCGGCAATTTCTGCCGCGTCAGTGCCAAGGCAACCGGACCGTCACGGTGTTCCAGCGCGTACCGGAAGGCCAGCGCGGTCTCCGTAGCGTCCGCCGGACGGAACACGGTATAGCCCGGAATGGCCCGCAACGAAGCCAGCTGTTCAATCGGTTCATGCGTCGGGCCGTCTTCGCCGACGGCGATGCTGTCGTGCGTAAACACGTGCAGAACCGGCTGCTTCATCAACGCCGCCAGGCGAATGGACGGGCGCAGGTAATCGCAGAAGACCAGGAACGTGCCCGCGTACGGGATGACCCCGCCGTGCAGCGCGATGCCGTTGAGCGCCGCGCCCATGGCGTGCTCGCGCACACCGTAAAACACGTTCTTGCCGGCGTAGTCGGCGCGGCCGAAGTGCGCCTCGCCCTCAATCAAGGTCTTGTTGGAGCCGGACAAATCGGCCGATCCGCCCAACAGCGTCGGCACGTGCGGCGCCACCGCGTTGACCACCTTGCCGAACGCGTCGCGGGTGGCCACGGCCCCCGAAAATTCGGGCAGGACGCTGTCCCAATCGACGTTCACCCGCCCGTGCAGCGCGTCGACAAACTGCTGCGCCAGATCAGGAAATTCGCGCCCATACGCTTCAAAAGCCTCGTTCCACTCCGCCTCCAGACGGGCGCCCGTCTCCGCCAACTGGGCGAAGTGTGCGCGCACCTCGGCGGGCACGTGGAAGTCTTCGTACTCCCAACCGTAGGTCCGCTTGGCCGCCTGGGCTTCCTCCTTCCCGAGCGGGGAACCGTGCACCTTCGAGGTTCCCTGCTTGTTGGGGGCGCCGTAGCCAATCACGGTCTTGACCTCAATCAGGGTGGGCTTGTCCGTCGAGGTCTTCGCCTTGGCAATCGCCCGGGAAATCTCCTCCAGGTCATTGCCGTCGTCCACCCGCAGGACGTTCCAGCCGCACGCCTGAAACCGTCCCTTGACGTCCTCGGTGAACGACCAATCGGTCGGACCATCCAGCGAGATGTCGTTGGAATCGTAAAGGACAATCAGCTTGTTCAGCCCGAGATGGCCAGCGAGCGAGACGGCCTCCGTCGCCACGCCTTCCATCAGGTCGCCGTCGCCGCACAGCACGTATGTATAGTGGTCAACCACTTCCCGTCCCGGGCGATTGAAGCGAGCAGCCAAGAAGCGTTCAGCCATTGCCATGCCCACCGCCATCGCGATTCCCTGGCCAAGCGGGCCCGTCGTCGCCTCCACACCCGGCGTATGTCCATACTCCGGATGGCCCGGCGTTTTTGATCCCCACTGGCGGAACTGCTTCAGGTCCTCAATGCTCACATCGTAACCGCTCAGGTGCAGCAGGCTGTACAACAACATCGATCCGTGGCCGGCCGACAACACAAACCGGTCCCGGTTAAACCACGCAGGATTGTTTGGATTGTGGCGCAGGTAGCGGCTCCACAACACATAGGCCATCGGCGCCGCGCCCATCGGCAGTCCGGGGTGCCCAGAATTCGCGGCTTCGATGGCATCAATGGAGAGGGTGCGGATTGTCTTGACCGAAAGCTCGTCTATCTCTGAAAATGCCACTTCTACATCCACTCCTTTGTTCAACTTGCGTGTGACGCCCTTCATTTATATGATACCACGCGCCCGCGTTCGGCACATCCATTCACAATCATGCCGCAGGCTGGTCACGAAAGCGTCAGCACTTGCGCCGGCAGGGGCTGGTTCTGGCGCGCTTGGGAGAGTAGGCTTATATGTGTGGAAGGAGCAGCAGGACGATGACTTCACCCTTTCTCATTATCCTTCTCATATGGGCGGGCGTATTCGCTTACGGCATGTTTGCCGCCATTGATTTTGGTTCCAGCATTTGGTATGCCTGGGCCTATTTCCGCCAGCGCAGGGAGGCGCTGTTCATTCTGCGCTCCCAACTGGCATCATTCAGGTGGACGATAATCCACGTGTTCCTAATCCTCATCGTGGTGTGTGTAGTGGAGTTCTTTCCCGCCACGGCCATGCTCGTGGCGACCAATCTGATGTGGCCTGCGGCCGCAGCGCTGGCCTTGATGATGCTGCGCAGCCTCGTGCTGGTGCTGCAGGCCGGCGCCGCCCGGCCGGGCGCAGCCTCGGCCGTCCTGCACGCGGTCAGCGGACTCTTGGTGCCGCTGCTTCTGGTTTCCATCCTACCCTTGTCCGAAGGCGGCTGGGTCCATGTGGTCAACGGGCTGCTCTATGTCAGTTCCCTGCCGTTTCTCCGCACGCCGCTGTTCTGGAGTTTTGCAGCCCTGTCCATAGGGAGTGTGCTGTACTTGTCCGCCGTCCACCTGGCAGTGCGGGCGGGCGCCGTTCAAGCCCCACGAATGGAACGCCGGTTCACGGCGCGGGCCGCCTGCGCCGTCCTCCCCACTTGGTTGGCGGCGGCGCTCACGCTGGTCCTGCTGCGCTTCTCGGCCCCGTTGCACTTCGCCCGGCTGCTCTCGGCGTGGCCCGCCCTAGCCGCGGCCAGTCTGTTGTTTCCCGTCACCGTAGGGCTGCTCCACCACCGCCGCCCCCGGCTTGCCCAAATCAGCGCTGTGGTTCAATACCTGTTGGTGGTGGCCGCCTATGCTGTCACCCACCTGCCGTACTTGATCTACCCCTATCTGACGGTGGACAATTCGTTCGACCCTGGCTTTCGCCTGACCGATTCCCTGTTCGACGCCGTGCAAACCGCTATCATTGGCGCAGTTCCGGCCGGATGGGCGCTGTATCAGGCCGGGCGCCGGCTGAGACAGCGAGGCTGGAGAAGACACCGGCCCTGTGACAAACAGGAACCCAGGTCCAAAACCGGCTAGGTCGACCAACAAAGAAGCAGACCGGAGCGAGCGGCCGGGAAACACGTGCGGGGCCGTCCGGCAAGCGGATCGGCCACAAGGAGGGTGCAAACGGCGCGATCCCGGTCTACGGGCGCAACAGCCAGAGCAAAGCCACGATGGCCAGATTCAAACCGACGGCGTAAGCTCCGTCCCTCCAGGTGAGTGAAACTTGGCGGAAATACGTCCGCCCGCCGGCCGTAGCCGCGGCGTCGCCTTGAAAGCCGCGCGCCTCCATGGCCAGTGCGGCCCGCTCCGCCATGCGCACCGCCTGACTCAACAGGGGCAGTGCATAGACGGCCGGGCGCAAAAACCCGACCTTGGCGTCCCGCCCCCGCAGCTGGCGAGCCTTGCGCAGCCGCGTCCATTCGTCCTGGAACAGCGGCAGGTAGCGAATCCCCGCCAACAGCCCGTATGCAAACTTGGGCGGTACGCGCAGGTTCTGGCAAAACGCCGCCATGGTCTCGGTCACATCGACCGAGGAGAGCACGTACACCCCGAGCCCCACGGCGGACAGCATGCGCAGCGCCAGCACCAAACCGGACAAAAAACCCGGCCAACTCAGGTGGTACCACAGGATTTGAAAGGTGGGCGTGCCTGGCGCCACCCGGGCGTAAGCGGTCTGGGTCCATACGTACACGATATAGAAGGCCAGGAAAGGCGACATGCGCTTCACAATTTGGCTGGGCGACAACCAGGCCAGGCCCATCATCAGCGCCAATACGAAAGCGAACAGGCCCAGCCCCTGCGGGATGGAACGCACCGCCATCGCGATGCAGACCGATACGACGCAGGTCAACAACTGCACGGCTGGATTGATGCGGGCGGCGAGCGGCTTACGCCTCCCCGACCGCGCATCCGGCTCCTGAGCCGGACAGCCGGCTGCGTCGCGGACGAGCTTGTCGGCGCGGCCGCCACCCAGCAAGCTCGGAGTGCGAGCGCCCTGGGCAACCGTGTCGTGGGTGGACGGATCGCCGCTGGCGGACGGCCCTGTGTCCTCCTCCTGCGGAGAAATTTCGGCCAACGGCCTGAGGTCGTCCACCAGGTGGGCGCGCGCCATGATGTCCGGGCGCGCGAACAGGCCCTTCGGCGGGCCGCAGAACAGCACGCCGCCTTCAGCCAGCACAACCACCTGCGTGGCCCACGTCCGCACGAGGTCCATGTCATGGGTGGTGATGACGATGGTCGCGCCCTGCTGATTGAGTTCCCTGAGCCGGCGCAGCAGGGCAGCCTGGGTGGCCGCGTCCTGGCCAAAGGTGGGTTCATCGAGCAGGTACAGGCGGTGAGGCTGGCGCAGCATCGTCGCCACACTGAGCCGCCGCTTCTGCCCCTGGCTGAGCGAAAACGGGCTTTTCCTTTCCGTTCCCGCCAGCCCGAACTCGGCCAGCAGCGCCCGCACGGCCTCCGGGATATCCTCCCCGACCGCGCGGTTGGCCAGTTCGTCCGCGACGCGTTCGAAGATGAACTGAAACTCCGGGTTTTGAAAACAGTAGGCCGCCGCCTCCACCAGCTCCCGCCGCGACCAGGCCGGCAATGGGCGACCTAGCAGGCTCAGCTCACCTGCGTCCAGCCTGACCATCCCCATCATGGCCTGCAGCAGAGACGACTTGCCTGCCCCGTTGGGACCTACAATCGCTGTGAAGCTCCCGCTTGGGATGGTGAAATTGACGTCATCCCAGACCACATGGCGTGCATACGCCAAACGGCCTCCGGAGATGGAGACGGCAGCCGGCTCCTGCGCCCGAGGCCGCTCGTCAGAAGCCTGCCCATCCAGGGGCGGCTGGTCGATGGACCGGGCCGCAAGCGGAGAAACCCCGGACGCATCCCTAACCGCATGGGCGCGGAAAGGGGCAGCCGGCCCGGAGGCAGCGCGGGCGTCCGCGTCCGGAGGCGATTTCCAAGGCGGGACAATCCCCACCTGCTTCATCCACTCCCACTCCTCGGCCACCACCTGCCGCGTGGGACCGCTGCGATGAATGCGGCCGGTATGGTCCAACAGGACAACCCTGTCCATAAAAGGCAGCAGCGGATCAAACCGGTGCTCAATGACCAACAGCGTCTGTCCCTGCTGGCGCACCCGCGCCAGTTCGATGAACACCTGGCGACTGGCGAGCGGATCGAGATTCGCCGTGGGTTCATCACAGATCATGACCAGCGGTCGCATCACGCGGGTGCAGGCCATGGCCAGCTTCTGCTTCATGCCCCCGGAAAAGTGCTGATGGGGTTGGGACAGGGACAGCGGGAGCCCGCGTTCCCGGAGTGCCGCGCGCACACGCTCTCGCATTTGGTCTCGGGGCACACGCAGATTTTCCAAGCCAAAGGCCAGCTCGTCGCCCACTTCGAGCATGCACAACTGCGTCTCCGGATCTTGGAATACCATGCCAATGCCTCCGGGCTCCGACAGCCGCGGGTGGCGCCAGACCTGGCCGGAGACCTCCGCCTCCACCGCGCCCGGCACCAATCCGGCGATCAGCAGCGCCAGAGTGCTCTTGCCGCTGCCGCTCGGCCCCAGGAACAGGACCGATTCGCCCTCGTACAGCTCAAAGTGAACGTTGGACAGGACGGGGGTGTCGGTTCCGGGATAGCGCACCTGCACCCCCCGCAACGAAACCACTACTCCGGGGCGTCGGCCCTTCCCGGCGCCCTGTGGCACTGCGCCCATGGACTTCGGCGCGGTCGCTTGCGCGCTCATGGCTGGCGGCGCACCTGCCGGGCGATCTCAAAGTTCTGCAGCGATCCCGTCCGGTACAGCGCGTCCCCTATCCATTTCGGCAAAGCCCCGCCCAGGACGGCGCCGCTCAGCATGGTCACAATGACAAATCCGGCCAGGACGCCCGGTGCGTAGGAGTTCGCGCCGTACTGGAAGTAGGCCTGCACCGAATACCCAAGCCCCGCCAGGGCACCGCTGAGCACCATCGCACCGAGATGATAGCGGCGCCAGCAAAACAACGCGAAGCCAACCTCGGCGCCCAGGCCCTGCAGGACCCCGGACAGAACGGCGCCCAAGCTGTACGGACTGCCGAACACAAACTCGAACAGGGCGCTCGCGATCTCCGACAAGAGCGCCGCCCCAGGGCGACGAATGATATATGGGACGAGTCCAGCCGCCAGCCACCACAAACCGTTGAACGCCGCTTGCAGAACCGGGTTCAACCCGGTGGCCGCGACGCCGTACAGCCAATCCCAGCCCATGTAAATGGCGCCGCAGACCGCAGACAAGACCACCGCCACAATGATGTCTCTGAGCTTCCACATGCCACACCCACTCCTTCACGCTATCCATCATGCTCGGCGCAGGGCTGCGACCGCCTGTAGGGTGCTGACCACACACGTGCGACAACGAAAAACCACCTCGGCGCACGCACAGCGTGACCCAGAGGTGGTCGTCATCGTGAATTGCACGGCACTTCCTCACGCTGGCATTACCCAGATCGAGTCCCCAGGGTTAACGGTCTCCCGTTTCTCAGCCGAATCGGCACCCCTAGCGCCATCTATTCGATTATGCTTTTAACTCTACCACGCGCCTGCCGGCTTGTAAATCAAGCACTCAGCGATTTGTCTCCGCGCGTACAAACAGCCATACCCCCAAGACCGCAAAGACGCAGAAGTACGCGATAACCACGGCCATGTCCAAGGCCGGCGAATAGAGAACAACGTTGTGGTACTGCGGCTCACCCCAGTAGTACACGGCGCGTGTCAGGTCCACCACGTACGTCATCGGCATGATGTGGGCCAACCACGCCAGGACGCCGCTGAGCGCGATGAGGATGAGCCCCGCCAGCTGAAACAGGCTTGTGCAGCTGGAACCCAAAATCTTGCCAAAAATGATGGCGTACCTGGAGATGGGCGTCACGTACATCTCCTGGGTAAAGTCGTTCTGGCGGTCTTCCACCAGATTCATGATTCCCGCAATTGTAACCTGAAACAAGGTGTTGACCGCCATCCCAATCAGCATAAACTGCAGGTAGTTGTAGCCGAGTCCGGCGCCCATGTTCTGGGCGATGGTCTCGCCCATGAGACCGACAAATATGAGCGGAAAGGCGAGGCTGGACACTAAGGACCCCACGCTTTTGAGCGACTTGACCACATCCCGGGCGGCAATCGCCACGGCCGCGTTGACCTCCCTTGACACCGCCGTCATACCCCATCACCTCCGGCTGTACCGCCCGTGACCAAGCGAATGTAGGCCTCCTCCAACGTCGCATCGACCACCTTCAGCTTCGTCAGGCGCGTCTGCAGACAGCAGAGGATGGACTGCGGCGTCTCCTCGCTGTAGCGGACCTGAAGCCCCTCTGACTCTTCAACAAAGCTCAACCCGAGCGACGACAGCTCCCGCTTCAGCGCTGCCCGGTCGGCAGCATCCACGACCATGCTCCGGTCAAGCAACCTGTGTTTCAATTCCACCGGCGTCCCCATCATCTCGATGCGTCCATGGTTGACAATGCATACGGTATCGGCTGTTTCGGCTTCGTCCAGGTAGTGCGTGGTGAGGAACACGGTCATCTCCTCGCGATCACGAATCTCGCGCAGGTACTGCCAGAGCGAATGGCGGCTGACCGCGTCCAAACCCGCGGTGGGCTCGTCCAGAAACAGCACCCGCGGCCTGTGCATGAGGCTGCGTATAATCTCGAGCTTCCGCTTCATGCCGCCAGAAAAGGTTTTCAGACGCTTGAACAGGTGATCGCCCAGTCCGACCATCTCCGCCAACTCGCTGACACGCCGACGATACTCCGCCGGCATCAGGCGGTACCATGGACGATATGGATAGAGCCCGTAGAGGCATGCGTGCAAGCGGATGTTTTCCTCGGCCGACAGGGTGAGATCGAGACTCGGATTTTGAAAAATGATGCCGATGTTTTGGCGGACTCGCTTGGCTTCTGTGTCACTGATTCCACCCGCAGCCGCTGGGTGGGCACGCGACCAGCATACGGTGGGTGTATGAACAAAAGATGAACAAACGTTCAACCTCCGGCCCCAGACTGCACCGGCTCCGCCCGCGGCAAGCGGACGGTGAAGGTGGTTCCCTTTCCCAGTTGCGACTGAACCGCGATTTGCCCTTTGTGGATGGACAGAATCTTGTTCACAATCGCCAGCCCCAGGCCGCCGCCGGACTTCTGGGCGCTGCGCGACTTGTCCGCCTTGAAAAACCGTTCAAAGATGCGTGGCAGGTCCTCCTCGGCGATGCCGATGCCGGTGTCAGTGATGCGCATTTCCGCCCAATCGCCGTCCCTTTGCAGGGAAATGTCAATCCGTCCGTTCTCTCCCGTGAATTTGATGGCGTTGGCCAGCAGGTTCATCCACACCTGGCTGAGCAGGTCCTCATCCGCCGTAATATAGGTGGGCGGCAGCGACACATCCACCGCAATCTGCTTCTTTAGCCACAGCGGCTCGCACGTCAGCACCACACTGCGGATTTGCTTGTCCAGGCGGTACCGCTGCGGGTGGAACGAGTGCTGCCCCGACTCCAGCATCGTCAGTTTCAGGAGATTGTCCGACAGCCGCGACAACCGCCGGCTTTCCGCTTCGATGATATCCAGGTAGTGGCGGCGCTGCGACAGCGTCAGGCGGTCGTCCTTGAGCGCCTGCACAAACCCGGTTATGGAGGTCAGGGGCGACTGGATTTCGTGCGACACATTCGAGATGAACTCCTGGCGCACCTCCTCCAATTGGGCGAGTTCCTCCGCCATCGTGTTGACGCTGTGGACGAGCTGCCGAAACGGGTGGTTGCGCCCGCCCGGCTCTGTGACCAGCCCGACGTCCACGCGCACGTTGAAATCCCCTTTCGCCATCCGGCGCATCGCATCAAGCAGCGATTGAAAGAACAGGCGCTGCTTCGACGCCTGACGACGGCCCATGACCAGGCCGCCCCCCACGAACAAGGCAATCCCCACCCCCACCATGGTCATGTGCACCACGTACCCGCTTGCACGATAATGAAGCCAGCGATAGCCGTACTGGGTGACAAAGAAGGCGAGCGAGAACGCGACAAACGCCCACGCCAACACCAATGCGATGTACAACACGACGATCAGGGCAGTGGGCGAATTCCGCGGCCGCGCGCCTTCACGTGTTGCACGGCCCCTGCTGAGTAGCCGACGCAACCGCACATACGGCCTATGCCCTTCACGGCTCATGTCCCCACCTCCAGCCGGTAGCCCAGGCCACGGACGGTCTTGATGCAAAAGCCGCTGGCCTCGTCCGGAAACTTGTCGCGCAGGCGTTTGATGTGGACATCCACCGTCCGTTCGTCGCCGGCAAAGTCGTACCCCCAGATGTCTTCAATCAGTTGGTCCCGTGACAGGGTCCTGCCCGCGTGGCTGGCCAGCTTGAACAGCAGTTCGAACTCCTTCGGAGGCAGAGAAATCTCCTCACCGCCGAGGGACGCTTGTCGAGTGCGTTCGTCGAGCAGCAGATTCCCCACCTGGACGATGTGCTCGGTGGCAACCTGGTAGCGACGCAGCAACGCCCTGACGCGGGCCACCAGCTCCAGCGGCTCGAACGGCTTGACCACGTAATCGTCCGCCCCCAGCTGCAGTCCCTTCACCTTGTCCACCGTCTGGCCTTTGGCCGTCAACATCAGCAACGGCACCTGGCTGACCGCGCGCACCTGCCGGCAAAACGCGAATCCGTCCAAGCGCGGCATCATCACATCCAAGACCACCAGATCCACCCTGGTCGACTCCAGCACGCGGAGCGCCTGTTCCCCGTCGCCGGCTTCGCACACCGTGAAGCCGTCCCGCTCCAGGTAATGGCAGACCAGCTCGCGAATGTGCGGATCGTCATCAACCACCAAAATCCGCGCCATGACTCGTCCCCCTCCAGGTATAGGATAGCGTGACGAGGCGAACCATGCACGACGTCAGGATATACGGACGAGCACCAGCCAACAAAACGGATTTGGGTCAGACCGTGTGGCGACGAGCCGTGGGTTGATTTCCAACTGCCGTTGGGCTATTGTTGACTTATCGTTCAGTCAAAGAGGTGGTTCTTATCCCGCGCACCGAGAAAGTCAATCAACAGATCCGCGACGAGAGAAGGGAACAAATTCTCGCGGCGGCTGCACAAGTGTTCGCCAGGAACGGATATGTCGGGACACGAATCGATGGCATCGCCGCTGCGGCCGGAATTAGCAAAGGGCTAATTTACCACTACTTTGGGAGTAAAGAAGAGATATTCAACACGCTGATTGAGAGCGCCACACACGGCACGATTCGGCTCTACCAGCAAGCCTTCGGGCTGCCGGGCGGCGCCGCCGAACGGCTGCGATGGTTGATGGAACAGGTGGCCACCGGCCTGGTCGAGCAGCCCCACATGTTCATGGTGGTTCTTCAGGCGTTTGTGAGTGACGCTGTACCACAAGAGGCGCGTGAGCTTGTCTCGACGTTGGCCGCCAAGACCAGGTCCATCGTCGCCCAATTCATCACCGAGGGACAGCAAAACGGAGAGATTGTTCAGGGAGATCCGGAACACCTGGCGTTCCTGTTGGGTTCATGCATTCAAGGATTGGCCGTCGCAAAGGCGATGTCCACACCCATGCCGTCTCTGTCTGCCGCCGACAGCCTTATACGATTGTTTACGCGCTCCACGCCACCCGAATCCGGTGACTAGTCGATGTCTTTTTCGTTCAATTTTTGACCGTATAGTCAGTCGATAAATTGAGGCCAAGAATGGAAAGGAGATGGATGAATGAACTCATCCCAAACCGCTGACCCTCACGCCGCCAACGAACGCCTGGGCGTTCTGGTCCAGACAGGGCTGTTAGCAGGTCCCTTTATGTCCATGGTGGACAGCAGTGTCGTAAACGTCGCTCTGCCAGACATGGCCATGGCCCTGCACAGTTCCCTGACGAAAGTCCAGTGGGTCGCAAGCGCCTACCTACTGGCACTGGGTATGTCGCTCACGGGTACGGTATACTTGGCCAAACGGTTTGGCACGAAGCAAGTGTATCTTGTGAGTTTGATTGGATTTACGTTATCTTCTGTACTCTGTGCACTCGCGCCCAGCGCAGGGACTCTGATTGCTGCGCGCGTCATGCAGGGAGTCTTTGGCGCGCCGCTTGTGCCCCTGGCGATGAACATGCTCTTAGGCAAGGGAAAGGCGGGAAAACAGATATCCGCCGTTGCTGGCATGATCCTCTTCCTGGCGCCTGCGGTGGGGCCCTCCCTCGGCGGCGTTCTCATCCGCTGGGCGGGCTGGTCCGCGGTTTTTTTCATCAATGTTCCCGTCGGCATCCTGGCCGTCATTGGGGCGCGGCGTTTGCCTTCTACCCTGGCGCCTCCTCGGGAGGGCGGCGTGGCACACTTTGATGTATTCGGGTTTGTGTTACTCTCTGGCGGGTTGGCGGCACTTTCCTACGGCGCCTCCAAGGGGCCTCAATCGGGATGGTTCTCTTGGTCTGTATGGCCTTATTGGACCGTTGGGGTCGTGCTGTTGGCTGCTTACGCAGCGTGGGCCCTTCGCCGCGAGGATCCAATTGTGGACATGGCACTCCTCTGCGCCCCCCAACAGATTCTCGCGCTGACGTTGGCAGCACTCGTCTCGGTCGTGACTTTTGCGGTTGTCCTGCTGGTACCCACGTTCATGCAGGAAGTCCAAGGCAGATCCGGGGTGGCGGCGGGAGTGACGCTGCTGCCGCAAGGACTCATCACCGGCATTGGCGCCGTGTTGGGCAATCAATTGCCGTCAAAGTGGGGGGTACGTCGAACCGTGATGGCGGGGATGGCCCTCCTGACGATGAGCACCGTGGGCCTTTTGGCGGTGACGGCGACCTCTCCCGCCTCGCTCATGGCGATGATTCTTTGCGGTCGCGGGTTTGCCATCGGGATGGTAATCCAACCCCTCCTCAATCGACTCATCGAGTCACTCCCCGAGTCCAAGGTTCCGGACGGCAATACTTTGTTCAACGTTGTAGAGCGCATCAGTGGCACGCTCGGGATAGCCCTGTTGGTGACGCTCTTTCAGGTGCGAGAGCACGTGCGCATACAGCAAGCGGCCGAAAATCTCAGCATCGCGGGCGACCTGGTAAACCAAGGCGCTCCAGTCGCCGCGCCGAGGTTCCCTGTTTCCGCGCAGCATCACCTGGCGGACGCGGCGACATCTGGGTTTCACGATGTGATCTGGCTGGTCGCGGGTATAAGCGCCTTAGGCATCGCGATGGCCCTCATGATTAAGAACGAGTCCACCGCCACATGAGATAAGTCGCCCCATTCGTGAGCTGCGGCCTGGACGCATGGCGGTTCCGCTTGCCACGCACCGTCGCGGACACTGCAGCAAGCCGCCTGGCGCAACCCGGCCCGGGCCACCCAATCGTGCACGCCTCAGCGCGCCCGCTGGGCCAGTTCGCGCAGAACCCGTGCTGGCGTCACGCCACACGCCTTCCAAAGCGCCAGCAAGTGGTACAGCAGGTCCGCGCTCTCAGCCACCAGCTCACTCCCCCGGGCCGCAAAATCGGTCGAAGCCCCCGCATTCTTCGCGGCAATCACCACCTCGACACTCTCCTCCCCCAACTTTTTGGCCACCTTGTCGATGCCCTGGTTGAACAGATACGACGTGTACGATCCGTCCGGGCGCTGCTGCCAACGCGCCTCCAGGGTCGACCACAACCGCTCCAACACCGCCCAGTCGGCAACCGGCGCGGCAGACGAGACGGGCCCCTCTTCGAGGTGTTCTGGCCCTGAGGAAGTGCGGGGCCCCGTTCCTTTTTTGTCCACGCCCGCCGCATCCCCTCCGTCTCCCTCTCCGGCCCGGCCGCCGTCCCGCCCATCCTGGGCGACCCTGTCCGCGCCGGCCGGGGTGCCTTCTCCACGCTCGGCCTCTGACAGACGGCGCACCAGGCGCCGGTAAAAGCAGCTCGCCGCCCCCGTGTGGCAGGCCGGCCCGGCCGCATCAACCCGGTACAGCACGGTATCGTTGTCGCAATCCAGCCACACCTCGCGCACCCGCTGAACGTTGCCCGAGGTTGCGCCCTTCTGCCAAAACTCACCCCGGGAACGGCTCCAAAACCAGGCGTACCCGGTATCCAGCGTCCGCTTCAGCGCCTCGCGGTTGGCGTAAGCGACCATCAACACGGAGTCATCCGCCACCGACTGCACCACCACAGGCACCAGCCCGGTCCGGCTGTCGTAGCGGACCGCCTCCAACGCCACCTCGCCGCTCAGGAAGCGTTTGGCTGCGTCCACCGCACCGGCACCCCCCTCTCGCACAGGTAGGCCTTGACCTGGGCAATCGACGTCTCGGCAAAATGAAACACGCTGGCCGCCAGCGCGGCGTCCGCTTTGCCCGCTGTGAGAACGGAGTGGAAGTGCTCAAGGGCACCGGCTCCGCCGCTGGCGATGACCGGCACCGACACCGCTTGCGCAACCATGCGCGTCAATTCCAGGTCGTAACCCTCGCGCGTGCCGTCCTGGCGAAAACTGGTCAACAGGATCTCGCCCGCGCCAAGGCCGGCTGCCCGCTTCGCCCACTCCACCGCGTCAATACCGGTGCCTTTGCGGCCGCCTGCGACCATCACCTCGTAGCCCCCTCCGCCCGGGCGCAGGTTGGCGTCGATGGCGACCACGACACACTGCTCGCCAAACCGGCGAGACGCCTCGCGAATCAGCTTTGGGTTGCGCACCGCGCCCGTGTTCATCGAAACCTTGTCCGCTCCTGCGAGCAGGAGCGCCCGCACGTCCTCCACCGTCGACACGCCACCGCCCACCGTCAGGGGAATGTTGACTCGGCGCGCCACCTCTGTCACCACCTGGCGCATCGCCAGACGTCCTTCTTGCGATGCGGAGATGTCGAGCAGCACCAGTTCATCAGCGCCCTCGCGGCAGTACAGCTCCGCCAGTTCCACCGGACTTCCAGCATCGCGGCGGTTCTGCAAGAACCCGACATGCTTGACCACCCGCCCGTCCAGGACGTCAAAACAAGGGATGATGCGCTTGGTCAGCATGGGCGCTCCGCCTCCTTCCTCCCCAGCCGCAGGGCGCTCAGGGTTTGTGCCAAATCGAGCGTACCATCGTACAAGGAGCGGCCGGCAATCACGCCCGCCAACCCGGCGTCCCGAGCGGCCAGCACGTCCGTCAGAGACCGGATGCCGCCCGACGCGATGCAGGCGAGGCCGCTAGCCTCTTGTATGGAGGAGGCCAACTCGAGGTTGGCGCCGGTCAGCGTCCCGTCGCGCTGGACGTCGGTGACCAACGCGTGGCGCACCCCGACCGCAGCCAACCGGTTGGCCACTTCGATGAGTGGCACGTCGGTCTGCTCCAGCCACCCTTTGACGGCCAACCGCCCGTCACGACCGTCCAATCCCACGACCAGCGCGTCCGATCCGTATGTCTTCACCATCTGCTCCACCCACTGGCTGTCCAGCGCTGCCGTGCCGATGACGCAGCGGGCGGCCCCGGCCTCCAGCCAACCGGCGAGCGACCGCTCGTCACGGATGCCGCCGCCCACCTGAACGCGCGCCCCGGACTCGGCGGCCGCTGCGAGAACCTCGAGGATAGCCCGCCGGTTGACCGCGGTGCCCGATTTCGCGGCGTCCAGGTCCACAACGTGCAGGAACCGGGCGCCGGCGGTGAGCCAACGCTCGGCCATGGCGCGCGGGGAGCGCCCGTAGACCGTGCTGGCTCCGTAATCTCCCTGCAGCAGGCGCACGCACTGCCCGTCGTGCACATCAATGGCCGGATATAACGTGAACTCCCGCGCCGTTTCACTGTCCATGCCGATTTCCTCCCACCGTGGCCAGCTGACACAGGTGGACGAAGTTGGCCAGGATGCGCTCCCCCACCGGTCCGCTTTTCTCTGGGTGAAATTGCGTCCCATACACATGCCCGCGCGCAATCACAGCCGGCACCTCGACCTCTCCGTATCGGCTGACCGCGACGGCGTCCTCCGGATGCGCCAGGCGCGCGTAATAGGAGTGGACAAAATAGACGTGATTTCCCACCTCGACACCCGCCACCAAGGGATGATCCGCCACCCGCACGAGGTCGTTCCAGCCCATGTGGGGCACCTTGAGCCCTGGGCCGAAGCGGACCACCGCGCCCGCAATCAGTCCGAGCCCGACATGCCGGCCGTGTTCCTCGCTCAGCGAGAGCAGCATCTGCATACCCAGGCAGATGCCCAACAACGGTATCTCGGCGCGGACAACCTCCCGTACCACTGGCAGCAACCCGCGCGCTCGCAGTTGAAACATGGCGTCGGAAAACGCGCCTACACCTGGCATGACCACTCCGCTGACCGACTGGTCCGCGACCGCCGCCCGCCACTCGTCAGCGTTGGCCACCAGGAGCGTCCTCGCGCCAGTGCGGGCAAAGCCGCTTTGCACGCTCGACAGATTGCCAATCCCCAAGTCAAACACGGCAATCATTCCAGCACCCCCTTGCTGCTGGGCACACAGTCCCCGTCGGCGGCGACCGCCATGCGCAGGGCCGCCGCCGTCGCCTTAAACAGGGCCTCCACCATATGGTGGCTGTTCTCTCCGTACAACACGGCCAAGTGCAGGGCCATGCGCGCCTCGTTGGCCAACGATTTGAAGAACTCTGCCACCAGTTCGGTGGGGAAAGTGCCGATTCGCTCGGCGGGAATGTCCGCCCGCAGGACAAAGGCAGGCCGCCCCGAGAGGTCAAGGACAGCGCGGGCCAAGGCCTCGTCCATCGGTGTGTGGCGTTCCCCATAACGCCGTATCCCTCGCTTGTTGCCCAACGCGGCGTGCACCGCCTTGCCCAGGCAAAGGCCGATGTCTTCCACAAGGTGATGATCATCCACGTCCACGTCGCCGGTGGCGTGGATGGTCAAATCGAATCGGCCGTGCACCGCAAACAGGTGCAGCATGTGGCGCAAGAACGGCACCGGAAAGTCCAAGTCGGCCTGTCCATTGCCGCGCAGATTGAGCCGCAGCTCAATCTCGGTCTCGCCAGTCTTGCGCGCAACCTCCGCTCTGAATGTCGGTTGCTCCAAATCCGCCACGCTGTCCGCCTCCATCATCCCATCTGCCTGTCCCTGGGCGGCGATGAATCAGCGCCCAGGGCTGCGCGCCAATACCGCGCGCGCGTGCGCCTCCAGTCCCTCCGCGCGGGCCAGCGCCACAATATGGTCCTGGTGCCGGTGCAGGGTCTGTTCGGTATACTGCACGCTGGTCATGCGCCGCAGGAAGTCGTGCACGCCAAGGCCCGACGCGAAACGGGCGCTCCCGTGCGTCGGGAGCACATGATTACTGCCGGCGTAGTAATCACCCACCGGCTCCGGCGACCAAGGGCCGAGAAACACCGCCCCCGCCGTCGTCACGCGCGGCAGCCAGGCCTCCGGGTGAGCCACCAGCAGCTCCAGGTGTTCCGGCGCAGCTCGATTGACCAACTCGATGGCCTCCTGCACATCGGCCGCCAGCACAATCGCCCCCCATCGCTCCAGCGCCAAGGCCGCCTCCGCGTGCCGCGGAAGGTCGGCCAGCTGTCGCTCCGTCGCTGCCTGGACGGCGTCTGCCAAGGCGGCGTCCGTGACGATACAGACCGCGCCGGCGTCCGGATCGTGCTCGGCCTGGGCCAGCAGATCAGCGGCAATGAACTCCGGATTGGCCGTATGGTCCGCCACCACAAACACTTCACTCGGACCGGCGACGGTATCGATGCCGACACCGCCCACCACGGCCCGCTTGGCCATGGCCACATAGCGGTTGCCCGGTCCCACGATTTTGTCGACGCGCCGGATGGTCTCGGTTCCGTAGGCAAAGGCGGCGACCGCCTGCGCCCCGCCAAGCCGGTACACCTCATGGACACCGAGCAGGGCGGCGGCGGCCAGGACCAACGGGTGGGGCCACCCCGCCTCGCCATGAGGGGGTGAAGCCAAGGCAATCTCCGATACCCCCGCCACCTGGGCGGGGATGACATCCATCAACACGGTCGAGGGGTACGCCGCGCGACCGCCGGGCGCGTAGACACCGACGCGACGCAGCGGCCGCCAGTGCAATCCAAGCCGCTCGCCCTCCCCGCCCGACCACCAGACCTCCGTCGGCCTCTGCGCCTCATGGAAAGAGCGGATACGGGACGCGGCGGCGGTCAGAGCCTCGCGCAGAGAAGGGCTCAGATTGGCCAAGGCTTCTGCCAACACGTCCTCGGGTACGCGCAGCGCCCACGCCTCCGATGCTGCCTCCGGCCGCCGGTCGAAGCGGACAGTGCACTGGCGCAATGCCGCGTCCCCCTGCTCACGCACCGCGGCCAACACCTGTTCCACACTGCGGCCGTCGTCGCGCGTCGTCAGCTCTCTGCGCCACGCCCATTCGTGGGCCCGAAATTTCGGGATCATCCTCTCCTCCTCCTTGTGACGGCCGCCGCCAACGCATCGGCCACCTGCCGAATCGCCTCGCGCTGCAGGTGGTAGCTGGAACGATTGGCAATCAGCCGGGCCGACACGTCAGACACCGTGTCAAACACCTTCAGTCCGTTGGCCCTCAGGGTGGCGCCTGTCTGCACCAGGTCGAAGATCCTGTCGGTCAGGCCGATGACCGCCGCCAGCTCGATGGAGCCGCTGAGCGGAACAATCTCCACCGCCGTGCCCTGGCTGCGGAAGTATTGGTCCGTCAGGCGCGGGTACTTGGTGGCCACGCGCCGCGGCGGGCGCAGCTCATCCTCAGGTCGGCCGGCCACGCACAGGCGGCAGCAGGCGCACTCCAGGTCCACCAGCTCGCTGACGTCTCTCGGCTCCTCCATCAAGATGTCTTTTCCGACAATCCCGAGATCCGCCACACCGTACTGAACATACGTGGGGACATCCGCCGGCTTGGCCAGCAGGTAGCGCATTCGATCCACCTGGAGCGTGGCCGCGTCGGCGTCCACGTCAAAGACCAACGCCCGCGTCTCATCCAGAGCCGTGGGCAGAGGAAGTCCCGCCGCCACGAGCAATGGCCACACTCCGTCCGTGGTCCGGCCTTTGGCTAGCGCGATGGTCAGCACGGGACCACCCCCCGCTGCACGATTAGCTCCTCGTCCGCAAACAGCGTCATCAGCCGCTCGACTTCAAACGTAAACCCGAGAGCCGGCGCGGGGGCGCCAAACTCCCGCAGCAGGTGGTCGTAACGCCCACCCTGGGCAATCGGCGCGCCGGCGCCGGGAGCGAAGACCTCGAAAACCATGCCCGTGTAATAAGACGGATCGCGATGCAAGGAGAGGTCGAATACCATGGCACAAGCGTGATCACTGGTCCGGATGGCGTCCGCCAGTTGGCACAGCGCCCGCCAAGCCGCCTGCAGCCGCTGTGACGCGGCCGATTCCGGCCGCACCAGGTTGTCCGGGAGCGTGTGCGGCTGGAACGGGTTCAGCGCGGACAGCAGCTCCAGCACGTCCACCTCGCCGACAAAGCGCCGGCTCTCCGTCCGAAACGCCACATAATCCCCGGCGGTCAACAGCGCAAGCAAGGGCTCCAGGTCATCTGCAGGCACACCCAAAAGCTCGAGCAGAGCGGGGACAAACAGAGCGTGGCTGATGACCATGCGCACACCGGCACGCCTCAGCCCCGCTAACGCGTCCAGACACAGGCCCAACAACTGGCTGTCCGCCGCCACTCCGGTCTCGCCAATGCATTCCACGCCCACCTGAGTGGATTCCGCGGCGCGCCCGCTCATCCAGGACAAGGTGGCCGGCGCGTCGGAGCGGTGGTAGACACGCTCGGCATAACACCAGCGGATGGGAACCTGCCCTGCGGCCACCAAGGGGGCCGCCATCCGCGCCACACTCGGCGTCATATCAGGCCGAAGGGCCATCGGACGGCCCGAACGGTCAAACACCTGCACCCATTGCTCCGAAGCCGCAGGCACACGTCCCCGCTGCAGGGTGTCCGCATATTCAAACGCCCCGCTGGAGACAAGGGAAAAACCGCGGTCTTCAAAAAAACGGATGAGCCAATCCTCCAGGTTCCGGCGCAACCGCGCCTGAGCCGGAAACAAGTCCCGCATCCCCGGAGGCCGCTCGGCCCACCGCATGGCATCCAGCGCCAAGCACATCAACCCTTTCCAGCCGACAAGGTCCATGCTATCCCGAAAGCAAGGCGTCACCCGCTTCGCCTTGCTTTAGTTCTCTACCAAAGTAAAGTATGTGTCGTATTGTATACCCTGTCTCCCGATTCGTCAACGAATCGTATGGACGCCCCCAAACCGGCGCACCGCTGCATTTTCCCAATCGGCTGGAGAAACCCGGCCGATTGTCTGCCGAAAACACGGCGAGCCGAGGCGCCATATGTTGCTGTAGGCATCCGAGGCCGCAAAAAAGGGGGTGACCGGTTTGGAGGCTTGGCAAGGCAAGATGGTTTGGGTATGGGAAGTGAGCGAATCCAGCGGCGGCAACATTCAGGCCATCATTGCGCGGGCGCAGAGCGCGCGACTCGCCGGGCTCATCGTCAAGGCGCACGACGGCCGCGACTTTTGGTCGCAGTTTTCTTCCAGCCTGGTCCACCAGCTGCACGGAGCCGGCCTGGCGGTGGGCGCGTGGGGCTACTGTTACGGCGCCCACCCCGACGAGGAGGCTGCCAATGCGCACAGGGCCCTGTCCCTGGGTGCCGACTTTTATGTGGCGGATGTGGAGGCGGAATTCGAGCGATCCGGTATGGCTGACGCGGCCACCCGGCTGATGGCGGCCATCCGGCAGCGGGCCGGCGGCAAACCGATTGGCTATTCGACGTTCGGACTCCCCAAATATCACCCGGATTTCCCGTTTTCCTCCTTCAACCGTCACGCAGACTTCACCATGCCGCAGGTGTATTGGGGAGACTTTCGCCTGCCGCCCAGAACGGCCGTGGCGCAGAGTTTGGCTTATTACCGTGCCTACCAGATTCCCGTCGCGCCGGTTGGACAGGCGTACGGCAGCGTGACCCCAGGTCAACTCCAATCGTTCATGGACGCGTGCAAGAACCAGCCGGGCTACTCGTTTTGGGACTATCAATCAGCGACACCGGCGATGTGGTCGGTGATCTCCGGCGGCCCGGCCCCGACCCAGAAAGGAGGCACGAGCATGCTTGAGCGAGGCAGTCAAGGCCAAGCGGTGAAGCTGCTCCAGGAGGAGCTCAACCTGGTGCTCCATGCGCACCTGGCGGTTGATGGCGTGTACGGCCCCAAAACGGAGGCGGCCGTGAAAAGTTTTCAACAACAGCATCACCTGACGGTGGACGGTGTCGCGGGAGTGATGACCTTGACCACGCTGGGCAAAGCGCTGTATCAACTGCCCAACCCCGACACAGTGCCGAAGCTGCGTGAAGCATTGGAGTTATTGCAAAAAGCGGAAAAAATGCTGCAAGGAGTGAGCTGAGTGAACGGCGCACTGGAGTTACAAATTCTCGAATCCCTGTTGAGTCTGATGACCCTGCTGATAGGCATCGGTATCAGCGCCCTGGCGCCGCACCTGAAACGGATTGTCAGCGCGCACGCCGACAGCAAGCAGGCGCAGCTGGCCGCACACGTGATCGACGGGTTGGCCGCCATCGCCCAAGCGGTGGTTCAGGAATTCAACCAGAAGGTAGTGGCCGACGCCAAGAAGGCCGGCGTGTTCACCCCGGCACTGGCGCAGAGCGTCAAGCAGGATGCGGTGTCTGCCGTGATCAGCCAAGCCGGGCCGCTGGCCGCGCTGGGTAGGGAGGTCATCGGCGACCTGCCCAGCCTGGTATCGAGCCTGGTTGAACAAGCGGTCGCCAAGCATCATATTGATACCCCGGGCGGTGGGGCGACCTCCGCCTGCCCACCCGCCAACTCCGCTTCTTGACCGGGCGCGTCTTTCGGTACAGCAGCGCCGCCCCCCGTGGGCCGCCGCGCCCCTCGGGCGGCTTGCGAGCGTCCCGCCCGGTTCAGACCCCCACCTCTTCTTCATGCAGCTTTCCAGTCTCCTGGTAGCGCTTCGCCATCGCGTCGATCTCCCGCTTCAACTCGGCCACCAACTCCGTTTCCGGCACCTTGCGCACCACCTTGCCCTTGCGGAACAACAGGCCTTCCCCGCGGCCGCCAGCGATGCCGATATCCGCCTCCCGGGCCTCGCCGGGACCGTTGACCGCGCAGCCGAGCACCGATACCTTTATCGGAGCCTGGATGTGCTGCAGGTAATCCTCGACCTCGTTGGCCACGGAAATCAGGTCGATGTCTATGCGGCCGCACGTCGGACAGGAGACCAAGGTCGGCGCATTGGAGATCAGGTGGAACGTCTTCAACAGTTCACGGGCCACCTTCACCTCTTCGACCGGATCGGCGCTGAGCGAGACCCGGATGGTGTTGCCAATCCCCATCGACAAGAGCGTGCCCAACCCGGCAGCGCTCTTGATGGTGCCGCTGTACAGCGTGCCGGACTCGGTGATGCCCAGGTGTAGCGGATAATCGAACGTCTCGGCCGCCAGCCGATACGCCTCAATCGCTAATTGGACATCCGACGCCTTCATGGACACGACAATGTCGTGAAAATCAAGTTCTTCCAAGATGCGGATATGGTGCAAAGCGCTCTCCAGCATTCCCTGGGCTGTCGGGTAGCCGTACTTGTCCAGGATGTGGTGCTCCAAGGAACCGGCGTTGACACCGATGCGGATGGGAATCCCCCGTTCTTTGCAGGCCTTGACCACCGCCTCCACGCGTTCGCGGCCACCGATGTTCCCCGGGTTGATGCGGACCTTGTCCACACCGCCGCGAATCGCTTCCAGGGCCAAACGATAATCAAAATGAATATCGGCGACCAAGGGAATGTGGATGCGCCGCTTGATCTCGGGAATCGCTGCTGCCGCCTCACGGTTGTTCACGGTGACGCGGACCACCTGACACCCCGCTTCCTCCAGGCGCAGGATCTCACGCACGGTCGCTTCCACATCCGCCGTCTTGGTCGTCGTCATACTCTGGATGACCACTTGATCACGGCCGCCGATGGAGACATCGCCCACTCGGACCGTCCGTGTTTGCTGACGCAGGTACATAGGGTCGCCTCCAGTACATAGACTCTACTGCAATTATACATAATCCCTATGTATTCGGCTGGCCAGTTCGCCGTTCGGAGCCCGCGGCGCAAAGCGGGCGGTAAACATTCGCACGACTTCCCTACAAGCGACGGGATTTGATACAGTATGGTGTGAAACGTGCAGACAGGGTGAGCCTGTCCCAGACTTGTCGATCCGGCCGCGTCTGCGCCGGCGAGAATGGAGCGTGTTCCCAGACGATGATTGACCAAATTGTCACCTACCTGGGGAGCGAGGCTGATGACCTCCTCTCTCATACCTGCGGCACCATCCCCAAAGAGAGCTTGACCTTGCCCGGGCCAGACAGTGTGGACAAAGTGTTTGCCGCGTCCAACCGCAACAACCAGGTTCTGCGCAACCTGCAGCAGCTGTTGAACACCGGCCGTTTGAGCGGCACCGGATACGTCTCCATCCTGCCTGTCGACCAGGGCATCGAACACTCGGCAGGCGCTTCGTTCGCTAAAAACCCGGCCTATTTCGATCCGGAGAACATTGTCAAGCTCGCGATTGAAGGCGGCTGCAACGGCGTCGCCTCGACGCTGGGCGTGCTGGCCCTGACTTCGCGCAAATACGCTCATAAAATTCCGTACATCGTCAAGATCAACCACAACGAGCTGCTGACCTACCCGAACAAATTCGACCAGGTCTTGTTTGCCAGCGTACGCCAGGCCTGGGAATTGGGAGCGGCGGGCATCGGCGCCACCATCTACTTCGGGTCGAACGAGTCGACGCGCCAGCTGCAGGAGATCAGCGCGGCCTTCGAGGAGGCGCACCGGCTCGGCATGTTCACCATTTTGTGGTGCTACCTGCGCAATCCGCAGTTCAAAAAGGACGGTGTCGACTACCATGTCGCCGCGGACCTGACCGGCCAGGCCAACCACCTGGGCGTAACCATCGAAGCGGATATTATCAAGCAGAAGCTTCCGGAGACCAACGGAGGATTCAAGGCGTTGAACATGGAAGGCAGCAGCTACGGGAAGACGGACGAGCGGATTTATACGGAATTGACGACCGACCACCCCATCGATTTGGCCCGCTACCAAGTGGCGAACTGCTACATGGGCAAAATTGGCCTCATCAATTCCGGAGGCGCTTCCGGTGCCAACGACTTCGCGGAAGCGGTGCGCACCGCGGTCATCAACAAACGGGCCGGTGGCATGGGTTTGATTTCGGGCCGAAAGGCGTTCCAGCGGCCGATGGACGAAGGCGTGAAGCTGCTCAACCTGATTCAAGACGTCTATCTGTGCAACGATGTGACCATCGCCTGAACCCGGCATCATAGTCCCCGTTCTGTCCTGACATACTATGGACGCAGCCGTCCCCTGCCGGACGGCTGTTCCTACAAAGGCCAGGACAGGAGGGACGACGGTGGGACAGCACAAACAGTTTGAACCCGGTTGGGAAGTCCCCAACGACGGCTTTTACATCGAAGTCGGGGAGCACCCAGACAGCGCCTCCATTCGCGACCCGCGGAAAGTTCACCTGAAACGGGGCGACACCTTTCCCGCAACCAGCAACCACAACCGCAAATGGGTGCGCATGAAGGCGCATAACACGAAAGACTGAGCGGGGTGGCGTCCCGCTTTTTTCTCATAGGGCCGCACCCATCATGAGGCGAGCAAGGGGTCAGACATCCTCCCCGGTCATGGAGCTGTCGTGAGACACGGGAACGGTCGGCGCGGCCGGGTGGTTTCCGCGCCCCTTCTTGACGTTCGACAGATACGTCGTGTAACGCAAAACTAGCAGGAACACCGCGACGAACGCAAACAATCCCAAGGCAAACGCAATCAGTCGCATCGAATCATCCCCTCAGGCGTGCAGGCCGCACCAGGCAGCGAACTGACCGACAGTCAGCACCCGTTCCATCAACAGCACGACAATGCCAAACATGACCGTGTACAGCCACACGTTCATCGCCACCGGAAAGAACGCATTCACCTTGGCCTTGTTCGCAAAGCTGGCGTACCAACCGGCGATGGCAATCAATACCGTGGAAATGAACGTTAAGGCAAACACAATCATCGAGGTCGGCCAGTCTATCGTCTTGATCTGCTGGTTGTAGCCGGCGAACCACAGCATGAGCCGGAACTGAATCAACGTCGTGGCCACCCAAGACAATACCGCCAGCGCCAACACCGCATTGAACGCCTGCCACCGGTCCCTGGCGAAGAAGGTGGCGGCCACCAGCACCAACACCCCGGACACAATCAGGATCAAGGTATCCCAATAGGGCAGGTCGGTCAGCAGCTGATTGTTCAGGGTAAACTTGCTCGGATTCCAACCACGCAGGTAGACGTTCGAGGCGACAAACACGGCCGCCATGAACGTCAAGGCGGCCAGGCCAAGCCACACCGCCAGGTTTGCATTGGCCTGCGGGTCTATGCGTTCATCGTGCACTACCTGTCCGCCATGCCCCTTCTCCATCCGCACAGCCATAGCCGCATCTCCCCTCTCTCCGTATATGCCTTCAATCGCCTGTGTCCTGCACCGTCAAGCCCATGTTGGATTCGCCTCCGGTTCCGGTTGCGGCGGGTCATACGGCCGGTACGGGTTGTCGGTGACGGTCGGAATTTCGTCGAAATTGTGCTCCGGAGGCGGGGACGAAACCTGCCACTCCAGAGTCTGAGCGCCCCACGGATTGGGACCAACCTTCACCCCGTACTTGGCCGCCCAGAAGAGGTTTGCGACAATCAACAGGGTGCCCAGCCCCAAGACGTAAGAGCCGATTGTGGCTACATCGTTCCAAAACATGTACTGCGGCGGATAGGTCGCGTATCGCCGTGGCATGCCGGCCAAACCGAGAAAGTGCATCGGAAAGAAAGTCAGCTGCGTACCGACGAAGTAGAACCAAAAAGAGACATGCCCCAGCGTCTTGTTGTACATTCGGCCCGTGACTTTGGGAAACCAAAAGTGCAGCCCGGCCATGATGGTCATGACGCTGCCGCCGAACAGGACGTAGTGAATGTGGGCGACGACGAAATACGTGTCGTGCAGGTCCATATCCAGCGGCACCGCGGCCACCAAGACACCGCTGAACCCACCGATGATGAACGATCCGATGAACCCGAGCGACGCGTACATCATCGGCACTGAGTACTCGACTGAACCGCGCCACATCGTCGCCAACCAGTTGAAAATCTTCACCGATGTCGGTACAGCGATGACCAGCGACGAGATCATGAAAGGAATGCCCTCGGACATCTGCATCCCAGCGACAAACATGTGGTGAGCCCACACAAAAAAGCCGAGAAAGCCAATCGCGACGCTGGAGTAGGCAATCGCGTGATAGCCAAAGATTGGCTTGCGGGAAAACACCGGCAAAACTTCCGAGATGATCCCGAACGCAGGCAGAATCATGATGTAGACCGCAGGGTGCGAATAGAACCAGAACAGGTGCTGGTACAGCATCGGATCGCCGCCGGCGCTGGCGTTGTAAAACACGGTCGACCAGTGGCGGTCGGACAAAAGCGTGGTGATGGCTCCGGCCAAAGCAGGGGTACCGAACAATTGCATCCACGCGGTGACCCAGATGCTCCAGGTGAACAGCGTCATGCGGTTGAACGACATGCCGGGAGCGCGCATCTTGTGAATGGTGACCAAAAAATTGATGGCCCCGAGAATGGACGACAGGCCGGCCAAGTGCACCGAGAAAATCCAAAAGTCGATGCCGCTGCCCTTGGCGGACACGCTGTATGGCGGATAGGCGGTCCACCCGGCGTCGGGCATGCCTCCGGCCATACTGCACAGCATGATGACGCCCGAAGCCAGGTACAGCCAGTAGCTCAGGGCGTTCATACGGGGGAACGCCATGTCGCGGGCGCCGATGTGCAGGGGTATGAGATAGTTTCCAAACGCCCCGGTCAGAAGTGGGATGATAACCAGAAAGATCATGATGGTGGCGTGCATGGTAAAGAATTCGTTGTAGGACTGTGCGTCAAACACCCCTTGCGGGACAAGCAAGTCGGTGCGCACCAGGAGCGCAAACAGACCTCCCAGGAGGAAGAAGAAGATAGCGGTAACCCCGTACATAACGCCGATTTTCTTGTGGTCGACGGTCAACACCCACTCGCGCACAAACGACTGCCGGCGTGGGCGCGGATGGCTCAGGACAGCCTCCATGAATCCTCACCTCGCAGGTGGAACTGTTCGCGGTCGTCGCCCAAACGGCCGCGGTTCTCCTCTACGGACCTATTTCTTCAACGAGGATACCCACTGCTGAAACTCGGCTTGTGTCACGACCCTGCCGGTCGCGTGCATCTGCGAATGGCCGGCGCCGCAGAACTGGTCGCAGGGCACATCGAACACGTGTCCCACCATGTCCGGTTTGATATTGATCCAAAACTGTGTGATGCGCCCAGGCAGAGCGTCCTGCTGTAGCCGCACATCTGGTATGTAAAAGCCGTGTATAACGTCCGCCGATGTGATGTCAAACAGCACCGGCGTCCCTGCCGGCACCTCCAGCGTCCGAGCGTGCGCCCCGTTTGGGTACTCAAAGTCCCAATACCACTCGTGGCCGGTGACGCGAATGGTCACATCCTGCGCCGGCGGCTTTTGAAGCGCATACACGTACGGGACGCAAAACGCGCCCAAGCCGATCAAAATGGCGGCCGGCACAAGCATCCACACCACCTCGAGCTTGGTGTTGCCGTGCACCGCAGCCCCCGTCGGATTGCGCCGGGTCCGCCGGTAGCGAATCAGGAACGTGATCAACAAGGCTTCGACCAAGACGAAAAAGAAGGCCACTACGCCCAGCATGATGTAGAAAAACGAATCCACGTTGTGCGCCATCTGAGTCAGCTCCACCGGCAACCACGATGAGAACACGATGCCCCCTCCTTTACCGGTTTGCCGTCAAAGCCATGGCTGGGCCCCTGGAGCCTCGGCATCGTAGATTCACGGCTCCCGGGCGTCCTGCCAGCCAGGGATGAATAATTCCCCTTGCCACACGTTGCATGCCCTTCGCACAGCCAGTCTCCCAAATCCCTTTAAGATTCCGATAGAATTAGCAACAAGGAACAAACACTCAATTCAAGATACGGGTACAGTTTACCATAGAAAGGCCGCCGCGAGTCAAGCAACGCGGCGGCTTCTGCATGCTGCTGAACACTTCGGCCAAGTTCGCTCAGAGAGTCTCTGCGGCCGCCCGCTTGGCCTGCAATTCTCCGCGCTGAAACGCCGCCACCAGACCAAGTCCAGCCACGCACACCAATGCCGTCACGACAAACGGCAGGCCTTTGTCCCACTGATACAGCACCGTGGCCAGCAAGGGGCCCACGATGCGGGCGAGGGAATCCATCGATGACAGCAACCCGGAGGCCAGACCCTGGCCCACCGTTGTCCGCTTGCTCACCAAGGAGGTCACAGTCGGCTTGAGCACCGTGTTGCCGGCCCCGAAGATGGTCATGAACAAGGCCGCCGTCCAGAAACTGTGCGAGAGCAGGACCAAAAACAGGCCGACAGCCGATACGGCGAGTCCCAGATAGAGGGTTGGGACCTCCCGGCCGTGTTTGACGTACCGCTGCACGATGCCGCCTTGGATAAGGGCGCCGACGACTCCTGAAATGAAGAACATATATCCAATCTGCGTCGGTGTGGCGCCTATCTTCCACATCTCGTAGTACTGAAAACAACCTTCCAACGCGGCAATCGTAAACTGGGCGATGAAATCCACCAGGTACATGTACTTCAATGAACCGGCAAACGCCGCCCACCTGGACCGGGTGCTGGTGGTCACGTGGACACGCTGCTCCCTATCCGGTTCCCGCAGCGACACAAGCGCCCATAGGGCGTTCAGCAAGGCCAACGCGGCCGCCACAAAAAACGGAATGGCTACGCCAAACTTGGCGAGGATGCCGCCCACGCCAGGACCAATGATGAACCCCAGCCCGATGCTCATGCCGGCAAACGCCATGCCGCGCGTGCGGTCCTCCACACCTGTCACATCCGCGATGTAAGCCATGGCCGTGGCCGTCACCGCGCCTGAGAAACCACCGCCGACAATGCGCGCCAAGTACATCAACCACAGCATGTCCTTGGCCAACCCGAACAAGAAGAAGCTGAAGGCAAACCCAACCAACCCGACTATCAGGACCGGCTTGCGCCCAATTCGGTCGGACAATCGCCCCCACCAGGGGGAAATGAAAAAGGCCACGGCCGAATACACGGCGAGCATCAGGCCCAGGTGGTACGGCTGGGCGCCGACATGGGCAACCATCATCGGCAGCACCGGTATAACCAGCCCAAAGCCGACAAAAACCGTCACAATCATGGACAGAATCACTGCAAGCCGTCTGAGCACCGCTACATGCCTCCTCTATTCGCCATTCTCAGGATAGCACCAACGGCCGTCGTTCAACACCTTTTGGCCACTAAAGAATGTGTCCAGCCATTGACATTCCGAGCCGCCGGTCGGAGCCGTGTTTTGCAGTATAATCACTAATAGTAGGAATGGTATGAAGACACGCCTGCCGGGGGTGACACAAAGTGAACTCACTGCCAGCGCGCACCGACTCAAGCAAACGGCATCAGTGGCGCACGCGGGCTTGGGTCTTGGCGATGGCCGGCATCATCACCGGATTGGTCCTGACACTGATTCCTGTGATGCACCACATCGCGGCCGCGCGTGAAGCCGCTCACCAGCACACGTTTATGGAATACGTCACGGTTCACCACCTCGGGACCCTTACCGTGATTGATTCCGGCACCGGGCTGGACCCGGTTTCCTATGTGCTGACCGTGCGCCGCCCGGTCCCCGTCCGCGACCGTGAGGCGTTCCTCGCCCGCCTGATGAAGAAGTACTACGAATATGACAAGGGAGAGTTGCTGTCTGTGGTCTACCGCTCCGCGACGGGCGACGACCTACCCATCGGTTCGGCCCATTACGATGACTCGACGGGACGGCTGCAGCTGACTATCAACCTCGCCAGCGGCGGCACCCGCGTCGTCAATCAGGATGCGCATTGGTGAAAGCGCATCCCTTCAGGCGGCACGTGAGCCGGCCGCAAAGCCTATCCCCCACTTGCAAACGGTCACAGAAAGGGAGTAGAGTGTCAACGGTGCGAACTTTATGTGTCGAGTCTGTGTCAAGGTGGATGAGATCGGTTATTGGGATTTGAAATCGCCTCATCGGCTTTTCTTATCTGCCTTCGACAAGCGGACAGCGCATCTGCGACAATGGGTGTCGAGGAAATGACAGCCAGAGTGGGGGGAACGTAATGGCGAACCAATTGCAAGACCCGTTTGGCATCAAAAAGAAGTTAACCATCGATAACAGCCAGTTCACCTACTACCACCTCGGGGAACTGGAACGAAAAGGCGTCGCGGACGTCAAAAAGCTCCCGTTCTCGATCAAGATTCTGCTGGAGGCGGTGGTGCGCCAATACGACGGCCGTGTGATTGACGAAAACCACGTCAAAGAATTGGCGAATTGGCGCGCGGCTTCGCCACAGCGCACGGACGTGCCGTTCAAACCGGCCCGCATTTTGCTGCAGGACTTCACCGGCGTGCCGGCCGTCGTCGACCTGGCTGCGATGCGCGCCGCCATGCAGCGGATTGGGGGCAATCCAAAGCGCATCAACCCGCTCATCCCTGTTGATCTGGTCATCGACCACTCCGTGCAGGTGGACGCGTTCGGATCGAAAGAAGCGCTGGAGTTTAATATCAAGCGGGAGTTCGAGCGCAACGAGGAGCGCTACAAATTCCTGCACTGGGCGCAGAAGACGTTCGACAACTTCCGCGTGGTTCCGCCGGGAACCGGCATCGTCCACCAGGTGAACCTGGAGTATCTGGCTTCCGTCGTCGGGCGCCGCGAGATCGGCGGCGAGACGGTGGTCTTCCCGGACTCTCTGGTCGGCACCGACTCGCACACCACTATGATCAACGGCATCGGCGTCCTCGGCTGGGGCGTCGGCGGCATCGAGGCCGAAGCCTGCATGCTGGGACAACCCCTGTATCAGCTGATGCCCCAGGTCGTCGGCTTCAAGCTGACCGGCCACCTGCCCGAAGGGGCGACAGCCACGGACCTGGCGCTGACGGTCACACAGATGCTGCGCAAGAAGGGTGTCGTCGGCAAGTTCGTCGAGTTCTATGGACCGGGGTTGAGCAACATCAGCGTCGCCGACCGCGCCACAGTCGCCAACATGGCCCCCGAGTATGGCGCGACGATGGGCTTTTTCCCGGTCGACGAGGAGACGCTCAACTACCTGCGCAGCACCGGCCGCGACGAAAGCCAGGTTCGGCTCGTCGAAGCGTATTGCAAAGAGCAGGGCTTGTTCCGCACCGACGCCACGCCCGATCCGGTATTCACCGATACCCTGGAACTCGACCTGGGTGATGTCCAGGCGACCTTGGCGGGTCCGCGCCGGCCACAGGACAAGATTGAACTGACGAAAATGAAGTCCACCTTCGAGGAGACCCTGCAAAAGCCGCTCGACCAAGGCGGGTTTGGCCTCAGCGACGAAGACGTCCGGAAGGAGGTTCAGGTGCAATACCCGGAGGGCGTGCAATCCACCATGAAGCCGGGCGCGGTGGTCATCGCGGCGATTACCAGCTGCACCAACACCTCCAACCCGACGGTCATGGTCGGCGCCGGCTTGCTGGCTAAAAAGGCGGTGGAGAAGGGGCTGAAGACCCCGGCCTACGTGAAGACCAGCCTGGCGCCCGGATCGCGCGTCGTGACCGATTACCTGGAACAGTCCGGTCTCCTGCGCTACCTGGAGCAGCTCGGGTTCGACGTGGTCGGCTACGGGTGCACCACCTGCATCGGCAACAGCGGCCCGCTGCCGGACGCTATCTCCGACGCCATCAAGGACAACGACCTGCTGGTGTCGGCGGTGCTCTCGGGCAACCGGAACTTTGAAGGTCGCATTCATTCCCTGGTACGCGCCAACTACCTGGCGTCGCCGCCGTTGGTCGTCGCCTACGCCTTGGCCGGAACGGTCGATATCGATTTGACGAAAGATCCCATCGGGCACGATGAAGACGGAAACCCGGTCTACCTGAAGGACATTTGGCCGTCTCCGAACGAAGTGGCCGAGGTCATTCGTTCGGTCATCACGCCAGACCTGTTCCAGAAGAAATACGCCAACGTGTTCAACAGCAACGAGCGCTGGAACGCCCTGTCCAGTCCGGAAGGCGAATTGTACCAGTGGGACGAAGCATCGACCTACATTCAGGAACCGCCGTTCTTTGTCGGCCTGACCGCGGACGTGCCCAAGGCCCAGAGCATCGAGGGAGCGGCCGTGCTGGCGCTGCTGGGCGATTCGGTGACCACGGACCACATCTCCCCCGCCGGCAACATCGCGTACGACAGCCCGGCCGGCAAGTACCTGCGTGACCACGGCGTCAAGCCGGCCGACTTTAACTCGTACGGATCGCGCCGCGGCAATCACGAAGTGATGATGCGCGGAACGTTCGCCAACATCCGCATCCGCAACCAGATGGCGCCGGGAACCGAGGGTGGGTTCACCACCTACCTGCCGACCGGCGAGGTCATGCCGATTTACGACGCGGCCATGAAGTACAAGGAAAACGGTCAGCCGCTTGTGGTCATCGCGGGCAAGGAGTACGGCACCGGCAGTTCGCGCGACTGGGCGGCGAAAGGGACCATCCTGCTCGGCGTGCGGGCGGTCATCGCGGAGAGCTTCGAACGCATCCACCGCAGCAACCTGGTGGGTCTCGGCGTGTTGCCGCTGCAGTTCAAGGCGGGTGACAGCTGGAAATCGCTCGGCATCACCGGTCGGGAACGGTTTGACATCCTGGGCCTGGATGGCGACCTGCAGCCGGGACAGGACATCACGGTCAGGGCGACGCGGGAAGACGGAACGAGCTTCACCTTTACCACGACCGCTCGCCTGGATAACCAGGTGGACATCGAATACTTCCGCAACGGCGGCATTCTCCAGACCGTGCTGCGCAATTTCCTGCGCGGCACCGCCCAATGAACCTGCCATCCATGGCGTGACAAAAAAACCAGGGGCTGCTCCCACGGGAGCCCCCTGGTCTTTTCTGTCGACCGTCTAGGACGCCGCTTTACAGATTGCTTTGAGGGCGCTTTCCTCTCAAGGCAGCACATAGTCAAACACGGTCTGATTGGCGGCGTCAGTGGTCACGCCCTGTTCGCCCTCTCTGGCGTCAGAGTAAGCCCCCCATACAGCCCGCGATTGCCAAGTCGAACTGTGCGGCGCGAAGAATTCCACCTCAACGGCCACCGCGTCAGGGTGTGCCTGGCGAACCTGTTGGATGATGTCCCGCGCGTACGCTTCCAAATGCGACTTCTCACTGTTGACCGTCTCCACACGGACGACGTAGGCATGGGGATTCCCCGCCTCCGCCACCGACTTGACGGCGTAGTACGGGCGCCCAAGATACAGGCTCACCAGAGACACCGCCGCCAAGACGATGAAGCCGACAAAGTGCCAGCGGCTGAGATAGCGCCGCACAAGCCGCAATAGGCCCCACAACAAAAGGATGACGGCCAAAACGCCTGCAACCAGACCGACAACCAGCATGTCTACTCTCCTTCTGTCCCCGTCCGCTTTCACAACAGCAGGGGAAATCGCGCAATCCGTCAGACTCCTAGTATACAGGAGCCATGGTTTCCATGGCTATGGCAGAAAACGGACAACGCCCGCTGCGCTGGCACGGTGTCCCATCGATGCCGTAACCATGGACAAGGAAAGACCCGGCGCAATCGCCGGGTCCCTGTCGGACACTGGGCACTTTTGTGAATGCCTCTTCGTTCCGTGCGACCAGTCAAAAAGAGCCGCCGGTCAAGTCTGGAGGTTTGACGACGCCTTGTGAGCACGGCGTCGTATCAGCTCTTCCTCGGGTTCCCCGCGCGCCATGCTCTGACTGGCGAGAGCATTCGCAATGGGTCCAGAGGCCTCATCGCCGCGTCCAATGGACTTGCGTCTCGATGTCATCACACAGCCCTCCCAACGCGGTGTCCGACACTTGATAACGTGCCCACTCCGGTCGTCAAGTATGAGGTGGCATCAAACCGGTTTACGACTCACGTCCGGCAGCACCCAATATATGACAAGCCCCGCCAGCGTGGCCAACGCGACGCCGTTGTTCGGGTAGCCGACGCCGACGATGAAGATGACCCCGGCCACAATCAGGTTCTTCATGTTCGTCAAATCGACCCGTTCTTCAATCACGTGGCGAATGCCCATGGCCGCAATCATTCCGAACAAAAGGATGCTGATACCGCCCATAACCGGAACCGGAATGGTGTGAATCAAAGCCCCCACCTTGCCAAACAGCCCCAATATGATGGCGACGACGGCCGCTCCTTGAATGATGCGGGCGGAATACTGACGCGTGATGGCCAAGACGCCCAGATTCTCCGCGTACGTGGTCTGAGCAGGGCCGCCCACGAGAGCGGACAGGAAGGTCGCGGCGCCATTGCCCCAGAGCACGGAGGAAAATCCAGGGTCTTTGGTCACATCGCGACCGGTGATTTCGTTGAGGACGAACATGTGACCGAGGTCCTCAACCATGGTGACCAACGCGATGGGGGCCATGGCCAACACGACGGAGCCCGTGAAATGCGGCAGAACAAAGTGGGGCAACGACAGTATGGGTGCGCTGGCAACAGGGTGCAGGTCCACAAGACCGCGCGCGTACGCGTATATGTATCCGACCAGAATCCCAACCAATAAGGGGACAACGCGCAGCTGCCGCGGCCCCACCAGCGAGGCGGCAATCGCCGCGGCTAGGCTGACAATCGCCGCGTCCCAGTGCACCGCTGCCATGTTGGTGACCGCGGTGCCGGCCAGCGACAATCCGATGACCGAGACCACCGGCCCCACCACGACCGGAGGAATGAAGCGCCGCACGCGCGCGAATCCCAACCTGGTCACGAGCAAGGCCACCAGGGCGTAGACCACCGCCACGCTGACCAAACCAGCGGCCGCCTCCGCGGGTGAGTGGTACTTCCCCACGTAAAGGGCCAGGGGCGCAATGAACGCAAACGAAGACCCAAGGTACGTAGGCACCTTGCCGCGCGTGATGGCATGAAATACGAGCGTGCCCACACCGCTGGCGATCAAGGCGCTGCCGGCATCCAATCCGGTCATGTAAGGGACCAGCACGGTGGAGCCAAACATTGCGAACACATGTTGAATCGAGAGCGGCACCGCCCTCCAAAATGACCTCATCACATCCACTCCTCCACAATCCTGCCATGTCAGGTTGTCCGCACGCAGCCTGTATAACCATAGCATAAAAGGGTCCCCGACAACGCACCCTATGCCCAGTTTTCCACTAACTTTTTCGAGGAGGAATGTAAATCCATGGCGAAACTGGATGACCGCAGCGACAATGTGGAAAAACTTCAGCGGTCGATTCAAAACACGATGGCCAACCTGCGGGAAGCCAACGACTTTCTCAAGGCGCACGGAGAACAGATGAATGAGCGGGACAAGGCCGCCCTGGAGGCAAAGAACGAGCGGCGGGAGCGCGCCATCGAGGGGTTCCGGGATGAAATCCAGGATGAGGTGGAAGACGCTCATCAACTGTGAACATTCTACCGTGGGCGCCAAAGGCCGACGGTCTGGGACGGCCCGCGGCGCCCACATCCCTGCCCACTTGCCCGGCGTGGCGACCGTTTGTTGTACAATAGCCGAGGAAGGCCGTCTGCTGACGCAGGCAAGGGGGAACACGAATGGCGGTTATGAACCAGGCGCGCCTGGTGTTGGCTTCTTCGTCGCCGCGCCGACGCCAGCTTTTGGCTATGTTTCAACGCCCGTTTGAGGTGCAAACCAGTGAGACCGACGAATCGGTGCCCGGCCGTCCTCATCCGGCCGAGCTGGTGCAGACACTGGCCGCGCGAAAGGCGGGCGCGGTGTTGCAAAGGCTCGGTGGCCGCGACACCCTGGGCGATCCGGTTATCGTCATCGGCGCCGACACGGTGGTCTCGCTCGATGGCGAGATCTTGGGCAAACCGCGCGGCCATGAGCAGGCTTTCGTGATGCTCTCGCGGCTACAGGGCAGGACGCACGATGTGTACACAGGGCTGTGCGTGCTGGCCCGGGACACCCACGGCGCCATCCAACAGCGCCAGGGGTTTTCACGGACCCGAGTGCACATGTCGAGTCTGAATCCCCAACAAATCCACGCCTACATCGCCACCGGGGAGCCTCTCGACAAGGCAGGGGCCTATGGAATTCAAGGTTACGGATCTATTCTCATCCACCGCATCGAGGGCGACTATTTCACCGTGGTGGGTCTGCCGCTCCACCTACTAGGGCGTTACCTGGAGGAACTCGGCTGCCCGCTGCTGGACCCGCAAAATCGGCCGGCGGAGTGACATCCCCTCGCAACTGTACTAAAATACTTCCGTAAATCCTTGTTGATAGAGGCGATGATAATGCCGTACGGAAAGGAATTTTTGCGGGACCACCGAGTGCTGTTTCTCTTCTTGGTGTTGGCTGCTGACATCGTGGTCGCACTGATTCAGCCCTATCGGCCGATGCTCTGGCTGGCCATCCTCGCGGGCATCGTCCTGTTCTATTTCATTGAATACATCACGCACCGCTTCGTGCTGCATGGGATTCTCCGGCTCATTCTACCAAAGGCCTACGAGGGCCATGTGGTTCATCATCAACTGCCCACCGAGCTGAAATACATGTTGACGCCCAACGTGTACAACGTGCCTGGGTATATCGTGTACTGGGTGATTGGGTACCTCGGCACCCGGAGCGCCCTGCTCACCGCCGGGCTGATTGTCGGCACGTCGCTCGCGCAACTGTACTACGAATGGACCCACTTTGTCTCACACCGGCCCATCGTGCCGCGAAGCGCCTGGGGGCGGTGGATGAAAAAGTACCACCTGCTGCATCACTACAAGAACGAAAACTATTGGTTCGGCGTCACCAACCCCAGCCTCGACATGGTCATGGGCACCAACCCCAAGCAGGACGAAGTCGCCACCGTCAGTTCCGCACTGAAAGGCGAGACCTGGCAGCGCTAGTCTCGCCGCTCTCTGCACATACGCGTTAGCGTTGAAAGATACGCTCTCCTCCAACCCAAGTCGCGAGGACAGATAAGGATTCGTCGAGGAGTACCAAATCAGCATCCATACCGGGACGAATGTCGCCCTTGCGATGCGAGAGTCCGAGCTGGCGGGCTGGCGTTGTGCTGGCCATGCGCACGGCGTCGAGCAAGCCGACCCCCACCTTGACGGCCATGTTGCGTACAGCCTGGTCCATGGTCAACGTGCTGCCGGCGAGCTGGTCGCTGCCTGCCAAGCAGGCGCGCCCGTCGTGCACCGACACAGGCAAGCCGCCCAGCTCATATTCTCCATCCGGGCGCCCGGCGGCCGCCATGGCGTCTGTAATCAAAGCCACGCCGTCGGCTCCCTTCACCTTCACCACCAACCGCAGGACGTCCCAATCGACATGCTGCCCGTCCGCAATCAACTCGCAGACCACGCGCTCGTCCAAGAGGGCCTGCGCCACCGGCCCCCCCTGCCGATGGTGCAGGCCGCGCATGCCGTTAAATAGGTGTGTGGCCTGGCGCACCCCTTGCTGGATGGCCGCGCGGGCCGTATCGGAGTCGCAATCTGTGTGCCCCATCGAAGCCAGCACCCCCTGCCGGCAGACCCACTCTATCAACTCACGCGCTCCGGGACGCTCGGGGGCAAGGGTCATGCTGCGGACCAGTCCAGGCACCCGCGCCAGCAGCGACTCGGCCAGGGGCACGGACGGATCGACAATGTGCTCCGGATTCTGTGCCCCACGCCGGCTGGGAGCGATGAAAGGCCCCTCGAGATGGACGCCGAGAATGGTGGGGCCTTGCCACCGTCGCTGACGGACCTCATGCACGGCGTCCAGCGCCTGGAGCAGCCGGTCGGCGGACGCGGTCAGGGTTGTCGGGAGCCAAGCGGTGGTGCCATGAGACGCATGAAAGCGGCCTATACGCTCCACGCTCTCCGGCTTGCCATCCATGACATCGGCTCCGTCCCCCCCGTGCACGTGCATGTCGACAAACCCAGGCACCAGCCAGGCCGCGCGCGGATCCGCAAAAGGCGACGGCGCCGCCAGAGGCGCCGGTCCGGAGCCCAACTCACGGATGACGCCGTTGTGCACCCACACGTACCCGTCTTCACAGATGCCGGTTGAAGTGACGATACGAATCCCGCCGACGACCCAGTCATCGCTCCCCATGCGATGCGCCACCTCCAGCCAAGCGATAAGATCGGCCCGTCACTTCTCCAGCATCTTGGAGGCGTGGATACGAGCCGTGGAACTGTCGACCTCCGACAACCGCAGCTTGACGGCGGGGATGGAGCCGGCGCTCATGGATAATTCGGTCAGCCCAAGCCCAACCAGACACTCCGTGGCGTCCACGTCGCCCGCCAGCTCACCGCACATGCCCACCGGGATGCCCGCCTTATGGGCCGCGTCGCACGTCATCTGCACCAGCCGCAGCACGGCCGGGTGCAACGGCTGATACAAATCAGCCACCTGCTCGTTGCCCCTGTCGACCGCCAGCGTGTACTGGGTCAAGTCGTTGGTGCCGATGCTCATAAAGTCCACTTCGCAGGCGAACGCGTCGGCCAGCACGGCCGCCGCGGGAATCTCCACCATCATGCCGACCTTGATCTGTTCGGCCACCGGCACGCCGGCGGCCGCCAATTCTTCGCGGCATTCGCCGAGCACGCTCTTGGCCTGCCTGAGTTCGGCCAGCGACTGGATCATCGGGAACATGATCCACAGTTGCCCGTGTCGGCTCGCCCGCAACAAGGCGCGCAGCTGCGTCCGAAAAACCGACGGTTGGTCCAAACAGAAGCGAATCGCCCGGTGGCCGAGGAACGGGTTTTCCTCCTTGGGCAACTGGGCAAACGGCAGGGGCTTGTCCCCGCCGATGTCAAGCGTGCGAATCACCACCGGCCGCGGGGCGAACGCCTCCAGGACGGACCGGTACGCTGCGTACTGCTCCTCCTCTGTGGGCCAATGGTCAGAATTCTGATACAAGAATTCGGTTCGGAATAGGCCGACCCCCTCCGCTCCGTTGGCGAGCGCCGGCTCCACGTCTTTGAGGCTGCCGATGTTGGCGAACACCTCGATGCGCACACCATCCTTCGTCCTGGCCGACGCCTGCGCAGCAGCACGCAGAGCCTCCCGCCGGGCGCGCTGTTCTTCCGCCTCTTGGCGGGCGCGCTGGGCCGATGCTTCGTCCGGATTTACCGTGACCTCCCCGGTCCGTCCGTCCACCACCAGGATGTCTCCGTCGTGCACCTGGGCGATGGCTTCTGCGCCCAAGCCGACCACACTCGGAATCCCCATCGTCCGCGCCAAAATGGCGGTATGGGCGGTCTTGCTGCCATGCGCCAGCACAAACCCAGCCACCCCCGCAGGCAATTGGGCGGTATCGGAAGGTGCCAATTCGTCCGCCACGATGATGGCGCCGTCCGGTACGTCCCGCCCGACCGTCTCAGCACCGCTCAACACCTGCAGCAAGCGCTTCCCGACATCCCGGATGTCGGCCGCCCGCGCCCGCAGGTACTCGTCGGGAATCGCGGCCAGCATATCCGCCGTCGCCTCGGTGACCTGCTGACACACCGCTTCGGCGTTGAGTCGATCGGCCGCGATTCGTTTGCCGATCTCGCCGACATACGCCGGATCGTCCAAGAAAGCGAGGTGGGCGTCGAACACCCTGGCCTCCGCCTCTCCCACCTGGGCAGCTGTCTTTTCCCGGATGCGCGTGATTTGCTGCTTCGCTGTCGCAACCGCCGCCTCAAACCGCTCTTGTTCCACGACGACCTGCTCTGGCGCCAATTGGCGCACAGGCACGGCCGCCGCTTGGGTCTGCCACAGGAACGCTGGCCCCACCGCCAGCCCTTCCGATGCGGCGATTCCACGATACACTCGTTCCACCGATTGCACTTCGTCCATCCTCTCTAAATGATCAGCAAGCCCGCCCCGACCGCCACCGCGGCCGGGCCGACGCGCGAGCGCACCGTGTGAATTATTCCCCTAGACCGCTTTCAATAAGAGCGACGACCGATTGTATGGCCGCCTCCTCGCCCTCGCCTTCGGCGCGAATCGTCACCGTCTGACCGGATTGAACCGCCAGCGACATGACACCGAGGATGCTCTTGGCATCCACCTCTTTGTCCTCTTTGCGGATCCATATCTGGCAGCTGTGGCGGCCGCACTCCTGGACCAACAGCGCAGCCGGCCGTGCGTGCAGCCCGCTCGGGTTGTGAATGGTGACCGTTTGTTCTGTCATCAGGACTCTCCTCTCTCAGCCGCTATGGCCTGGCTGATAACGGTGTATGCCCTTATTGTATCGATTTTTGCCCCGGTTGTGGCCAGACTCCCGCGTCCACGGCCATATTTCACATTTCCTGAATGTGTGGATGTGCGTTATCCGGGACATGGCCCGGAAAGCCCGGCGCCTCAATCGGCAAAGCGGTAGGTGTAATACGATTCCTTGCTCCGCTCCGCCTCCATCCTCCGGGCCGCATCAGGGTTTTTCGCGAGCTGTTCCTCCAGATTTTTGAGCATCGCCTCCGACTGCGAGCGGTGCGCGCGGATGGCCGCCATCTTGACGTCCAGAACCGAGCTGACGTCGTTGATTACGTCCGGATATCCCAACTTTTCCCGGGCGTCGCGGGAAAAAGCGCTGCAGTGCACGGTCGGCCGCTGGTCCTTGGGCAACATCTCGACCGCGCGCACGGTTGCCGCGCCGAGCGCGTTGTGGTCTGGGTGCACCGCGAATCCCGGGTAGTGCGTGATGACGAGGGAGGGTTTGAGCTCCAGGATGATGTCCCGAATGCGTTCGGCCAGCGCTTCCCGGTCCTCAAACTCCACCGTCTTGTCGCGCAGCCCCAACAACCGCAAATCCCGAATGCCGAGAACCTGGCAGGCTTCGCGCAGTTCCTGTTCCCGCACCTGGGGCAACGACTCGCGCGTGGCGAAAAACGGCTTGCCCATGTTGCGCCCCATCTCCCCCAGCGTGCCGCAAACATAGGTGACCGGTGTGCCAGCCTGTGTGTGCATGGCGATGGTGCCTCCGCTGCTGAACGTTTCGTCGTCCGGGTGTGGGAAGACTACCAAAACGTGCCTTTCCATTGTGTTCAACTCCCTTTCCCGCTGCACGCATCAGCGTAGGATACAGACCGCAAAGCAAAGCTGCGCCTAGACGCGGAACGGAGTGCGGCTGAGTTCCAAGGCGACCGCCAGGCGGCCCTCGCGGTCATGGCCGGCCATCAGCAGCCGTCCCTCAGAGTCCACCTCGTAATCGGTCAGTCCCTCGGCGTAAACCCAGCCTTGGTCCATCTTCAGCCCCACCCGAAACGGGCCGTCTCCACTCACCACCCCGCGGTGATACCGGATGCGCCCGTTGCGAATGTACGCACACACAGCCATCTGCGACTCCTGCCTGTGCGCCGCGTACGCCCCGTTGGTCGTCTCCAGGTGCAGATACAAATCCTGGTTTTCAAACTCGTTGAGGGCGGCCTGCACCGCCTCTTTATTGATGGGTCCCATGACACAACCTCCATCCATCAAGCCTGGTCCACAAAGCCGGTCGCTACCTCATAGGTTAGCAAACTCTCGTCCAATCTGCGAACGATGGCTAATTCATGTATCAAACCTCTTGCGGTTAGCATCTGCTAATCGTACAATACCCAGAGACAAAGTTGATTCGGGAAGTCATGTTTGTCGACGCACCGAGACGAGGGGGAGTATCGGTTGTCTTTCCGCTGGAGTGTCAAGCGAACGATTCTGACGGTGCTGGCGGCTGCCGTGGTGGCGGCGCTCGTGTGGCAGGGCGTCACCGCCGGCGGCAATCCGGACCCGACGGCACGGAACATTGGACGGGGTGCGGCCATCGTGGACACAGGCATCCTGGTGTTTCGCGAGGGATTGGAGACTATCCTCGTCCTCTCAGCCATCACGGCCAGCCTGGTCCGTACCCGGCGAGCGTATTGGCGGCCGATTTCAAACGGCGCCGGGCTCGCCTTTCTGGCCACCATAGTCACCTGGTTTGTGGTGGTCGGCATCATCTCCCTGGTCGGCCAGACCGCCCCGGAACTCGACATCCAGGCGGCCACCGGGCTGCTGGCCATCCTGGTGCTGCTGTTGGTGATGAACTGGTTCTTCCACCGCATTTATTGGACCGGCTGGATTTCCATGCACAACCGAAAGAAGAACGAAATGATTGGTGCGCTGGAGTCGGACGCGACAGCGTCAACCGGGGTCGCCGATACCGCCAAGGCGGTGGCCTACAAAGGTCTGATCATTCTCGGCTTCACGTCCGTCTATCGGGAAGGCTTCGAAGTCGTGCTGTTCCTGCAGAACACGCGCATGCAGCTGGGCTCCATGGTCGTCCTCATCGGCACCGCGGTGGGTCTGGCGCTTACGCTGATGGTCGCGGTCCTGACCTTCTTCGCCCACCAAAAGCTTCCCTACAAAAAAATGCTCGTGTTCACAGGCGTCATGCTGGGTGCCGTCTTGTTGGTGATGGTCGGGGAACAAGTCCAGGAGATGCAGCAGGCTGGCTGGCTTGGAGTCACCCAGTTGCCGGTGCAGTTCCCGGACTGGATGGGGCTTTGGTTTTGCGTGTTCAACAACATTCAAAGCCTCGCCGCGCAGTTCATCGCCGCTCTGTTCGTGCTCGGGTCCTACTTTGGCGCGCAATATGTGCGGGTGTGGAAACCACGGCGGGAAGCGCTGCGCAGCGCCGGCGGCCACGCGTAGAACGCGCGCGAAGTCGCGCAGGCCCGTCGCGGGTGCGGCCCATCCCCTGTGGGCGATCCGGCCGGACCGCCCACACTGCGCCTTCGCCGGGGCGTCAGTCACTCAGTCGGCGAGTTCCTTTGCCATGCGCACGTGCAGAATCCCCGCGTCCAGAAACGGTTCACTGCTGACCACGCGATAGCCCAGCTTCTCGTAAAACGCCTGTGCCTGGCACTGGGCGTCCAATACGACGCGCCGCAGGCCAAGCTGGCGCGCCGCCGCTTCCGCGGCCGCCATCACCGCCCGCCCCCATCCGCCACCGCGGACCGACCGGCGCACGGCCACGCGCTGGACCTTGGCCGTTGTTTCATCGTACCGCTTCACCCGCGCGGTCGCTTGGGCTATCCCCTGCCCATCCCGAACCAAGAGGTGGACACAGGCGCCGATACGGTCCCATTCGTCCCACTCCAGGTCCTCGGGCACGCCTTGCTCAAGGACAAACACCTCGCGACGGATGGCGAGGCACTCCGCCAACTGCTCTTCGTTCTCCACGACCTGCGCGCGCATTAGCACTCCCCTTCGGCACGCACGTCGAATCCATGCGCCGCCCGCCGTTCAAACTCCCGTTTCAACCGGGCCGCGATGATATTCTTCTGAATTTCCGACGTGCCTTCATAGATTCTCGTGATGCGGGCATCGCGGTAAAACCGTTCAATCGGATAGTCGGCGATATAGCCGATGCCTCCGTGAATCTGCACCGCTTTGTCCGCCACTCGGTTATACACCTCAGAGCCGTACAGTTTCAACATCGCCGCTTCCTTGACGATCTTCTCGCCCTGGTCAGCCTGCCAGCCGACCTTGTAGAGGAACGCCCGCAGGGTTTCAATTTCGAGCGCCATCTCCGCCAGGTAGTGCTGGATGATCTGTTGCTCGAAGATGGGCTTGCCAAATTGCTCGCGGGTCAGGGCGTGGGCGAGCGACTTCTCCAGCAGGTACTCACTCGATCCTAAAGACCGCGCGGCCAGGCCCGCCCGTCCGTTGGCCAGGATGCTGAGCGCGTTGATGTAGCCGCGGCCGACCTCCCCGAGCACGTTCTCCTCCGGCACCTCCAGGTCTTCAAAATAGAGCTGGGCCGTCTGCGAGCCATGCAGCCCCATTTTTCTCTCCACCCGGCCCATGTGAAAACCCGGAAAGCTGCGCTCAACGATGAATGACGTGATGCCCCTCACCCCCTTCTCCGGGTCCGTCGCGGCCATCACCGTGAACACATGGGCCATGGGAGCGTTCGTGATGTAGATCTTCTGGCCGTTGAGGATGTAGCGATCCCCTTTCTTTACCGCCACCGTGCGCAGATTGGCGGCGTTGGAACCGGCCTGTGGCTCCGTCAGAGCGAAGGCGCCTATCCACTCCCCGGAAGCCATTTTCGGCAGGTAGCGACGCTTTTGCTCCTCGTTTCCCAACTCCACTATGCCCACGCTGCCAATCCCGTTGTGTGCGCCGATGACTGTGGTGTACCCGTTGATGGTGCGCCCCAGTTCTTCAAACACGGCGCATTTGCCAAGCATGGACAGGCCAAGGCCGCCGTACTCCTCGGGAATGCTGAGGCCGAACAGCCCCAACTTCCTCGATTTTTCCAACACGTCGTCGGGCACCCGGTCCTGCTGCTCAATCTGCGTCGCCAGCGGTTCGACTTCGTGATCGACAAATTCACGCACCGTCCGCTTGATCTCCACCAGCTCCTGCGGCAGGAGAAAGTCCATCGGCAATTCTCCTTTCCCACGGCTTGTCGCTCAGGCGAGTGCACCCGCATCCGGCAGGTGTGCGTCGATGAAGCCGAAGATGGCCTGGAGCCGGGCCACCCGCAGCTTCGGCTTGCCCCCGCGCGACAGCCCGTGGCTGGCGTTGGGTATGCGCAACAGCTCCACCTCCGCGCCGCGCTGCTTCAGCGCCGTGTACAGTTGCTCAGCCTGTTCCATCGGGCACCGCAGGTCATTTTCCGAATGCAAAATCAACAGCGGCGTCCGGATGTTGGCCGCATGGGCCAGGGGCGACATTTGCCACAATCGTTCCCGCTCCGCAATCACGTCCGACACACCGAGTTGGCTCTCGACGAACAGCGGTCCGATGTCACTGCACCCGTAGAAGGAAATCCAGTTGGAGATGGAGCGTTGTGTGACCGCGGCGAAAAACCGCTGCGTGTGTCCAATCAACCAATTCGTCATGAAACCTCCGTAGCTGCCGCCGGTGACGGCGACACGCTTCCCGTCGAGAAAATCGAATTGCGACAAGGCCGCTTCCAGGCCGTTCAGCACATCGGCCGCGTCGTCTTCTCCATAGTGATGGCGCACGGCGTTGACAAACTCCTGGCCGTAGCTGGTGCCCCCGCGCGGATTGGTGTAGACCACCGCATACCCTTGCGCCGCTAGCCACTGCATCTCGTGAAACATGGCGTACCCGTAGTGGGTCTGCGGCCCGCCGTGAATCTCCAGAATGACCGGGTAGCGCTTGCCCGCCTCGTACCGGGCCGGTTTCATCACCCATCCCTGGAGCGTCCAGTCTCCCCCCGATTTGTAATAAAAGGGTTCTGGCTCCACCAGCGCCACCTCGTCCAGCCACGTGTTGCACCGGTCCAGCCGCACCTCCCGCTCTGGAAAGAAGGGCACCGGGCCGTCCATCGCCTCGGTCACGGCGCGCGGTTTGCGCCATCTGGGCGTAACGCCAGCAATGTCCGTCGACACCACCTTTCCTGGGTGCGTAGGAGTGCCGTAGGTCACGACAAACCGTGTCCCCCCGTCGCTGGCAAACCCGTAGTCGTCCCGGTCGCCGCCGACGACCACCTCGCCCTCCGGCGTGCTCCCGTCGGCGGCAAAACGGACCACCTCGCAACGCCCCTCGCGCGCCGACAGCACATAGATGAAGCGGTTGTCGCGCGACCAGACCGGAGGCTGGCTCTTCACCTGACCGTGCATGTCTGATCCGGTCGCGTCCCCGAGTTCGTCGGGAAACTGCCCTGTCAACCGGGTCACGCCGCCATCCGCCGTGGCGACCAGAAACAGATGCGTATGCGCTGCCGACCAGTACTGGTACAACTCCTGTCCGTGCCCGAGCACGGCCAGGTAACGGCCGTCCGGGGAATGCGCCAGGTCGCGCGCCACCACGTCCGCACAGAGCAGCCTGGCCTCCCCGCCGCCCGCCGACACCTGGTAGATGTCCTCATACCACCAGTTCACATCCGGGTTATCCCGCCGATTCGTGGTATAGGCCACAGACTTCCCGTCGGGGGCCACGCTGAACGCAGAGACCCCTTCAGGCTCCCACGTCAGCTGGCGACAGGCCCCTGTCTCCACGTCGATGGCCACCAACTGTCGCACGCGCTTGCGCGACAATCCCACGCCATCCCCCTTGTAATAGAGCCGGTCGTATCGTTTGGGATTGTCCGCCCACTCCTTGTTCTCCTCGTCCCTTTTCTCCTGGACCTCTTTGTCCGTGAGGCCCTCATCCCAGAACGCGACGTCGCCCACTGACGGCTCCCGCGGCACCGGCACCAGCGCGTACAAGCTGCGTCCATCCGGCGCGAACGCCAAAGCGCCTGGAGCGTAGCGGAAGCGGGTAAGCCGCCGTGCCTCGCCCCCTTGCATCGGCAATAGCCAAACCTGCGTCCCATAGGCGCGGTTGGACAGAAAAGCCAACCTGGCGCCATCCGGCGACCACACGGCCCCATGGTTGCTGGTTCCGCTTGTCGTCAGCGGGCGGAACTCCGCCCCATCCGTGCTCGCCAGCCACAGTTGCGTCTCGTAATCGTCCTGTTTCCCGTCCACGCTCATGCATTCGAACACGACCCATTGCCCGTCCGGATGGAGCACCGGATTGGACAGCCATTGAAACCGATAGAGATCCTCCGCTTGGATGGTGCGTTTGGACATTGTCATCCCCCTCGTCGGTGAACCTGCACCAGCCGCCCAACCGGCGTCTGCGCACCCCTGCATTGCATGTTCATGAATCAACGTATGATTCTAAGTATAGATCAGACTTCCTGGACAAGCGTGCCTGCCCGGCTGAGGAGTATTTCGCGTGCGGACTGCAGAGAATAGAGAAAAACGGAAAGCGAGGTGACAGCTTCCATGCACTGGTCCAAGCTGTCCCGCTCCATCCTGACGGCCGCCGGTCTGTGCCTAGCCGTGGCCATGGCGCCGTCCCCGGCACGGGCCGCGGAACTGCCGCCGCAGCCGACTGCGGAAAAAGGGACGTTGACCGTCGTCTCTTACAACACGCACGGCGGCATCGGCATCGACGGCCGCTATAGCCTGGCGCGGATTGCCGACGTCATCGCCCAGACGCACGCCGACGTGGTCGGACTGCAGGAAGTGGGCGCCTACTGGCACAAGCACGCCCGGCACGAGGACGAAGCGCAGTTCTACATCCGACGTCTCCATATGTACGGATTTTTCGCCCCCATCTTCAATCTGGACGCCATCACCCCAGGCGGGCCCCGCCGACAATACGGCGTCCTGCTCCTGAGCCGCTATCCCATCCAGGGCATGGTAAACCACCAGATTGCCCGTCGGTTGACGCAGGGCCGCCGGGAATCGGTGGCGGTGAAGCCTGGGTTTGCGGAGGCGATGATTCACGTCCATGGGCAAGACCTGCGCGTTTACCTCACGCACCTGGATTATCGGCGTGATGCGCATCTGCGCGCGCGGCAGGTGGCCGACATGATGCGCATCGTCTCCGAGAACACCGGCCCCAAGGTGCTGATGGGCGATCTCAACGCAGTCCCTTCCGCCCCCGAACTGCGTCCGCTGTGGAACGTGTTCGGCCAGACAATGAACCGGTGCCAGGGCGGGTGCGCCACCTTCCCTGCCGATGCCCCCACGCGCTTGATTGACTACGTGCTTGTCAGTCACGGGCTGCAGGTCCAGTCTGTTCAGGTCGTGAATACGACGGCGTCCGACCACCGCCCAATCCGTGCCGTGATCTCGCTGGCCGGCTCGGAACACCGGCGGGCCGTGCCGGCGCCGGCCAGCAAGCGAACGTTAACCTGTAGTATACTGGAGGGCGTGACATGCATCATGCAGGTGAACAGAAATGAAACGACGCTGGGTGGGACTGGCTGCAGCCCTGGTCACTGCCGCAGCCCTGTGCGGATCCACCTACACCGCGGAGGGTAAGCGGCAAGAACACAGCCAACAGGAAACGGTGCTGGTCGTGGGCGGATCGATGGCGCAAGGGTGGCTGGACGCACGGCGCGACAGTTATCTGCGGCGTGCCTTTGCTGAACTCAGCAGCACCACGTCCGTACACTGGCAGTATGTCGACCGAAGCCGCCCAGGGGCACGAGCGGTCGATGTGATGCATCGCTACCCACACTGGCTCTCGAGCATAAAACCCCAAGTGGTCGCCATCGCCTGGGGACTGCTCAACGACTGCCACAAGCACACCCCCATGGCGAGGTTTAAATACGCCATCCACGCCGAAATCGACGGCGCCTTGGCTCAGCATGCGGTGGTCATGCTGGTGACGCCGCCGGTGACCGAGGCGTCGTCCTCGTTCTACCGTGCCGGTACCGAACGCTACCTGGCGGCGGAAGTGGAGGTCGCGCACGAATTTCACAACCCGAACGTGCACGTCTTCGACATCCTGTCGCAAATGCGCCGGTACATGGCCGCACACGGCCAGACGTACTGGATGTACTACGGAAACTCCTGGCACCCCAACAGCGCCGGCCACCGTTTGGCTGGCCGGCTCCTGTACAGGGACATCGTCCACACGCTGGGACACGGTCCGATTGTCTACACCGAGAACCCGCAATCGGAGAAACCGACGCTGGAACGGGCAGGCAGCGCGGGCGCTTCGGCCCTGTAGGCCGCATGTTCCTTCTCAGGCGCGCTTGCGGCTTATGTCCTCCAACAGGTCCAGCCACTGGCGGCCAATCTGCTGAATGTCAAAGCGCTGCACATTGCGCATGGCGTTCTGGCCAAAGCGCCGCCGCTTCTCATCGTCCCCCATCAGGTCCATGAGGGCTTCGGCAAACCGTTCCACATTGCCGTTTTCGACCAGCCACCCGTCTTCCCCATGCGTCACAATCTCCGCCGGGCCCTTGGGGCAGTCGAACGAGACTATCGGCACGCCACACTGCATCGCCTCGACCAGGACCATGCCGAATCCCTCGAAGCGGGAACTCAACGCATAGATGGAAGCCTGGGCCAGTTCCTGCTGCATGTCGCGCGAGGGACCCATCAGAAACACATGGTTGTACAGGTGCTTATCCAGAATCAACTTCTGCAGGGCGTTCTTGTCTCGCCCGTAGCCGTAGATCTTCAGGCGCCAATCGGGAAAGCGCTCAATCACGCGGGCAAACGCCTCAATCAACAGGTCAAACCCTTTTTGCGGCACCAGCCGGCCAGCGGCGATGACAGCCTTTTGATCCAAGGAAGACTGCGGACAGGACACCTGTGGCGCCGAATTCGTGATCTTGCGGACATCCAGCCCGGTACCGTCAAACAGGCGGCGATAGGTGGCGGTGTCATCATCCGTCAGCGTGATCAGATGGTCGAGCCGCGGATAGAGCCGACGGATGGCGCGCTGCAGCCCCGGCGGGTGGATGTCGAAGTTGAGGTGCTCCTGTGCCACCCGGCAGACACGCGGATCGACGTACCTGGCCGCCATCAGGTTGAAGCTCGGCCTCGTGGTGATGAGGACGCCGTCGTGGAGCGACTTGAGAAAGCGGTATATCTTCACGTCGCTCATGAGCGAGAACGCATCGTACGCCTCATCGTCGCGGTGGATCAGCCGGCTTCTCAGCTTGGGCACACGCAGGTACTGCAGCGTCCGCTGTTTGATGCCCGGCCGTCCGCCGGCTTGGCCTGCGGCGACCGAGTTGCGGAGAACCCGGATTCGAATGCGCGGATCAATGGGAAAGAACGGATCTTTGTTCTTGCGAAAAACGCTGACAATCTCCACATCCTGGCCGTGCGCGGCCAAATAGTTTGCCGTGTTGAGAACTGTGCGGACGGTGCCGCCCATGCCATAGATGTCAAAGATCAAAAAGGTGATTCTCATCGGCGCCCACCCTTTCCTACGTCGTCGAACACAGCCTCAATCACGCGCCGCGCCGCGCCGCCGTCTTCCAGTGAACAGAAGCGACGGCGGAACGCCTCGTACTTGTCCCGGTATCGCACAGGCCATTCGTCCACTTGACGGATTGCCGCAAACAGCTCCGCTTCGGTGCGCACCAACGGGCCTGGCGCTTGCTCTTCCAAATCAAAGTAAAACCCGCGCATCACAGATCGATAGGCCAACAGGTCATAGGTGAAGAAAATCATTGGCCGGCCCGAGTTGGCAAAGTCAAACATCACCGAGGAATAATCGGTGATGAGCAGGTCGGAAATCAGGTACAGGTCCGCGATGTCGTCATAGAAGGTGAGGTTGCGGATGATGCCGCTGTCGTCTATCCATTGCATGCGCTGGGCATCGAAATAATGCAGGCGCAGGAGGAGAACGTAGTCGTCGCCAAACTCGCGCTTAAAATCCTCCAGGTCGAAACGAAACTCGTACGGCGCATTTCGCTGCTGGCCTTGATGTTCCGAGTCCCGCCAGGTAGGCGCATAGAGGATGACCCGCTTTTCCTCCGGGATGTCCAAGCGGCGGCGGATCTCCTGCGCGCGCCGAGCGGCATCGGAGCGGTAAAAGACGTCGTTGCGGGGATACCCCACCTCCAACACGGCTTTGTCATAGCGATAGGCGCGACACAGGATCTCGGCCGTGTAGGGATTGGGGGCAACCAGGTAGTCCCACCTGCGAACTCGGTTGAGCAGTTCCGGAGCCGTGTTCTCCTTGTACGCGGCCGAACCGGGATCGACATCGTACCCCAACCGCTTCAGCGGCGTGCCGTGCCAGGTTTCCACATGCACCGTGCCGCGGCGTTTGCGGTAAAAATCCGGAAAGTTTCCGTTGTTGATAAAATACTTTGCACGTGCCATATAATAGAAATAGGCGGTCGATCTGGGCTTCACCAGGCGAGGGGACCCGGGCAGCCGTTTGTTCAGGTCTTTCATCACCCAGACGGCTCGAAAGCGGCGGCCTTGTCCGAGCATCTGTTCGTAGATGGCACGCGGATTGCAGGCGTAGCTGTTGCCGTAGTAGCTCTGGAACACAATCAGGTCGCTGCGCACCGGCAGCACACGGTTGGCGGCGCGGTAAAAGAGCACCCGCAGCCTGTCGAACACTCGGCGCAGCCGCGGCCGCCGATCCAGTCGGTCGTCAAAGGAGGAGACCACCGCGTCCGGGCTCAAGGTGATGGGGAACCGCGATTGGTGGCTGGGAAACTCGAACACGCACTCCACCGAATCAAAGTGCAGGTTTCGCACCACATCCTCGCGGATACTGGCAAATTCCCCGGCCGGCAGCGTGGTCGTCAGGACAGCGTGAAAATCGCTCGTCTGTCCCACCCTCTGCAAACTGCATGCCACGGGAATCCTGTGCACCTTGCCGTACTCGCAGCGCACGGTCAACACACCCGTGACCTGGTCGACGCCTTCCACGGGGGGCAGCACCTCCAGGCGCACCCGCAGAGTCAACCCCGTTTTCCTCGCCTCGATGTACAGGACCGACTTGACCCGCACGTCGGGACGAACCCGGATAGCCAGGTAGTCGCCGCGCGTATAGAGCGGGTATACGGCGTAGGCTTGTCCGTCCACCGTGAAGCGCTGGCGTGGAAAACGCACCAACTGGTTCTTGTGGGCGATGCCGTCCTGCCAGGAACGCAATCGGCACGTACGCCCCTGCGCCGACAGGGACAGGTCCCAAAGCCCCGGGCGCAGGCCGTCCCGCAAGAGGCCAGTCGGCGTGAGTCGGACGTCGAAGCGGCCATCCTCCGCCACAACGGGCATAGCCATCTCCGCCTGCGAATCGCGCCGGCGTAAGCGCAATTGGGTGGACCCGCTATAGCCGCCCGGACGAAGCACCCGCCCGAGGATTTGAATCGTCCCATCGCGGGCATAGACGGCCTCCACTTCGGCCTCCAGGTCGTGGGGCACCAGGCGGACGAGCGGGCGCATCCCGTCCAGCAGCAGATCGCACCGCACCGCGCCGCTGTGAGTATGTACGACTGGGTTGCGCCGGTCAAGATCCGCCGGATGATCCTCATTCTGGCGCAACGGCAACAGCCTCTGGTTGTCGCTCTGCCCGACAGAGACAAAAAACTCCAAACGCTGGTCCATCAGAGCGGCCAGGTCCACGGCCCCCATCGGAATCCGGGCCGTGAACGCCACGGACGACGCCGCGGACGGCGCGGCGTAGTCGCTCACCCGGGCTATGGGTTCGCGTCCAGCCCCCGGACCCGCCGCTACGGCCGGCGGCGCCTCCGCTTCCTCGGTCCAAGGGACAGGTTGCGCGGGAAAGGCGTATTCCGCAGTCGCCGCCTCGTTGCGCACCACCAGCGACAGGCGGGCCCGCTCGGGCTTATCGGGATCCACCAGGGGACCGAATACGTATCCGTTCAAAACCAGCACACCGTCCCCATGCCAAGCCGCCGACACCAATTTAGCCGATCCGTTGACGCGGCGAATGCGGATGGACAGGTTGCCCTGCACGGTGCTGTAGGGAATGGCGGCCAGGCGGCGCGAACGGTGGAACGCGTACAGCGACTCCCGCTCGCGAAAGTGGCTGCGCACCCGCCAGCGAGGCGCCTCGCCCCCCGCTTCCACCACTCCCCCTGGGCGGACGTACGCGTCCCACGTGTCCACGTCAAACAGGGCTTCGCCATACCCGCCGGACGGCATGAAGGGAACATGGGCCACGTACAAGGCTCCCGAGCCCAGGCGTTCACCGTCGCTGCGCGTCAACGGCAGCGACAGCGTACGGGACGCATGCCGCTCCTGGAGCAGCAACTCGCAATCGGCCCCGTTATCGACGGTTGAAGCCAACCGCAAACGCCATCCAGACTTTGTCATCTCCAGATCAATCAGTTTCCACTCCTGCTTGTCCTGACCGGCAAACCGCGCTCGTCGGTTCACGCTTGTTCCTCCTGCGGCATCCATTTGCACGCCGCATCGGCCGGTCCTACTAAAGCCCGGCCGATGCGCGCCATGTCCGAATATCTTCTGTTCGGTTCTCATTTCACAGCCTGAGTATCACAGCCCAAGACCATGCCCAGAGCCGAGCACGAGCGTATTGTCTCACAAGCGCATAAGCTCGTCTAGCATGATCTGTTACAGAATATGTAAAATCAAGGAACACCCAGCCTTCTCTTTCAATCCGCTAGAGGGGCAACACGGTTATCGACGTCTCCAAGACACGGCGCTCGCCCGGTTCCAAGGCGGACATGCCCGTCTCGTCTGCCGGTAGCGGCAGATTGGGCGCATTGGTCACCCAGGTGTACGGCTCTGGGCATAAGAAACCCTGTGTACCATCCGCGTTGTACACGACCCAAAACCGGAAAGGCTCCGCGCAGTCGTAGTGGACCTCAAGCCCCGCCGCGTCGTCTCGCAGCACCGCCCGGTTGGGCAGACCGGCTGCGGCGGAGAATACATCATCCCGCGCCACCCCCGCCAGCGGCAGGTTTTCCGCCACCGACGCCGCCACCGGCTCCTGCCGGCCCGTCGGCAGGTTACGCGCGTCCAGCTGCCACTGTTTGTTGACCGGCAGGCTGAACCGGCAATCCTTCAGCTGGCCCCCGTCCGCAAACGGGAAGCGAAACGTCGTATGGTAACCGAACCCAAACGGCAGCGGCCGTCCGCCGTGGTTCTCGACCGTCGCGCGCTTGATCAACCGTGGGCCGTCGAGCACATACTCCACAGCAATTGTGAAACGCTGCGGTAATTGGCGCAGCACCTCCGGATGGTGAGCCGAATCAAAGGTGACGACAATCGCCGTCCGCCGCGCCCCTTCCACCGTTTCCGCCTGCCACGGACGGTGGGCGACAAAGCCGTGGATGTGATTGTGCTTGGCCGACTCGGTCAAATCAAACTGGTAGGTCTGTCCAGCGAACTGAAAGCGCCCATCCGCGATGCGGTTGGGCGGAAACAAAATGGGCGCGCCGAACAGAATAGGCCGCGCCTCATACTCCTCGCGGCTGGACGGCTGGCGCAACAACTCGACGCCGCTGGGACGGTGCACAAGCGAGACCAACTTGCCCCCCAGACTGGGGGCAACCGTTATGGCCAGTTGCTCACCGATAGCGGTGATGGCCGCTTCCCCGACGTACGACGAACGCACAATGGACATCTGGCTATCCTCTCCCCGACAAGCAGACGGCCAGCGCACACACGCACTCGGCCCTAGCGGAATTTCCAAACGTCAAACAGGCTGCAGATGCAACACATCCGCTGCAGCACATCCATTGTACTGAACCGCATCCCCGGGTGCTACTTACGCCTCACCCTCTCCTGCCACTTTGCCACGTATTCCTCGAGAACTTTGTGCAGGTCTCGGCCAATTTGCGCATAATCCGCATCGTCCAGGTTGGCCAGAGAAATGCGCACCGACCACCTCGGAGCATGGAAACCGCCGCCATTCAACAGCACCACCGACGATTCTTCGGCCAACCGGAACAGAATATCCGTGGGTTCGCACGTCTCGCGAAGAAACTGGGCGAACTCCTGACCGTAGTGGCGGGCGGCCCATTCCGCCAGGTCAAACTCCGTGTAATAATCCGCCATGTGAGGGACATTGGGCGCCGGGAGACCCAGCCCTTCATAGAGCAGGTGCAGGCGGTGCCGGCAGATGGACTTGGTGAGGGACTTGTAATCGTCGTCCGCATCCACCAGCGCGGCCGCAGCGAACAGGGCCATCTGGACCTGCTGCGGCGTCGACAGACCGGCCGTATGATTGAGCGCCACCTGGCGGCTGTCCGCAACCAGCCGGTCGATGAAACGCAGCCGGGACACGTCTGGGGTCAACGACTGGTAGCGCTGCGCCAGCTCCTGCTGCTGCTTTTCCGGCAACCGGCGCAGCCGCGCGTCAAACACATTGTCTTCGTGCACCGCAATCACCCCCAGACGCCAGCCCGTGCAACCAAAGTACTTGGAAAACGAGTAGACTCCGATTGTGTTGTACGAGAGCTCGGCCATCAGCGAGCGGTAACCGTCGACGAATGTGCTGTACACGTCATCCGACACAATCATCAGATCCGGATGGTGACCGCGCACAATCTCCACCAGACTGCGCAATGTATCCGCATCCATGGCCACCGAGGGAGGGTTGCTCGGATTGACCAGGAACAGCGCTTGGATGGAGTTGTCTTTCAGTTTTTGCAGCTCACTGTCCGGGTACTGCCACGTGTGGCTGCCATCTTCGGCCCGGCCGCTGGCGACAACCTCGACCACGTCGAAACGGTACCGGGGCAGTCTGGGTATTTCCAGATAAGGTGGAAAAATAGGAACCATCACCGCCACACGTGCCCCCGGCTCGAGCAGGTGATTGGCCAAAAGGGAATCGAAAATGTAGCACATGGCTGCCGTCGCACCCTCCACCGCGAACAGGTGAAAACGGCCCACGTCGCGCCCTGCGCACAATTCACGCGTCAGATACGCATGCACCACCCGTTCCACGTGCACCAGCATACGGTCCGGCGTTGGGTAATTGTCACCGATAATTCCGTCCACCAATTCGTGGACGTAGCCGTCCGGGTCCAGTTTGAGGACATCGCACCCATACCGGATCACGCGGGCCAGCAAGTCGGCCCCGGGCAGACCGCGGTGGATGTGCAAAAACTCGTCCATCCGCACGCGGATGCCCGGCTGCCTGGGCTTGCCCGCCAGGTTTCCCTGTCGCCAGACCCGCCGCGACTCCTCGAGGGCGAATTGGCCGAGCAGAAAGAAGGCGTCGCGCGCGCCGGCGTGAATCCAGTTGGGATTGCCGCGGCCTGCATCCAGCAGCACGCGCGTGCTCTCCTTTTGGTGGTCTGCGGCCAGGCGTATCAGCTCACGGTTCAACTCAAACGGACTGACGGACGCCAGGCTGCGCTCCGTCTCCCGCGGCCCGGCGCGGCCTGACCCAATCTGCGCTGGCTGGCCCGGCACGGTTTTCGTTGTCATATCCTGCACCCTCCCCGGCGACCGCCGGCCACGCACCCGGCGTCGTCCGTTTCGCCTGCGGCCCTCCACATCCTGGCGCTCACAGGAATCAATCCCAGTATGTCCGGCGCCAAGAAGGTTTCATGCAGGATAAATCGGTATAATGGAAGTGCAAACGATATCATGAGCGGGGCGCAGCGCACCCGCCAAGGAGGCCTCGTCCGTGACCTATTTGCCCGACGCAAGCCGCTACGAGAACATGATATACAACCGGTGCGGCCGCTCCGGACTGAAACTGCCCGCCATCTCGCTGGGCCTGTGGCATAACTTTGGCGGCGTCGATTCGTTCGAAAACGCCCGCGCCATGGTCAGGCGTGCATTCGATCTGGGCATCACGCACTTTGACCTGGCCAACAACTACGGGCCTCCGGCCGGATCGGCCGAAGAGACGTTTGGCCGCCTGCTCAAGCAGGACCTCGCCCCGTACCGAGACGAACTCGTCATCTCGACCAAGGCGGGCTACTATATGTGGCCCGGGCCGTATGGGGAGTGGGGATCGAAAAAGTACCTGGTGGCCAGCCTGGACCAGAGCCTGAAACGGATGGGGCTTGATTATGTGGACATTTTTTACTCCCACCGCCCGGACCCGGAGACACCGCTGGAAGAAACGATGGCGGCGCTGGACCTGGTGGTCCGCCAGGGCAAGGCGCTGTACGTCGGAATTTCCAACTACAGCCCGGAGCAGACGGAACAAGCCATCTCCATCCTGCGCAGCTTGGGCACCCCGCTGTTGATCCATCAGCCGTCCTATTCCATGCTCAACCGCTGGATTGAACATGGCCTGCAGGCGGTGCTGGAGCGGGAGGGTGTGGGCAGCATCGCGTTTTCGCCGATGGCCCAGGGGCTCTTGAGCAGCCGCTACCTCAAGGGCATTCCTGAAGATTCGCGGGCCGCGAAACCGACCGGCTTCCTCAAGTCGGAGCAAATCACCGAGGAGACACTGGACAAAATCCGGCGCCTGAACGACATCGCGTCGCGCCGCGGTCAGACCTTGGCGCAGATGGCTCTGGCCTGGGTGTTGCGCGAGGGCCGCGTCACCTCCGCTCTGATTGGCGCCAGCCGCGTCAGCCAGATTGAGGAGAACGTCAAGGCGCTGGACAACCTGGTGTTCGACCCGCAAGAATTGGTCGCCATCGACCAAATCGTCGGTGCGTAGGCGCGTCGCCGCACACAAAAACGGTTCGATCCGCTCGAACGGATCGAACCCTTGTGCCTAGGGGCCGCGTCAACGGTTGGCCAAGCGGCGGTGCCTCAACGCCTGACTGCCTTGACTGCGGCGGCAATGAGGAACACCCAGCCGAGCAGCAAACACACACCGCCGATCGGCGTCACCACGCCCAAGACGGTGACGCCGCTGGTGGCCAAAACGTACAAGCTGCCGGAAAACAGCACAATGCCGATGGCAAACAGCCACCCCGCGGCACGCACCATCCTGCCGCCAATGTTCAAGTACGCGAGAATGCCGACGGCCAGCAGCGCGAGCGCGTGATACATCTGGTACTCAGTGCCCGTATGAAACACGTCCAGCATGTCGGACGATAACTGGCCCTGCAGGACATGCGTGGCGAACGCGCCCAAAGCGACCGAAAGCAATCCGAAAATAGCCCCTACAGCAACAAAGCCCATTTGTCTTCCTCCTTATGGTTCCCTATTGTGTCAATCGACGTAGCCGCCCCACAACGAAACGGGTTGTCCGAGCGGACAACCCACAAGCAGCAGAAACCGCCACGAGCCAGGGTGCGTGATGCCGATGGGCAGGATGCCCGGGGACAACACGTACGCGGCGCCAGAAGCCAGGGCGGCACCGGCCGGGGTGCAGCCGCGGCCGAACAGGGGGTACAGGACGACCACCCCGTCCGGTGACACCTCGTTCGGCCAGCGGAACACCCCGGCTCCAGGGCAGCACACATCGTACACCGCCACCCGCGCGTGAAACCGGAAGGCGCCGCCCGGACCCACCAGGCTGCGCACGCAGGCCCCCGCCACCGTCCGGCTGGGCACGGCTGCGACCGCACGGGACGCCGCCGGAGCCTCTTTGTCATCCCGGGGCAGGTTGACCCACACCTGCACGCCATGGGCAATCCGTCCAGGCACCCGTTCCTCCGCGTGCTCCACCCCACAGCCGGCCAACAGGTGGTGCGCCCCGCCGGCCGTCAGCTGGACCTCCCGGCCCAGCGAGTCCCGCTGCACGAGAGCCCCTTCCAGCAGATACGTCACCTTCTCGAATCCCAGGTGCGGATGCCAGGCGAACCCGGCTTGCGTCAGCACAAACTCGTCCAGGAGCACGAACGGATCGATCACGGTGTGATGGACACCCGGAAACGGTTGACGCACCCACACGCCGGCCGGATTTTTCTCCCATTTTGCAGGATAGACGCCCAAGAGTCCAGACCGAGCGTCGGGTGAAGTTGTGCTTGGCCGTATCATGACCTGATTGTAGCACGCCCGCAGGCGCCCGGCGAAAAGCCCTGGCCGCCCGGCGACTTTCGACATACTGTAGGGCGACAGCAAGGGGGTCAAGGCATGATGGAAGCTGAGGTGCGGGGTGTGACGGTGCAAGAACGCGCCCTGGTCGCCATCGACCAGCTGTTGGCGCGGGCCATGGATCACGCGGGCGGACTGGAGCGGACCCTGCTGCGCCAAGCCATCAACCGGCTTTATCCGCGCTTGCGACAGCGCATCCTGTCCGCGACGGACGGAGACATCCGGCAAGAGGTGGAACACCTGCAGCGGTTGTTGGCCTCCGTGTTGGGAACAGAGGCAACCGTCGCGCCGCCTGCGCGCCCAACCGCGCACAAGCGGCGGCGAAGCGCGCATCGGCGGGCTCAGCCCGCCCGCCGCCGACGCACCCGCCGCTGACTCTCGACGCGGCCGGCCTGCTACCCCGCCATCGACCGCTACACCCCCAGTCAAGGGGCGGGATAAGCGCGATTTGCCGCAGGCATCTTCCAGCATCGACTTTTAGGGCCGGGATTTTGTGGACGGACGGCTGGGGACGTGAGGAAGGTCTACTGTCAAGCGACGAAACACAATCAGCAAGTGGTCTTGATGACGGCGGATATCCACGACTTTGATGTATCCCTGTTCGACCAATTCGCGGACTTCGCTTAACACAGTCGGCCACCTGGTGAGATCCGAACGAGACAACGTTAGGTATTCGAACTTGCTCTCCACCGAAGCACCCCCTGGACTCCAGTCGATGGACCGCGTTTATATGTTATTTTTTATGACCAAATTCCCTCTGAAGTTACTGGACCTTACATAGAAATCCTGGCCACATGTTGAATTTACGCGTGAACCCTCTGTTTGCGCAACCATTTGTGTTATATCATGTAACATAAAGAGGTCTGGCATGCGGGCGAGTTCTCTGCTGCGGAGAGGGATCATCCAGAAAGATGAAGCCTAACGCGATGAATTGAGCACCGGCGCCGGACACCTATCCCGTCCGCCTGCGGACGGCCCGGAACGGGTTGAAACGCATCAAACGCCGGCCGCTGAAAAGAGACGGGCAAAGGCCGCCTGCGACCGTGCGGCTAAGACGCGGCTGTCTTCCGTAAGGGGTGCGGGCGTCAAGACTTCTTGCGCAACCGGACCGTCGTAGCCGATGTCGGCCAGGGCCCGCAGAAAGCCGACCAGATTGATGACTCCTTCCCCGGGGAACAGCCGATCATTGTCCCGAACCTCGGAGACGGGAACATCCTTCGCGTCGTTGATGTGCACGTGCACGATTTGCCGGCTGTGCAAGGCGCGGATATCGTCCACCGTCGCGCCCGTCGTGTACCAGTGAAACGCGTCCAACAACAGCCCGACGTTGTCCTTGCCTATAGCCGTAATCCAATCCAGCGTGCTGTGCAAATCCCAGATGAACGGATGGCGCCCGGCCTCACGCAGGTGGTGCGGGCCGACAAATTCCAATCCCAGACGCATGCCGAAGGCCCCCAGGATCTCAGCGCAGGCGCGCAACCGGCGGGTGGCAATCGCCAGGAAGTGAGCGGGATTCTCGTCGGTCGATGGTAGGATGTACGTGCAGCTGCGCGTGCACCCGAGCGCACTGGCCACCGCCGCGTGCTGCGCCAAAAGCGACAGGCCGGCGCGAAACTCAGCCTCCGTCCGACGCCACTCCACGACCAGACCCATGCTGCCGATGCTGACCCCGTGCTCCCGAAGCAGGGCCAGGGCGCCTTCCTGACCATGGCGCTCCACCAAGCCAACCAATTCTTCGCCTGCAGCGTCCACGCTGGTAAAACCGTACGCCGCCGCAAGCTCAATAAACGCTTCCAAAGAGCCAACCGCACCCACTCCGGCACGAGTCAATCCCTTCTGCACCAGCTTACCCCCTCACCATTCATGTAGGCTTCACAGCGACCAATCGATTACCACCTCGCGGCCGGCTTGCCCACTCCACGAAGTGGCGGGATACCGAGCGCACTCTCCGTCATCCTGGGCGGGTGCCTTTCCGATGTTGTCCGGCACCCATGCCAATCCGAACCGGTTGGGCCAGAACCAACGCCTCCTCGGGGCAAGCAACGCTCAAGCCCATGGCGGCGCCAAGCCTCATGCAACCCGTCACGGCCATCGTAGCACACCGTGTAAGCGCCGCCAATAGCACCCGCCCCACGACAGGATACGGACATCCATGAAGACGGGACCCACCGGTCGGAGGCAGCAGATTGGGTGGACAGGCCATACCCAAGCGTATCGTATACAATTTAGAAGAGGGAGGCTTGACGCCGGCCCTGCACCTTCTATGCACAGGAAAGAACACCCGGAGTGCAGTTCATGCTCTACGATTGATTTCATCGCATTGTTAAAGATGCTTCACAGGTACGCCGTGACACCGAGAACAAGAACGGGCTCCCCGTTCCAGGAGGCTCTGAGCAATGAAAACACGCACGAGTGTCTTGGTTGCAGCCTTATTCATGGCTTCGTTAAATCTGCGGCCTGGCATCACTTCCGTCTCTCCCATCCTCGATACGTTGAGCCATCAACTGCACATGAACTCTGTGGTGGCCAGCCTGTTGACCTCAATACCCGTCTTTTGCATGGGCATTTTTTCTCCGATCATCGTACGCTACGCCAGCCGCTTTGGCATGGAGCGAGTGATTGCGGCCTCCATGGTTCTCCTTGCCATCGCGACCCTGTTGCGGTGGTTCACGCACTCGACCGGATACTTGTTGCTGACCACAGTCTTGATTGGCCTTGGAATTTCAGCGGTGGGGCCCTTGCTCGCCGGGTTTGTAAGGCACCATTTCCCGCGCCACATGTCGAGCATGATTGGACTCTATTCGGCCGCATTGGTCATTGGAGCGGCCGCCGCTTCTGGCCTGACCGTTCCTATCCAATCCGAGTTCGGCTCATGGCAACTCGCACTGTCCTTTTGGGCCATCTTCGCCATCGTGGCCATCCCCTTTTGGTTCGCGGCCGTCCTCCATCCGAGTGCCACGCACCATCACGAATCGGCCGTCCAGAATGCACCGTTGCCATGGACGTCCGGCCATGCTTGGCTCATCACTGCGCTGTTTGGCCTGATGGGATTTTTGTTTTTCGTCTTCACGGCGTGGCTTCCGCCCGTTGTACAGACCATGGGCTACAACGCGGCGTTTGCAGGCGTTGTGAGCACCGTGTTCACCTTGGTGCAAATTCCCATGTCCTCTATCATCTCAATGCTGACGCGCCGCCATCCAGACCGCCGTCCGTGGTTGATGCTGTGCAGCCTCTCCGAACTGGTGGGCCTGCTCTTGTTCGTCTTCACGCCGGTGAACCCCATTGTCGCCGCCCTCTTCCTAGGCGTCGGCGCAGGCGGCCTGTTCACGCTCACCCTGCTCTTGCCCATCGATGCCACCGAGACCGCATCGGAGGCCAGCTCATGGTCGGCGATGGTGCAGTCTGTGGGATACGTCATCGGTGCCCTGGGCCCCATCGTTATCGGGTCCATCCACGATGCGGCGCACAGCTACGCACCTGCCTTCGTGTTGCTCATCATCCTCATCGTGGTGATGCTCGGCATCGAGTGGATGGTCGGGCGCAGGCCGCGCCCCAACATCAGGCATACACTGCAAGATGCGAAGTGAGGGCGCGAAGCTGGGCACCCGGCCGCATGCAGAACGGGATCACGTCGAATCCGGGTGCTTGCTCCCTTTCACCGCAGTGCGTTGACGCATCACGCGCAGACATCCATATATAGTAAGGAATAGAATCAACAGTACCGCGACAAAGCCCAACATCATCCATAAGACTTGACTGGGCAGGAAGTGATCCATGGCGTATCCAATCACAGCCGGGAACACCGCTCCACCCACTCCCGCGAAGGCCGTGACTGCACTCGTAACCATGCGCTCCATTCCTGGAAACGTGTGGTTCGCATACACCATCGTGATGGAATACACGGCGGACATCGACAAACCCAGCCCGCAAACCGTGAGGTAAGACACCCATAGGGCTCTGGACTGCGTCAAGAGGAAAATAAACACAAGTCCGAGAACAAGGCTTCCGAACAAATAACGTTCGTAGCTGACACGGCGGACTATCCAACCAATGGCCATCCGCCCGGACACCATGGCCATCCAAAACGCCGAGGAACTGAGGGACGCGAAATACGGACGAGTCTTGAGATACACCGTGAAGATGCTCGGCAGAAAACTGTTCAGACTGCCCTCGACCCCCACGTAGACAAAGACCATGAGCAGAAACAACATGAGGACAGACAACTTGGCAGCCCTCCCCTTGAAGATCGGAGGTGCGGCCGTGTGGGCGTCCATTTGCCCCTCCACCGCCACGGTTGCTGGTTGCAAGAAAACTGAGGTGGAGGCCCAAACCACGGCAAGCACAACGGCAAATCCGCCCACCAGCAAAGCGGTCAACCTCCACCCGTGCATAGCCACCAGTGCGCTGGCAACGGCCGGCATAGTGAGTGCCCCAACTCCAAACGCCACTTCCAAGCGACTCATGAATATCGCGCGTCTTCCAGCGAACAGTTCCATCACGTAGGAAGCCACAGCCGTCTCCAGCGCCGAGGTGCCAATGCCATTCAAGACCACGAGCAGTTCCACCCAATAAAAGTGAGGCAAGCAGAGAATGCCCATCTGCGCCACCGCGACCGCCAACGCCGATCCAGACAGGATAAATCGATAATGGCATCGTTTCATGTAGCCCGCGGTGATTGGAACGCCGATGATAAATCCGATGGATTGCAGCAGTACCAAGAACCCGCCCGACGTGTACGTGGTGTGGTAGTGGGAAAGCAATTCCGGCATGATGGCACCAAAAAACACAGTCGTCATTCCGCCCAGGAAATACATACCGTAAGCTGCCCAAAGAAAGCGCTTCAATGGCTGACTCCTTCCCAAGCAGGGACCTAAAACCTCAACCTGAAACCGATGCTGGTCGCACGGCTATTCGGTCACAGTGAGATTCCCGCACAGATTCCACGCCTAAGAACCGGGACTTAACTGGGACTTCGCATATGAGCTGGATGCAGCAACTCGGCTCCCTGCAAATCCTTTATATAAGTCTTCGAAAATGGTCGAGTAGAGACAAGACTCTTTCTTTCCCTCAGTCTTCGAAATTGCCCCCCTCACAGGTCCGTGCGTGCCTAATTAAGGCATACGGCTCCTTCAATCCATCTTACCAATTTACACGTCTACGATCCCCCATCAATGGCTGTTGAACGAACCGTCACACGGATTACTCCGCAAAGACACTAAAATCAATAAGTCTTCTAGAAGAGGGGGTTGAAGACGCGGCGACCGTGCTTGTGGCCCGGACGCTATCACGCGCGGCTCATGAACAGCCAACAGCGTCGAGCGGCTCAACGCGGAGATTCGGCGCCGAGAGCGCCGTCATTCGCATCTTCCCGAATTGTACGTCAGTGTCGCATTCGTTGGGACCTTCCCTGATACCAATGGATAAAAAGACATCAATGCCTAACTATGAAGGGAGTACTGGGAGTGGCATGCGGGGAGATTGTCCAATCCAATTTCGGGGCTTAAGAGATACCGATCCCTTCTTTAATGATATAGACTAACTTGCAAAAAAATCCGGACAGAACATCCCTGATGCGATGTTACATACCCGTTTACCACCGGAAGCAGGGATGGACTTAACGCTGAATTTGGGCGTATGTTAGTGGCAACTGATGCAGGTGTGTACTGCTTAGTTTGAAAGTCGTGCATGGTCTGTATCCATGATTGCATGTGCAATTTTAGTTACATCCGACTGAAAAATATCATCTCCAACCGCGCTAAGAACACAAGTCCATGGCCCCTGTACCCAACTTAAGTAATATGCATTTTGAACGCCTGAATTTGCGTCTCTGTACTCAAAGGTCAGTATCTTCGCCTCATGTCCATCGATGCTTATGATCTTGCTGTCTGGGCCAGTTAACGATTGTCCGTTTAAATAAATAGTCTGATCCAAATTTTTGTATATCGTTAGAGATATCTCGCTTGGATAGGCGTTTGGAGTAACGCGAAGCAATCCATCTGCATCAATCACCATATGATCTCCTGCATACCAATCGACGCTAATGCCATGGACAATCAATCCCGGATACTTCAACTCTGGAACCGGAACGCCAACATCAGAAACCACACCATCGTATTCGTTGTACGAAGCAGAGTGCTCAATGTTACCTCCCCAAAGAGGCCGCCTGCCGTAACTTATGGAAAGCAGAATACCTGGAATGGGAACAACGAGAAGCTATTGGATGTTGGGTAGAACAGTACTATTCCAAGTTGTTCGCAGTGGCATTGCCTCACTCTCGTCCTTTTGTCCGCCCCCGCTATTCCCCACTTCCAAATTTATTGATAAACTCATGCCGAGTTTGAAGGAAATGAAACCTGGTCTTGTACGGCCCCTGTGGTGGTGCCGGCAAGGCGGTAGACCCATGCGCCAGAAGCTCGCTGCAAAGAGGGAAAGCACGGCACCGAACTGACCCATCCCGAAGAGCACCGGAGAGCGGACAAGGAGCGTCGAGGCCTTATCCTGAGACCGGGGACGCGGGAATAACAGTCTACTTTAAAGCAAATCCTTTGCGCTTAACATATTCGCTATAAAACTCAAACGGTATATCCTGAGTTAGCATATTCATATTTCTCTGCGACCAATTCGTTATCCGTTGATTACTCGTACGATGTGCATAATACTCTTCTATACATTTATCGTATTTTTCCACCATATCCTTTAGATCGCGATTGTATTTATTCTCAAAGAATATGGCGGACTGAGGTAAACGTGGTTTTTGTTCCGGCATTTCATCTGGAACACCAACAGCTAATCCAACTAAGGGGATTACGTTTCCCGGTAGGTCCAGCCACTCATCCAGCTCTGGAACCGCACCAACTCCTCCTAGAATTACAGTCCCTAGCCCAATAGACTCAGCTGCTAAATTCGCATTTTGCACAGCAATCGCGGTACTCGTAATGCCGGTTTGAAAGAAGTAAGTAAAACTAACATTTTCTCTCATTTTTTCTTTTTTATTATCATCAATGGTTGCCATAATACGATAAAAATCAACGCAGAAGATAAATAAATATCCGCATTCCAAAATTGCCGTACTTTCCGCTCGTTGAGCTAACGCCTGTTTTACGGTGGGATTTGTAACGCCAATAATAGTGAATGATTGTAAATGACCAGATGT
>NZ_BCRP01000003.1 GCF_001552655.1 Alicyclobacillus kakegawensis NBRC 103104 | reverse complement strand
CATGACAGCCCGAGAGACACGAGGTTTTCGGCGAGATCGCCCAGAACTAACTGGGCGGTCTTTTTTTGTGGTTTGACGCCGCTGGGGCATCAAGGGGGGCAGACGGGCGAGCGGCTATTGTGATACAGTGTGGGGGATAGCCCTGTGGGGCAACACCTCTGGCCAGTCTCCGCAACTTGACGATATGGCCAAAAGTCTTAAATTTCGAAAGGATGCCGTTAGAAAACATGCGAATCCGAGGCGTGACCTACGACGTTGGAACCCCTGTCATCAATGGTGGACTCACACGCGAGACGTTGCCCCTGGACCTTGTGGAACAGGAGATGCAAGTGATTGCGAAAGAATTGCATTGCAATGCCGTGCGCATCACCGGCCAGGACATAGAGCGGCTGAAGCTGGCCGCAGGTGCCGCATGTCGACATGGATTGGAGGTGTGGTTTTCCCCATCGGTTCATAATGCCAACGAGCAAGAGACATTCCAAAACATGCTGGAGGCCGCCTCGGCCTGCGAGGACCTGCGCAAGGTGGGCAGTCAGGTGGTGCTCGTTCTCGGGTGCGAACTGAGCGTCTTCATGTCGGGCCTGATCCCTGGAGACAGCCTGCTTGACCGCCTGGCGTTTTTGTCGGATCCTTCGCGTTGGACCGCCGACATGCTGGCAAACGGATCGCCCGAAGAGCGTTTGAACACCTTTTTGGCCCGCGTCGCAACGGAGGCGCGTCGCCGCTTCGCGGGGCCATTGACCTACGCATCGGGGCTGTGGGAGGATATCGATTGGCGGAACTTCGACATCGTCGGCATCGACGCTTACCGCGACGGGAACAATAGGCAAGAGTTTCCCGGCCTCATCCGCAACTACACGCAATTCGGCCAGCCCGTTGTCGTGACCGAATTCGGATGTTGCACGTATGTCGGCGCAGACGACCTCGGTGGCATGGGATGGATGGTGGTCAATCGGCAATCCACACCTTGGCGCCTCGGCAAGCCGCTTACACGTGACGAGAGCGTGCAGGCACGGTACCTGACCGAGCTGCTGGAGCTGTTCGACAGCGAGGGAGTCGACGGTGCGTTCGTCTACACATTTGTCAGCCCCAGTTATCCTTCGAGTATCGATCCGCGTTACGACTTGGACACCGCCAGCTACAGCCTGGTCCGTACCTGGCCTGCAGGAAACGATGCGGCCTCGCAGCATTCTCCGCGCTGGGAACGCAAGCAGGCGTTTCACGCGGTCGCACGTCACTACGGGAAAGGGAATCATCCATGATTCGCGTTCGTTTTGTCAGTATTGTGGTGTCCGCTGCGCCAGGCGACGAATGCGCCCAAGTTCTGTCCTGGACGCCCAGTTTTTGCAGGATGTAGGGCAGGGGATAACGGAGCATGGCTTTAGCCCCTGTCGCTTACTTGGCCAGCCTGTCGAGGGAGGGCGATTCTCGCAGCGCCGCGTCAAACCTGCTTTTGGACCGCCTGGATCGCCACGCGGAGACGGCGATGATGCAGGAGAACACCAACAGGCAGAACAGAGGTATCCACCGCTCAAGCATGGGGGTCCAGGATAGATGCGCGTAGATTGCGTCGTCCGCTGTCATGTTCCCGGCAATCCATGCGATGTAACCGGCGGCCGGGAAGATCATCCACGGCAGCTTGTCCAACACCTTTGTCATCACCTGGCTGCCCAGAATTAGAAACGGAATCGTGCAGAGAAAGCCGGCCAGCAACACACTGAATCGTCCATCCGCGGCGCCCAGCATAGCCATCGCGTTGTCCAGCTCCATGCATAGGTCGGCCACCGCTATTGTGCCGATGGCTTTCCAAAGCCGATCAGGCGCTGCGATCCGCGTTTCCCGCGTGTTCTCGGGCTTGCGAAGCTGCTCTATCGCCAAGCGCAGGGCAATCCACATCAACAGTGCACCCGCGGCGGTTTTCAGGACCGGGATTTGGATGATGAACGTACCGAGGGCGGTAAACCCAATCAGCAGCAGGATGGCCAAGACGCTGCCCAGTACAATGGCTCGTTTGCGCATCGCTGGCGGCAGCCTGTCGGCGGCCAGTGAGATGGCGAGTGCGTTGTCCCCGGACAGGATGATGTTGACCAGAACCACGTTCAACACAAGCAAGTACCAATTCATGGGTATCCTCCTCCGGGTGTACGATGAAACAAAAGAGCGAGACCACAGTCTGATGAAGGTCAGTCTGTCCGTTTTGCGCCATGCGCACGTACCGACCGCCATATTCCTCAGACTGTAAGTCTCGCTCACAGGATCGGGAGGGCAAGCCGTCTGGCCTGTCCCGACGCTATGTAAGGTACCGGGTGCGGGGCCTTGGATTTGCAATGTCCACTTCTGTCCACCGCACCGTATTGACGGCACGCTTCGTCCGCGAATGCAGCTTTCGCGGCAGCTACTCCCTTACAGGATGGATTTGTCCGCGGCTGTCTAGCCAGGATCACAGCATCACTGCCTGTCCCACCTATAAACAATAGAGGCCAGACAGCGAACTGTCAACCGGCACAGGTGCATGGTGGATGAGAGGCCAGTCACGCGTCAGCGTGGCGTCCGTAAAAAATAAGGCGACGCTGCAGAACATGTCTCCAGCGCGCCACTTCACAGAAGTACAAGGTTTCTTTATTCGAGGTCGTCGTCCTCGTCATCCGACAGCAGGGACTCGTTGTAGGCATCGACAACTTTTTGCCATTCTTCTTCGTCCTCGATGATGGCCAGGACGACATCGTCTCCATCTTCGCCGTCAAGTCTCATGATGACGCCTTCATCATCGTCTTCGTCAGCCGGCAGCAGGACCGCGTAATCCTTATCTTCGACCGAGATGAAGTCGCTCAAGATAAAATTGTGCTCGTTTCCATCTTCATCTTGAAGCACAATGAGTTCCTCGGTCTCGTGTCCGTGATCATGGTCATGGTGCTCATGGTTATGTTCCGTCATCGGCCCATCCTTCTTTCTGGTTCCGTTTGAGGAGAATGCCCTCATACTATCATGCTCCGCCTGGAAACACAAACCTCCCCGCTCACGAAGATGACCAGCGCTCGTCAGAGACGGTCAGGGGTATCTGTCATCCGCTCCTGCACAGCTTGACCCAGGCGTTCGCTGACCGCTTGCAGCAGGTCGTTGACTGCGGATTGAGCCTGTTGGAATTCACGTACCACAGGAATTTGTTCCAATTCCTGAAGGACCGCCTCGGATTCTTGCGTCAGGTGGCGGTAGTACGCTTCCGGAACCTTGCGCACGGTAAATTCCTCGATTTGTTCGTGGAGCGAACGCAAGCGTCGCATCAAGGATTGAGCCTGTGGATGTTCCTGCAACCTGGATTCTGCCTGTTGGTAGCGCTGAATTTCCGGGGTTTGCAGAATCATGTCCGCCAGCTCTTCAGCTTGCATCCACAGTTCATTTCGGTCCATTCATGAGCCTCCCGTGGCGGTCAGCGATTCAGGCGATGGTGCTTGTCATTGAAACGTTTGTACGGATCGCTAGGAGAATTCTCCATTTTGTCTGCCAATACGGCCATCGCGATGCCAACAACCAGCAAAGCCATGAGCAACGGATAGGAATGCAGGCTAACCCCCAGGATGACAAACAGGAACAGCAAGGCGTACAGGCTGTAGCGCACCCATTGGCCCTTCGCCCACCTCAGCACAGCGGCCACTCCTTCCGCGACGGTTTGCACCTGTGCGGCCAGAAAGGAAAAGCGACGCACCTGTATAAATCCGTGTCCAGTTCCACTCTTGACATTCATTATAAGGCCAGGCAAACGGTCGGTCAAAACGGACATTTCGCTGCAGAACGGCCAGTTCGCCGGGTATAACGTTCCCCAACCATCAATAATGGCCGAGGACGCCTTGTTTGCGTGCACGCCGCTCGGCCACAGAAAACACGGCGAGTCCGACGGCAACCCAGAAAGCCAAGACCGTCTCATCCGGCGATTGACCCTGGACCGAATCATCAGTATTCTATACATAAAACGGGAGCGGGGGCTGCTTATGGGACTGCTCGGTATGGCGGTGGCGGCGCTTGCCACCCTCTTCATGTTGTATATCTGTGCCTCGGAGACCAAGGAAAACTTTGACCGAGCCTTGGCAAAAGAGCGTGAGGATGCGGAGCGATGAGCTTGCCGGCGGGATGGGAGCAGGGTACTCACAATGCGCACCGCGAACAGACTCCTGCTTGGTTGACCTTCACAGACGCCGACGTGTATGCCTTTTGGTACGAAGACGCCCATCTCGCGTTGGTTCGGTTTCGCCGCGACGATGAGAGGTTGTTATTTGTCATCGGCCAGCAAAGCCGGCAGGGGTTGCACTTATCGTTTCCGGGACGGTTGTTCACCGACCGCGTGCTGGACGAGGTGGAACCCATTTTCTTCGCCGCGGTCGAAGAGCCCGACGGGCAGACGGAGCAGTTGGCGCTCGGCGCCTACTTCCACGCTGGCGAAGCCGCCTATGGCGCCTATTATGCGCCAGGTGCCGCTGTCTTGGAGGTATCCCTGTTCCGCATCGACAATACGGGAAACAAGCCGGAATTGACCAGTCTGGTGGGGCGTGAACAAGAGCAAGCGGCTGCCTTGTTTGTGGAACGCTACGGCGACCAGCTGAAGATGGGGAAAGCTTGATGAGGTTCCCTGGTTCGGCACCCGTGATTCAGTCACGGGCGTCGGCGTGCGCAAAAAACCAGCGTCGCCCGCGGGCGACACCGGTCTCAGATGTTCTCTTGGAGCAGTTCCGAAAGTTCCTGGGCTGCTCTTTCATCCGTCAAGGCGAAAACCTGCATGAGGTACGGGATGTTCACCAGATCATCCGTTCCCAGAATGGCGGTACGTCCCGACGAAATTGACGTCACCAGGGACTTCCCGTAAAAGTGGCCGGTGCTTGTGATGGCCAAGTCGTACCGCTCGTATTGGCCCACGACACCCACATATCTCGTGGTCGTGGCCTCTGTTTCATCGTAAAGAACCATGCCGCTGTCCAACAAGGGGCGGACCTCCCATTTCTCCGGCTAAAACCGCCGCATGGTCGGCGGATCTTCGGACTCCATCAACTCTTGCCACTCGCGCACGGCTTCGAAGAACCGCTGCTTGTCCCGCTGGTCCAGCGCTTCGTCGATAATCTGTTTCAATTCATACTTGCGCGCAGCGCGGGCCTCGACTTCACGGATGACGTCCGCCACCTCTGCCGGCAAAGGCAAGTCGGGCAGGTTGACGAACAGGTAGAGTTTCTCGTTTTTCGGCATATAGGACTGGAGCAGCGCCATGATGTCCTTCGGCTGGCTCGCCTTCTGGATGCCACCGCCGTTTGGAATGCGGGCAATCATCCCGTGGCGGCCGATGATCAACAGCGGCACGTTCTCCAGGACTATGCTGGTTAGTTCCACTTGCTGCAGATACGAGGACAAGAAGTCCAGGATCATTTCTGCGCCGGCCGGGAGTATCTTCGTCTTCAAGTGCAGAATATCTTCCTTGGCGATCACGATGCTCCCCTCCCATCGACTGGCTTGGCAAACATCCTGACGGTGCGTGCCGGTCCTGTTCCACCGTATGCAGGCTGACCGTCCCCAGCGCGGGCGCTATGGGACATTCCGAGGCATATTTATTGTAGCAAAATTGCTCGCGAGATAGAAGTCAAGGGGGAGAAAGAGGAAACTGCGAGCTGGTGATGCCGCCGCTGTCGTTGTGGTCCCATTCGCGCACATACCACCCAATGCAGAGACGAGCCGCCTGTTCGGTTCCTTTTGAATATTCCTCATGGTACCATAATACGTGATCGATTGAGCTCGGGCCAGGCTGGAGATGGAGACGCAATTGGGGCCAGGCCGTTTGGGGGGGTGGACATGGTCAAAAAAGGGTTAATCCTGTTGGATGTGCAGGAAGAGTTCCTGCGCAGTTCCCTCGACTACATTGCACGCTTGTGCCAGAAGTTCCTCGATGAGCACGCGGAGGACTACGCAGCCGTGGTGCTGACGCGCTGGGTGTACGACGACTTGGGAGGAGAGAACACCCTGCTGCTGTCGCACCCACGGGCCCAGGTGATTGAAAAGTCCACGTATTCCGGGTTCACGCACGAGGTTCGGCGGATACTTCTTGAGCACGGTGTACAAGAAGTGCATGTCGGCGGTGTGGACAGTGAACTGTCGGTTTTGGCGACCATGTTTTCGCTTTGGGATGCGGGCTTCCACGTAAAGGTTTTGGAGCGCTTGTGCGCTTCGTACCACGGTCGAAATTGGGAGGCGATGATGATAGCGCGGCACGCCATCGGACGGGAAAATGTGATTCCGCTGGGCGGGGACCGCGTGTACCTGTAACCGCCGCCCGCGAGGAGAAGGTAACGATTGGAGTGGCGAGGCGGCCGCTCCGGGGCGCATACTATGAACCCGGGGGAGGCGAAGCCGATGAGCCGATGGGTGTATTTTGCCGGCCTGTACGATTCTAAGTTTGAAGCGTACTGTGCGGTGATGTGGATTGAAGCGGACGAGCGCATCCGTGGTCCTGTGCACGCTGACGAGGTGCAGGTGTATCAGACGCGACACGGGAAATACGGGGTGCGCTTTCGCCAGTTTGCCTGAGCGGGGCGGGGTTCCCGTCCGTTGGCGAACCCCGCCGGCACGCTCTTGGTGATCACACATCTTCGTCTGTGTGCGTGTGTTCAGGGATGGAGTCCGCATCGGCCGAACGGGATTGCCGGTTGTTATCACTCCGCCTTTGGGCCTTCAGGTCGCGGCCGCCCTCTGGCTCGCCCTTTTCCTTGTTGCTTTGCCGGCGCACGGATGACTCGGCCGCAGGATTCGAATACTGGGCATCTCGGCTTTCTGTGCGAGTCAGGCGTCCCACCAGCTCTGTGACCGGGCACCACCCGGTGACGCCTTCCGCCACTTTCATGGCGCCAAACGCCATCAGGATGCTCTTTCCCACGCTGCCTCTGCGCATGGCGCTGGCGCTGCCGTAGGCCATCAGACCGGCCATCAACCGCAAGTAACGGTCGGGTGCGCTGATGTTGTTTTTCACGGACTTTCCCTCCTTTCACCCATCCGTTTACAGCATGGCCCGCGCATCGGCCACGACCCTAGTATTAGGAGAGTGAGCCCATCCGATGCGAACTGGATTTGACTTTGACTTACCTTGACTAATTGCGGTGACTACGGCATACTGGATGTGTCCAAGATAGGTGCTAATGAGTGAGGAGGGAACTACCCGATGAGCTTGGTGCCGATTGTCATTGAGCAGACCAGCCGAGGAGAACGCAGCTACGACATTTATTCGCGGTTGTTGAAGGACCGCATCATCTTTTTGGGCACCGCCATTGACGACGAGGTGGCCAACGCCGTGGTCGCCCAGTTGCTGTTTCTGGCCGCGGACGACCCGGAGCGGGATATTCAGATGTATATCAACAGCCCGGGCGGATCGGTCAGCGCAGGCTTGGCCATCCACGACACGATGCGACACATCAAACCGGATGTCTCCACGATTTGCGTCGGCATGGCGGCCAGCATGGGGGCGGTGCTGCTCGCAGCCGGCACGAAGGGAAAACGGTTTGCCTTGCCGAACTCGGAAGTGATGATTCACCAACCCCTGGGTGGGGCCCGCGGGCAGGCTTCCGACATCAAAATCCACGCTGAACATATCATCCGTACGAGACAGCGTCTGAACCAGATCCTCAGCGAACGCACCGGTCAGCCGCTTCAGCGTGTAGAGGAGGATACGGACCGGGATCACTTCATGTCGGCGGATGAGGCAAAGGCGTACGGGCTCATCGACGACGTGATTCAGTTGAACGATTGAGGCATGGTGGCTGCGGGTCTGGTACAAGAGGTGCGAAGGGCGGGCGGGCTTACGTTCGCCCGCTTCATGAGCCTGGCCCTGTACGGGGAGGACGGGTACTATAACCGGCGTGTCCGCATCGGTGAAGAGGGCGGCGATTTTTACACCGCTTCCGGGATGCCTCTGTTTGCCCACACGCTGGCTTTGTGGGCGGAGCGGGTTTGGCGGCGGTGGCGACGACCGCGATACCTGCAGGTGGTCGAAATCGGCCCTGGCCAGGGCGAGTTCGCGCAAGCTTTTCTCTCCGCCTGGCGGACGCAAATGGACAAGGTTTGTGAGTTGCGGTATGTCCTTGTTGAGCGGGCGCCCGGGTTGCGGCGTCTGCAGCGTGAACGCCTGCGCACCTTTCCCGAGGTGGTGTGGGACGACATCCTGGCGGATTGGCCCACGCTGGTGGTGGGCAATGAGGTGCTGGACGCCTTGCCGGTGGAGCGTGTTCGCCGCAGACGCGACGGCTGGGACCAGGCCTGGGTGGTTTGGGATGAAGCCCGCAACCGCCTGGCGTTGATTTGGCGGCCAACGGATGGCCTAGTGACGGATCTGGCCTATCGTTACGTCGACTGTCCCGTGAACTGCCAGGCGGAGGTTGCGGTATCGTTGACCGAATTTTTTCATCACCTGCGCAGGATGGCCGTTCCGCTGTCCTGCGTCTTTTTCGACTATGGCATCACCAGGGAGGAGTGGCAGGCTGGGGTGCGGCCAAACGGGACTCTGCGCGGGTATCAGGGCCACCGGGTGCTTGACCTGGACGCTATCCTGGACTGTCCGGGAGCTGTGGATGTGACTGCGGACGTCAACTGGACGCAAGTACGGGAAACCGCTGCAGCGTCCGGGTTTACCGTTTTGCCGCTCCGCTCGCAGGGGCAATTTTTGCTTCACGAAGGTATTTTGCAAGCAGCCGAGGCGCTGGCCGCCACGGCCGCGTGGCCGAACGTGGCAGAGCAAATAAAGCGCTTGACATTGCCCACGTTCATGGGTGAGCGGTTTTCTGTCTTGGAGCTCCGGGCGGGGGAGTGAAGACATGTGCTGCGGGGATTGGCCGTCGTCTGTCTAGTCGCGGGGGTGCTGTTCCTGGTGCTGGGGCTGCACTACGTTTTCTCCATGCGCTGAAGATATACATTCTATCCAAAAGAGATGGCGCCTGTCCGGACAGGCGCTTCTTTTTTTCGATTATGCCTCCACATGTGTCGCCGGATACCCCAAATATGACATTATAATTGACCTGAAATCAAATTATAGTATGGAATAAAACAGGGATATTGCGTAATATAAAGGGCGGAACTATCAGCCTGTATGTGAAGGAGCGGTGACACGGACATGGCGATCCGAATGGCCATCAATGGCTTTGGACGGATAGGTCGTATGGTCTACCGGCGGGCCGCGGAGTTGGACGACATTTTGGTTGTGGCTGTCAACGGAACTGCGGATGCGGACACGCTGATGCATCTCCTGCGTTATGACTCGGTCCATGGCCGCTTTTTGGAGCCTCTGGAGCGAACAGCGGCGGGGTGGACGATGAACGGGCGCGAAACCCACGTTTTCAACACTCGACATCCACACGAACTGCCATGGGAGGAGCTGCAGGTGGATGTGGTGGTGGAGGCCACTGGCCGCTTTCGGACCCGGGATGGAGCCGCTCTGCACTTGGAGCAAGGGGCGCGCAAGGTGGTGGTGACAGCGCCGATGAAATCCCCGGATGACGCGGATGTGACAATTGTGGTCGGGGTCAATGAGGATATGTACGACGCGCATCGTCATCACATTGTGTCCGGTGCGTCGTGTACCACCAACTGCCTGGCGCCAGTGGCCAAGGTGTTGCACCAAGTGTTCGGGATTGAAAGTGGTTTGGTGACCGCCATCCATGCCTATACGAACGACCAACGCAATCTGGACAACCCGCACTCGGACTGGCGCCGGGCGCGCGCCTGTGGACAATCCATCATCCCCACCAGCACCGGGGCAGCGCGAGCCATCGGCTTGGTGCTGCCCGAACTGCAGGGGCGTTTGGACGGGATAGCCGTACGTGTTCCCACTCCCAATGTGTCCCTGTTGGACTGCGTCCTGCGGTTGACCACCGATGTCTCGGCGCAGACGGTGAACACGGCGCTGCGTGACGCCGCCAATCGGGAGCTGGCGGGCGTTCTGGGCGTCGTCGACGACCCGCTCGTCTCCGTGGACTTCAATGGGGATGCGAGGTCCGCCATCGTCGACGCCACGGCGACCATGGTCGTCGGTGGGCGCCAAGTGAAGCTGTTGGCCTGGTACGACAATGAATGGGGTTACGCCTGCCGGATGGTGGACCTGGCCAAACGCGTGGCCGCACCCGTTGGCGAGGAGGCCCCGGTTGGGTCGACACGGACCATTGCCGGGACCGCCTGGTAGGTCTTTCTCCGTACTGTCCCATCCCGCCGTTTCCCAGCGGAACGACTTCACCGGACCTGTCCTCCATGGGCTGACCCAGCCCATGTGGCTCGTCCGGTTTTTGTGTTAGAATGTTGTATCGCAAAAGGGGCTGGAGTGGATGGAACTTTACTTCGACAACGCGGCGACAACGCCGCTTTTGCCGCATGTGCAGGACGTGATCAAAGAGCGCATGGCGATCTTTGGCAACCCCTCCTCCCTGCACCGAAAGGGCATTGAGGCGGAGGAGGTCGTGTCCAATGCGCGTCGGCAGGTTTTGCGCATGATGGGGGCGGCCGGAGGGACGGTTGTCTTCACGGGCAGCGGCACGGAGGCCAACAACCTGGCCCTGCTCGGCACCGCGCGTATGTTGTCTGGTCGCGGCCGCCATGTCGTCACCACGGCGGTGGAGCATCCATCGGTTCTGGAACCCCTGCGGGCTCTGGAAAGACAAGGGTATGAAGTAACATACGTGCCGCCGCAGCCGGACGGCTGCGTGGCCGCCAAAGACGTGTTGGCGGCTGTGCGCGACGATACGGTCCTGGTCTCGGTGATGCACGTGAACAATGAAACGGGCGCCCGCATGCCCGTGGAGCAGATTGGCAAAGCGCTGGCGGACAACCCGAAGGTGCGTTTTCACGTGGACGGGATCCAGGCGTTTGGCAAAATACCATATCCGGTGCGGGAAGCGCGGGCCGATTTATACACCGTTTCGGGCCACAAACTGGGCGCTCCCAAAGGAATCGGTGCCTTGTACCTGCGCGACGGCGTGCGTGTGGAACCTGTGGTCTACGGCGGTGGCCAGGAGTTCGGGCTGCGATCCGGGACCGAGAACGTGTTGGGAATCGCCGCTTTCTCTGCCGCCGTGGAAGTCATGAGCGACGGAGTGGAGGCGGCTTGGGAGCACGTGTCCGCGTTGAACCAGCAGCTCGTCGCCGGGCTGCGGGAGATCCCTGGATGCGAACTTCACCTCCCGCAGGAGCGTTCTCCTTACATTGTGAACGTATCGTTTCCAGGCTTGAGAGGCGAGGTTCTGGTGCACGCGTTGGAGTCGAAGGGATTGTTTGTCTCGACCGGATCGGCCTGTTCCAGCAAAGGAGGGCACGCCACCCAGAGTCATGTGCTGGTGGCGATGGGCCTGAGTGATTCGGCGGTGGAGGGGGCGATTCGCATCTCGCTGACCCGCTGGACCACGTCCGAGCAGGTTGCTCAGGCCTTGGACGTGATACGGGAACAAACACACTGGCTTCGCAGTATTCTGTGAGTCACTGAGGGCGCGGGGCTCGTACGGTACCGGGGATGCATCAAGGAAAGGTTGGGCCTGAAGATGGTCGATCACGTTATCGCGCGTTATGGCGAGATTGCGCTCAAAGGAAAGAACCGTTCCCAGTTTGAACGGCTATTGGTGCACAACATGAAGCGGGCCCTGACAGCGTGGCCGCAGGTGGAGATTCGGCGTGTCGGCTCCAGGCTGTCGGTGGACCTCAACGGGGCACCCGTCGATGCGGTGACGGAGCGGTTGCAGCGCGTGTTTGGCCTGGTCTCATTGAGTCCCGTCCAGGTGTGTGGCCTGGATCTGAACGAGATCCGGGACCAGGTGTTGGAACTGTTGCATTCGCATGAACAGCAGCACGAGACGGCCAAGACTTTTAAATTGGAAGTGAAACGCGCCAACAAACGCTATCCATTGACTTCTCCGGAACTCGCGCAACGGCTGGGCGCACTGGTGCTGCCGCGGGCTACCGGTTGGAAAGTGGACGTACACAATCCGGCTCTCACCGCTTACGTGGAGATTCGAGATCAGGAGGCGCTGATATACGGCCGGAAAATCCCGGCCGTAGGGGGGCTTCCTGTCGGCATGAGCGGACGGGTGGGCCTGCTCCTCTCCGGAGGCATCGACAGCCCTGTGGCCGGGTGGTTGGCGATGAAACGGGGGGTGCGGCTGGAGGCCATACACTTTCACAGCTTTCCATTCACCAGTGAGCGCGCCCTGCAAAAAGTCGAGGACCTGGCGCAGATCCTGGCGAACTGGGGAGGCGAAGTGAAGCTGCACGTGGTCCATTTCACCGAAGTCCAAACGGCCATCCGCAAGGCCTGCCCGGAAGAGCTGGGCATCACGGTGATGCGCCGCATGATGCTGCGCATAGCCGATACGATTGCCCGCAAGCGCCGGCTCTTGGCGCTGTGCACCGGAGAAAGCCTGGGTCAGGTGGCCAGCCAAACGTTGGAAAGTCTGCGGACCATCAATGTGGTGACAAACGTGCCCATCCTCAGGCCGCTGGTAGCCGAGGACAAGGTGGATATCATTCGCCGGGCGCGCGAAATCGGCACGTACGACATATCCGTGCTCCCGTACGAGGATTGCTGCACCATCTTTGTACCCAAGCGACCGCGTACCAAACCGCGGCCGGAGGAAGCGGAGCGGGCGGAGACGGGCCTGGATATTGATCGGTTGGTAAGGGAGTGCGTGGACACCTTGGAGACGAAAACCTTCGTGGCGCGAGGAGGGGATTGAGCCTACACGAGTCGGCCACCCTACAGTCATGGGGGAGGCCGATGGAGATGCAGACATGGAAGACGGTCTATCGATTGTTTCTCTGGCTTGCGCTTGGCTACACGCTGCAGCAGGTGCTCAGGCGCAGCCGGGCGGTGTTGGCGGCGGCTATATTGTGGCGGGTCCTCCGGTGGCGTCCGTGGGCCAACTCCCGCCGCGTGGCCGCGTTTCGCATGGTCAACGGTTGCGAGCCCGCGATTTATCGCCGGCGCGGCTTGCGCAAAATGGTTCCCTGAGGAAGAGGTTTTGGGCATATGAGGGTCGGAGCGTGCGCCGACCCTCTTTGATTGTTTAAATCTATCGTTATTTGGGAATAACGGATAAAGAGACAAGGGAGTTGTGCACGCTTTCAGGAGGCTATCGGACATGCGACAGAGTGTACGGACGATGCGACAGGATGCCTGGACGCAGGAAGACGACGCCCTCTTGGCGGAAATCGTGCTTCGCCATATTCGAGACGGCAGCACCCAGTTGGCGGGATTCAACGAAGCCAGCCGGCGCTTGGGGAGAACGGCTGCGGCCTGCGGGTTCCGCTGGAACGCGGTGGTGCGCAAGCAGTACCGTCCCTCCATCGAAGGGGCCAAAGAGGAACGCAAGGAAAGAAAGTCGCAACAGATTCAGGCGCAGTTGGAGGGGGGAGACTATGATCACCCCACGGCGACGCTGATGAGTTGGGCGCAGGTGCTGCGTTTTTTGCGGCAGGAGAAAAACACCGCCCAGCAGTGGGCATCGCGCTGGCGAGCGGCCGAACGCCAGGCAGCTGAATGGAAGAGCAAATTTGAGGGGTTGGCCCGCGAGCACGAGAAGTTGGCGGAACAATACCAGCGTCTGAATCGAGACTACGACGTGATTGTCGAAGATTACCGCTCTCTCGTTCAGATTGTTGAGCGGGCCCGCAAGGCCGCGCTGTTTGACAATGAGTCGATTGACCACGGGTTCATGTACCGGATTGACGAGTACGGAAATCTGGAACGTGTGCACGAGGATCGGCTGGAATCGGCCGAATAACGGCCGCCGCATACGCTAAAGCAGGTATAAACGCGGGGTTGGGAGGCAAGCTAACGGCCGTGGAGGAAGGTGGCCGAAGCGATGCACCGCCTGCGTAAGTGCGGGATATGGATAATGGCGGTCTGTTGCCTGTGCCTGTCAACCGGGTGTTTTGACCGTCAGGAATTGGAGCAGCTCGCTTTTGTCACCGGTGTGGGTCTCGACAGGGCACCTAACGGCCTGCTCGACGTGACCTTGCAAATCGCTGCGCCCCAAGGCCACGAGGGGAGTAATGGCGGCAGCGGCAAGGAGCAGGGCAAGGGAACGCAGCCGGTGACATTTCGCGTGCACAGTATTCCGGAGGCTCTCTCCCTGGCCAACACGAGCATCGAACGGACGGTTACGTTGTCCCACTTGAGCATTGTGGTGTTTGGCGAAGGCCTTGCCAAGGAGGGGTTGAAAAAGACCCTGGAACCGATGGTGCGCTTTCGCGAGTTTCGGCGGACCTTGTTCGTCGCCGTGGCCAAGGGAAGGGCTCTGGACGTTTTTAACAATAACAACCTGATGCTGGAGCGCTCCACGGCGCGCCTGGCCGACAATCTGTTCGTCATGGGGAACCGAGATGGGTTGTTTCCGTCCAAACAACTGCAGGATTTTCTGGTCGCCATAGAAAATCCGCACGAGGACCCCCTGCTGCCTGTTTTCGCAGTCAACAGCCAGGTGGCCCAGACCTCCGGAAGCGAAGCGTCGAGCGGCCAGGACGGCGGTACGGGTCAAGGGGGCAACAAGGCAGGGGGGCCTATCGAGGAGACGAAAGTCGATTTCAATCCTGGTCAGGTGGCTCGCTCCGGCGGCAACCCGGTGGAGTGGATTGGCGGCGCCCTGTTCCAAGGGGACAAGCTGATTGCCTACCTGAACGGGCGGGAGATGTTGTATCTGCGGATATTGGACGGATCGCTGCACAGCGCAAAAATCGACTTCCGCGACCCGCTGCACCCGAATCAGACAATAGGCCTGTTTTTGCGCAAGGAACGGTCGCCCAGCGAACAGTTGACGCTGACGAATCCTCCCCGCGTGCGTTTTCTCGTGCCTCTGGACGCCGATTTGACCAGTGCGGTCGAGCCGTCCGCGCAGCGGTCGCCGTTCAGCCTACAGATTGAACGCGACCTCGATCAATCGATGGCCAAGGAGATGAAGGCGCTTCTGGAAAAGATATACCATCAATATCAGGTGGATCCGATTCCGATCTCACGCCGCCTCCGCACGCATTTTCTTACCCATCAAGCGATGGTTCAGTATCCTTGGCGTCAGCAGATGCGATCCGCCCAAATCGACGTGCGGGTGGACCTGAACATCCGCCGTTTCGGCATCCAGGCGATGCCGAGTCAGGCGAAATGAGGCAGGCTCAACCCATCGACGGCCAGCCCGGCAACGGGGGGCGTGACTCCCAGTGGGGCTGAGGCGGACCTGGCAAGGCTGGCCCGGTTTCATGGACCCGCTCATCTGCTGCCCGAGGCCGTTCTGCATACGGCGGCATGGCGGGCCCCATCGGTTGGCGTGGAGGTGTATCTGGTGCCTGCGGCGGGTGTTGGCCCTCATCCACCTCGCTCGGTTCTCCATTGCCGTTGGCGATGGACACGGCCGATTTACACACCCACTGCAACATCGTCCGGAACCACGGGTTTTGCATCAGTTCCAACAACGGTTTGGCGTCGATGTGGTCCTCTTGTGCCAGGGCGCCGCGCAGGGTTTCGGAGAGAGTCAGCAGCAAATTCAGGTATTCCTCCGTATTCATGCCCAGTCGGGAGGCTTCTCTGTTTAGCCGCGGGCGGATGCCTGCCGGCAGCGGCTGCGCCTTTCGCCTTGCCCGGGTTTTTTGTTTGGCTTGGGCCTCTCGATTCCGTTTAGAACCGTGGTTTCTCACCGCCGCCCCCTCCTTCCGCGGCACCTGTGCCGGACTAGCCAGCAGGCACTGCGTATGGTTCATAAAACAATTCTCCGATAAGCAATGCACAGGCGGTCGCGGGAGGCAGGGCGAGTGTGCCGGGCGGGGGCTAGGGAGCGGGGGCCCGGAGGTGCTAAGTCACAAGGCCTCCGCTGGGGCTGAGGACTTGGCCAGTTATGTAGGACGAGGCTGGCAGCGCCAGAAAGCGCACACAGTGGGCCACTTCCTCCGGGGCGCCGATGCGTCCCACTGGGATTTCATCCAGCAGCTGCGAGGCGTCTTCCGTTGCGAGGGAGGCGGTCATGTCCGTGGCGATAGCTCCTGGAGCGACCGCGTTGACCGTAATTCCGGTGCGACCGAGTTCTTTGGCCAGGGCGCGCGTCAAAGCGATAACCCCGCCCTTGCTGGCGGAGTAGGCGGCCTCACAAGCGCCCCCCGACACCCCCCATACCGACGCGATGTTGATGATGCGTCCGTATTCTGCACGCAGCATATAAGGGAGGACAGCCTGGGTGCATAGATACACCCCGGTCAGGTTCACTGCGATGAGTTGTTGCCAAGTTTGCCATGGAGTCTCTTGAAACAACCCGTTCCAGGCAATCCCTGCGTTGTTGATGAGGATGGAGGGAGTGCCCAACGCTGTGGCTGCGCTCACCAGCCGGGACACCTCGTCGGGTTGTGCGACATCCGCTTGCACTGCCAACGCCCCATCGGCCAGGGCTCGGCATTGGTTGGCTACGCGCTCAGCTTCTTTTTGCGCCCGGTGGTAATTGACAATGACGCGCGCTCCGGCCGCGGCCAGACTGAGGGCTACGGCGCGTCCAATGCCGCGGCTGGCACCGGTGACGACGGCGACCTGTCCGGATAACGGCTTTCCTTCTTCCGGATACTCCTGTCCCACTTGGAGCACCACCTCACACTCGACCTGTTGGGAACTTACGGCTTTCGTTGCAGTGGACGGGCGAGACCGCAGTGAATGAGCGAGATTCCGGTCAAGTCACGCGAGTCATTGTAACATAGCGGGGTCAGCGCTCGCGAATGGGCAGGCGTAGGCGCCTCCATACCGCTCGGCCAGCCACCACAGCCGTCGCGAGGACCAGGCTACTGGTTATCCATTGTCCAATCGAAAAGTAAACGGGGAGCGGGTTCCCGGCCAGTTGGATGGTCTCCACGAACGACGGCGGCAGGGACGGGTGCACGTCGCCGCGATGAAGGAGCGGAACCAGCCTGTCCAATATGCCTTGCGCCGCCTGATTGACCCCGCGCCCCAGAGCATCGGCAACCAGGTACCACAGAAAGAACGGGCCGGAGATCAGAGCGGAGACCGGCGACAACCAAAGGACGAGCAGGTCCATCATCAGCACGGAAGCCAACCAATACCAGGCGATGGAGAATCGCTGTGACAACGCGCGGTACAACTTAGATAACAGCCAGACGGCCAAGGCGGGGCCGGTGGCGATGATGAACGCCCAAAGCCAACGGCGACCCGCCCGGCGTTGGTTGCTGGGCGGATCTAACTGTGCCTGTGAAGCGGTCCGGACCTCGGTGTCCGGGACCGGTCGGGGTTCAGGTGCGTGTGGCAGAGGAGCGTCCGCACCGCCGGACGCATCTCTGGACGCATCTTGTGTACGCGCCCTGTCCGTGCCGGTGGACCATCCGGGACGGGCGCCCGATTGCGGCCGTTGCAAGACGGAATGGGTCGCCATCAGGCGGCGGAACTCAGTCTCGCTCAGGTTCGCGTTCAACAGGTCGGGACTGACGTCCAGCACGTACACACCAAACTCTACTTCCCATTCGCGAACCGATTTCCTCTCCGGTGTGGGTGGGGTCAAGTTCGGCTTCACCCGAAAGGGACTCATCGTTGCGGGCCTCCACTTCGCGTCATTCTGTACCCAGTATAGCGCAATTTGCTGGCGCGCTTGCGAACGTGGACGGCCTATCGGACCCTAGCGGGCATACACAGCAACCCCGTCTGCTTGCGAGGCTTGCTTGACTTTACTTCAGAAAGTACAGTCGATATGATAGTGTGGCGAACGGCAACAAGAAACTCTTGAGCGCGGCCAAAGGAGCGATACGTGGATATGGAATGGACTCGGCGCACGGCTGCCAGCGGCAACCCGCTGACAGACCTGCACATGTCTTCGTTTGCGACAGTATCGCACCTGTATGATGGGCAGGATCCGACTTCGGTTCATACATACCAGGAACGGGCTCGGCATGTCTATGCCGACTATTCGCCCGCAAAACGACGGGCGCTGGTGGACGCGCTGCGGGCTTACCACCGGGCTTTGGGGGCGTCCGAGGCGTCGCTGCAGCAGGTGGAAAGACTCGCGCACCCGCAGGCCGTCGCGGTGGTGACAGGCCAGCAGGCGGGTTTGTTTGGTGGTCCCCTGTTTGCCTTGTACAAGGCGCTCAGCGCTGTGGGCGTCGCCCGCCGTCTGGAACGGGAACTGCGATGTCCCGTGGTGCCCGTGTTTTGGGTGGCCTCGGAGGATCACGATTGGGCGGAAGTGAATCACGCCTACATCCTGGACGGCGCGGACGAACTCCAGAAGCTGCAGCTGCGGCAAAAGGTTTCTCCCCATCAAATGGTGTATCACCAACCCCTCACGCGGGACACGGTGGATGAGGTGCTGGCAGCGGCCCACCGATTCCTCGCCGGCGAACCGCATACTCTCGAAGCTTTGAACACCCTGCGCAGCCTGTTCGAAGCTGGGATGTCGTTGGCCACCTGGTTCGCCCGGCTGTTGGCGAGACTCACGGCCCAACACGGAGTGGTCTTGTTTGACCCTTGTCTGCCCTCTTTGCGGGAACTGGCGAAGCCTGTCTGGGAGCGGGCTCTCGTCGGGCACAAAGACGTGCAGGCGGAGCTGGACGCGGCGTACCGCGATGTAGAAGCCTTGGGCATGGTGCCGGCCGTGGTTCGCGACGCCACAAACACCACGTTGTTCTATGTCGAAGACGGACAGCGGTATGTTCTGGAGCGGACGGACGAGGACGGGGTTTTGCGAGTGCGCGGCCTCGGCATACAAAAGAGCGTGTCCGATTGGGTGGCGCTGGCCCAAGAGCAGCCTACACGCTTCAGCAGCAATGTGCTGTTGCGCCCGGTCGTCCAGGACACCGTGCTCCCGACATTGGCCTATATCGGAGGCGCTGCCGAGATTGCCTATCATGCCTTAGCCCGGGGGACGTTTCGGGCGCATGGACGAGTGCTGCCGCCACTGCTTCTGCGCCAGCGGGCGACCTTGTATCCAGCCAGCGTGTTGCGGCACATGCGCCAGTGGAGCATCTCTCGGGAACGGCTGTACGAGCCGGTGAATCTGGTGCAGGAGGCCTTGGCCGACCTGGGAATGTCCCGCTTGGAGGCCTCATTTCATGACCTGGAGGCGCAAACGAGAGAGCGCTGGCGGGCCTGGGCGGAGCAATTCTCCGACTGGGGACAACAGGTGGCCGCGATGGCGCAATCGCAGGCCGTACGCGAAGCCCAGGAACTGCAGCGGTTTCGCGCCAAGGCGCGCCGCTGGCTGGAGCTGCGCCACGACGCCCAGGTCCGGCAGCTACGGCACATTGAGCGCTGGCTGTGGACAGACGGCCACCTGCAGGAACGGCGGCTGTGCGTCCTCAACGTCTGGTGCCGGCATGGAGAGAACACGCTGCGCGAGCTGCCCGTATGGGAAGATTTCGATCAGCCGGGGACGGTGTACGAAGTGGACCTGGACGCCTGAAAGGATCAACCATTCGCCTTTGCGACCCCCATGAATCCTTGGACCGCATGTATCCATTTCCTTTCTTGCTGAAACGGTTGCCGGCCGTTTCAGCTTTTTTTGTGGACGAGTACAAATTTCTTCCGTTACCAAGCAGGAGAATCGGGATTCACCGCGAAAGCTATGTGCTAAGTGGTGTGATGTGGAGTGAAGTGGGGCAGAGTGGGGTAAAGGTGGTGGACCGGGGTGTTCATGGGCGAGTTTCAACATACTCTCGACGACAAAGGGCGTATGATTGTGCCCGTCCGCTTTCGAGAGGAACTGGGCAGCTCGTTCGTGATCACGCGCGGTCTCGACAAGTGTTTGTTTGTATACCCTATGGCAGAATGGGAAACTCTGGAGGGCAAATTGAAGGCCCTGCCCCTCACCCGCGCGGATGCGCGTTCCTTTGTTCGGTTCTTCTTTTCCGGAGCCAGTGAGTGCAGCCTCGACAAACAGGGTCGCATCCTCATTCCGGGCTCCCTGCGGGAATATGCCGGGTTGGAGCGGGATTGTGTCGTCCTCGGCGTGTCGAACCGGGTCGAAATCTGGGCCCAGGCCACCTGGCAATCGTATTCTGCCAATGCGGCGGAATCCTTTGCGGAGATTGCCGAGAACCTTGTGGATCTTGCGTTTTAGGAGTCGATGGCTGCGATGGCGACTGAGCCGTTTCACCACGTCACGGTGCTCTTGCAAGAGACAGTGGACCTTTTGCGGCCGCAACCGGGTGGGACGTTCATCGATTGCACGCTCGGTGGCGGCGGACACAGCCGCTGTTTGCTTGCGCGCACCGCTCCCGATGGCCGGCTGTTGGCGTTGGACCAGGACCGCGCGGCGCTGGCCCACGCCCAGACGTGGGCGGCGGGCGTGGCGCCGGGACGGATGACCACGGTTCACAGCAACTTCCGCCATGTCGCGGAGGTGGCCAGGCGGCACGGGTTCGATGCTGTGGACGGCATCCTGTTTGACCTCGGCGTCTCCTCCCCGCAATTTGATGACCCAGACCGTGGTTTCAGTTATCGGCACGACGCGGAACTGGACATGCGCATGGACGTGGATGCGGGCGGCCCCACGGCCGCAGACCTGGTGAATCAGGCGGACGCCGCGGAACTGGCCCGCATTTTCTTCGCTTACGGGGAGGAGCGGTTTGCCCGTCGCATTGCCCAGGCGATTGTCCGCACTCGGCAGAGTGCACCGATTCGCAGCACGGGCCAACTGGCCGAAATTGTGAAAGAAGCAATCCCGGCCGCCGCCAGGCGGTCGGGGCCTCACCCAGCGCGCCGCGTGTTTCAGGCCCTGCGTGTGGCGGTCAATGATGAACTGGGGGCGCTGCGGGATGCCTTGGAGCAGAGTTTGGGATTGTTGACGAGCGGCGGGCGGGTTGCGGTCATCAGCTTTCATTCCCTTGAGGACCGGATTGTCAAGCGGACCTTTGCGAGTTGGGCGGAGGGGTGCGTCTGCCCGCCGGATTTTCCCGTTTGTCGCTGCGGCCGTACAGCGAAGGCCCGGGTGCTCACCCGCAAGCCGGTCCAGCCCGGCGAGCGGGAGAAGGAGCAGAACCCGAGGTCGCGCTCGGCGAAGCTGCGAGTCGCCGAAAAGGTCTGAACAAAATGCGTGGATATCCTGAGCTGATGGTACCAGTTGCGTGTAGCCCTTGCGGCCGCCGCAGGCAGTGGTTCCAGTGCGATGTACGAGGGCAAAGTCTATGAGGAGGAGAGGAAATATGCCAGCGAGTTCATCGAATGCCGCATGGGCAGCGCCGCAGCGGGAGGTTCACAGGGACCAGGGACACGTTGCGGTTGCAGCGCCGAAACCACGCAAGGACCGTTTCACCCGCTATGACCGAATTTCCATCTTTGCGTGCATCGTCATCTCCACCGCCATCCTTTGGTTTATCGCGATGCAAAGCGCGCAGATTGACCGCATCAATTACCACATCAGTTCGCTGCAGCAGCAGACGCGGCAGGTGGAGGCGGAGAACGCGGCGCTCACCAAGGATGTGGACGAGTTGAAACGGCCGGCCAGGATTCTGTCGATTGCCCTCAATCAGCTGCACATGAAGTATGCCGATCCCGTCCAGATTTCGGGCACTGCGGGCGGCAACTGACATAGGCGGTGCCGCCCATGAATGAGAATCGTCCAAGCCGGCACCGGCGCCGCGTTTGGTTGCTGCAGGCGGGGTGCCTGCTGGCGCTGGGTGCGGTCGCGGTTCGCATGCAGATTGTTCAACACGTGTTTGGCGGCCGGCTGCTGGCCCAGGCGGACAAGGCGCAGACGGTGACGACGCGGCTGTTGGCTCCCCGCGGCCAGATCTTGGATGCGCAGGGAAACCGCCTGGCCTACGACGTCTCTGCGTACATGATGGACATTCGCGTCCAGGATTTCAGCGATCGGCAGCAGTTGGCGCAGCTGTTGAGCCGCGATCTGGGGGTTACGAGCAAGGAAGCGCTGGCAATCGTCGGCAATCAGAAATACACCTGGGTGCGCTGGCCGCACCCGGTCTCGGAGACCCAGCGCCAGGCCATACTGTCGTCCCTGAAGGCCCTGTCGCAAAAGGGGCGCGCTTCTGCCAAGGGCCAGTCTGCACGGGCGCAAGGCGTAGACCTGACGCAGAGTGTCACATTCACCCCGACGGAACAGCGCTTCTATCCCAACGGGACGTTTGCCGCCAATGTGATAGGGTACGTTGATCAACACGGCCAGGGACAAGGCGGACTGGAACTTGAGTACAACCGGCTATTGAAGGGGACTGACGGGTTGGTGCGCTATACCAAGGATGGCGATGGTTTCCCCCTGCAGTGGACGATGCAGGTCGAGAAGCCAGCCAAGCCGGGGGACAACCTGCAGTTGACGATTGATCCGACCATCCAGGGATTCGTCGAGGAAAAGATGGACCAACTGGTCAAGCAGTACCACCCGGAACACGCCGCCATCATCGTCACCAACCCCAACACGGGAGCCGTGCTGGGAATGGCCAGCCGCCCGACCTACGACCCCAATCAGTACTGGAACGCCAGCGCTGATGCCTTGTCCAACTGGGCGGTCAACAGCGCTTTTGAACCCGGTTCGACGTTCAAGGTGATTGTATTGGCCGCGGCGCTGACGGTCGGGGCTGTCAACCTGAACGATACTTTTGAATCTGGCCACCTGGAGGTCTCCGGGCGCACCATCTATGACTGGAACCGCGTCGGATGGGGGCGCATCAGCTTCGAGCAGGCGATGGAAGAATCGAGCAACGTGGGCTTTGCGACCATCGCCCTGAAGCTGGGTTGGAGCAACCTCCTCAACTTCATGAACCGGTTTGGCCTGCTGCACCAGACCGGGATTGACTTGCCAGGGGAAGCGAACTCGCTCCTCTTTCCCGATTCCGAGCGCGGCAAGCTGCAATTGGCCACCTCCGGGTTCGGTCAAGGTATCGCGGTGACGCCGATACAACAGATGGCTGCCGTGGGAGCGGTGGCCAACGGCGGCAGGCTGATGAAGCCGTATGTCGTGCAGAAAGTGATCAATCCGGAAACCGGCAAGGCCATAAAAACTTTCCATCCAACAGTGGTCGATCCGCACGTCATTCCCAAGAGTGTGGCACAGACGGTGTCGCACGTCATGGTGCTTGACGTGTCCAAGGGCATCGACAAAGTCGGCTATCTTCCCGGGTACGACGTGGCCGGCAAGACCGGCACGGCGCAGGCGGTTGACCCCAAGACCGGGAAGTACTATTCGGACCGGTTCATTGTCTCTTTTATCGGCTATGCGCCTGGTTGGGACCCTAAGGTAGAGGTCTATGTCACGCTGTATTGGCCCAAGACGGCGGCCAGCAACCAGTGGGGCAGCACGGTGGCCACGCCGGCGGCGCGGGACATTTTGAAGGAATGCATGCAGTACTATCGGATCTCCCCGCGAACAGATGGGCAATCGGACCACAAAAGTTCGTCTGAACCTGGGCAGCACTCCACGCAGTACGTGCAGATGCCCGATGCCACGGGCCAGAGTCTGACCGCGGCCAAGTCAGCCTTGGATAAATTAGGTCTGCATGTCGAGGTGGTTGGCGGCGACGGCACGGTAGCCCGCCAGTGGCCGCAAGCCGGGCTCTCTTTGGCGCAAGGGACCAAGGTCTACCTGTACGCCCCCGGCAGCGGCGACACGCTGCACATGCCGGACCTGACCGGCGCCTCTTTGCGGGAAGCTGGCAACATCTTGGCCGCGATGGGTCTCAACCTCGAGGCGGACGGCCAGGGATATGTGTCCACGCAGTCGGTGGCTCCCGGCAAACCTGTCCGCCGCGGCCAGACCGTCCACGTGACTTGTCATACCAGCGGACTCTGACCTTATCCCTCTGACCGGGTTCTCATGCCTGTCTTTCCCTCCGGATTCTAGCAGACAGATTGTCCGCATACGATGATGGGTGAGAACAGGCTGGGGGGCGACGTCGGTGCGTGTGACACGCGGCTTGGTCAGGCGGCGTTTGCTGCTGCTGTTGCTGTGTCTGTTGGCTGCGGTTGGGGGCCTGTTGGGGCGCCTGTTTTACATCCAGATGGTGCAGTCGCCGTGGCTGGGCGCCCAGGCGGATGCCCTGTGGCGGCGCAACATCCCGGTCGCGGGCATTCGCGGCACCATCTACGACGCGAACATGCACGAGTTGGTCTACACAGCCAGCGCTCCGAGTGTGATTGCGGTGCCGGCGCAGATTGAGGACAAGCGAGGCACGGCCATGAAGCTGGCCCATATCCTGAAGATGCCAGAGGAGCGTGTGCTCACCCTGCTCCAAAAGCGGGACGCGACTGTCTACATTTCGCCCGGCGGGCGGCGCATCAGCGAGCGGCAGGCGACCCAGATTCGCGATCTGCAGCTGCCAGGAATCTACCTGACCGAAGAAGGGAAGCGCGCCTATCCGGAAGGCGCGCTGGCCGCGCAGGTGCTCGGCATCACCGGGGCGGACAATCAAGGCCTGACCGGCGTGGAGAAGGAGTATGACCGGGAATTGGCCGGCGAGAAAGGGTACATCAGTTTTTTCGCCAAGGCCAGCGGCGAGAAGATGCCCGGATCTGGACAGGTGTACGTCCCGCCGACCGACGGTGAGGATTTGGTTCTGACCATCGACGAGCAGATTCAGCGCTTTGCGGAACGCGAGATAGAACAGGCCGTGGCGGAGTACAACCCGGATGAGGCGACCGTCATTGTGGCCGACCCGAAAACCGGGGCTATCCTGGCGATGGCGAACTATCCGAGTTTCGATCCGTCCCATTGGCGCGATTATCCGTCTTCTACCTACAATCGCAACCTCGCCATTTGGAAGACGTTTGAGCCGGGCTCCACGTTCAAGATTGTGACCCTTTCGGCGGCCCTGCAAGAGGGCAAGGTGAGCCTGAACGACCGCTTTTATGATCCCGGATACTACGAGGTGGCAGGCCACCGGATTAAGTGCTGGAAGGCGGGCGGGCATGGCTCCCAATCCTTCTTGAACGTGGTCGAAAACTCGTGCAACCCTGGCTTCATCGCGCTGGGGGAACGGTTGGGCAAGACGACGCTGTTCTCCTACATCCGCAAGTTTGGCTTTGGCCAGAAAACGGGGATTGACCTGCCGGGTGAAGGCCGCGGCATCTTGTTCAAAGAGAGCAAGGTAGGGCCGTTGGAGTTGGCCACAACCGCGTTTGGGCAGGGTGTATCGGTGACGCCCATCCAGCAGGTGATGGCGATGTCGGCGATTGCCAACGGCGGTCTGCTCATGAAACCACATGTGGCCAAGGAGTTTCTCAACCACGATACGCACCAGGTGGTGCAGACGGTGCAGCCGGAGGTCGTGCGCCGCGTGGTCTCGGCGGAAACGGCCGCCAAGGTGCGCCAGACCTTGGAGAGCGTGGTCGCGCGGGGTACGGGCAAGAACGCGTACGCGGAGGGGTATCGCGTGGCCGGCAAGACCGGCACGGCGCAGGTGGTTGAAAACGGCCGGTACAGCAGCAGCCACTACATCGTTTCGTTCATCGGCATGGCACCGGCCAATGACCCGAAACTGGTGGCCTACGTGGCCATTGACCACCCACGGCCCAGGCAAAGCGCGGTGTTCGGCGGGACGATTGCGGCCCCGATAGTCGGGCGCCTGTTGGCCGACAGCTTGGCCTATCTGGGCGTGCAGCCGTCGCAGCAGGGGCTGAGCAAAAAGCGTTCCTGGAATGAACCGGTCATGGTCACTGTTCCAGATCTCATCGGCCTCTCGATGGGAGAGGCACAACGGAAGACGATGACGAGCGGTCTCAATCTGAGGACCCAAGTGATTGGCACGGGCAAGTACATCGTCTCACAGGCGCCCGCGGGCGGCAGCAGGGTGCCGGAGGGTTCGACGGTGCGCCTGTTCCTGGGCGACGCACCTCCGGGCGGTTCTGGAATTGACAAGGCCTCGCAAAACCACTAGATTGGGCATGGTAGTTCGGCCGGTAAGGAGGGTGTCGGGTGCTCTTGTCGCAATTGTCACGGGTCTTGATACGCAAGCAATGGATAGGCACGGGCGATGTGGAGATTCGCGGGGTCTGTTCAGATTCCCGGACCGTGCAGCCGGGAGACTTGTTTGTCGCCCAACGTGGGTATACCGTCGACGGCCATCAGTTTGCCGGGGAAGCTGTGCGGCGGGGTGCGGTGGCCGTCGTGGGCGAGCGGGTTGTCCAAGGGGTGGCTGTGCCGCAGCTGGTGGTTCCAGATTCCCGTTTGGCCGGCGCCATCCTGGCCGATGTGGCCTACGGCCACCCGTCTCACCACCTGCAGGTCATCGGGGTGACAGGCACCAACGGCAAGACCACGGTCACCCACCTCATTGAACAGGTGCTGTCGATGGCTGGGCGCAAGACGGGATTGATTGGCACACTCGGTTCCCGCATCGGCGGAGAGTACCGGGCGGGGGCCAACACAACCCCGGAAGCGGTGGAGCTGCAGTCCCTGTTGGCCGAGATGGTGGCCGCCGACTGCCGCTGCGCGGTCATGGAAGTCTCCTCGCACGCGCTGGACGTGCGGCGGGTGGCCGGCATCCGTTTCCACATCGGTGTGTTCACCAATTTGACGCAGGACCATCTGGATTATCACGGGACGATGGAAAACTACCGCGCCGCCAAGGGCAAGCTGTTTTCCCGGCTCGGCAACACGTACGGGGATACGCCCGCTGAGTCCGCCTACGCGGTGATCAACGTGGACGACCCAGCCGCGTCCTACATGCGCGAGCAAACCGTGGCCGAGACGGTGACGTACGGGATTGACCAGACGGCCGACGTGCGGGCGCGCGAGATCCATCTGAATCCGCGAGGGGCGAGCTTCCGCGTCGATAGTTTTGCTGGCAGCGCCCAGGTCAATCTCCGCCTGACCGGGCGGTTCAACGTATACAACGCGTTGGCGGCGTTTGCGGTCGGTTTGATTGAAGGCTTGACGCCGGAGCAGGTGGCCGAGGCGCTGGCGGCGGTGACCGGGATCCCCGGCCGCCTGGAGGCGGTGGCGGCCGGGCAGCCCTACACCATCCTGGTCGATTACGCGCACACCCCGGACAGTGTGGAGAATGCGCTGCAGGCGATCCGGGAATTCGCAGAACGACGGGTGATCTGCGTGATTGGCTGTGGCGGTGACCGCGACAAGGGCAAGCGGCCGCTGATGGCGGCCACCGCCTGTCGGCTGGCCGACTGGACGGTGCTGACCAGCGACAACCCGCGCACGGAGGACCCGGAGTCCATCCTGGACGACATGGAGGCCGGCGTTTGCCGTGATTACCCAGGTCGGTACGAGCGTATCTCGGATCGGCGCGAGGCGATTTTCCGTGCCGTCGAGTTGGCCCAGCCGGGCGACGTGGTGCTTTTGGCCGGCAAGGGGCACGAGACTTACCAGATCATCGGACACACGAAGTACCCGTTTGACGACCGAGAAGTGGCGCGTGAGGCCGTCCAGTCTCGGTCGTGATGGGATGGAGGTACACGGATGGACTTGCAGGCGTTGCTTCTGACCGCCGGCGTGGCGTGCGCGGTTGGGATTTTGCTGGGGCCGATTTTTATTCCCTTGCTGCACCGGCTCAAATTTGGGCAGCGCATTCGGGAGGAGGGGCCCTCCCACCATCAGAGCAAATCTGGCACTCCGACTATGGGCGGGGTGATCATCCTGCTCGCACTTATCGTGACTACCCTGAAGTTTGCGCTCAACAGCCCGGAAATGCGCATCCTGCTGGTGGCGACCGTGGCATTCGGCCTGATTGGTTTCGCCGACGACTTCATCAAGGTAGTGAAAAAGCGCAACCTAGGATTGACGGCCAGGCAGAAGGTCATTCTGCAAATTCTCGCCACGGTGCTGGTGTTTGCTATGCTTTGGGTACACTGGCGCGGAACGGAGGTCGCTTTTCAGGTGGCCGTGCCGTTTACGGACTGGGCGCTCACCCTGGGCGGGTATTACGTGCTTTTCCTGCTTTTGATTCTCGTGGGGACGACCAACGCCGTCAACCTGACCGACGGGTTGGACGGGCTGTTGTCCGGGTGTGCGGCCGTGGTGTTCGCGGCTTACGCCTGCTACGCGTTTTGGCATACAGAGTACGACGTCGCCTTGTTTTGCGCGGCGATGGTCGGGGCGCTGGTGGCGTTTCTCGTCTACAACCGGCACCCGGCCAAGGTGTTCATGGGGGATACCGGGTCTCTGGCCATCGGCGGCGGATTGGCCCTGGTGGCGGTGTTGACGCACAGCGAATTGACTCTCATCCTGTTTGGGCTGGTGTTTGTCATCGAGGCGCTGTCCGTCATCATCCAGGTGTTTTCCTTCCAGGTGTTTGGCCGTCGCGTGTTTCGCATGAGCCCGCTGCACCACCACTTTGAACTGACGGGTTGGTCTGAGTGGGACGTGGTTCTAGCATTCTGGTTGTTCGCGTTCCTGACCGCATTTGGAACCCTGGCGGTGGTCGGCCACTAGATGGGCCTTGGATATTGAGATGGGAGGACTTCGATGATGTCGTTGCAGAACCGGCGCGCGCTGGTGGTAGGCTTGGCCAGGAGCGGTGAAGCAGTGGCCCGTCTGCTCGCCCGGCACGGGGTGTCGGTCATCGTCACGGAACAAAAGCCGCGCGAGCAGGTGGAGCCTACATTGGTTGCGTTGGAGGCGTTGGGGGTGGAAGCGGTGTGCGGGGGCCATCCGTTGTCCCTGCTCGATACGCATCCAGATTTTATCGTTAAGAATCCAGGCATCCCCTACCATGTCCCGCTCCTGGCGGCCGCGCTGGAGCGGGGCATTCCCGTGTACACCGAAATCGAGGTGGCATCCTGGTTCGTCAAAGGTCCCGTATATGCTATCACGGGCTCCAACGGGAAAACGACCACGACCACGCTGGTCGGGGAAATGCTCAGGCGCGACGGGAGGAACCCGGTCGTGGCGGGCAATATCGGCGTCGTGTTGTCCGGGGTGGTGGAGGAGGCGGAGGCGAATCAGCCGATTGTGCTGGAGGTTTCGAGCTTTCAGCTGCTGGGCACAGAGACGTTTCACCCCCAGATTGCGGTGTTGCTGAACCTGTATCCGTCGCACCTCGACTACCATGGTACGTTTGCCGCGTACCGGGAGGCTAAATGGCGCATGTTCCGCAACATGGACGCCGGTGACGTGGCCATCCTGAACGCCGACCAGGAGGTGGTGCGCAGCCACGCTCCCGAGGGCCCGCGCCAGTTCTGGTTCGGGCGCCAGGCACACGACGAGGCGGGGGTCTACGTATCTGCCGGCCAGATCGTCGTGCAGGCGGACGGCGCTCAAGAGGCCGTTGTCCCCGTGGCTGAATTGGGGTTGCGCGGGGAGCACAACGTCGAAAACGCGGTGGCGGCGACCGCGGCGGCCGTCACGGCCGGCGTCCGTCTGGAGTCCATCCGCCAGGTGCTGCGCGAGTTTCGCGGGGTCGAGCACCGTCTGGAATTTGTCCTGGAAGCGTCCGGGGTGCAATACTTCAATGATTCTAAATCGACCAACCCCCGGGCGGCGCTGGGCGCCCTGCGGTCTTTTCGCCAGCCTATCGTCTGGATTGCCGGGGGGCTGGACAGGGGCGATGACTTTCGGGTCTTGGCGGAGGATATCAAAACGCGGGTCAAGGCGGTGGTGCTCTTGGGTCAGGCGGCCGACAGGCTTGCCCAGGTCTGCCGTGAGGCGGGCGTGGCCGACGTCTGCAAGGCCTCTTCGATCCCGGACGCTGTCGCCCGGGCCCGCGAGGCGGCTCGGCCCGGGGACGTGGTGCTGTTGTCTCCAGCTTGCGCCAGCTGGGACATGTTCTCTTCGTTTGAGGAGCGCGGACGCATGTTCAAGGAGGCCCTGCATACACTATAGCGTCTGACAGCTCGTCCGAGACGGGGCGCGGCGGCCCGTTGCGGGCAGACGAAGGGGGATGCGGCCTTGCTGCAGGCGCGAACCAAGATGGATGTGGTCATCGTGGCGGCGACACTGTGCCTGCTCGCCCTCGGCGTTACGATGGTCCACAGTGCGAGTTCGGTCGTGTCGGTCGAACGCTTTGGGGATCCATTCTATTTTACCAAGCGGCAATTGCTGTGGGCGGCGCTTGGCGTGGCGCTGATGCTGGTCCTGTCGGGGTATGACTATCACCGGTGGCGGCGCCTGGCGCCGGCCATCGCGGCGATAAGCTTCGTCCTCTTGGTGGTGGTCTTGCCCTTGGGCCAGAGCCGCAACGGATCACAGGCCTGGCTGGGCATCGGGTCCTTTGGCATCCAACCGTCGGAGTTTGCCAAGCTGGCGCTGATCCTGTTTCTCGCCCACTATCTCACTGATTCGGAACAGCGCATGCAATCGTTCTGGAGCGGGTTCGTACCCCCCCTCTGCATGGCCCTGTTGGCGGTGGCCCTCATCATGTTGGAGCCTGACCTTGGGCAGAGTGTGGTCATCATCGGTACCACGGTCATTCTCCTGTTTGCGGCCGGCGCGCGGCTGACGCACCTGGCGTTTTTGTTTGGGCTGGGATTGGCGGGCTTTGCCGGGTTGGTGGCGATGGCGCCCTACCGCATCAACCGCATCATTGCCTTTCTAGATCCCTGGCAGGACCCACAGGGCAAGGGATACCAAATCATTCAATCCCTGTACGCGCTTGGTTCAGGAGGAATGCTGGGGCTTGGGTTTGGCAACAGCCGGCAGAAGTTTCTCTACCTGCCCGAGCCGCAGACCGATTTTATCTTCTCCATCATCGGGGAAGAACTCGGCTATCTTGGCGCCGCCTGCGTCCTGCTGCTGTTCGCGGTGTTGGTCTGGCGCGGTTTCCGAGTCGCGCTGTACGCCCCGGATAAGTTTGGGGCGTTGCTGGCTGCGGGCATCACCGGTATGATGGCGGTGCAGGTGTTGATTAACATTGGGGTGGTCACTGGATCGATCCCGGCCACCGGTATCACTCTGCCCTTGATCAGTTATGGCGGCTCTTCACTGACGTTGATGCTTGCTGGGATTGGGATTTTGTTGAACATCTCCAGCCAGTCATCGGCAGCCCCTGGGTAACCGGCGGCGCCGACCGAGGAGTGACGAGTGGGAATGCGAATGGTGATTACAGGGGGAGGCACTGGCGGCCACATTCTGCCGGGTCTCGCCCTTTGGCGTTATGTCAAAGCGCAACATCCCGACGCGGAGTTGCTTTATATCGGCAGTGAACATGGGTTGGAAAAGGGCATCGTCACACGGGCCGGCTTGCCGTTTGCCACCGTCGAGGCGGCGGGCCTTCGGCGGCAGGTGAGCGTCGATGCCGTCAAAACCGTCCTCGTCACGTATCGTGGGTATCGGCAGGCGCTCTCGCGGCTGCGAGCTTTCCGACCCGATGTGGTGGTGGGAACCGGGGGTTACGTCACGCTGCCGGTCGTGTTTGCGGCCAGCCGGCTGCGCATCCCCAGTGTCATTTGGGAGGCCAACGCCCGCCCCGGGTTGACCAATGTCGTGTGCGCCCGCAAGGCCGACGCCGTGGCGGTTTCTTTCGCCGGTACGGAGCGGTGGTTTCAGCGGGCGCCCAAGGTGGTGCTGACAGGCAACCCGCGTGCCAGCGAGGTGTTGGGTGTTTCCTCGCAGGCGCTGCGGGAGGCGCGCGTGAAGTATGGCGTCGACGGACGGAGCAAGCTGATCCTGGTCTACGCGGGCAGCCGCGGTGCCGAGACGGTCAACGACGTGATGCTGACCTTGTTGCCGCGTCTGTCGTCTCGTCCGCAATGGCAATTGTTTTACATCACGGGACAGGCCCATTACGATAAGGTGAGTTCAGGAGCCGGGAGTCTACCGGCCAACGTCCGCCTGTTCCCTTTCATGGACGACCTGGCAGCCTTGCTGCCACAGGCCGATGTGGTGGTGACCCGCGCCGGCGGGGCCACTTTGGCGGAGGTCTGTTCCCTTGGATTGGCTTCCATTCTGATTCCGTCCCCGTACGTGACCGCCAATCACCAGGAGGAAAACGCCAAGCGCCTGGTGGAACAGGGGGCGGCGGTCATGGTGCGGGAGGCCGAATTGACGGCCGAGCGGTTGTGGGACGAGCTGGTGAACATCCTGGAACGCGGGGTTGGCGAGCGAGTGCGCGAGCGCGCCCGGCGCCTGGCCACGCCGAGGGCGGTGGAGGACCTGTACCAGCTGGTCATGGAGGTGCAGGAAACGGGTCGTGTGCACCAATGAATCGCCGACGCCATAAGATGCGGTACGGACCTGGGCACGGGCAGGAGCCCGGCGCGACACTCGTTGGGGGTACGATATGAATCGCACGCAACTGGAGTCGTTGTTTGCACGCTATCAAGTTCGACATGTGGAATTCGACGCCCCATTGGCTGATCACACCACGTGGAGAATCGGCGGTCCGGCCGATGTGTTGGTCACTCCCGAGAGCATCGAAGAGGTGAGGGGGGCGCTCATCGTGGCCACCGAGGCGGGATTGCCCTGGACTGTGATTGGGCGCGGCTCCAACCTGCTGGTCCTGGACGGGGGCGTCCGCGGATTGGTGTTGAAGATGGGAGGGCGCATGGCCCAGCTCAATGTGGTGGGGAATCGGGTGGTTGCCCAGGCGGGCCGCTCGTTTGTATCCTTGGCGCACGTGGCTATCCGCCACAGCTTGTCGGGATTGGAATTCGCCACGGGTATCCCGGGAACGGTCGGCGGGGCGGTGATGATGGATGCGGGCGCGCATGGCGGCGAAGTCCGCGACGTTCTTGAGTGGGCGGACGTCATGACACCGGATGGCGAGCTGCGCCGCCTGTCCAACGCCGACCTGCACTTTGACTACCGTTACAGCATTCTCAAGGACCATCCCGGCGTCGTGGTTGGCGCTTGTTTTCGCCTTCGCCCCGGCCACGAGGAGAAACTGCGCGCCACAGTCCGAGAATGGTCGCTTCGCCGCGCCCGCACTCAACCGTTGTCCATGCCCAACTGCGGCTCCGTCTTTCGCAATCCGCCCGGCACCCACGCGGCGCGCTTGATTGAAGCGGCGGGACTCAAGGGCTTGCGCTGCGGAGACGCCCAAATCAGTGACAAACACGCGAACTTCATCGTCAACCTCGGCCGCGCCAGCGCTGCAGACGTGCTCGAGCTCATGCGCCACGCCCAGGATACCGTGCGAGCCAAATACGGAATCACGCTCGAAACTGAGGTGAGAGTCATCGGCGACCCCGCCTCAGGGAGGTGATGGGTGTGGAAGCTCTGGAGATCCACGGCGGCCGTCCCCTCTCTGGACAAACAAGGATCTACGGCGCGAAAAACGCGGCGCTGCCGATTTTGGCCGCGACCGTGATGGTGGAAGGCACCTGTGAGATTCAGGGTGTCCCCGAACTGCAGGACGTTGACGTCATGTCGCACATTCTAGCCCACCTGGGCGCTCGCGTGGAGAGACGGGCTGACACGCTGGTGGTGGACTCCCGCGACATTCACTCCACCGAAGTGCCGCTGCACCTGATGCGCCGGATGCGCAGTTCCATCTTCCTCATGGGCCCGCTTTTGGCCCGCTTTGGGGAAGTGACGATTTCCAAGCCCGGCGGCTGTGTGATTGGCCAGCGCCCGATTGACTACCACCTGCGCGGGATGCGCATGCTGGGGGTGGCGCTGGAGGAACAACACGGTTTCATCCGCTGCACCTGCAACCGCTTGATGGGTACGTCGATCACGCTCGACTTTCCCAGCGTCGGCGCGACCGAGAACTTGATCATGGCGGCGGTGCTCAGCGACGGTCAGACGGTGCTGGAGAATGTGGCCCGCGAACCGGAGGTGGTCGACCTCGCCAATTTCCTGAATCGTTGCGGGGCGCGCATCGAAGGCGCGGGAGGAGGCACCATCGTCGTCGACGGGGTGCACCACCTGCGGGGCTGCCAGTACCGGGTGATACCGGATCGGATTGTGGCCGGGACGATGCTGATTGCGGCCGCCGCGACCGGGGGGGAGGTGGAGCTGCTCGATGTCAACGCGCACCACCTGGGCGCGGTCATTGGCAAGCTGCGGGAGACCGGAGTGCAGTTGCGGGCCGAGCCGGATAGGCTAGTGGTGCTGCCTGGGCGCTCCTATCACGGGGTAAACGTGCGCACCGCCCCTTACCCTGGGTTTCCGACCGATTTGCAGGCGCCGCTGATGGCTTTTCTGACCACGGTTGACGGCATCAGCGTCGTCAAGGAAGAAATTTTTGAAGCCCGGTTCAAACACGCGGATGAACTGGCGCGCATGGGCGCCGATATCACGGTCGACCTGCGCACCGCGGTGGTGCGCGGCGTGTCGGGGCTGTCAGGTGCGGCTGTCGAGGCCAGCGACTTACGCGGGGGCGCGGCGCTGGTGATCGCCGGACTGATGGCGGAGGGCGTCACTCGGGTGGAGGGGAGCCAGCACATCGACCGTGGGTACCAGCAGCTTGAGCTGTATCTGCGGGACTTGGGAGCCGCCGTGGAACGCGTTGACCTGCCATGAGCCGTCCAACCGCATCGGAGGGTAAAAGTGGTAAGCTTCCGGTGCGGTTTTTCCCCCCGGTCATCCTCTCCAAGATGGTATAATGTCAATAGAATCCAACGCGCGGAGGGACAAGCTTGAAGTCTGCAATCTCGGAACGACCGGCGGATGTGCGGCAACGCCGCCGCGTGCGCAACCGGATCCTGGTCGCTTGTTTCTTCGCCCTCGTTGGGGTCGTGGTGTTTTTAGAGTCGCCGCTGATGCGCGTGCGGCGGGTCGAAATCGTGGGCAACACCGAGGTGCCCGCCAGCCGCATCCGCGCCGAAGCGGCTGTACAGCCGGGGATGAGTCTGTGGCAAGTGAATGCCTCTGCAATCGCCGCATCGCTGAAGCGCCGTGAGGCGACGGTCGATTCGGTCCAGGTGACGACCGATTACACGCACGGCCAGGTGACACTGGTCCTGCATCAAAAGCGCGTGGTGGCCATTTACCAAGCCGGTCACCAGTTTTACTCTTTGCTTGCAGACGGCACGGTGTTCAGACGGATCGCGGACAGCGACGGTTTTCCTCATCCTATTCTCTCTACCACGAAACCCGCCCAGGTGGAACTGGGACAGCGGATTGGGAACTCCTTCGTCGTACAGGCCTGTGAACAAATTGCAAAGCTTAAGGATGAAGAGTTGGCAACCGTATCGCAGATTGTGATTGATCAATACGGTACGGCGTCGATTTATTTGGATGACGGGTTTCAGGCGGACGTACCAACGGGCGAGCTGGCCAAGCGGATGCCCGATGTTGTGACGGCGGCGTCGTATTTTCGCAAGCACGGCTATGCGCCGGGGATCATGGATATGGCAGGTTCACCCCCGTACCGCTACATCCCGTATGCCAATTCCGCGAAAAAGGGGAATCGTTGATGCGAACGCGGGCCAAACTTGCGCTCTCTCTGACGGTTGTCGCGATGGTCCTGGGATTCATGGTGACCCTCCAGTACAGACAGACGATGCTGGCGCGTGTCAGCGACGTGACAGCCAGTTATACAGACGAGCGTCAAAAGGAGCTGGCCGACAAGGTGGCTCAGCTGGAGCGGGTGAACAAGGACGCGTTAAAACGCCTGCAGAACCTCAACGCTGAGATTGCGGCATACGAGAAGGAATCGGCGGGGGCGGACGCGCAGTTGACCAGCATCCAGCAGAATCTGTCCCGCTACCGCATACTGGCCGGCACCACACCGGTGGAGGGCCCCGGCATCAGCGTGACGCTGATGGACGGGCAGTATAACGGGGTGGGCAGCGTGTCCGATTACACCACGCACGATTGGGAAATCAACTACGTGATCAACGAATTGTTTACCGCCGGCGCCGAGGCTGTGTCCATCAACAACTACCGGGTGGTGGCAGACTCGGGGATCTTCTGTATCGGGCCGGTTATCACCGTCAACAATCACCGTCTCGTCGCACCGTTCCAAATCCAAGCGATAGGCGACCCGGCAGTACTCAAGGGAGCCTTGGAGATGCAAGGAGGGATCCTGGATCTCCTGCGCAACGTCGAGGACATCAAGGTGTCCGCGGTAAAGGTGGAGCAGAACATCCAAATGCCCGCATTCACGGCCGCTGTCACCGCACCGCCCTCAGAAAGTGCGGCGCAGTCGAAAAAGAGCAGCGAGGGCAAACAGGAATAAGGGGGATAGGCGCGTGAATCGGCGCGGATTTATCGCATCTTTGACGGTGGTGTCGACGCTAATAGGGCTGATGTTGTCGCTGCAGATTTCAGCCCGGTCGGCGAGTCCTCAAGATAACACCGGCGGGAACCAGAGTTCCCTGGATTTGCAGGAGGAATTGATGGAGCAGAACCAGGAACACAGCCTGCTCTTGCAGGAGATTGAAAAGGCTGAAAAGCAGCTGCTGACGTTCGAGACCTCCGGCAGCAGCCATGAAGACCGGAAAGAGGCCTTGGAGAAGGATGCCGCGCAGTTAAAGGCGGCGGCGGGCCTCACACCGGTGACCGGGGCGGGCATCGAGATTACCATTCAAGCGGATCCCACCCTGCCCGGATACGACGCGAACACCGTCTTCGACCCGCAACTCAATCTGACGCCGGTCATCAACTACCTGTTCGCCCAGGGGGCGAAGGCCATCAGCATCAACGGGTATCGCTTCGTCGGCACGTCGTCATTGCGGGATGTCGGGGATGAAAAGAATCCGGTGCTCCAGGTGAACGGTCACTCCATCGCGCCGCCGTACGTCATCAAGGCGATTGGGGATGTCAGTGCGATGAACGCAGTGCTGACGGCGAACGGGTTTGCCAAAAATTTTAACGAGATCGGCGAGGATTTCACGGTGCGGACGATGTCGAGTCTCACCGTTCCAGGCTATCACGATGTGCTGCCAGGACGGTACGCAAAGGAGGTGACCCCATAATGTTCTGGCTACCGGTCATTGGCTTGATTATCGGTGTGGCTATTGGATATGTTACCAATTTCACGATTCCTGTCGCGTTTACGAGTTATCTTTCCATTGCCATCCTGGCCGCGCTCGACACCGTGGTCGGCGGCGTGCGGGCGAGCCTGGAGAAGACGTTTGACAGTTTTGTGTTCCTGACCGGCTTTTTCTTTAACACGTTGGTCGCCGCCCTGCTGGCGTACATCGGGAATCAGCTGGGGGTTGACCTGTATCTGGCGGCCGTCGTGGCCTTTGGCGTCCGGCTGTTCCAGAACATCGCGCTCATCCGCCGCCTGGCCTTTAACAAAATGGGGGAACGGCGGCACAGGGGTGCGATGGACAAGTCGCACGGCTGAGCCTTCCCCGGCAACCGAGGCTCGGCAGAGCGGGGTTCGTCGGCGAGGGCGGCTGGGAGCCGAGAGGTGTGTCGATGGAGAAAAACTTTTGTCGAAGAGAGGATTGTTGACGTCCCTGTGGAATTAGTCACAAGGACATTTTGCGTATCACGGCGGAGTTGTGTTTTCGGGAGGTGCCACGCGCATTGGCAAAAGGGGATTACATCGTCAGTCTCGATATTGGCACTTCTAAAGTCCGTGCCATCATCGGTGAACAGGCGGGCAACAGCATCAACGTGATTGGCGTTGGATCCGCGCCTGGAGAAGGCATCCGCCACGGATCCATCGTGGACATAGATTTGACCGTGGAATCGATTCGGGAAGCGGTTGATCACGCTGAGCGGATGGTGGGGATACATATCACATCGGCCTACGTGGGCGTTTCGGGCAATCACATCCAACTCCAGACCAGCCACGGAGTGGTCGCCGTGTCTTCACCGGATCGTGAAATTGGCGAAGAAGACATTGAACGGGTGCTGGCTCAGTCGCGAGTCGTCGCGCTGCCACCGGAGCGGGAGATCATCGACGTGGTGGCGAAGGAGTTTGTGGTCGATGGGCTCAGTGGCATCGCCGATCCACGGGGCATGCTCGGGGTGCGCTTGGAGGCGGACGCGTACCTGATCACCGGCAGTCGCACGGCGATTCACAACGTGGTACGGTGTGTGGAAAAAGCGGGGATAGAGGTCGCCAATTTGGTCCTGTTGCCGATGGCGGCCGGGCATGTGGCGCTGTCCGCCGATGAACGCAATCTGGGGGTCGCGCTGGTGGACATGGGCGCGGGCGCGACCTCCGTTTCCATCTTTGAGAATGGGGGCCTGGTGGCCACCAGCATCATCCCGATGGGCGGAGACTATGTCACGCACGACATTGCCATCGGTCTTCGGACCCACACGACGGCAGCGGAGCAGGTGAAGGTGCAGTACGGCCGGGCTACTGAGGCCGCGATTGGCGGCGGCGACGGCGAGTGGTTCAAGGTGCCGCGGATTGGCAGCAACCAGGAGACGGAGTACAACCAATACGATTTGATGACCATCATTGAACCTCGGTTGCAGGAGATCTTTTCGCTGGTTCGAAAAGAAGTAGAGAAACTGGGCTACGCGCGAGGCTTGACCAGCGGGTATGTCCTGCACGGCGGGGTGGCGGCGATTCCCGGCGCGGCGGAATTAGCCAGCGAGGAGCTGGGGGCGCCTGTCCGCGTGGCCGTGCCGGAATTTCTCGGTGTACGGGACCCTTCGTTCATCAACGGAGTGGGGATGATTGCCTACGCACTGCGGACGCACGCCCGCAACATGAGTATGGAACCGGCGACGCATGTGCGAGCCGCGAGGAGCGGTGGTTTTTTTGCCCGTGTCCGTGATTGGTTCCGTGATTTCGTATAAACCATGGTCATGTCAGGCAAGGAGGAACAACCATGTTGGAGTTTGATTTGGAAGTCGATTCGCTCGCACGCATCAAGGTCGTCGGCGTGGGGGGCGGGGGCTGTAACGCGGTCAACCGGATGATTGACTCGGGCATTGCCGGCGTCGAGTTTATTGTGGTCAACACGGATGCCCAGGCGTTGCGTCTGTCCAAGGCGGAGACGCGGATTCAAATTGGCGAGAAGGTCACTCGCGGATTAGGGGCGGGCGCAAATCCCGAAATTGGCAAGAAGGCTGCCGAGGAGAGCCGGGAGGCTCTGACCAACGCTCTGCAGGGCGCGGACATGGTGTTTGTCACCGCCGGCATGGGGGGCGGGACCGGCACGGGGGCCGCGCCTATCATCGCCGAGATTTCCAAGGAGCTGGGCGCGCTGACTGTCGGCGTGGTGACCAAACCGTTTCGATTTGAACAAAAGCGCCGGATGAGCCAAGCAGAGGTCGGCATCGCCAACCTGAAGGAAAAGGTCGACACCTTGATAGTGATTCCGAACGACCGGTTGTTGGAAATTGTGGATCGCAACACACCGGTGACGGAAGCGTTTAAAGAGGCGGACAACGTGCTCCGGCAGGGCGTCTCCGGGATCTCCGACTTGATTGCGGTACCCGGGCTCATCAATGTGGACTTCGCGGACGTCAAAGCCATCATGACCGAACGGGGTTCCGCCCTGATGGGAATCGGCACCGCCTCCGGCGAGAACCGGGCCACCGAAGCGGCCAAAATGGCGATTTGCAGTCCATTGCTGGAAACGTCCATTGAGGGCGCGCGCGGCGTCTTGATGCATGTGTCGGGCAGCGAGAACCTGAGCCTGTGGGAGGTCAACGAAGCGGCAGATATCGTTTCGGCGGCTGTGGATCCTGACGTCAATATGATTTTCGGGGCCAACATCAACCCGGACCTGCAGGATGACATTGTGGTGACCGTCATCGCCACCGGCTTCGAGGCAAAGCCCAATGCGGCGGAGGCGACGGCGGCGGCCGGTGTCGCAGCCACTCGTGTGCGCACTTCGGTGGCGGACGGATTCAACCAGGCCAACGTGCCGTCCAACTCCTGGGATGTTCCCGCGTTCATTCGCCGCCGCGAGGAGCGTTTTCGCCGCGACCGTGAGCGTTGACCCAGATGGCGGGATGGCACCGGCATGAGCCCCGGTGCCATCCGCAGCCTGGCGCCTGTCTGCCTTCCTCGCAAACACCCTCTCACTCTTCCCATTCTACAAAACTTACCGCAATTCGCAGTCAAGTTCCGACAGGGTTTGTAATAGATATGTACTATACTGTGGGCAAACTTCGGCAGGGGTGATGCCATGCCCGTCGTGTATCTCGATGTGGTTTGGCTGATCAACTTCGTGATGGACAGCCTGCTGCTGGCCACAAGCGCCTGGATTTGCCGGCGTCCGTTACGGCCGAAGCGCATTCTGGCAGCTGCCTTGCTCGGCGCGATGTATGCAGTGCTGCTGTTTTTCCCGTCACTGGCGTGGCTGACATCGTGGCCTGGCAAGGTCGTCGTGTCTCTTGCCATGGTGGCTGTGGCCATTCCGTGCCGCCGCTGGTTGGAATGGTTGCGCGTATCGGTCATGTTCTATTTCGTCTCTTTTGTCTTTGCGGGAGCGGCGCTGGCCCTGCACTACGCGGTTCCCGGGACCTCCCTGGCGACGGCCCAAGTGCAGGGCTCGCGGATTGCCTTTGCCACAAGTCTGGAGAGTTTGGGATTGCTGGTCGCCATTGTCTTGGCGGGTTTCCTGTTGCGCTACGCGGCCTATCGATGGCGGGTGCATGACCAGCACGCCGGAGCGGTGTTGCCGGTGCGCGTGGTGTTCAACGGCGAAACCGCTACCCTGATGGGCCTGGTAGACACGGGCAATCGGCTGCGCGATCCGGTCTCCCGTAAGCCTGTCTGCTTGGCTGACGCCTCGGCGTGCGCCAGCCTGCTGCCCCAGCCTTTGCGGGCCGCGTTGGCGCAGGGGGGAGACCCGCTGAGTGCGCTGGAGCACGTCGAGGACGGGGAGGGCCGCAATCGTTTCACCCTGGTACCGCTGCAAGGGGCCGGCGGTGCACAGTTGGCCCTCGCTTTCCGTCCCGACGCTGTCGAGTTGCGGCAGGGCCAAACCTGGCGTGCAGGCGGCGCCTGCCTGATTGCGCTGCACGCGGGAGAATTGTCGTCCGACAGCGAGTTCCAGGTGATCTTACACGCAGCTGTGATAACGGAGGCTGACGGCTTTGATGAATTCCCAGTTGGCAGCACAGATTCGACTGCGATGGCGCATGCGGATGCGTCTGTTGTGGATTCGCATCCGGGCTCTGTTGGCCGGCGGCTATGAAGAGATTTACTATGTCGGCGGGAGTGAAGCCTTACCTCCTCCGCTGACGCGCGACGAGGAAGAGTACCTGCTGGGCCGCCTGCCAGAAGGGGACCAGGCGGTGCGTTCGGTTCTCATAGAACGCAATTTGCGCCTCGTGGTATACATCGCCCGCAAGTTCGAGAACACAGGCGTCAACATCGAGGACCTGGTGTCGATTGGGACCATCGGACTGATTAAGGCGGTGAACACGTTTGACCCTGGGAAAAAGATCAAGTTGGCTACGTACGCGTCGCGCTGCATAGAAAATGAAATCTTGATGTTTTTAAGGCGCAACAGCAAGATTCGCACCGAGGTGTCCTTTGACGAACCCCTTAACGTCGACTGGGACGGCAACGAGCTTTTGCTGTCCGATGTGCTTGGCACCGACGCGGACACCATTTACCGCAACCTGGAGGAGGAGGTGGACAGGGAGCTTCTGTACGACGCCCTGTCGAGGCTGTCGGATCGGGAGCGCAGGATCATGGAACTGCGCTTTGGGCTGCAAGGGGGGCGCGAGATGACACAAAAGGATGTGGCCGATCTCCTGGGCATTTCGCAGTCATACATTTCTCGCTTGGAAAAGCGGATCATCAAACGGCTTCAAGAGGAGTTCGACCGCATGATGTAGCTTCCCGCCTGGCGGCTTTAAGGCGCTTCGCCGGAGCGGGACCGGCGGCCATCCGCGGCTGGGCTTTGCATAACTTGGAGACCCCCGGAAATACTGTTGACGCAGTGGTCGTCACGGATGTGGGGGGACAGAACAGCATGAAGCGCACGAAAGTTGAGATCTGCGGAGTGAACACATCAGAGCTTCCTGTTCTGAAAAACACGGAGATGCGTGAACTGTTTGTTCGGCTGCAAAACGGGGAGTGGTCGGCCCGGGAGAAACTGGTCAACGGCAACCTGCGTCTGGTGCTCTCCGTGATTCAGCGGTTCAACAACCGCGGCGAATATGTGGACGACCTGTTCCAGGTTGGTTGCATCGGTCTCATGAAGGCCATCGACAACTTCGATTTGTCCCAAAATGTTCGTTTCTCCACCTACGCGGTACCCATGATCATCGGCGAGATCCGCCGCTACCTGCGCGACAACAATCCCATACGCGTCAGCCGTTCGCTGCGGGACGTCGCCTACAAGGCGCTGCAGGTGCGGGATCAGTTGACCAACCAAAAACTGCGGGAGCCCACCATTGTCGAAATTGCGGAGGCTATGAACGTCCCCAAGGAGGATGTGGTCTTCGCCCTGGACGCCATCCAGGACCCGGTCTCCATGTTCGAACCGATTTACAACGATGGGGGCGACCCGATCTACGTCATGGACCAAATCCACGACGAAAGGAACCTGGACTCCAATTGGGTGGAGGGAATTGCCATCCGGGAGGCGATGCGCAAACTGAGCGACCGTGAGAAAAAGATCCTGTCCATGCGCTTCTTTGAAGGCAAAACCCAGATGGAGGTCGCCGAGGAAATCGGCATCTCCCAGGCTCAGGTATCGCGACTCGAGAAGGCCGCCATCCAACGTATGCATAAACACGTCCAGGCATGAGAGCGCCCGCTGACCGTCCAACGCGGGCGGCTGCACCTGTCCCTCCTCGCGTATTTCTCGTCCCGTCCCGCATATACATATCTCTGAATACCCTCCGGATGTTCTGTAGGTTGGCCAATGAACGGAAAGGCGGGGGCGTGGCATGCGAATTTCCGACCTGCAGGCCAAAGATGTCGTCAACATCGGCGACGGAAAACGCTTGGGAACCATCGGCGATCTCGACATCGATATTGAGAGCGGGTTGATTCGGGCCATCATCATCCCGGGGGAAGCCCGCTTTTTTGGTATGGTGGGAGGAGGCCACGACTACGTCGTGGCCTGGAATCAAATCGTCAAGATTGGCTCCGATGTGATTCTTGTCGACTTGCGCCCCTCCGGCGAAAACACCTACTATCTCCCGCCCCAGTCCGGAAAACTCGGCACCGGTGGCTACTGATTCGTTCTTTGGCGAAACAGGAGGCCGGCCGCGTGATACAATGGCCCTAGCTGGGAGGGATGCTGTGTGTTGGGGAACTGGATTGGCGGCCACGACACGCCGATCTGGCTGGAGCCCAGCGGATGGCGCGCGGCTGGGGCCCATGCCGCGTTCTCGTTTCGTCTCGGGGGTGTCAGTCAGGGCCCGTTTGCGTCGCTCAACGCGGGTGGACACGTGGGGGATGACGCGTCGGCCGTGACCGCCAACCGGGCCAAGATAGCGGCTCACCTGTCCGTGCCTGTGCACGATATCGCCATGGCTGAGCAGGTGCACGGCAGCCGCGTCGCACTCGTCGGAGAAGACTGGCTCGAGCTGGCGCCGCAGCAGCGGGTCCCTTTTGCGGCCACAGACGCATTGGTGACCCATGTGCGGGGAATCGCGTTGGGAATCTTGACAGCCGACTGCGTGCCGGTCCTGTTTTTTGATCCGGTGCAGAGGGTGGTGGCTGCGGCTCACTCGGGTTGGCGCGGCACGGTGGAAGGCATCTCCAGCCGCGTGGTAAAGACCATGGTCGAGGTGTACGGGTGCCGGGCGCAGAATGTGCGGGCGGTACTGGGGCCCGCCATCCGCCGCTGTTGTTATGAGGTTGACGAATCAGTGGCGGGCGCGTTTATAGATCGGTTCGGGCGGGCCCATGCCACAATACGGCCGGGCCGTCCTGGAAAATTCCTGCTCGATCTCCCATCCTGCATTCGTAAGGACCTACTGGAGGCCGGTGTCAGCCCGCATCATCTGCAGGACACAGGCGTTTGCACCGCGTGCCGGAATGACGTTTTGTTTTCCTATCGCGCTGACGGCGGACGAACTGGCCGGCAGCTGGCGGTGGTAGGATTGCGTGCAAAGCGGAGGGGAGGAGACTTGTCCTGTGACCAGTTTGCCTGAGAGGTTGGCCGAGGTGCGGGCGGAGATTGAGTCCGCCTGTGTGCGTTCGGGCCGCTCGTCTGCCAGCGTGCGCTTGATTGCCGTGACCAAAACGGTCGCTGTCGACGTGGTGCAGCGCTTGGTGGACAGTGGTTTGCGCGATTTTGGAGAAAACCGCTGGCAGCAAGCGAGGGACAAGGTAAACACGGATTTCGGCGAACCGGTGACTTGGCATTTTATCGGCCGTTTGCAGCAGAACAAGGCGAAATATGTGGTCCCGCGCTTTTCTTGGATACATTCGTTGGACTCCCTGTCGCTGGCGGCGGAATTGGACAAGCGTGCGCAGCTGGCGGGCAAAACGATGCAAGTGTTGGTACAAGTCAACGTCTCAGGAGAGAGCAGCAAGGCGGGCGTCGCGGCGGACGAGTTGTGGCCGCTGTTGGAGGGATTGGCCGATTATTCCCACCTTCAGGTGCGGGGGTTGATGACGATGGCTCCCGATACGGAGGATCCCGAGACTTCCCGGCCTGTGTTTCGACGCCTGCGGCAACTACTGGAGGAGGCGCGGACCCGCTATCGAGAGCTGGACCTGCAGGAGCTTTCCATGGGGATGTCGAATGATTTCGTGGTTGCCGTAGAGGAAGGTGCCACCATGGTGCGCGTCGGGCGGCGGCTGGTGGGGGCATCCGACAATCAGGAGTGAAGTCTGGGGCATGTGGACGTACATACTGAATTTGATCTATATTTTACTGGAAATCTATGGATATCTATTGATTGCGGCGGCGTTGATGACCTGGATACCCAACCTGGGCGATACGCCTATAGGTCAATTGCTGACGCGATTGACAGAGCCTTATCTCGGCATTTTCCGGCGCTTCATTCCCCCTCTTCCATTCGGGGGAATCCGTCTGGACTTATCGTTCTTGGTGGCAATCGTTGTTTACTTCTTTCTGGAAAATATGGTGATAAGCATACTGTGGAGGTTGCCTTTAGCATGAGCGAGGAAGAACGGTCCGGCTGGGTGCGCCCTGGAGAGCGGGCGACGGTGCGTCGCCTGGAAGACCTGGCGCGACGGGCTGAGCGCACGTCCCAGGCGGTGCTGACTGATTTTTTGACGCCGCGTGAGCAGCACCTGACCCAATCGGTGGCTGGGAGCGTGGGCGTCGCGGTCACGTTCTACGGCGGCTATCCACAGGCCGAGCGCAAGCGCGCGCTCTTGGCGCCCGACTGGTGGGAGGCGGAAGCGTCAGACTTCCGGATGCAAGCTCTGGTGATGAATCCCTTGACGGGGGTGCGCCATGGACAGGTGCTGGGTGCCCTCTTGGGCACGGGGATTGAACGGCGCAAGGTGGGCGATGTAAGTGTCAGCGACGATGGCATTCAGGTGATTGTCGACGTGGACCTGGTGGGGTATCTGTTGGCCCATTGGCGGCGTGTGGGCAAGCATCCGGTATCGCTGGTCACCGTGCCTCCGGAAGATTTGGTCTGGGCGGCACCTGCCTATCGCTGGGCATGGGTGCATGTGGCCTCCCCGCGCGTCGACGCGATGGTGGCGGCGGCGTGTCACTGGCCGCGGGCCAAGGCCAAGGAGTGGGTAGAGCGCGGGCAGGTTACACTCAATTTTACCGAGCTGGACAAACCTGACGAGGAAGTGGCCGAGGGGGACGTGATTTCGGTGCGCGGGTTCGGCCGCATTGCCGTGGGCGAACCGGATGGACAGACCCAACGCGGACGGGAGCGCTGGCGGCTCGGCATTCTGCGTTCGTAGGCGGCAGGAGTTGCCGCGCGAACGTCGAAATTAAGGGACGCAAGCGCTCGAAATCACGGTCCGATTGCCAACACATGTCGAATGGAGGGTTTCCGATGCCGCTTTCGCCTTTGGACATTCACAATAAAGAGTTCAGCCGCTCGTTTCGCGGCTATGACGAGGACGAGGTGGACGATTTTCTCGAGCGTGTGATGCAGGACTACGAGTTGTTAATCCGGCAGAACAAAGAACTGGAGGAGCGTATCGCCGACCTGAACGACCGCCTGCAGCACTTTACCAACATTGAGGAGAGTCTCAGCAAGTCCATTCTGGTGGCGCAGGAGACGGCCGAGGAGGTCAAGGCCAACGCGCGCAAAGAAGCGCAGCTCATCATCAAGGAAGCCGAGAAGAACGCGGACCGCATTGTCAGCGAGGCGTTGAACAAGTCGCGCAAGATTGCCATGGAGGTGGAGGAGGTCCAGAAGCACGCCGCCATATTTCGCGCTCGTTTTCGGTCGCTCATTCAGGCTCAGCTCGAGATGTTGGAGTCAGGCGACTGGGACAAGTTTGATGCGGAGCTGAACACTCACGATTTTTCCGAGGCCAAGGCGGAATCGATATAAGATACAAAATTTATTTATAGAAAAGCAAAAGGCCACAGCGCGCTGTTCCTTTCGCGCCTGCGGCCTCGCACCCCGCTCACCCTGTTGCTGCCGAGGCCTTTGGGCCTTGGGCTTTACAAGAAGCGCGCGATGACGTACAGAATAATCCCTACCAGCAGGGCGAGAAAAAACAGGGGTGTCCATGGGACCGTCAGTTCAAACCAGATTTTCGCGAGGAAACCAGCCAACACCTCAAGACCGCCAATCCACATTAGGATGAGTGCAATCGCATGCAGACGATGTTTGCGCAAACAGTCTCTCCCCATTCCTCGCGTCTCCTATCATCATACACCGGCTCTTCGGTCGATAGATTGACATTCTTTTGAACAAAATTGCCAGTCTCGCGGTGTATGCAGTCAGCTCACCAGCCCAAACTAAGCCTCGCAGGTAGGTTCGAAACCGACCATACCGTGGGAAGTTCACCGGCCGGGCGGTCCGGCGGCACGACAGCGGTATGGGAGCACTCATCGTAAGCGGGGTGGATAAAGGTGGATTGGGCAAGCATTCGTGACGGGCTGCTACGGGAGCGCGAAACCATCGAGCAGCGTTTGCGGCACAGCGGCGAGTACGGCATGGATGAGGCCATAGGCACGACGTTGGGGGAGCTGTCCGCGTATGACAACCACCCGGCCGACATCGGCAGCGAGGTGTTTGAGCGCGGAAAGGATCTGGCGCTGCGGGACCGCGATCGCCTGCGCCTGCAGGACATCGACAGGGCGCTCTCCGCCCTGGAGGATGGTACTTACGGAATTTGCGGCCGCTGTTCCCGCCCGATTCCGTTCGAACGGCTGCGCGCCTATCCGACGGCGCTTTTGTGCGTGGACTGCAAGCGCCGCGAAGAGCGGGAACACCCCAGCCGGCAGCGGCCAGTGGAGGAGACTGTGAACGCGCCGGCTTTCCATCGCTCCAATCTCGACGGCACTGAGGTTGTCGAGTTCGATGGTGAAGATTCATGGCAGGCGGTGGCTCGCTACAACCAGCGCCCAGAGTACGAGCACGACTACGAATTGCAGGGGCTCGACGACAATGAGGGGATTGTCGATCCGGCGGACGCGGTTTCAGACCGCCAATACCGCGAGCAATTGCCGTAGACGCCACTGCCGTCGCCTTTTCTTCAGGCAGCGGGCATGGGTGGGGATGGGCCTCAGTTTGTGGTAGACTGGGGCTCATAGGAGCGAGGTGGGCGACATCGTGTGGACGTATGTGATAGCTCTGCTGACGTTGGCGTTGGATCAATTCTTGAAGTGGGACATACGTACGCACCTGACATTGGGGGCTGGTTTTCCCATCGTCGGGGATTGGGTGTACATCCAATACATACGCAATCCGGGCGGAGCGTTCAGTATCTTTCCGCATGTTCGATGGCTGTTTTGGGTTGTCGCCGTGCTGGTGGTCGCCGTCGTGGTGTACGTCCAGTTCCGCTATCGGCCACGGCGCCTGCTGGCGGTTGGGCTCGGACTGTTGATGGGCGGGGCCGTCGGCAACCTGGCCGACCGGGTGTTGAGCGGATCGGTAGTGGATTACGTGTACTTGAAGGTGATTCATTTCCCGGTCTTCAACCTGGCCGACGTCTGCATCGACGCGGGCATTGCCATCATCTTATGGAGCCTGTTGCGGGCGGATGCGGCGAAACGGACCCTGCCGGCGGAGGGTGAGGACACTGGACGCCATTCGTGAACGCCTGCAGGTGGAGGCGGCGGATGCGGGGGCGCGGTTGGACAGGTGGCTGACGGACAGGCTGCAGGAACTGGAGTACACGGTCTCCCGCAGCCAGGTGCAGGCCTGGATACGCGCCGGCCATGTGCGCCGTGATTCCGCTCCGCCGCGACCCAGCGATGCGGTGGGAGCGGGAGAGACCTACGAAGTGGCGGTGCCGGCGCCAGAGCCGATAGCGCTGCTCGGCGACAAGATGGACATCGCGGTGGTGTACGAGGACGAGGATGTGGTGGTCGTCAACAAGGAGCGCGGTGTGGTCGTCCATCCGGCGCCGGGCCACCTGCGTCATACCCTGGTCAACGGACTCATCGCGCGAGGAACGCCGCTGTCGAGCCTGGGCGGGGGGCTGCGCCCCGGTGTCGTGCACCGGATCGACAAGGATACGTCTGGTTTGGTGATGTTTGCCAAGAGCGACTTGGCCTATCACAGCCTGACCCAACAACTGCGCGAACACACGACACATCGGGTGTATGAAGCGATTGTGCATGGCATCCTGGCTCACGACGAGGGCCGCATCGACGCGCCCATTGGCCGTGACCCCAGAAACCGGCAGCGGATGGCGGTGACCGGCGGGGGCAAGCCGGCGGTCACAGACTTTCGCGTTCGTCAACGGTTTGCCGGCTACACGTATGTCCAGCTGCGTCTTTCGACGGGACGGACGCACCAAATCCGCGTGCACATGGCCTACATCGGCCATCCGCTGGCTGGTGATCCTCTCTATGGCCCGCGCCATACGCTGCCGATTGCAGGGCAGGCGCTGCACGCCCGCGAACTGGGTTTTGTGCATCCGCGGACGGGCGAGGCCCTGCGTTTTGCATCGGACCTGCCGGCGGACATGCAGCATCTGGTGGACGGACTGGCGGCAGGGCTGTGGTGAGCCGGGCGATTGGGCTCGTCTCGGTCTTGACATTCCCAACTGCGCTTGCTAAAGTTGTGGCAACTGGAACTGCCTTTAATCCAATCCCGTGAGGTTGGAAAGGGGTCGCACAACGGTATACATCATCCTCAATCGTGTACTTCGCTTGAGGGTGTTTGTCGTAGACGACTGCTTTCCAAAATGTGGGGAGCGGTCGTTTTTGTGTGCTCCCGGGCATGAAAGGTGGAACATGCGATGCACAAGAAGGCGCAAATCATGGACGCCGCGGCGATGCGACGGTCCATCACGCGTATGGCGCACGAGCTGCTGGAACGCAATCACGGGCTGGACAACGTGGTTGTGGTCGGCGTCACCACGCGCGGGGTGCCGCTGGCTGAGCGGATCGCGGATAGACTGTTGGACATTGAGGGCGTACGTCCGCCGGTCTACGCCCTCAATCCGCGGCCGTTTCGCGATGACGCGGACATTCTCCAGCGACCGGAGAAGCCGGAATTGCCGGAGGACGGGGTGCGCGGCAAGGTGGTGGTCCTGGTGGACGATGTCCTGTACACCGGGCGGACGGTTCGCGCGGCGCTGGACGCCTTGATGTTGGTGGGCCGGGCGCGCATGGTGCAATTGGCCGCCCTGGTGGATCGCGGGCACCGGGAGCTGCCGATTCGCCCCGACTTTGTCGGCAAAAACGTACCCACGGCGCGCGACGAGGAGGTTGTCGTCCATCTGGCCGAGGTGGACGGAGAGGACAATGTCTGGATTTGCGCGCTGGAACCGCCGGTTTCGCGAACAGGAGGCGGGCGCGCATGAGGCACTTGCTCTCTGCGGCGTCGCTCAGGCGCCAGGATGTCGAGCGCTGGTTTCAGGCCGCCGAAACGTTGCGCGGGCTGCCGCGGCAGCAGGTCATGGTCCGCCACGACGGGGCGGTCCTGGCCACCTTGTTCTACGAGCCGAGCACACGCACGCGGCTGTCGTTCGAGGCAGCGGCGGCGCGTTTGGGCGCGCGTGTGGCGGGGGCAGAGAACGCCCGCGAAAACTCCTCGGCGAAAAAAGGCGAGCGGTTGTCGGATGTTTTCCGCGTCGTCGGCAGTTATGTGGACGCGATTGTCATTCGCCACCATGAAGAGCGGGAGATAGAGCAAGCGGCGCCATACAGCCCGGTGCCCGTGATCAACGCTGGGTCCGGCTCCGGCGAGCACCCGACCCAGGCGCTGTTGGACGTGTACACGATGTGGCGGGAGTGCGGCCATGTGGACGGGTTGCGGGTGGCCCTTCTGGGGGATTTGAAATACGGCCGTACGGCTCATTCCCTGCTCCTGCTGCTGGCCCGGTTCCGGGACGTCCAAGTGCGGCTGTGCCATCCGGATTCGCTCGCCCTGCCGAGCGAACTGGAAGCCCGGTTGCGGGCGCAAGGCTTGGCGATGGAGCGGGTGGACGACATCGCGGAGGCGCTCTCCGGAGCAGACGTGGTGTACCAGACGCGCGTACAGCGCGAGCGGTTGGCGGACGCAGACGAAGCGGCGGAGGCCGCGCGCTGCCGGTTGGGGCGCGAGCATCTGCCGCTGCTGGCTGAGCACGCGCGCATTCTCCATCCTCTGCCGCGCCTGGACGAGTTAAGCCCGGAGCTGGACGAGGACGCGCGAGCCGCCTACTTCCGCCAGGTGGAAAATGGCCTCTACCTGCGCATGGCGCTGCTTGATGAATATTTGCCCAGCTTCACCGGCGGCGGTCGACCTTCCGGACCGATGGACAGCCGGCATGCCCGCCGACTTTCGGAGGTGCACGCATGAAGACCCGCATTGACGGCGGCCGGTTGTTGGATTTGGTGGACGGGTCTTTGACTGCGGCCAGTGTCCTGGTCGACGAGGAATCGGGGCGCATCGCGGCGATTGGCGACGACCTGCCGTCCGCCGACCGGGTGGTCTCGCTGCAGGGCGAGGTTCTGTTGCCCGGTTTCATCGATGTCCATGTACACCTGCGGGAGCCCGGGTTTGAGGACAAGGAGACGATTGCCAGCGGGGCGCGGGCGGCTGCGGCCGGGGGATTCAGTCAAATTCTGTGCATGCCCAACACCAAGCCGCCGCTGGATACTCCCGAGCGGATCACCTTTGTCCGCCGCCAGGCGGAGGCCGCCGGGGCCGCGAAGGTGCTGCCGATTGGGTGCATCACCCGAGGGCAGGCGGGCCGGGAATTGACCGATTTCTCCGCGCTGCAGGCGGCCGGGGCAGTGGCCCTGTCGGACGACGGGCACGGCGTCCAGCACGGCGGCCTTATGCGCGAGGCTCTGTTCCAGGCGGCGCGGTTGGGGCTGCCGGTGGCCATCCACGCAGAGGATGAGAGTCTGTCGGCGGGTGGCGTGCTGGCGCCGGGAGCGGCGCACCGGCTGGGACTCCAGGGCATCCCGGCGGCCGCGGAGGCGGCGATGATAGCCCGGGACATTCTGTTGGCGGAAGAGGCGGGGGCTCACCTGCACGTCTGCCACGTCAGCGTCGAGTCGGCGGTGGCCCTGATACGGTTTGCCAAGCAGCGCGGGGTGCGCGTCACGGCCGAGGTCACCCCGCACCACCTGTTGCTCAGCGACGCGGTGATTGACCGTGACGATGCGGTCTACAAAGTGAACCCGCCACTGCAGAGCGAACGGGACCGGCAGGCCTGCTTGGCTGGGTTCCTCGATGGCACGCTGGATATGGTGGCGACGGACCACGCCCCCCATACCGCTCTGGAAAAGGCGCATCCGATTGCCGACGCCCCGTTTGGCATGGTGGGAATCGAGACGGTCTTCCCGCTGCTTTACACGCACCTGGTTCTGACCGGGCGGATGCCGCTGGCGGAATTGGTCCGCCGCATGTCCACCGCGCCGGCGCGGGCCTTTGGCTTGCGGGGAGGCGTTCTGCGCGTGGGGGCGGCGGCCGATTTGGTGGCGGTCAATCTGGAGCGGGAGCGTCCGATAGAGCCGGAACGGTTTCATTCAAAGGGCCGCAACACCCCCTTCGCGGGCTGGCTGGTGCGAGGCTGGCCGGCTTTGACCCTGGTGGACGGCCGTATCGTCCACGCCGACGAGGAATGGGTGCGGGTGGACACGCGGGGATAAGAGCAGAGAGCAGCCGGCCGGCTGGACGACTACGCGAGGAGGCATGGAATTGGCAGCACGAGGCAAGCAACGGCGGCGCGCCCGCCTGGTCCTGGAAAACGGTCTTACGTTCGCGGGCTGGGCGTTCGGCGCCGACGGCGAGACCGTGGGTGAAATGGTGTTCAACACCGGCATGACCGGCTACCAAGAAGTTTTGACCGATCCGTCCTATTACGGGCAGATTGTGGCGATGACGTATCCGCTGATCGGCAATTACGGGGTCAATGTCGACGATGTGGAGTCGCGCCGACCGTACGTCAAAGGGTTTGTGGTGCGCGAATGGAGCGAGGCCCCCAGCCACTTTCAGAGCATCGGATCCCTCGACGGGTATCTGTCGGATCACGGCATCATCGGCATTGCCGGCGTCGACACGCGCCGGCTGACCAAGGCCATCCGCAGCCACGGCACGATGAAGGCGGTGTTGACGACGCAGGACACGCCTGCAGATGACCTGGTGGCGCGTTTGCAGGAGCCGTTGGCGACGGATGCGATTGACCGGGTGACCACGCCGGTGGTGTACCGCTGCCCGGGCGAAGGGCGCCGCATCGTCGCCGTCGATTTTGGCATGAAAGCGGGCATTGTGCGCTCACTGCTCGCCCGTCGCTGCGATGTCATCGTGGTTCCGGCGCGCACGACTGCCGCCCAGATTCTCCAGTGGCAACCGGACGGCGTGATGTTGAGCAACGGCCCCGGCAATCCGCTGCACGCTCCCTACGCGGTGGAGACCGTTCGCCAGTTGATAGGCCGCGTGCCCATCTTCGGCGTCTGCCTCGGGCACCAGCTGATTGCCCTGGCGAGCGGGGCGGGCACCACAAAGATGCGTTTTGGCCACCGGGGCCTCAACCATCCAGTGCAGGACCTGCGCACCGGCCGCATCACCATCACTTCCCAGAACCACGGCTACATGGTTGACCCGGATACCCTGCCGGGAACCGATTTAGTGCTGACGCACATTAACCGCAACGACGGCACCGTGGAAGGATTGGCGCACCGCAAGCACCCGGTGTTCTGTGTACAGTATCATCCCGAGGCGCGTCCCGGACCGGATGATTCGGATTACCTGTTTGACGAGTTCATGAACATGATAGACCAGGTCAAGGAAGGGAGCTGGGTGCTCCGTGCCGAAACGCACTGACATCAAGAAGATCTTTGTGATTGGCAGCGGGCCCATCACCATCGGCCAGGCGGCCGAGTTTGACTACGCGGGCACCCAGGCCTGCGCGGCGCTGAAGGAAGAGGGGTATGAGGTGGTGCTGGTCAACTCCAATCCAGCCACCATCATGACCGACCCGCAGATTGCCGACAAGGTGTACTTGGAGCCGCTGACACCGGAGTTCCTGGCGCAGATCATTCGCGCCGAGCAGCCTGACGGCCTGTTGCCCACCCTCGGCGGTCAGACCGGGCTGAACTTGGCCGTCCAGCTGGCGGAAATGGGGGTGTTGGAACAGGAAGGAGTCAAGCTGCTCGGTACCTCGCTAGAGGCCATCCGCGAGGCGGAAGACCGGGAGCAGTTCCGCGCCCTGATGAACCGGTTGGGGCAGCCGGTGCCGGAGAGTTCGATTGTCACCAATATTGAGGAAGCGCGGGCGTTCGCGCGCGAGATCGGCTTTCCCATCATCATTCGACCGGCCTATACGCTCGGCGGCACGGGCGGCGGCATCGCCTCCACGTGGGACGAGTACGAGGAGATTGTCGAACTGGGCTTGACCCTGTCTCCTATTCACCAGGTTTTGGTGGAACGCAGCATTGCCGGTTTCAAGGAATTGGAGTACGAGGTGATGCGGGACAGCCAGGACAACTGCATCGTCGTCTGCAACATGGAAAACATCGATCCGGTCGGGATTCACACGGGTGACAGCATCGTCGTGGCCCCGAGCCAGACCCTGTCCGACCAGGACCACCAGATGCTGCGCTCGGCCAGCCTGGCGGTCATTCGGGCGCTGCGCATCGAGGGCGGGTGCAACATTCAATTCGCCCTCCATCCCGACAGCCGCCAGTATTACGTCATTGAAGTGAACCCGCGGGTCAGTCGTTCCAGCGCCCTGGCTTCGAAGGCGACCGGCTATCCGATTGCCAAAATGGCGGCCAAGATTGCGGTCGGCTACAGCCTCGACGAATTGAAAAACCCGGTGACCGGCGAGACGTATGCCAGCTTTGAGCCGGCGCTCGACTACGTGGTGACGAAGATCCCGCGCTGGCCCTTTGACAAGTTCGGCAGCGCCAACCGGCGCCTGGGGACGCAGATGAAGGCAACCGGCGAAGTGATGGCGATTGGCCGCTGCTTTGAAGAGTCTCTGATGAAGGCGATCCGTTCGCTCGAGGTGGGTGTGGATTCCCTGTGGCAAAAGGAAGCGTCGGAGTGGAGCATGGAGGAGATTGAGCGGCGCTTGAAGCAGGCCGACGACGAGCGGCTGTTTGTGCTCGCGGAGGCGTTCCGGCGCCAGGTGCCGCTGGAAAAGGTGTTCCAGTGGACGCGCATTGACCGCTGGTTCCTGCACAAGCTGCAGGGACTGGTGCGGCTGGAATCGGAGCTGAAAGCGGCCGGGAAGCGGTACGGATCGTTCCGGAAACTGGCCGAAGCCGATCCCGATTTGATTGTCGAGGCCAAGCGCCGCGGTTTTCCGGACACCGCCTTGGCCCGGCTGACCGGCGCAGACCCCCTCGAAGTGAGACAATGGCGGCGAGAACGCGGGCTGGTCCCGGTGTACAAGATGGTGGACACCTGCGCCGGCGAGTTCGCGGCGGCCACCCCATACTACTACAGCACGTACGAGGAAGAGGATGAGGTGGTCGACAGTCCGCGCCGCAAGCTGTTGGTGCTGGGGTCCGGCCCGATTCGCATTGGACAAGGCATCGAATTTGACTACTGTTCCGTGCACGCGGTGTGGGCCATTCGCGAGGCCGGGTATGAGGCTGTCATCGTCAACAACAACCCGGAGACCGTATCGACCGACTTCAACACCTCGGACCGGCTGTACTTTGAACCGCTGCATGTCGAGGATGTGCTTCATGTCATCGACCGCGAGCAGCCGGATGGGGTGATTGTCCAGTTCGGCGGTCAGACCGCCATCAACCTGGCGGAGCCGCTGGCGAAGGCGGGGGTGCGCATTCTCGGAACGAGCCTTCAGGATATCGACACGGCGGAGGACCGACAACGGTTTGACGATTTGCTGCGGAAGCTGGGCATCCCGCGTCCGGAAGGGCGAACGGTGACGTCTGTGGGGGCGGCGCTCGCGGCGGCGGGCGAACTCGGCTACCCGGTGCTGGTGCGACCGTCCTACGTGCTGGGCGGCCGTGCGATGCAAATCATCTACTCGGATGAAGAGCTGCTGACGTACATGCGGGAGGCTGTGGAGGTTTCACACCAGCATCCGGTGCTGATTGACCGGTACATGCAGGGCACCGAGGTCGAGGTGGACGCCATTTCCGACGGCGAGACGGTGGTCATCCCAGGCATCATGGAGCACATTGAGCGGGCCGGTGTCCACTCGGGAGACTCGATTGCGGTGTACCCGACCCAGTCTCTGTCGGAATCCGTTCGTCAGCAGTTGGTTGATTACACCATCCGTCTGGCGAGGGGGCTGTCGGTCAAGGGACTGGTTAACATCCAGTTCGTTGTCAGCGGCGGGCAGGTGTACGTGATTGAGGTCAACCCCAGGTCCTCGCGCACGGTGCCCTTTCTCTCGAAGGTCACCGGGGTGCCGATGGTACGCTTGGGTATGCAGGCAGTGCTGGGGCAGCGCCTGGACCAATTGGGATGGACGACCGGGTTGGTGCCGGAGCGGCCGCTGGTGGCGGTCAAAGTCCCGGTGTTCTCCTTCGCCAAATTGCGGCGCGTCGACATCGACCTGGGGCCGGAGATGAAATCGACCGGGGAGGTCATGGGCTGCGACGCCACCTATGCCAAGGCGTTGTATAAGGGCCTGCTCGCGGCGGGCACGCGCGTGCCGGAATATGGCACCATTCTGGCCACGATAGCCGACAAGGACAAGGAGGAGGCATGGCCCATCCTGCGCGGCTTCACGGAGCTGGGCTACAAGCTGGCGGCCACAGAAGGCACGGCGCGTTTCCTGAAGGGAAAAGGGTTGTCGGTGCTGGTGGTCAATAAACTGGCCCAGGGCACGCCCAACCTGGCGGACGACATCCGTGAAGGGCGGATTCAATTGGTCATCAACACGCTGACCAAAGGGCGCAAACCAGAGCGGGACGGTTTTCGCATCCGCCGGACAGCCGTGGAGCACGGGGTGCCCTGCCTGACCTCGCTGGACACGGCGCGCTCGTTGCTGGAGGTGCTCTCCACCATCCGTTTTCGCACGACGCCGTTGATGGCCGCTGGTCCGTACCCGGGGCAAGGCGGCGATGACGCCTCCGGAACGGCCAGTCTGGCGGGGGTCGCCCATGAGTGAGCGATGGACGCGCGCGACCCTGCGGGAGCGGCTGGCCGGTCCGGAGTACGACGAGGTTCGGGCGCGCACCTACCTGGCGCTGGACGTTCCGGATGCTGAGCAGGCGCGGGCCTGGATAGACCGCCTCGGTGACGCGGTCGATGGCTACAAGGTGGGGTTGGAACTGTTTTACGCCTCCGGGACGCAGATCCTGGATGAGTTGGCGCGGCGGCACAAGCGGGTGTTCCTCGACGTGAAGCTGCACGACATTCCGAACACGGTGGCGGGAGCCGTGAAATCCCTGTGCCAGCACCCGTTGGAGATGGTCAATGTCCACGCTGCTGCCGGCCGGCGAGCGCTGACGGCTGCACGCGAGGCGGTGGAACAAAGCGCCTTCCGACCGCTGTTGATCGGTGTGACCGTGTTGACCAGCCTGGGCGCCGACGACCTGACGGACATCGGCGTGGACCACGAGCCGCAGGAGTGGGTGGTGCGGTTGGCCCAACTGGTCCACGACTGCGGCTTCGACGGTGTGGTGGCGTCCGCCCGTGAGGTGAGGCGGTTGCGCTCGCGTTTTGGGCCCGGGTTTGAATTGGTCGTTCCGGGCACCCGCCCGGCCTTCGCAGACCGCGCGGATCAACGGCGGACGCTGCCGCCGGGAGAGGCCCTGAGGCTGGGCGCGTCGCGGCTGGTGGTGGGCCGGGCAGTGACCAGGGCCGATGAACCAGAACTGGCGCTGTTTGACATTTGGGAGGAAATGAGGCAGGCGCTGGGCCCGGCACGAAACGGAGGTGGTGAACGGTGACAACGCCACAATCGCATGAAGCATGTCCGTCCCGCGTCCTGGCGCGGGGGCTGTTGCAGATTCGGGCGGTGCAGTTGGACACGCGCAACCTGTTTACATGGTCCTCCGGTTGGAAGTCTCCCATTTACTGCGACAACCGCTTGATTCTGAGCTATCCGCTGCTGCGGCGCCAGGTGGCAGACGGGTTTGAGGCCTGGGTGAAGAACAACGCGCCGGGAGCCGAGGTGGTGGCCGGAGCGGCGACTGGCGGCATTGCGCACGCCGCTTGGCTGTCGGAGCGGCTGCAGCTGCCGATGGTGTACGTCCGGTCCAGCGCCAAAGGCCACGGCCGCGGGCGCCAGGTGGAAGGACGCCTGCCGAGCGACGCGCGGACGTTGGTCATTGAGGACACCCTGTCCACCGGTCGTTCCGCCTATCAAGTGGTCGACGCGCTGCGCCAGCAGGGGGCGCAGGTGTTGGCGGTGTTGGCCATCTTCTCTTACGGATTTCCGCAGACGGATGAGCGTGCCCGGGAGAGCGGGGTGCCCGCGCACGCCCTGTTGGATTACGACACGTTGCTCCAGGTCGCACGCTCGGAAGGGTACATTGACTCCGGGGACATGGAGGTCTTGCGGGACTGGCGGCGCAACCCGGAGACGTTCGGGCAGGAGTAGCGATGGGACGGTCCGGCCCTGGCTGGGGGGCGTGATGCCCGCGCCGGCCAGGGCATCTGTACCCGTCCGGCGGTCGTCAGGGCGTCACGACTCGACCACCGGATTGGGGTTTTCGTCCCAGGTCTCATTCGTCCGCTGGAACGACGGCCCGACGGATATGGTGCCGTCCGCTTCCACGCGATACTGGTAGAGATCCAGCGGGCGTGGGGCAGGCGAGCCGGGCGTCGGCACACCGTAGATGTTGTATTGGCTGCCGTGGCAAGGGCACATGAACCATTCTTTGCCGTTCCCGTACTTGGGCGCCACCGATTTTCCGTTCTCCTCCGAACCGTTGACATGGCACCCCAAGTGCGTGCAGGTATGGGACATAATCATCAATTTCCTTTGGTACTTGATGACAAAGACATCATTCGCTTTGTCCTGCGAGTCCCACGCGTCATCAATGTGGATGTTGTACGTCACGTGGGTTGGGAGCTTGTCATTAAAGTCGGACGGTTTCCAGGACGTGCGGGCGTAACTGCCACCCGCCCCGCGGTGAAGTGGATCAAAGGCGCTGATGATGAGCGGGGCGCCCATGATGGTGCCCATGAACGCACCGGTTCCGCCAAGGACGTATGTAAGGAACTGGCGGCGCGTGAGCCCTTCCGTTTGTACGCGCTTACCTGCAATCGGGCTGTGGTCCGCCGTCGGTCCCACCGGAGGCTTGGGCTGGTTTGGCGATTTGTCAGACACTGCACATTCCTCCTCGCGCCCTGTCTATACGGCGAACTCGGGTCCTGGCGCCAGGCCCGGCGCCGCTCGGTCCGAGTCCCTGGAGATATCCTACGGACAGTTCTGAACATAGTAAGTATATCACTTCGGTGCGCCTGGTGGAATATTCGATGTGTACAGACAAAACAAGCAGGCGCCGCCCATAAGCAGCGCCTGCCTGCTAGTGATGTGTGCATTTGTGTGTCCTTATACCCAACCGCGCCAGCGCATCGCCTCAGCCAGCGGACGAACACCGGCCATATAGGCCGCCAGCCGCGGCGATACTTGGTACCGCTCGCTCATCTGTAGGATGCTGTGCACGGAAGCCACCATCATCCGTTCCAGGCGTTGATTGACCTCCTCTTCGGTCCAGTACCAGCCTTGGTTGTTTTGTACCCATTCGAAATACGACACGGTGACACCGCCCGCATTGGCCAGCACGTCCGGGATGAGCAGCACGCCGCGCTCCTGGAGCACCTGTTCCGCCGCCGGCGTGGTCGGGCCGTTTGCCGCCTCGACGATGATGGAGGCCCGGATTTTGTCGGCATTGTCGATGGTGATTTGGTTTTCCAAGGCGGCGGGCACCAGGACATCGCAGTCCTGCACCAGAAACTCGTCGCCCTTAAGGACGTCCGAGTAATTCGTCGTCACCATGCCGAAGGAGTCGCGTTGGTCCAGCAGCGCAGGGACGTCCAAACCGTTCTTGTCATACAGGCCGCCGCCGGCATCGCTGATGCCGACCACTTTGACCCCCCATTCATGCAGGATGGCGGCGACGTTGCTGCCCACGTTTCCAAACCCTTGAATGAGCACGCGCAGGTCCTGCAGTTTCCGATCCCGCTTGGCCGCGGCTTCGCGAATGGCGATGCACACCCCGAGCGCCGTCGCCCTCTCCCGCCCGGCCGATCCGCCCAGCACCAGCGGCTTGCCGGTGATGAAGCTGGGGGAGTCGTATTCGCGAATGCGGCTGTATTCATCGTACATCCAGGCCATGATCTGGGGATTGGTGTATACGTCGGGAGCGGGGATGTCTTTCGTGGGTCCGACAATCTGGCTGATGGCGCGCACGTATCCGCGCGCCAACCGTTCCTGTTCCTGAATCGACATGGTCCGAGGGTCGCAAACGATGCCGCCTTTGGCGCCGCCGTAGGGGAGATTGAAGATGCCGCACTTTATGCTCATCCAAATGGAGAGAGCCTTCACCTCGTCAACCGTGACCGCCGGATGAAAACGGATGCCGCCCTTGGTCGGGCCAATCGCATCGTTGTGCTGTGCGCGGTATCCGGTAAACACCTGCACATCCCCGTTGTCCATGCGCACCGGAATCCTCACGGTGAGGGTGCGCACGGGTTCCTTCAACAGTTCGTAAACCGTTTCTGAATAACCCAGGCGGGTCAGCGCCGCGTGTACGGCAGCCTGTGTCGACGTCAGCACGTTCTCCGCAGCGGCTGGACGATTGGCGCCCGCCGCCAGTCGTTTGCTGACCTGAGTACTCATGCCAAGGACGCTCCTCTCACATCGCAACCTGATGATTTCTCAAACCCTGATACATAATAAATCAGTCGAGTCCACTTGGAAAGTCCAGTCTGGCAAAGGAGAGAGCGACAACGTGCGACAGCGGCCCGAGAGCGTACGAATGGCAACCGTTTTTGGCCACCTGCGCAGCGCCTCCTCGTCCTGGGCGTTCCACCTGCTGCTGGCGGCGCTCCTGATTACCATCGTGTTCCTGTATCCGCCCGAGATCTTCACCGGGGATACGGATACGGCCCGCAACTATCTGAACACCATCGTGTCTTCGCTCTCCACCATTCTCGCACTGGCCATTTCCATTATACTCGTCGCGATTCAACTCGCCGCCAGCAACTACACCCATCGCGTCCTCGATTTCTACATGCGGCTGCCCTATAACGCGTCGTTATTTTTGCTGTACTTGGTGACTATCATGCACAGCTTTGTCTTGATGGCCAAAATCCGCGATCCGCTCCGCGATCCGCTGCCGCGCGCCCTGGTCCCGGAGATGAGCGCGGACCTGGTGTTGGTCGTCATTTGCTTTGTCAGCATGCTGATCTACATGTACGCGGTGGTTCAACTGCTCAAACCGGAGCGCATCGTGCACCTGGTCATCCGGGACTATCAGCGCGCATGCCGGAAACGGGACTGGCATGCCGCCTTGGACAACATCGAACAGATCTGCGACATCGCCAAACGCGCGGCTTCGGCCAGCGATTCGGTCACCGGTATGCACTGCATCGAGGTGATGCGCGAGATCGGCGTGCAGTTGCCTCTCCCAGGAGGAGAGCACGATGCCGTCGTCAAGGTGCATGAAAACCTGGTGGAACAATGGGTGGAGGTGGTCGGGGTGTCCATCAAGGAGAAGGAGACCGGCTTGGTCTACGCGGTCTTGGACGCCCTGCAAGGGCAGGGGCGATTGTATATCGAAGGCCGCTTCTGGCCTGGCGCCGTGGTCGTCATCAAGGCCTACCGGCACGTGGTGTTCAACCACCTGCTGGCCGAAGGGCAGGTGTTCGACATTGAGCAAGTGGCGGGCCGGCTGTACCAATTGGCTCTGGACGCCGTGCCCTGCGGGCGGCGCGGGCAAGACTTCTGTCTACGCACGTGGCGCGTCATCGAGACCATCGCCGAACCGGTGTTCACCAGTCAACCGGTCATCGGATCGACGTTGGTGGACGGGTTTTTGCTCGCCCAACAGATCCCGCCTACCTTCGCCGGGCTCGGAGAAGAGGGGCGGCTGCAGGCGATGGTCACTTATTTTGAGCTTTGGAAGTCTTTCGCCGTGGCTGCCTCCCGCCGCGAGACCGCTCGTTGGGCCCGCTGGTGGCGTGAACAGGTGCAGGGTGAGACATGGGTCCTCCACGGCCAGCACCTCGCCCTGCTGTTGGCCGCACACGTAAACCGCGAGGACCTGGCCCAGACCCTCTGCTATGTGTGGGGATGGCCGCCGCAGACGTCGCCCAGCCTGCCCGAATCGCTGGCGGACGAAGCCCTTCACTTGTTCGACGGTTGGCCAATCTGCTCCAGCAGCAGCCCCACTTGCGAGCGATCCGGTGTCACAAACAGGGTTCGCTGTTGATTGTACAACACATGCCCGGGACGGGCGCCGTTGGGTTTCCAGACGTGGCGGATGTCCGTGTAATCGACCGCGACGTTGGAGGAATCGCGGGCCTTGCTGTAGTAGGCCGCCAGCATGGCTGCCTCCCGCAACGTTCGCTCCGGCACCGTTTCACTTTGGCGACGGATGACCACGTGTGACCCGGGCTGGTCTCTGACGTGCATCCAGATGTCCTGCGGCCGGCTCTGGCGCAGGGTGAGTCGGTCGTTTTGTTGGTTGCTGCGGCCGACCAGGATGCTCCAACCATCGCTGCTCCGGAACGTGTACGGGGCAAACTGCGGCCGGCCACTGCGGTGTTTGGCGCGCTGGGCTTTGTTGCCGCCGCGCCGCGGGCTGGGCTTGAGGAACCCTTGTTCCACCAATTCTTCACGTAGCAGAGGCAACTGCTCGGCGTCCGCGTCTTCCGCCTGCAGTAGGCACGACTCCAGGTAGGCTATGTCGGCCAGGGTCAGTGCCAGTTCATCCGCGGCCAGGGTCAGCGCGCGTTTTCGCTTGCTCGCCCGCTTAAAATACGCCTGCGCGTTCTGTGTCGCCGACTTGGACGGATCGAGCGGGATGGTCATGGGGCGGTTGTCGTCATAAAAATTTTCCAGTGTGACCTGGCTCGCTCCCTTGTCCACCTGGTGGGCGTAGGCGGTCAACAGTTCGCCCATAATGCGCAAGGATTCGTGATCCTCCGCGTGCTCCAGTTCGGCTTCCAATTTCGTCCGCTTGCCGCGCAGCCTGTCCAGTTGATCCGTGAGGGCGCGCACCAGGTTTGCCTTTTGTCCCGTCAGGGCCTGTTTGGCGTCGTGTTCCTGAGCAAACCGGGCCAACGCCTCGTCAAAGGAAGAAACTCCCTGATGCCGCTCGTAAGCGCTGAGGCGAAAGGGGGCGCAGGCGGTCACCCGCCCCAGTTCATCCAGTCCCACACAGGCCGACTCTAATCCCAGCGCCGAGGCGCGCGCGAGTATTTCGAGCGTGCTCACCACCTGCTCCGGGTCTGCCGTCCCGGCGCCCGTCTCAGCACTCACCCGCGCCCAGACCTCACGCGCTGTCACCGGGCCCACGCCGGCCACCGCCCGCATCAAGGCGCGCGTCCATTCCTTTGCATCGTCCGCCGGCAAGCCAGCCAGGCGCTCGAGGTCGTTTCGGGTGACGCGGTCAATGGCCGGCCGTTCCTGGGCGGGCGGGCGGACGTACGCGAGGCCGGGCAAAACCTGACGCACCCGACTGAGGTCGGAGGGAACCCGGACAATGGCATCGACAATACGGTCCGGGTTCCCCTCCGCGTCGGCGCGGCACAGAATCAGGTTGCTGTGCTTGCCCATCAGCTCCAGGGTGAGTGTGAACACGGCCGTATCGCCCAGTTCGTCGACGGTATCCACGACGATATCCAGCACGCGGTCCCACCCGTATTGCCGGATGTCCCGGATGCGCCCGCCCACCAAGTGCTTGCGGGCGAGCATGCAGAACATAGGGGGATCGACAGGATTGTCGGGGCGCGCAAAGAACAGGGTGTGGGCGCGCTCGCGGCCCCGTTCGGCAGACAGGACTAGGCGGTGGGTGCCCACCTGCCGCACGGTGAGCACCAGGGTCCTGTCGCCTGGTTGATGAATCCGGTCCACGCGGGCTCCGGCGTATTTTTCTTTCCATTCTCGCACCAGGGCTTTAAGTGCCAAGCTATCCATGTTATATCCCTCCGCCGTCAGCCGTAGGGGCTCGGACATGTTTCTTACCGTACAAGCATATGCATTACAGGACACTGGGTAAAGAGGCCCTGGGGCGGCAAGCGCGCACCGCCCGTAGGCGCCAGAGATTCAAAGGGGTGGCTCCGGTGGAGAAGAACTGGCATGCCCTGTCGGCCGGCGATTGTCTGTCCATTCTCGAGGCGACGCCTTCCGGTTTGGCCCCGGCCGAAGTCGAGGCGCGGCGCACCAAGTATGGCGTCAATCAGCTGGCGGAGGGCGCAAAGGTGTCGCTCTTGACGGTGTTTTTCAATCAATTTAGAGACTTCATGATTCTGGTCCTGATTGCCGCCACACTCATCTCCGGGCTGCTCGGCGAGTACACGGACGCAATCACCATCATCGCCATCATCATCCTCAATGGGGTGTTGGGGTTTGTGCAGGAGGTGCGGGCGGAAAGGTCCCTGGCTGCGCTCAAGGCTTTGACCGCCCCAAACGCCCGCGTGCGCCGCGGCGGCGAGGTGGTTTGGGTGCCGGCGCGGGACCTGGTTCCCGGCGACATCGTGCTCCTGGAGGGTGGGGACCGGGTGCCTGCGGACGGCCGCCTGTTGGTCGCCCAGGCGCTGACGGTGGAGGAGTCGTCGCTGACCGGTGAGTCCGTACCCGTCAGCAAGCAAGCGGGCGTCTTTGTCGACCCGGTGTCGAGCCTGGGCGATCGCAAGAACATGGTCTATATGGGCACCATGGTGACCCGGGGCAGGGCGGAGTTTGTGGTCACAGAAATCGGCATGGCGACGGAAATGGGAAAGATTGCCGACCTGATGCAGCAGTCGGAGGAGACGATGACACCGCTGCAGCGGCGGCTGGACCAGTTGGGCAAGGTGCTGGTGTGGCTGGCGCTCGGCATCACCCTGCTTGTCGTGGCGGCCGGCGTCTTGCACGGGCACAACCTGTACGACATGTTCCTCGCCGGCGTCAGCCTGGCCGTGGCGGCGATTCCCGAGGGGCTCCCGGCGATAGTGACGATTGCCTTGGCGCTGGGCGTCCAGCGCATGATCAAGCGGCATGCCATTGTCCGCAAGCTGCCGTCGGTGGAGACACTCGGCTGTGCGACGGTGGTTTGCTCCGACAAGACCGGCACCCTGACACAGAACCGCATGACGGTGCAGCGGGTGTGGGCGGATGGCGAGTGGTTCGGCGTCACCGGCTCCGGTTACAATCTCGTCGGCAACTTTATCTATGAGGATCGGCCCGTTCAACCGCTGCGCAGGCCGGCCGTTAAGCGGCTGGTCGAGGTGGCGGCCGTGTGCAACAACGCTGTGCTCAAACCCCAATCCGAGGAGGACGACTGGCTGCTCGACGGCGATCCGACCGAGGGCGCGCTCTTGGTGATGGCCATGAAGGCCGGGCTGAAACCGGAGGAGGCGGGGTTCGAGCGGATCGATGAAATCCCATTTGAATCGGAGCGCAAGCTGATGTCCGTCTTGGTGCGCCAAGGTGAGGAGACCCTGCTGTTGACCAAAGGCGCGCCCGACGTGCTGCTGGAGCGTTCCAGCAAGGTGCTGACTGGAGGGCGCGAGGAACCTCTGTCGCAGGGGCTGCGCCGGCAGATTCTCGCGGCCAACCAACAGATGGCCGCTCAGGCCTTGCGCAACCTGGCGTTCGCGTATCGGCGCTTTCCCAGCGTCGAGGCGGCCAAGGCAACGCGCGATCCGGAGACCGAGCTGGTGTTCACCGGCATGACGGGCATGATGGACCCCCCGCGCGATCGGGTGTACGAAGCCATCCGCACCTGTCACCGGGCCGGGGTGCGGACGGTGATGATCACGGGGGACCATCAGGAGACGGCGACCGCCATCGCGCGTCAACTGGAGATTCTGCCTGAGAGTGGCCGGGTGGTCACGGGCGCGGCCTTGGATGCGATGTCGGACGAGGAGTTGGCCCAGCAGGCGCGCGACATCTATGTGTACGCGCGCGTTACCCCTGAGCACAAGCTGCGCATCGTGCGCGCGTTGCAGAGCAACGGCGAAGTCGTGGCCATGACCGGGGACGGCGTCAACGACGCTCCGGCCATCAAGCAGGCGGATATTGGCGTCGCCATGGGCATGGCTGGCACCGATGTGGCCAAGGAGGCCGCCTCCCTGGTGCTGGCTGACGACAATTTTGCCACCGTCGTCGCCGCGATTGAGGAAGGGCGCGGCATCTACGACAACATCAAGAAGTTCATCCGTTACCTCTTGGCCAGCAACGTGGGTGAAATCATCACCATGTTTTTGGCCATGCTGGCCGGGCTGCCGCTGCCGCTCTTGCCGATTCAAATTCTGTGGGTCAACCTGGTCACCGATGGGCTGCCGGCGATTGCCCTGGGCGTGGATTCGGTGGAAAAGGACATCATGGACAGGCCGCCGCGCGACGTGCGCGAAGGCATATTCGCAGGTGGACTGGGGCTCAAGATTGTCAGCCGCGGCACGCTCATCGGCCTGGTGACCTTGGCGGTCTTTTTCTGGTCCTTGCGCCAGAACCCGCAAAACCTCTCCCACGCCCAGACGATGGCGTACGCCACGTTGACGATGGCGCAGCTGATTCTGGTGTTCGACTGCCGCAGCCTGCAGGGTGGTATCTTCAGGCGCAGCCTGTGGGAGAACGGCTGGCTCCTGCTCGCGGTGGCGTCTTCGGTGGCGTTGTTCCTCATCACACTGTACATCCCGCCTGTGGCCGAAGCGTTCAACACGGTGCCGCTGGGTCCGTTGGAGTGGGGGATGGTGCTCGTCGCCGCCGCCGTGCCCACGTTCACCTTGTCGTTGCGCCGCGCCGGCCGCAAAGCCATCCGTCCCAAGGTGCCGGTGCGCGACGTGTGACAGCGCCCAATCCCTATTGCAAACAAAGCGAAGGCCGCGCGCTCCCCACGGGAGCGACACGGCCTTTCGCGCGCGTTCAATCCACGGGTACCGGATCGGGCATTTCGGACGCATCGCGCTCCTTGGGCACCAGCGCCTGTGTGTCCGCGGGCTGGGACGCCTTGGGCGGCGTCACCCGGCGGATGAAGAACGAGAGCACCAACGCCACAGCCACGATGAGTGCGGCGACCAAGAACGCGTCGTTGATGCCGTCCATCGTCGACTGTTTGCTGGCCATACCGTACAACAGCTCGGCCGCCAGCGCTTGCGCCTGGTCGCCGGTTGCGCCGAGGGCCGCCCCGACGTGTTGGATGAACTGTTGAATGGTCGGATTGGTCACGTTAACCGAATTGACGTATTGCCCCATATGCACCTGCGAGCGCGTCGTCATCAGTGTCACCATGACGGCCGTGCCCAGGGACCCAGCCGCCGTGCGGGCGGTGTTGGCGGCCGCTGTGCCATGCGCGTTGAGGTGCCTCGGCAATTGATTGAGACCGGCAGTCATGACGGTCATCATGATGAATGACATGCCGAACATCCGCGCCGTGTACAGCCACATGATGTGCGCGTAGCTGGTCTGCAGGGTCAGGTGGCTGAAGTCCCAGGTAGTGATGAGCGTCACAATCAGCCCGAAGATGACCAACGGGCGCGCCCCCACCCGGTCGAACAGGGCGCCAGCTATCGGCGACATGATGCCCATCAGAACGGCTCCCGGCATCAGCAACAGGCCGGATTTGAGTGGCGTGAAGCCACGGATGTTCTGAATGTAAATCGGCAGCAAAATCATCGCGGCAAACATGGCCATGTTGACCACGCAACTGACCACAGTCGTCAGCGAGAACATGTCATAGCGGAAGACCTGCAGCTTCAACATCGGTTCGCGCGCCGTCAACTCCCGCCAAACGAACAGGATGAGTGCGAGCACTCCGATGATGATGGAGCCGGTCACCTTTGCGTCGGACCAGCCACTGTTGCCGGCTTCGCTGAATCCGTACAACAGGGCTCCAAAGCCGATGGTGGAGGTGACGAAACCCGGCCAGTCGAAGCGGGGGTTGGTGCGTTCGGTCGCGTTGCGCAGTAAGAATACCGCAAGCAGGATATCGATCACCGCAATCGGGATGACAATCCAGAACAGTATGCGCCACGTCCAGGTCTCAACGACCCACCCCGACAGCGTCGGCCCGACAGCCGGCGCGAAGATCATCGCGATGCCAATCACGCCCATCGCCTTGCCGCGCCCCTCGGGCGGGAACAGGTTGAGGACGACGGTCATCAACAAGGGCATGATGACGCCCGCACCTACAGCCTGAATCACGCGCCCGATGAGGATGACCGCGAAGGAAGGCGCAATGGAACAAATGAACGATCCGATGGTGAACGCGGCCATGGCCCCGATGAACAACTGCCGCGTGGTGAACGTGCCAATCAAGTAAGCGGTAATGGGTATCAGCACGCCGTTGGTCATCAGGTAGGCGGTGGACAGCCATTGCACGGTGTTGGCGGTGACGCTGAAATCGTTCATCAACTGCGGCAGCGCCACGTTCAGCAGGGTCTGATTCAAGATGGCCACGAAGGCACCAAGAATCAGGGTGATTAGAATCGGCCCGACGTGTGCGCTGCCTGCTGGAGCCGCGGGCCGGGATGCCTCCTGGGCAGTATCTACGGACACGTCACTTCAGCTCCTTGTCACTTGTGAATGCGCACGCTCACGTTCATGCCGGGCACCAGACGCATGCCTTGATAGCCGCTCAAGGTAATCTTGACTGGAATCACCTGCGTGACCTTCGTGTAGTTGGCCGTGTCGTTCGATTGCGGCAAGAGTGAGAAGGTGCTGGCGGTCGCGTAGCCAATCTGGCTCACCGTGCCGGTTAGGGACGAACCGGGGAACGCGTCCACGTACACGTCCACCGTCTGACCGACCTTGACGTCGTTTATCTGCGTCTCCTTAATGTTGGCGGTGACCCACAAGTGCTTGAGGTCGTAGGAGTACGCCAATGGGGATCCGGCCGCTACAAATTGGTTTTTCACGGCGATGTCCTGGACCACAGTGCCATCGGTCGGGGCCTTCACGTCCACATCGACAGGCTCGTGTTGGCCCGCGCTGGGCGGGACTTCGACGGTTCCCAACGTGTCTCCGCTCTTGAAGGTGTAACCCAGGTCGCCCTTCCAATTGACCAGCTTGCCGGTGGCCGGGGCGCTCAACACCACCTCCTGGCCGGTCACCTGGGCGTTGTCGGTCTTGATGTACTTGTTGCGTTGGTCCAGCCAGTAATAGCCGCCGAACAGGATGGCGATGATGACTATCAACGCGATAATGTTGAAAATGAGCAGCCGACGTGTTTTCACGTATGTGTCCTCCCTTTGGTCTGTTTTCCCTCGCGACTGGTGTTTCCAGTCCAAAATAGTATAGAGGCTAAAATAAAATTTTCACGCGCATCAGTTTATCTCGCAGGGCCCGGATTGTCAATTCTACAGGCAGAGTTTGCACAGATGATTGGCGTCGAATTCTTGCGCAAGTCAAGGATTGTGTGAGGAAATCCAAGATAACCTGTGATAACCTTGTCTCGACCCGGATAACTACTGTAGAATATAGATACGCTTGGAGGATTTGTCGTGGATTGTCGAAGTATGACCGGGTTTGGACAGGCCGCTGTACAGGCGGGGGAGTTCCATCTGAACGCAGAAGTGCGCAGCGTCAATCACCGCTTTCTCGACGTGGTGGTCAATGTACCCAAGACGCTGCGGCCGCTGGAAGACGAATTGCGCCGCGTTGTTGCGCGGCACGTGCAGCGAGGACGGGTGGAGGTCACGCTCAGTTTCCATGCTGCTCCCAGTGAATCCGCCGCACTGACGCTCAATTGGCCGCTGCTGGAGCACCTGCAGCGGTTGGAGTCAGACCTGGCCGAGCGGATGCGGGCCGCCGGACGGGCAGATGTGCAACCGGCGCAGCCGTATCAGTGGTTGACCTTTCCGGGGGTCGTCCTGCCGCCGGAGGCTGCGGCTGACGCGCGGGCGTTACGGTCGCCGGCGGTGCAGGCGGTGGAAGACGCCTGCCTGGCTCTGGTTGCCATGCGCCGCCGCGAAGGCGAACGGGTGAGCGTCGATTTGCTCGCGAAGGTGCGAGCGTTGGAGACAATCGTGAACGGTATGCGGGCGCGGGCGCCAGAGCGGCTGCGGGCGGAGCGGGAACGGTTGGCCGGCCGCCTGCAAGAATGGGCGGGCCGGGTTGATGCGGACCGGTTGGCGGCGGAGTTGGTCTTGTATGCGGACAAGGTTTCGATTGACGAGGAACTCACCCGTTTGGCCAGCCACCTGCGGGAGTTTTCCGCGTCGCTGGCTGCGGGCAGTCCAGTCGGCAGGCGGTTGGACTTCATCGTCCAGGAACTGCACCGTGAGGTGAACACCATCGGGGCGAAGGCGGCCGATACGGAGATTTCCAGGTCCGTGGTCGATGCGAAGACGCTCATCGAACAACTGCGCGAACAGGTGCAGAACATCGAATAAGTGCAGGAGGCGCGGTCATGTCCATCAGGTTAATCAATATCGGGTTTGGCAACATCGTGTCGGCCAATCGGATTGTAACCATCGTCAGCCCCGAATCGGCCCCCATCAAACGCATCGTTCAGGAGGCCCGGGAGCGTGGGCGGTTGATTGATGCGACGTACGGGCGCCGGACCCGGGCGGTGATCATCACGGACAGTGACCACATCATTCTGTCTGCCGTGCAGCCGGAAACTGTGGCTCATCGTTTGACTGCCAAGGAACAATTGTTGGAAGATGAGGAATGACGGCCATGGCGACCGCGAAACCGGGAATCTTGTTTGTCCTCAGCGGCCCTTCCGGAGCCGGAAAGGGAACGGTGTGCGCGGAATTGATGCGGCGCGGCGTGCCCATGAAGGTCTCGATATCCGCCACCACGCGCCAGCCCAGGCCTGGGGAGAAGGACGGGGTCAACTACTTTTTCAAGACCCGCATGGAGTTCGAGCAGATGATGGCCGACGGGCAGTTGCTCGAGTGGGCGGAGGTCTATGGAAACTATTACGGCACGCCCAGGTCGTTCGTGGAGGATACGCTGGCTCTGGGACAAGACGTCCTGTTGGAAATTGACATCCAGGGCGCCATGCAGGTCAAACGCCGTTACCCGGCCGGCGTGTTCATCTTTTTGATTCCGCCCTCCGCGGCTGAGTTGCGGGCGCGCATCCTAGGGCGGGGCACGGAGACGGAGGAGTCGTTCCAGCGACGGTTTGGCGCCGCGTGGAAGGAATTGCAGATGATGCGGGAATACGACTACGTGGTGGTCAACGACGAGGTGGAGTTGGCTTGTCGACGGATTGAAGCGATTGTCGCGGCGGAACACGGCCGCGTATCCCGCAACCTGAATCTATTGTCTGAGTGGGAAAAAAGCAGTACAATATTATGATGCAAATCGGGAATCTCGATGAAAAGAGGGATTGTCTTGCTCTATCCGTCGATTGATGAATTGGTCGCTTCGGTCGACAGCAAGTATGCGCTGGTCGTCGCCACATCGAAACGGGCTCGCCAGCTGCAACAGCGAACGATGAACCAACCGGGATCGTCAACGACCAAAAACGTCAGTCGTGCCCTGTGGGAAATTCACGACGGCAAGGTACGATACGTGCGCCCGGATGGAGCGCGGTGAGCGGGCGAGAATAGGCGCGCGAGGGCAGAGCACCCACCAGGGATGTTCTGCCTTTTTCTCACGAACGGTTAGATCAAGAAAGGACGGATAGGCTTGGCACACTTTGTCCTCGTGGGCGTGGGCGGTGGCATCGCTGCTTACAAGACGGCGACTCTGTGCAGTCAGTTGGTCAAACGAGGTTATCAGGTGCAAGTGCTGATGACCGAACACGCCACTCGTTTTGTCCAGCCTCTGACGTTCCAGGCGCTGACCCATCGGCCGGTGGTCGTCGACACGTTCGCCGAGCCGGACGCGGCCGAGATCGCGCATGTCGCCATCGCTGACCGGGCGGATATGTACGTCATCGCTCCGGCCACCGCCAACCTGCTGGCGAAGTTGGCGTTGGGCATCGCCGACGATATGGTGACGACAACCGCCTTGGCGGTGACCGCGCCCCTGTTGGTGGCGCCGGCCATGAACGTGCACATGTACGAGCACCCGACGGTTCAGCGCAACCTGTCCCTGCTGCGGCAGCGCGGGGTGCTCGTCGTCAATCCGGGCGAGGGACCGTTGGCCTGTGGGTACACGGGCAAGGGACGGTTGGCCGAGCCGGAAGACATCGCTGACATCATTGATGCCCACTTTGCCGGCCGCCGACAACTCGGCGGCCTGCGCGTGCTCGTCAGCGCGGGCCCCACGGTCGAGGATATCGATCCGGTCCGTTACCTGAGCAACGCTTCGTCGGGCAAGATGGGGTACGCTTTGGCCGAGGCGGCCTTGGCGCGGGGCGCGGAGGTGGTGTTGGTCAGCGGTCCGACTCACCTGTCGCCCGTGCCCGGGGCGCGGATGCGCCACGTTCGGTCCACGGAGGACATGCTGCGGGCAGTGCTCGACGAGGTGCCCGCAGCGGACGTGTTCATCAGCGCCGCCGCGCCCGTCGACTTTCGGCCTGTCCAGCGGCACGAGCATAAGTGGAAGAAGGCACAAGGCGTGCCGGTCTTGGAACTGGAGCCGACGCCCGACATTCTGTCGAAAGTCAGAGAGATGCGCAGGCAGGACCAAGTCATTGTCGGCTTTGCCGCGGAGACCCGGGACGCTTTAGTCTATGCTAGGGAAAAGCTGGAGCGCAAGCAACTGGACCTGATTGTGGTCAACAATGTCGCGGAGCCAGACGCCGGATTCGGAGTGGACACCAATCGTGTCAGCCTCCTGCGCGCATCTGGCGCACAAGAGCACCTGCCGCTCCTGAGCAAGCGGGAAGTGGCCGAGAGGATTCTGGACGCGGTGGTGGAACGCTTGGCCGAGGTGAGAGGCGAGTGACGGACGCGGCGGGCAGCGATGTGGTTGCCGACGTGCTGATAGACATGCGCGGGCGCGGGGTGGATCGGTGGTTCAGCTACCGCGTGCCGGCGTCGCTCAAGCCGCACCTTGCTGTCGGGCAGCGTGTCATCGTCCCGTTTGGCCGCCGCAGCCAGCAGGGTTTTGTCATGCGTCTGCGGGAAAAGGAGCCGGCGGAGGCAAAGCTGCGGGAGATTGCGTTCCTGGTCGATGCGGAGCCGCTGTTGACAGAAGAGATGATTGAGCTTTGCGGGTGGCTGCGCTGGCGCTACGTGTGTTCCTGGATTGAGGCGGTGCACGCGATGCTTCCTTCGGCCTATCGGGCGCAGGTCGTGCACCGCGTGCGGGCCGTGTCAGCGGAGACGCATGCGGATGGGGCCGCAGCCTCGCTGCCGCCCTATGCCGCCGCGGTTTGGGCAGCGTTGCAAAGTCGCCCTGCCCGCCTTGAACGGCTGGAGCGGCGGTTTGGCGCGGAGGCGTGGCTCGCCGTACGGCAGCTGATGTCCCTGGGGCTGGCGGAGTTGGATATGGAATGGGTGGACAAGGCGAGGGCGCGCACCCTTGCCTGCCTGGAGGCCGCGAGGACAAGCGAGGAGTTGGCGGCCTTGGCGGAGGAGCGGCGGACAAGGGCCAAACGACAGGCCCAGTTGTTGGCCGCCCTGGCCACAGAGGGGCGGGTGCGGCTCAAGGAATTGGGGATGCGCCCTACCGACGCGCCCGTCCGGGCGCTGCTCGAGCAGGGCCTGGCGCGCTTGGTGCAGGTCGAGGTGGCCAGGGACGTCCCGGTGTCCTATCCGGTTGCGGACTCGCATGCCTATCCGCTGACTGCCGCTCAACGACGCGCATTGACTCGAATTGAGGAAGCGCTCCGGGGGGCCCTGCCGACCCAGGAGCTGTTGTTGTTCGGTGTGACCGGCAGTGGCAAGACCGAGGTGTTCCTGCGCGCCATGGAGCAGGTGTTGGCGGAGGGCGGCGGCGCGATTGTGCTGGTTCCAGAAATCAGTTTGACGCCCCAGATGGTCGGCCGTTTTGTGGCCCGCTTCGGCTCCCAGGTGGCGGTATTGCATTCGGGGCTGTCGGTCGGACAGCGGCGCGACGAATGGCTGCGTATCCGGCGCGGTGAGGCGCGCATCGTGGTGGGAGCGCGCTCCGCCGTGTTCGCCCCGGTTGTGGATTTACGCTTGATTGTGGTGGATGAGGAGCATGAACCTTCATATAAACAGGATGACACTCCCCATTACGACGCACGGGAGGTAGCGCGGCAACGAGTGCGCCGAGCTGGTCGGGTGGTGGTCCTGGCTTCAGCGACGCCGTCGTTAACGTCGATGCACCGGGTGGAGACCGGCCTGGCGTCGCTCGTCACACTGCCTCGTCGGGTCGGCCAGCGCTCACTGCCGGCGGTGGAAGTGGTCGACATGCGGGCGGAGATGAAGGCTGGCAACCGCTCGTTGTTCAGCCGGGCACTGGCGGCCGGCATGCGCGAGGCGGTGGATGCCGGGCATCAGGCGATTTTGTTTCTCAACCGCCGTGGCTTTGCCCAATTCGTGCTCTGTCGGAGCTGCGGTGAATCCCTGCAGTGTCCACACTGCGACATTTCCCTCACCGTTCACAAAGCGGGGGATGACTGGAGTCTGCGCTGTCACTACTGTGGGCACCGGGCGCCTTGGCCCGGGGCATGCCCGGCCTGTGGGGAAACGGCCCTGCGCCCGTTTGGTATCGGCACGCAGCAGGTCGAGGCGCTGCTGGCCGAGCAGTGGCCCGGCTGGCGAATCCTGCGCATGGATGTGGACACCACCCGCAGGCAAGGGGCGCACCAGGAAGCCATGACCCAGTTTCTCTCGGGAGAGGCGGACGTGCTGGTCGGCACGCAGATGATTGCGAAAGGCTTGGACTTTCCCAACGTCGCGTTTGTCGGAGTGTTGGCGGCTGACACGATGCTGGCCGTCCCCGATTATCGGGCAGCTGAGCGCACATTCGATTTGCTCACCCAAGTGGCTGGGCGGGCCGGTCGCGGGGACGTGCCAGGACGCACCGTCATCCAGACCTTCCGCCCCGAGCACTTTGCCATCGCGGCGGCGGCGAGTCACGACTACGGGGGCTTCTATCGAGCCGAGCGGGCCATCCGGGAACAGTTCTTCTATCCGCCGTTCTCTGAGTTGGCTGTTTTTGTCGCGAGCCACTCTGAGGAACGTTGGGCCCGTGCCGCGGCCAGCCGATTTGAACGGGAGTTGCGTCGCCGGCTGCCGACGGAGCGGGGAACGGTGTTGCCCGCTCATCCGGCCGGCATCCTGAGGATGGAAGATCAGTTTCGCTATCAGGTTGTGGTAAAGTATACGCATTGGCAAGACGTCGCCGATCCGGTGTCCAGCGCATTCCTGCTGGTGCGGGAAAAAATGCGCCGCCTGGGCGGGGTCTGCGTGCTGGACGTGGGCGCTGGGAAGATTGCCTGAACGAGGACGCCGGAGCGGGTACGGACGGCGACAGCAGCCCACACCTCGCCCGTGGAGGAGGAGTTGACATGGCCATTCGTATCATTCGCAAGGGAAACGACCCCATTCTTCGCCAAATTGCCAAACCAGTGCCTGCCATCACGAAGGCTGTGGAAAAACTGCTCGATGATATGGCGGAAACCATGTACGACGCAAAGGGCATCGGCCTGGCCGCGAATCAGATTGGCATCGCCAAGCGGCTGGTCGTCATCGATGTCGGAGAAGGACTGGTGGAACTCATCAATCCGGAGATCTTGGAGCGCTCAGGCAGCCAGCGGGCGGCGGAGGGCTGTCTGTCCCTGCCAGGGTTGAGCGGGGAAGTCACGCGGGCCCGGCATGTGAAAGTGCGGGCGCTCAACCGTCAGGGGGAAGAGATTGTCATTGAAGCGAGCGACCTGTTCGCTCGCTGCATCCAACATGAGGTCGATCACCTCAACGGAATCCTGTTCATCGACTACCTCAAGCCGTCGGAAATCGTGCGCGAACACGAACTCGGGTCCAAACAGGGGTGATTCCGGTGGCTCGCATTGTCTTTTTGGGTACGCCCCCATTCGCGGTGCCAAGCCTGGAGGCGTTGGTGCGGGTCGGGCACGAGGTCTGTCTCGTGGTCACTCAACCAGACAGGCCCGTGGGGCGGAAGCGGATGCTGACGGCGCCGGCGGTGAAGCAGGCGGCGTTGGCGCTCGGGCTGGAGGTTGCCCAGCCGGAGCGGGTGCGCACAGACGAGATCATCGAGCGGGTGCGAACGCTGGCTCCGGATGTCTTGATTACGGCGGCCTATGGTCAGATCCTGCCCGAGCGTTTGCTGCAAACAGCGGGGGCCGGCTGCCTCAATGTGCACGCTTCTCTCTTGCCGCGCTGGCGCGGCGCGGCGCCGTTGCAGCGGGCCTTGATGGCAGGGGATGAGCAGACCGGGGTCACCCTGATGGAAATGGTGAAACAGTTGGACGCGGGGCCGATGCTCGCCAGGGCCGAGACCCGGATTGGCAGCAACGACAACCTGGGCGAGTTGGAAGCGCGCGTGGCCCAAATGGGCGCCGAGCTGTTGGTGGAGGTGCTGCCGCGCTACCTCGCGGGCCAGGTGACGCCCGTGCCCCAGCCGCCAGAGGGAGTTACGTATGCGGAGCGGATTACAAGGAAGGATGAGGCGATCGACTGGGCGCAGCCGGGGTGGCAGGTGCACAACCACATCCGGGCCCTTTCTCCTGCCCCGGGGGCATCCTGCAGCTGGCAAGGGCAGCCGTTCAAGGTCTGGGAGAGCCATTGGCCCATGCGCCCCTGTTCGCCCGTGGACGGGGTGCCGGGGGACGTCCGCTTCCTGGGTGGTGAGGTGTGCGTGCGCACCGGCGATGGTTGGCTGCCGGTGACGAAGGTGCAGCCTGCGGGCAAGCGGGCGATGGAGGCGGCCGCTTGGCTGCGCGGCGTGACCAGCCGTGCGGCTCATTTGGCCGCGGGTAGCCGATGAGAGGGGTCCGCTTCTGGGCCTGGCAGACGCTCTTGCGCGTCGAGCGCGATCAGGCCTACGTCAATCTGGCCCTGCAGCAGTGCTTGCGGGAGGCGCGGCTGGAGGGAGCGGACCGGCGGCTGCTGACCGAGCTGGTCTACGGCACGGTGCAGCGCCAGCGCACCCTCGACTGGCTGCTCCACCCGTTTCTCCGGCGCCCCGTGGCCGACCTGGACGCCGAGGTGCGTACGGTGCTGCGGTTGACGGCGTATCAGCTCGCGTTTCTGGATCGCATCCCGGTGTATGCGGCGGTGGCCGAGGCGGTGGAATTGTGCAAACGGGTCAAGCCCAAGGCGGCCGGTTTTGTCAACGGGGTCCTGCGCGCGTACCTGCGCCAGGAGGAATCCGCCGCGGCGCGCCTCGCCAGGCTGGAGGCAGAGAGTGATGTCCAGCGCTTGGGCATTCAGTATTCCTATCCCGATTGGATAGTCGAATCGTTTTTGCGCCAGTTTGGACCCGCCAAGGCCGAGCGGGTGCTGGCGGCCGGCAACCAGGCGGGCACCCTTTCGGTGCGGGTCAATCCGCTGCGTGCCGACGTCGACGAGGTGATGGAGGAGATCCGTCGTCGCGCGGGTATCCCCGTGAGCCGCTCGCCCCTGTCCCCTCAAGGCCTCCGCTTGGCCCAAGGCGTGGCGGTGGAAGCGTGGGATTTGTACAGAGCCGGAAAGATCACTATCCAGGATGAGGCGGCTATGCTGGTTGCCCCTCTGCTCCCGGTCCGACCGGGGGCGCGGGTGTTGGATCTGTGCGCGGCGCCTGGCGCGAAGACGACGCACATCGCCGAGCTGTTGCAGGACAGGGGGCAGGTGGACGCTTGTGACCTGCATGCCCACAAGCGGCAGCTTATTGAACAGGCGGCCGCGCGGCTGGGGCTGACTTCCATTCGAACCTTGACGGTGGACGGGAGATTGCTGCCCGGTGTCCCCGGGCATGCGGATCGGTACGATGCGGTGCTTGTGGATGCGCCATGCAGCGGCCTGGGCGTCCTACGCCACCGACCGGACATCCGCTGGCGCCGCTCACCCGGGGATGTGGCCGAACTCGTCCGCTTGCAGCGCCAACTGTTGGAGGCGGCGGCCAAGCTGGTGCGGCCTGGTGGCTTCATTGTCTACAGCACCTGCACCGTGTTGGCGGAAGAGAATACGGACGTTGTCCAGAGCGTGGTGGACGACGTTAGATTGCGGCTCCGCTGGGATGACGTGGCTCCGGATTTGCCCTCTCTGCTGCGGTCGCGCAGTGTGGACAAGGGGTTGCTGTTGACGCCGGACGAGTTTGGCACCGATGGGTTTTACATGGCGCGCCTGCACCGCTTCCAATAGGGCGGAGTGTCGGCGGGCGCCTGAAACCGTGCAAAGGGGAACGGGCGATGGCAAGACACGCATATGACTTGCGTATGGAGGAGTGGACCTCCTGGCTGCAGGAAATGGGGCAGCCCGCCTATCGAGCGGCACAGATTTACCGCTGGTTGTATCAGAGCCAGGTGTCGGAGTTCGCGGCGATGACCAATCTGCCGCAGACCTTGCGTGAGCGCCTGGCAGCGGAGAGTGTGATTCAAACCTCGCATGAAGTCACCCGCCAGGTGTCGCGTGACGGCACCGTGAAGTTCCTGCTCGGCTGGCCCGATGGGGTCACGGTAGAAACGGTGTTAATGCGACACGATTATGGCAACAGCGTATGCGTGTCCACGCAGGTGGGGTGCAAGATGGGCTGTACGTTTTGCGCCTCTACCCTCGGCGGGATGATCCGTCAGATGAGCGCGGGCGAGATGGTTGAGCAGCTCATGCACAGCGTGCGCCTCCTGGCGCAAGCGGGCCAGCGCGTCTCGTCCGTCGTGCTGATGGGATCCGGAGAACCGATGGACAACCTCTCGGCCGCGCTGAAGTTCATGGACATCATTCACGACCCACAGGGGCTGAATATCGGGATGCGCCACATCACCATCTCGACGGTCGGGCTGGTTCCGGGTATCATTCGGTTAGCGGACGACGGTCGGCCGGTCACGCTGGCGGTATCCTTGCACGCGGCCACCGATGAGCAGCGCTCGCGGATGATGCCCGTCAACAAAGCGTACCCAATCGCCAAACTGATGGAGGCTTGCCGCTATTACTGCAACAAGACGGGCCGCCGTATCAGCTTCGAATACGCACTGGTCGGCGGTGAGAACGATTCCCTGACGGACGCGCGCAACCTGGCGGCCTTGGTGTCGGAACTTCCCTGTCATGTGAACCTGATCCCGGTGAACTACGTGCCGGAGAGAAACTATACGCGAACGCCGCCGCGGCAAATCGAGGCGTTTTTACGGGAGTTGCGCCGGCTTGGCGTCAATGCCACCGTCCGCAGGGAGATGGGGCACGATATCGCCGCCGCCTGCGGCCAGCTGCGAGCCCAGTACGCTCGCCGTTAGTCGTGGGGCCACCGCCGGAAGTGGAGGAATGCAGGTGCTGTATGCAGTCAGGACGCATGTAGGTCTTGTTCGCCAGACGAATGAAGATGTGTGCGCAGGGTTCACCGATTGGCAACCGATGCAGTTGGTCGTCGTCGCCGACGGCATGGGCGGCGCCTCGGCCGGCGAGGTGGCCAGCCGGTTGGCGGTGGACACGGCTGCCCAGTACATTCGCAGCGGACTGGGCGACGAGGACGTGGATCCGATTGACCTGTTGCAAGAGGCGGTGGCCGAAGCCAATCAGAAAGTGTGGGAGGCGTCGCAAAGCCGTGCCGAATATCACGGCATGGGCACAACCTTTGTGGCCGCCCTGTACGACAACACGCGAGTGTTTTTTGCCCACGTGGGCGACAGCCGGGCTTATCTGCTCCAGGCCGACGGGTTACGCCAGGTGACGCGTGACCATTCGTTGGTCGCGGAACTGGTGAGGCGGGGACAAATCACCCCTGAGGAAGCGGTGCATCATCCCCAGAAGAATGTGGTCACCAAATCGCTCGGCACGGCCAGCATCAGCCTGCCGGACATCAACGTCGCCCAGTGGCAGCAGGGCGACCTGTTCCTGTTGTGCTCGGATGGCCTGTCCAACCTTGTGGCTGAAGAGGAACTGACCGAATATCTGACCCGCTTGGCGGACGCGCACTCCAACCGCGAGGTGGAACTGGTGGCGGACGCGCTCATTGAGCGGGCGCTCGTCGCCGGCGCACCCGACAACGTCTCCGTTGTCATCGTGGTCAACCGAGAGGAGGGCGGACAATGAGCCGTCGGCTGGGAGGCCGTTATGAACTGCAGGAACAAGTCGGCGGCGGCGGTATGGCCGTGGTCTATCGGGCGCTGGATACGTTGCTTGGGCGTACGGTTGCCATCAAGATGCTTCGCCCCCAGTACATGGAGGACGAGGAGTTCATCAGCCGTTTTCGGCAAGAAGCCCAATCGGCGGCTCGATTGTCCCATCCTAATATTGTAAATATATACGACGTGGGGATGACCGATGGTGAGTATTACATCGTCATGGAATACGTCAACGGCCCCACGCTCAAGGACCTGATTCGGGAGCGGGGGGCGCTCTCGCCGGAACAGACGGTGTCCATCACCCGGCAGATCTGCGATGCGTTGCAGCACGCTCACAGTCATCATATCGTACACCGCGACATCAAGCCTCACAATATCCTGCTGACCAAGGCGGGCCAGGTCAAGGTGACTGATTTCGGGATTGCCCGCGCCTTGGGGGGCAACACGCTAACCTATGACCACTCGGCGCCGGTGCTGGGCTCCGTCCATTACCTTTCACCGGAGCAAGCGCGCGGCGGTTTGGCGGATATCAAGAGCGACATCTATTCGCTCGGTGTCGTGATGTACGAGATGTTGACCGGTCGCCTGCCATTTCAGGGGGACTCGGCGGTCAGTGTGGCGCTCAAGCACTTGCGCGATCAATTTGTCGAACCGCGTCAGATCAACCCTGAAATTCCGCAAAGCCTGGAAAACATCGTCCTTCGTTGCATGGTGAAGTCGGCGGACGAGCGTTATCCGGACATGTGGGCTCTGAAGGAAGACTTGGAGCAGGCGCTGCGTAACCCGGATGCGCCCAAGTTTCACCCTCCCCAAGCGGTGCCCGAAGCGACGATTGCCATCCCGGCCATTACTGATGACGCCGGCGGGCTGGTTCGACCGGCGGGAATGAAGCGGGGGCGGACGGAAGCCTCTGCTTTGCAGGCTGCGGGAGAGGACGAGCAGCGGCGCGGAGGCCGCCGCTGGTTGCGCGTCAGTCTGTGGGTGTCACTGGCCACTGTCCTCGTGGCTGCGGGTGTGGTGGCGGCCTATTTCATCGTGATGCGCCTGTTGGAGGTGCCGAACGTCAAGTTGCCGAACGTGGTCGGCAAGCCGGAAGCAGAGGCCATCCAGATGTTGGAGCAAGCTGGATTTCAGCGGGGGCAGATTCATGAGCAGAAGCAGACCTCGTCAAAGTCGCCGAAAGGGACGGTGGTGGAACAGAACCCAGCCGGCGACACGGAGGTAAAGCAGGATCGGGCAGTGACCTTGTATATCTCCGCCGGAGCGCCGAAGGTGAACATGCCGGACCTGTCCGGCGTAACGGTCGATCAGGCGCTGCAGCAACTGGTGAATCTCGGCTTTTCCCGGAGCCATCTCAAGACCAAGCAGGTGGCGAGCGATGAGGTGCCGGCCGGAGAGGTGGTGTCCACCAATCCACCTGCCAACCACCTGGTGTCCACGGACCACCAGGTGGTGCTCGCCGTGAGCCGCGGCCAGACGGAGACGACGGTGCCGAGCGTGATTGGAAAATCGCTCGATGAGGCCAGCAAGATGTTGGTCGACGCGAGGCTGGTGGTGGGCCAGATCATTCCCCAGCCGCAACCAGGAGTGGCTGACGGGACGGTCGTCAACACGGCGCCCAACCGCCCGGGCGACACGGTGAAGCCAGGGACGGCGATCGATTTGTACATCGCCGACAACGGATCGGACAACGCCACCGGCGGGACGGGAGGGCAAGCTGATTCGACTCCCTCCGCCGGGAATGACGCAGCGGGAGCGGCGGCCAACATTCCGCCTGGCACACAGGAACACGACGTGACCGTCTCGGTCGACGGGGCGAAGAGCGGCACCCATGTGGTGATTGTCAAGTCCGACGCCACCGGCACGGATCAGCAGGTGGTGGATGAAACCGTCCAGGGGAGCAAGAATTACCCTGTGGTTTTATACCTCGCTCCCCACAAGGACGGCGAAATAGACGTGTACGTGGACGGCAAACTGGTGAAAAAGCAGCGGGTCAAATACAACGATTGAGGTATGGGCTGTGAAGATGGCAAGCGAAAGGAGGGGAAGGATGCCGGACGGGATAGTGGTCAGGGGCCGGGGGGGTTTTTTTGACGTCGTGGGGGAAGGCGGGAGCTGGCGTTGCCGGGCGCGAGGCGTCTTCCGCAAGCGTGGCGTGAGTCTCCTGGTGGGCGACCGGGTACTCCTGAACGAAACCGGTGCCGGCGAAGGGGTAATCACCGAGGTGTTGCCGCGCCAGACGGAACTGGTGCGCCCTCCCATCGCCAACGCGGACCAGGCGCTGCTGGTGTTTTCGGTGCGGTCCCCGGACTTTCAGGGCGGACTCCTGGATCGGACACTGATTGCCGTTGCGGCTCGGGGGCTGCGGCCGGTTGTGGTCCTATCCAAGGCGGACCTGCTGGATAGCGAGGCGGTGGCTGCGCTGGCTGCGCCATACCGGCAGGCGGGGTACCCGGTTCATCCGGTGTCATCCCGCACCGGACAGGGCCTGGACCAGGTCTGGTCCGAGTTGAGGGGGCGTATCACCGTATTCGCAGGTCCATCGGGGGCAGGCAAATCCTCGCTGGCCAACGCCATTGATCCCCAGCTGGGGTTGCAGATGGGGGACATCAGCGAGAAACTGCGGCGTGGACGGCACACAACCCGGCACGTGGAGTTGTTCCGGATTTCCGAAGCCACGTACATCGCCGACGCGCCCGGCTTCAGCCAGCTGGATCTGGACGTGGCGGCGGCTGAACTGCGCCTTTACTTTCCGGAGTTTCAGGCTGCGGCTGGTGATTGCGCCTATCGCGGCTGCCTGCACGTGGACGAAGAAGATTGCGCGGTCAAACAAGCTGTCGCAGCCGGCCTTCTGGCTTCGACACGATACGAGAGTTATTGCCATCTGTATCAAGAATTGAAACATAAGGAGGCGCGACGTTATTGAACCACCGCATCGCCCCCTCAATTCTTTCGGCTGATTTTGGCCGCCTGGCCGAGGAGGTGGAGGAGGTCCTCCGAGCCGGCGCGGATTGGATTCATGTGGATGTCATGGACGGGCGGTTTGTACCCAACATCACGATGGGCCCGCTCGTGGTCGAGGCGTTGCGCCGACGGTTCGATTGCGAGTTGGATGTGCACTTGATGGTCGTGGAGCCGGAGCGGCATATCGACGCGTTTGCGGCGGCCGGCGCCAGCCGCATCACGGTGCACGCAGAGGCCACGGCGCATGTGCACCGGGCCTTGCAGAGGATTCGCCAGCACCATCTGCCGTGCGGCCTGGCGCTGAATCCGGCCACGGGCATCGAGGTGTTGGATTACCTGGCAGAGGACCTCGACCTGGTACTCGTGATGACGGTCAATCCCGGATTTGGCGGTCAGACGTACATCCCGGCCATGACCGAGAAGGTGCGGCGGGTGCGGCGGAGGTTGCAGGATTTGGGCCGTTCCGAGGTCGATGTGGAGGTGGACGGGGGCATCCACGCCGGCACGATTGGGGAGGTCGCCGAGGCCGGAGCCAGTGTGTTTGTCGCCGGATCGGCCGTGTTCGGGGAGCGCGACCGGGCGCAGGCGATCTCGCGGCTGCGGGGTGCGCTCGCCAGTTCGTGATTCCGCACATTTTCACCGGGCGGGAATATACATGTAACAACATGGCGTTGGCCCACTGCGCGAACAGACGGCGACGTCTCGACCCGAGCACGGATGCGGGCAACCGATGACGAGGGGGGGAATTGGGTTGAAGTTTTACACCATCAAGCTCCCGAAGTTTTTAGGCGGCATCGTCAAGGCCTGCCTGGGGGCCTTCTCCAAAGATTGACGGGCATGAGGTGCCACGCCGCCGCGCTGCGGCGGCGCGGATTCCACCGGGGGCAGGTTGACGCGCGGATCAAAAAAGGGCACCGACCAGGTGCTCCTTTTGCATTCCGACAGCCCATGCGATCCGATGGAAACCTTCAACTCCGGGTCCCCTGCCGGGGAATCGCCTCAAATGGCTCGATTGACTTTTCCTGCCTTCAGGCAGCGGGTGCAGACCCGAATACGTTTCACCGTGCCATTGACGTTGGCCCGCACGACCTGAATGTTGGGAATCCAACGGCGCTTGTTCAGGATGTGCGAGTGGCTGATGGAGTGACCGGTTTGCGGTTGCTTCCCACAGATTTCGCATCGCCTTGCCATTTTCCGCACCTCCTTCGCCGACACATAACAGGCATATTATAGCGCAAGGGTTGACACTCGGCAAGGGGAATCGAAAGTGTTCGTCGCTTTTATTACCTGCTTGTAATATAGTACAATGGCACAAAGCACAGGCAGGAGGTGCCCGGATTGCCGAAGACGGTCGAGACGCCTTTGGGAACCATCTCCATCGTCGAAGACGTCATCGCGACGACTGCCGGCCTCGCGGCGATGGACTGCTACGGCCTGGTAGGTATGGCTTCCCGCCAACAGGTCAAGGATAGTCTGACAGAGTTGCTGGGGCGGGACAACCCCGGCCGCGGCGTGGAAGTACGGATTGTCGACGATGAAGTGGAGGTCAATCTGTACATCATCGTCAGCTATGGTACGAACATATATGAGGTCGCCCAAAACGTGCGGGACAAAGTGCGTTACGTGCTGAATGAATCGGTGGGCATCGACGTGTCGCGGGTGAACATCTATGTTCAGGGTGTGCGCGTAGCGACGGAGGCGTAGGAGGCTTTGCATGACGGGCCAACAAGTTTTGACCGGAACGGCGTTCGCAGCCCTGATGCGGCGAGGGCATCAACGCTTGCACGAGCAGGCGGAAATCGTGAACGCTTTGAACATCTTTCCGGTGCCCGATGGGGATACGGGAACGAACATGGATTTGTCCTTGGCTGCCGGCGTGGCGGCGCTCAATCAGAGAAGCGAATGGTCTGTGCAGGAGGCCGCCCAGGCGCTGGCAACTGGGTTGCTGATGGGGGCGCGGGGAAACTCGGGCGTTATCCTGTCTCAGTTGTTTCGAGGCTTTTCGAAAGCCGTGCAGGGCGCGACGCGTATGGACGTGCGGATTTTCGCGCAGGCGCTGCAGGAAGGGGTCGACATTGCCTACAAGGCCGTGTCCAAACCGGTGGAGGGGACCATCCTCACCGTGGCGCGGGAGGCGGCGTCAGCGGCGGTCCGAGCGGCGCGCCAGAATCCGACCTGGACGGTCCTGATGGAACAGGTCTACGAAGCGGCCCAGGCGGCTTTGCAGCGGACGCCGAGCCAGTTGCCGGTTCTAAAGCAGGCTGGAGTCGTGGATTCGGGCGGCCAAGGACTGGTCTTTATCTACGAAGGTTTTTTAGAGTACCTGCGTGGGCACGAAAGTTCAGCGGCGTCGACGGGGGATGAGCCGCCCTCTGTGCTGGCGCGGCCCGTCTTGGAGTACGCGGGAAGGCATATCGCGCGCACGGGTGAGCACGGGTATTGCACGGAAGTTTTGGTGCGGGCAGGCGCTCGGGCACCGTCGGTGGAGGGACAGCTGCGGGAGCGGTTAGGGCAATACGGGGACTCCTTATTGGTAGTGGCGGCGGAAGACCTGGTGAGGGTGCATGTGCACACTCTGCACCCGGGAAAGGTGCTGGAGGACGCGCTGGCCTGGGGTCCGCTGGTACAGATTAAGGTGGAAAACATGACGGAACAGCACGACCGCATCAGCGACCTGGAGACGGCCGCGCAGACGGATTCATCCGCATCGGTTGCGGCCGCTCCGGACCAGGATGGAGTCTTGCAAGGAGACCGGGGCCAGGGAACTGCGACGGCGTTGGTGGTGGCCGCCTCCGGGGATGGCATCCGCGACGTGTTCGAGAGCCTGGGGGCGACGGTCATTGACGGCGGCCAAAGCATGAACCCGAGCACGGAGGAAATCGTGGCGGCGGCGCAGAACGCAGGCGGGCGTCAGGTGGTGTTTCTGCCGAACAACAAGAACATCGTGCTCGCCGCCGAACAGGCTCGAGAGGTCATGGAGGGAGGGTTGGAGGTAGTGCCCTGCACCTCCATTCCCCAAGGCATTGCCGCTGCCGCCGTGTTTGACGCGCGCGAGTCCGCAGAGGCCAATCGCGCCCGCATGGAGGCGTCGCTGCGCTCGGTTCAGTCTGGATGTGTGGCGCGCGCGGCGCGTGACAGTCAGTACCAAGGACACGAGATTGCGGCCGGGCAATACATGGCCATAGCGGAGACGGACGTGGTTGAGGTGCATGGCGACCGGGCGGCGGCGGCGGTGGCCGCCGTGCGGGCGATGGCGGCGGCGGCGCGGGCCAACGGCGTGGACGCGGAGCTGTTGACGGTATTTTATTCTGACCAGGTCGATGAAACGGAGCGGGAGGAGCTGCGCCGCACCTTGGCGCACCTGTATGACTTTGAGATCGAGATGCGCTATGGGGGGCAGCCGGTTTACGATTACATCTTCTCGTTGGAGTAAGGAAGGCGCAAAATGTTGCAGGCGATTCCGGTCACGCATGTCGCGGGTGTAGGGAGCGCTAAGCAGAAAGCCCTGCAGGAGTTGGGGATTGAGACGGTGCATGACCTGTTGCACTACTTTCCGGTGCGCTACGAAGACTTTCGCGTCCGGCCCTTTGAAGCGTTTGTCGATGGAGCCCATGTCACTGCCCGCGGGGTTGTTGACGGGAGAGCAGAGGTGCGTTGGCAGGGCAAACGCTGCATGGTGCGGGTGCGCATGCGCGTGGACGGCCGGCATCCCATCACCGCCGTGTGGTTCAATCAACCGTATGTCAAGTCGAAGTTGGTAGACGGGCGGGTGCTTACGCTCAGCGGCCGTTACAACGCCCGTTACCGTACCCTCACCGTCAGCCGCAGCGATCTGTCGGGGGCCAAGGCTGCGGCTTTCGCCTCGGCCTTTACGCCTGTCTACAGGGCGAGCAAAGCCCTCCCATCGAGCCAGATTCAATCCCTCATGCACAAGGCCATGGATCAATACCTGGATGAACTGGACGAATTGCTGCCGCATGACTTGATGCAAAAATACAGGTTGATCTCCCACCGCCAGGCGGTGGCCGCCATGCACGCGCCGGACGGCGAGGAGGCGCTGCGGCAGGCTCACCGGCGGCTAGCGTTCGAAGAGTTTTTTTTGTTTCAGCTGCAATTGCAATGGTTTCGCCGAGCGCGGTTGGAGGCGGAGCGCGGTGTTCCCCGCGCCGTGCCCGAGGATGCGTTGGAACGGTTTCAGAAAAGCCTGCCCAGCCCGCTGACCCCTGGCCAGCTGCAGGCGTGCCGGGATGTGTTGACGGATCTGCGGAAGGAACGGCCCATGCACCGCCTGCTGGAAGGCGATGTGGGATCCGGCAAGACCTGGGTTGCTCTGTGGGCGGCGTATTGTGGGTTCCTGAGCCAGGCGCAGGCGGTCCTCATGGCTCCCACAGAGATTCTCGCCGAGCAGCACGCCATGGAGGCAAAGCGGCGCCTGGAGCCGCTCGGGATGCGGGTGGAGCTGTTGACAGGCAGCACCAGCGAGCGAGACAGGCTGGCTTTGCTGCCCGCGGTCGCCGCTGGCGACGTGCACCTGCTGGTGGGTACGCACGCGCTTTTGACGGACAGGGTGCAGTTTGCCAATCTGGGTGTCGTGGTGATTGACGAACAACACCGTTTTGGCGTGACGCAACGGGCGGCTCTGCAGGAAAAAGGGCGCAACGCGGACGTTTTGTACCTGTCGGCGACACCGATTCCGCGCACGTTGGCGTTGGCTGTGTACGGGGATTTGGATATGACCCGCCTGCAGGGCCGGCCCGCTGGCCGCAAGCCGGTGCGGACCGTCTGGTTGCGCACGGCCGATCGCGATAAGGCTGTGCGCTGCATCCGCAGAGAGTTGGAAGCCGGGCGGCAGGCGTACGTGGTGGCGCCCCTGGTGGAGGAAGACCCACAAACGGACGCGGCTTCGGCAACCGCCTTGGCGGAGGAGTTTGCCGAGTTGTTCGCCGGATACCAGGTAGGACTCCTGCACGGGCGCCTTACGGCCAAGGAGAAGGAGCGGGTGATGCGCGCCTTCCTGGCGCGGGAGATTCACATCCTGGTCAGCACGACGGTGATTGAAGTGGGCATTGATGTGCCCAACGCGACAGTGATGCTCATCTATCACGCCGAGCGGTTTGGTCTCGCCCAGCTGCACCAACTCCGCGGCCGTGTGGGGCGCGGCGAGGCGCCCAGTATGTGCATATTGTTGTCGGACGCCACATCTGAGTTGGCGCAGGAGCGGCTGCAAACGATGACGCAGACCGAAGACGGCTTTGAGATTGCGGAGCGAGACTTGCAGCTGCGCGGTCCGGGAGAGTTTTTAGGCGTACGACAAAGCGGGCTGCCCGAGTTCAGCGTCGGCGATCTCACGAAGGACTTGCGCATCATGGATGTCGCTCGGCAGGAGGCGACGGCATTGATGGACAAAACCGACTTCTGGCTCCTGCCCAAATATGAAAGGCTGCGGCGGGAGGTTCTGCAACAGCACAGTTTCCGCGCCGGCTGAGGCGATTCGGGGCAAGGGAACAAAATGGAATCATATATACGCTCGCCAGCAGACATACTAGGCCTACATAAGGGGGTGAGACAGATGGCTTTGGGTCAGAAACGCAACACTCCCGTCGTCCCAGGCGCAGTGAAGGCCCTTGAGCAGTTCAAGTACGAGGTGGCTTCGGAATTGGGCATCACACCGCCGCAGGACGGCTATTGGGGGACGATGACCACCCGCGACACTGGTGCCATCGGGGGCAACATGACCCGCAAACTCGTGGCGCTCGCGGAGCAGCAACTGGCAGGGCGCAGCGGGGGGAACTTCTAAAACGCCTTAGGATCACCCTTGTTGGAACAAAAGAGCCGAACCGTCAGGTCCGGCTCTTTTGGTATGATGGTAGATAGCAAAGATGCGCGGGGTTCCCACGCGTGGTGGAGAAAGAAGAGGATTGGTCTGGAGCCAGGTTTGCAGATGACCCTTGTGCGATCACACATGTGGAAACAGTGGGGCGTACGGCTGTTGCCCAAACGGACGCTGACCGCGGTCATCGGGCGGTTTGCGCGGATGCGGCTGAGCCGCCTTCTCATCCCTCACTATGTCCGTTGGTATCAGATTGACGCGGACGAGGCCGAGCATCCCTTGGACGCTTACAGCAGTCTCTGCGAATTTTTCACCCGCGGCCTGCTCCCCGGCGCCCGTCCCCTGGCCGCAGGGGGCCTGATTTCGCCGGTGGACGGCACGGTCAGCGCACTGGGGCGGATTTTGGAGGGCACGCTGCTGCAAGCCAAAGGGTACCTGTACACCGTGTCGGCGCTCCTGGGCAGCGACAAGGATGCAGAGGCGTTTGAGGGTGGGCACTACATCACGCTCTATCTGAGTCCCCGCGACTACCACCGGATCCACATGCCCATATCCGGCAAGGTGGTGTTTTGGCGCTACATCCCTGGGCGCCTGTATCCGGTCAATGCGTTGGGGGTGGCAGCGGTGCCAGGGCTGTTTAGCAAGAATGAACGGCTGGTCAGTTGGTTGGAGACGGGGTATGGACGCCTGGCGATGGTAAAAGTGGGAGCGACCGTGGTCGGGAGCATCCGCACGCCTTATGGGCCTCGGTTCAGCGGAGCATGGAATCGGCAGCGGCGCCGCATCAGCGAGGGCGCGGCGGGCCTCTGGCTGGAGAGAGGGGGGGAATTGGGGCGGTTTGAGTTGGGGTCCACCGTGATTTTGCTGTGTCCGCCCGGGATGGTAAAAAATTTCACCGTGAGCCCCGGATCGAGCGTGAGGATGGGAGAGCAGGTCGCCCAAATGAATCCGCTCCCCTGATGTCAACCGTGTTCCGCAAGCAGAAACCGCGGTCTTGAGGACCACGCATAATTGGCGGCCCGTTTAGGGAGGCTGGGCGTAAGGGGGGATGTCCCATGCGCCCAGTCCGACGCGTGCTTGGCAGTTGCGGCCGCGCTTGCGGCCGCGGACTGCGCGCCTACTGGAAGTGGCTGTGCGAGGCCAGCGAATCCATCGGCAGCTATTACCAGCCGTGGTGAACTTGCAATCGGGGGGCGTCTGCGCCCCCCGATTCGTGTGTCCGCGGGTTGCCGAGGCCCTCGAAAACCTGTACATTGGTGATGGGTGACGATGGTTTGACAACCGTTTCAATCTATCTTCAAGCATAAAGCACTATCCTGGTGATGGGGTGACGCGTCAATGAAGATTTTGATTGCTGGCGGTGACGGGTTCTGTGGATGGCCCACCGCTCTGTACTTTTCTGAACGAGGTCACGAGGTGGCCATTCTGGACAACATGATTCGCCGTCGCTGGGATGAGGAATTGGGGACTCAGTCCCTCACCCCCATCGCGTCGTTGGAGGACCGCGTGGCGGCTTGGCGGGAGCTCACGGGAAAGGAGATCCAGCTGTTTATCGGCGACATGACCGATTACGAGGTGCTCGCTGGAGCCATGCAGTCGTTCCAGCCGGAAGCTGTCGTTCACTATGCAGAGCAACGTTCAGCGCCGTATTCCATGATTGACCGCGAACACGCTGTGTTCACCCAGGTCAACAACGTAGTTGGCACCTTGAACCTGCTGTTTGCCATCAAGGAGATTGTGCCTGATTGCCATTTGATCAAGCTGGGGACCATGGGGGAATACGGGACCCCCAACATCGACATTGAAGAAGGATACATACGAATTTCACACAAGGGGCGCGAAGACGTTCTCCCCTATCCCAAACAGCCGTTCTCGTTTTACCACCTTTCCAAGGTGCACGACAGTCACAACATCATGTTTACCTGCAAATCATGGGGGATCCGGGCTACAGACCTCAACCAGGGTGTGGTCTACGGGCTGTGGACCGACGAGTGCAAGCGTGACGAGCGGTTGTACAACCGTATTGACTACGATGGGGTGTTTGGCACCGCGCTCAACCGTTTCTGCATCCAGGCGGCTATTGGCTACGACCTGACGGTCTATGGCAAGGGCGGACAGACACGCGCTTTCCTGGACATCCGGGATACCCTGCAGTGCGTCGAGCTGGCGGCGCTGAACCCGGCGGATGCCGGCGAGTTCCGCGTCTTCAACCAGTTCACTGAACAATTTTCGGTACTGGAGTTGGCCGAGCGGGTGAAAAGGGTGGCGGCCGAAATGGGCATCGAGGCGTCGATTGCGCACCTGCCCAACCCGCGCGTGGAGAAGGAGGAACACTATTACAACGCGGTGCACACGCGCCTGCTCGACCTGGGACTGCAGCCTCATTTGCTGTCGGACGAGTTGATTCGCGACCTGATTGAGACAGCTCGGCGGTATCAGGACCGTGTCGACACGAGTGTGATTGCGCCGACGGCCACCTGGAGGTAACGGCATGCGGATCGCCATGTTCACGGAGACGTTCCTGCCGAACACGGACGGCATTGTCACCCGGCTATGTGCTACATTGCAGCATTTGGAGAAAGCAGGGCACGATGTTCTGCTGTTCGCGCCGGCAGGTTCTCCCGCTGAATACGCGGCCGCGCGGGTGGTGAGCGTACCTTCGTTTCGCTTTTTTCTCTACCCGGAAAAAAAGTTTCCCATGCCATGGCCGGTGGGGCGGGCGTTGGCCCAGTTCCAACCGGACTTCATCCATGTGGTCAATCCGGCGTTTGTCGGGCTGGCAGGGATATGGTACGCCAAGCGCATGCGTCTCCCGCTCATCGCGTCTTATCATACCAATGTGCCGACATATGCGCGTCATTATCACCTCGACTTTCTCGAGCCTGTCCTGTGGTGGTATTTTCGCCTGCTGCACAACCAGGCCCAGATCAATCTGTGCACGTCCAAGGCCACCTGGACGCTCCTGGAAAAGCACCGGTTTCGCAATCTAGGACTATGGGAACGTGGAGTGGACGTCGCCTTGTATCAATCGGCCCGTCCCTCCGCAGCGATGCGCCGCCGATTGGCCCGGGACATGGCGGAAGGCGACAAAATTCTTCTGTATGTCGGGCGGCTGGCCAGTGAAAAGGCCATCGAACGCCTGCGCCCGGTGTTGGACGCGGATTCGCGGGTGCACCTGGCTATTGTCGGAGACGGACCGCACAGGCCTGAACTGGAGCGGGTGTTTGCCGGGACGAACACCGTATTCACGGGCTACATGCACGGCAAGGAACTGGCCGAGGCGTACGCTTCAGCGGACGGCTTCGTGTTTCCATCCACTACGGAGACCTTGGGGCTGGTGCTGTTTGAGGCCATGGCCAGCGGGTTGCCCGTGTTGGCTGCGGACAGTCCGCCGACCCGAGAGGTGCTGGAAAATGGACAAGCCGGGTTCATCTTCGATGCCGCGAGTGTCGACGATTTAATTCATGGTGTTCGCGAATTGTTGTGGAATGAGCCACGCCGCAAGGCGGTGTTGCAGCGGACCCAGGCGATTGTGGAAAACCTCGACTGGAGCGGCCCGACCGAGCAGCTGCTCGCCCACTACCGGCGGCTGTTTGCGGAGCAACCGGCGGTGCGCTCGACCCCGGTCAGCGGTTCCCGTCTCTAAAGGCTGCCGGCGTCCGCTGAGGACCGTCTCCCCGCTGGCTGCAACCAGCCTCCCCAAAACAAAAACCCACGCCCGGGTACGCGTGGGTTTTTGCCGCTTTGCTCCGCGGAGACTGCTTGCACCGTCTCGTTTGGGCAATGGCGTTTATTCTGGGAGAGGAGAAACCGGAGGAAGAGCTTATGGGGACTAAGTCTTCTCCCACGGTTGCCAACAACAGCTCCCGCCGTTGTTATTACCAGCATTTCCGGTAATGTCTTGAATTATACATCTGCTGGAATATAAATCGTCCACTGTTGCAACACCCGTCGGTTGGGCGGGACATTGGGCGTTGTGGCATAATGAAGGAAAGAACCGACGGAGGATTCAGCGTGCGCATCATTGCTGGACGATGGCGCGGCAGGCGCTTGTTCAGTCCGCCTGGGTTGGTGGCACGGCCGACGACCGACCGCGTGAAGGAATCCATGTTCAATCTGCTGGGGCCGTTTTCCGGCGACGAACACGTTCTAGACCTGTTTGCCGGTTCGGGCGCGCTCGGACTGGAAGCATTGAGCCGAGGGGCGGAGCAGGCGGTGTTTGTGGACCGGCACCCGCAGAGCATCGCGGCCATTCGCCGGAACGTCGCGGCCTTGGGCGCGGGTGGAGCGGCGCAGGTGTGGAGGATGGATTGGCGGGCGGTGTGGTCCCGGTTGACGGAGCCCGTCGACTGGGTGTTTGTGGACCCGCCGTACCGCGAACGTCTGTGGCTGCCTGTGCTGGAAGCGGCGGCAGCGCACGCGCCGGGGGTTGGCGGGGTGGTCTGCGAACACCCGCGCGAGGAGATCCTTCCTGACGCCAGCGGACCGTTCTCCATATGGAAGGCGCGCCGCTACGGGGACATTCAAGTTACCATTTATGTTTGCCGCGGGTGATGGCGGTCGCGCCATGCCCAGCGGATGGAGATGAGCGCCGTGACTCTTGCGATATACCCGGGCTCGTTTGATCCGGTGACCAACGGCCACCTGGACCTGGTGGAGCAGTCGGCCGCCGTGTTTGATCGCGTGATCGTCGCGGTCTTGCAGAATCCGGCGAAGAGCCCATTGTTCACAGTGGAGGAGCGGATGCACTGGCTGCGCCACGCTGTGCGCCGGTTTGCCAATGTGGAGGTGGATCAGTTTCAAGGTTTGTTGGTAGACTACGCGCGACTGCGGGGCGCTGACGTGATTGTGCGCGGGGTGCGGGAAGTGGCCGATTTTGAAGCCGAGCGCAGGATGGCTCAGATGAACCGCCACCTGCATCCCACGCTGGTTACGGTGTTTCTGCCTACCCACAGCCAATACGCGTACATCAGTTCATCCTTGGTCAAGGAGGTGGCTTCGCTGGGAGGCGACGTGCGGGGACTGGTTCCAGGCGAAGTGGCGGAGGCCCTGTATGCTCGGTTTGCCCAGCGGCAACCGGCGGAGGGGAGTGAATCGAAGCCGCGGGGTCCTTCTGGCGCAGGGTGAGGTGATTCGGGATGCGCAAGCGGCGCGTCGCTTTGGCGTTGGGATCCGGCGGAGCCAAGGGATTTGCCCATGTCGGTGTGCTCAAGGCGTTCGAGGAACACCAGATCCAGGTCGATGTGGTCACCGGATCGAGCATGGGCAGCCTGGTGGGAGCCTTCTACGTCACCGGCATGAGGCCCGATTTCATGGAGCGATTGGCCTCCAGCTTGCGTTGGCGGCACTGGATAGACCTGAGGGTGCCCAAGCTGGGGTTGATTGGCGGCGACAAAGTGTGGGAAATGGTCAAACTACTGACGCGGGGCTTGGCTATCGAAGAGCTGGATCGCCCGTTCGCGGCCGTGGCCACGGACCTGGTCGCGCGGCGTGCCGTAATCCTGCGAAGCGGCCTCTTGGCTGACGCGGTGCGCGCCAGCATCGCCATCCCGGGCGTGTTTGTGCCTTTGCGCAAGGGTGGCCAGGTGCTCGTCGACGGGGGTGTCATCGAACGCGTCCCGGTCGCGGCGGCGCGCGCCTTGGGGGCGGACCTGGTCATCGGCGTGGACGTGTCCACCGGCACGCGACCGTCTGTACCGGAAACCATGCTCGACGTCATCATGCAGTCGCTGGACATCATGCAAGAGCAGCTGTTGGTCCACCACCCGGCCGATCTCCTGATAGCGCCTGATTTGTCAAGCATCGGGACGTCTCACTTTCATAAAGCGAAGGAGGCCATTCGTCTCGGCTACGAAGCTGCACAGGCGAAGATGCCGGACATTCTGGATCTGCTCGGGTCTCGGACGGAGGCGTATCCAACCTCGGTGGACCGTCCGCCTCAACGCTGAACAAGGAAACGGGTCAGCTTGGTCGCACCTGACAACGAGGTGAACAGCCGTGCAATTGGAACTGGAACAAGCGAAGCGTCGTCCTATGCATGTGGAAGGTGTGGTCGAGCTTCCCCGGATTGCCCAGGAGAACCCGCAGGTCGCGCGGATACAACCGGTGGCTGTGCGGGTGGACGTGGATTTTACAAAGAGCGTGTACCGTTTGCGGGCGGCGCTGGCGACGGAAGTGGAGTACGTCTGCTCGCGCTGCTTGGAGTCTTTTACGGCGCCCTTGCAGACGGAGTTTACGGAACGCCTGCGTGTCTTGGGGACCGAGGCAGCGGCGGATGAGGACATCTTAACGGTGGATTCACCTACCGTTTTGCTCGATCCGTATGTGGAGCAGGCGCTCAACCTGGCCCTTGAGTACCGGCCGTTGTGCCGCGAGGGCTGCCGCGGCTTGTGCGTCGAGTGCGGCTGCAACCTGAACGAGCGGCAATGCTCGTGCGAGACCAAGCGTGTAGATCCCCGCCTGGCCGTGCTGCAAGACTTGCTTTCCAAGGACGATTCGGAGTAATATCATGCGTGGCGGATTCTCGGCGCAACGTTGCCGACAGCACGTGTGGTATGGACAGCCTGCAAGGGAGGTGTAGAAAGATGGCGGTACCTCAACATAGAATCTCGAAGACGAGGAAACGCATGCGCAGGACTCACTTTAAACTGGAACTCCCTGGCATGGTTCGTTGTCCTGAGTGCGGCGAATACAAACTGTCGCATCGTGTCTGTAAGAATTGCGGTTCTTATAAAGGGCGCCAAGTGGCGTCCACGAATTGAGGAGCAGCCCGTGGGCACGCAGCAAGGAGCCGGCCGTGGTGTCGGCTCCTTGCTGCGTTTGACGGCATCTTGCCATCCGACGGCGGATCCGGTATTTTAGAACTACCTTTTATGAGTAGGTGATAATCGTCTCGGTGGCAACCTTCTTGCCTGCGGAAGTGAGGGATGGGCGCTGCGCAAATCGGAACGGAGATTAGCCTTGGTTCGGATGCTGACGGAAAACCCGTTTGCCACGGACGAGAAGTTGGCCGAGACATTTGGCGTCAGTGTGGCGACCATCCGCTTGGACCGTCAGGCGCTCAACATTCCAGAAGTGCGAGAACGGATTCGGCGCGTAGCTGCGGACCGGCAGGACGAGGTGCGCGCACTGGACGCGCACGATGTGGTCGGCAGGATTGTGCGGCTGGAACTCAACCGCCTGGGGATATCTGAACTCCCCATCACGTCGTTGCATGTGTTTGCCCGCAACGGCATTGTGCGCGGCCATGTGTTGTTCGCCCAGGTCAATTCTCTGGCGATGGCTGTCATGGATGAGGACTCGGCGGTGACCGCCAAGACGGAGTTACGGTTCTACCGCCCTGTCCGGCTTGGCGAGACGCTGCGGGCGCGCGTGGACGTAATGGCTCGTCACGCCGGGATCTTAAAGTGTCGGGCACACACCGAAGTGGATGGAGAGACCGTTCTGGACGGCTGGATTTGGGTCGCCAGGGCGTCTGCCAGGACGTGGGAGGGACAGGATTGAAACTAGCGGTAGATGTCATGGGTGGCGATTTGGGAGCCTCGGCACCGCTCGCCGCTGTGGGTGAGTTGGCCCGCTCCCATCCAGACGTGGAGTTTTGTCTCGTCGGCACCGAAGCGGCTGTGACCCAGGCGAAGAACTTCACACTGCCGGCCAATGTCCAGATGGTTCCGAGCCAGTCCGTGATTCAGCCGGACGAGGAGCCGGTGCGGGCCGTCCGTCGCAAGCCAGATTCGTCGCTCGTCATGGCGGCGCGGATGGTGCGCGAGGGGGAGGCCGACGCGATGGTCTCGGCGGGCAACACGGGGGCCCTGGTGGCGGCGGGACTCTTGACCATCGGACGTTTGGCGGGCATAGAGAGACCGGCGCTGGCGCCGGTGTTGCCGACTTTCCAAGGCCACGGGGTGCTGCTTCTGGACGCGGGGGCCACGATGGACGCATCGCCCTTCAACCTCGTGCAGTATGCCCACATGGGGGCGGCTTACTCTCAGCATGTCCTTGGTGTAGCCAAGCCGCGAATCGGCCTGCTCAATGTGGGTACCGAGGCGCTGAAGGGCAACAACCTGACCAAAGCCGCGTACGAGCAACTGGAGGCATGCGGGCTGAATTTTATCGGCAACGTGGAGGCGCGCAACTTGCTGGAGGGCGCCTGCGACGTGGTCGTCTGCGACGGGTTTGTCGGCAACGTGGTCCTGAAGCTGACGGAGGGCATCGGCCTGGGGTTGTTCCAGGCGCTCAAGACGGAGATTGCACAAGCCGGAGTGAGGGCCAAGTTGGGCGCCACCCTGTTGGCCCCAAAGCTGCGCGCGTTTGCGGCGGAATTCGATTACGCCGAATACGGCGGGGCGCCCTTTTTGGGGGTGGCCGGCGGCTGCATCAAGGCACACGGCAGCAGCAATCAACGTGCATGGTACACGGCGCTCATGCAGGCGATTCGGTTTTGCCGACAGGAGGTCAATAGCAAGCTGATCTCGTCGCTGCAAAAGCAGGACTTGCACCACGCTTGAGGAGGATGATGGGGTGACGATACGGGCAGGCATTCTGGGCACGGGGTCCGCGCTGCCGGATCAGGTTCTAACCAACGCGGATTTGGAGAAAATGGTAGAAACTGATGATGAATGGATCACCTCGCGGACGGGCATCAAGGAGCGCAGGATTGCCCCAGAGGGGACGACGACCTCCGATTACGCCACGCTGGCGGCGGAGCGCGCCTTGGCGGACGCAGGGATGGCGGCGTCGGAACTGGATTTCATCATTTGCGCCACGGTGACGCCGGATATGATGTTCCCGGCAACCGCCTGCTTGGTGCAAGACCGCATCGGGGCCACTCATGCCGGAGCGATGGACCTGTCGGCTGCCTGCACCGGATTTTTGTACGGGGTCGCCACAGCCGCGGCGATGGTGGAGTCGGGGCGCTTTCGGCGCGTGCTTGTGATTGGCGCCGACCTCCTCTCCCGTGTTGTGGATTATCAGGACCGCACCACTTGCGTGCTGTTCGGTGACGGCGCGGGAGCGGCGGTGGTGGGTCCGGTCGACGGCGAGCGCGGATTTTTGTCATTCAACCTCGGCAGCGACGGCGGGGGTGGGAAACACCTGTATCTGCCGGCGGGCGGATCGAAAATGCCGGCCACGGCCGAGTCCATCGAAGGGCGTATGCACTACCTGAAGATGGAGGGGCGAGAGACGTTCAAGTTCGCCGTCAAGGCGATGGCGGCGTCGACCGAGCAGGTGCTCGCCGAGGCCGGGCTGACTCGTGACGACATTGACCTCTTGGTACCGCACCAGGCCAATATCCGCATCATTGAAGCGGCGCGGGAGCGGTTTGGCATACCGGTCGAGAAGGTCGTCATGACCATTCAGAAATACGGCAACACATCGGCCGCCTCTATTCCGGTTGCCCTGGATGAGGCGCTTCGGGAGGGCAGGGCGAAAACGGGAGACCTGGTGGTGCTGGTGGGTTTTGGCGCCGGTCTGACATGGGGAGCGGCTGCGCTGCGGCTATAACAGCGTCTGCCGAAGGTATCTGTTGGGAGGGGGAGTGTTCGTGGAGTGGGCTTTTGTCTTCCCGGGCCAAGGCGCTCAGTATGTCGGCATGGGTCAGGAATTGATGGAGCGGTACCCAATCGCCGCACAGACGTTTCAGGAAGCGGACGAGGCGCTGGGGTTTTCGTTGACGGATTTGTGCCGCAAAGGGCCAGCGGAGGAGCTGCGTTTGACCTATTACACGCAGCCCGCGTTGCTGACCATGGGCGTGGCGGCTTATCGGGTGTTTGCCGCAGAGTGTCCCCTGCGGCCGGTGGCGGTGGCCGGACACAGCCTGGGCGAGTATACGGCTCTCGTGGCGGCCGGTGCGCTCTCGTTTGCTGACGCGGTGCGCCTGGTGCACTTGCGCGGGCGCTGGATGGACGAGGCGGTTCCCGCGGGTCATGGGGCCATGGCGGCGGTCTTGGGGCTTTCAGAGCCTGAATTGGGCGCTGTCTGCCAGGAGGTGTCCCACTCTGGAGAGGTGGTGGAGTTGGCCAACCTCAACTGCCCTGGTCAGATTGTGATCTCGGGCACGAGGGCCGGGGTGGATGCGGCCGGCCGTCTGGCCAAGGAACGGGGCGCGCGGCGGGTGTTGCCGCTGGAGGTGAGCGGGCCCTTCCACTGCAGCCTGATGCGGCCCGCCGCGTCGAAATTGTCCGCAGAACTGGCGAAGACGCCGATTCAGGACGCCCAGGTGCCGGTGGTGACCAATGTGGACGCCCAGCCCGTGACAAACGAGGAGGGGCTGCGCGACGCCTTGGAACGGCAACTGTATTCCCCGGTCCGCTTTGAAGCGGACGTGCGCCGCATGCTGGAGATGGGCGTGGAGGGATTCATCGAGTTCGGCCCGGGAACGGTCCTCTCCGGGCTCATCCGCAAGGTGCAGCGGACAGCGGTCACGCACCACGTGGAGGACGAGGCGTCGCTATGCGCCAGCCTCGCGGCAGTGAAGGGGGTGTGAGTGATGGGGGTCGTGTCGATTGTGACGGGCGCCTCGCGCGGCATCGGTCGCGCCATCGCGGTAGCGCTGGCGAGCAACGGCGGCCAGGTGGTCATCAACTTTGCCGGGCGTGAGATGGATGCGCGGGAAACGGCGCGCCTGGTGCAGGAGGCCGGTGGCCAGGCGCTCGTGGAGCAGGGGGACGTTAGCCAGCCCGAGCAGGCCGACCGTTTGGTGGAGTCCGCGTTGGCCGCGTTCGGCCGCGTCGATGTTTTGGTCAACAACGCCGGCATCACCCGGGACACGTTGTTGATGCGCATGAAGGAGGAGGACTGGCAGGCGGTGCTCAACACCAACCTGACCGGTGCCTTCCACATGCTGCGTGCGGTCGCACGGCCGATGATGAAACAACGCTCCGGGCGCATCATCAACGTGACTTCGGTGGTGGGCATGATGGGCAACGCGGGCCAGGCCAACTACGCATCTGCAAAGGCGGGGCTCATCGGCTTGACGAAGAGCGCGGCCCGCGAACTGGCGGGGCGCGGCATCACCGTGAACGCGGTGGCGCCGGGGCTGGTGGAAACGGATATGACCGCCGCGCTGCCCGCGCAAGCGAAGGAGCATATGCTCCAACAAATCCCGCTCGGCCGCATCGGGCGCCCGGAGGATGTGGCGGCGGCTGTGGCTTTTCTGGCTTCTGACGCAGCCGCTTATATCACCGGCCAAGTGATTGCGGTCGACGGCGGCATGGCGATGTAGTATACTCTGATTTCATGTAGTATACTTTGCGCAGAGGACGCGACAGAGGATAGTTGCGGGCCCGCGCTGGCAGTCCATGGTCCCAAGTTGGACAAGGGTGCCACAGAGATCAGGAGGTGAAAGGATGGCCGACACGTTTACGCGCGTGAAGAGCATCATTGTCGACCGCCTTGGTGTGGATGAAGACAAGGTGACACTGGATGCGACGTTCAAGGACGATTTGCAGGCCGATTCGCTCGATGTCGTCGAACTCATCATGGAGCTCGAGGATGAGTTCGACCTGGAGATTTCCGACGAAGAGGCGGAAAAGATCAGCACGGTGGGGGATGTCGTTACATACATCGAACAGCACCAATGACTTGGAAAACCGGATGAACGTAGAGGCAACAGCCATGCTTGAAGTCCCGTGCGTTTGCCGGGGCTTTCTGTCCATCTAGGCGGGGTGACAACGTGAAGCGACGAGTCGTTATCACCGGGCTTGGAGTCGTCACGCCACTCGGGAACGACGTATCGACCTTTTGGGACAATCTTGTCGCCGGACGGTCCGGGATTTCCCGAATCGAATCGTTCGACGTCTCCAGTTTGCCCGTACAAATTGCAGGGCAGGTCAAAGAATTTGAAGTCGAAAAATACCTGGATCCGAAGGAAGCTCGGCGCATCGACCGCTTCGCGCAATTCGCGATAGCGGCGGCGACGCAGGCCGTCGAGGATTCGGGATTGGATATCCGTGAAGAGAATGCAGACCGGGTCGGTGTGTATATTGGTTCCGGCATTGGCGGGATTCACACCCTGCTTGAGAACCATAATGTGCTGCGGGAACGCGGGCCGCGGCGCGTCAGCCCGTTCATGATCCCGATGATGATTGCCAACATGGCCTCCGGTCATGTTTCCATCCTCACCGGGGCGCGCGGACCCAACAGCGCTTCGGTGTCGGCCTGTGCGACGAGCACCAATGCCATCGGGGACGCCTTCAAAATCATCGAACGGGGCGCCGCGGACGCGATGCTTGCCGGCGGTTCTGAGGCGGCCATTGTCGACCTGGCGATTGCCGGTTTTGCCAACATGAAGGCTCTGTCCACGCGCAATGACGAGCCCACGCGGGCGAGCCGTCCGTTTGACAAGGACCGCGACGGCTTTGTGATGTCGGAAGGCGCGGGCGTGATGGTGCTGGAATCGCTCGACCATGCGCTGGCGCGCGGCGCCCGGATTTACGCCGAAATCATCGGCTACGGCATGTCCGGGGACGCGTACCACATCACGGCCACGCCGCCGGACGGATCGGGCGCGTACCGTGCCATGCGACAGGCTCTGGAGGATGCAAACCTCCGTCCCGAAGACGTGGACTACATCAATGCGCATGGAACTTCCACGGAATTGAACGACAAGTCAGAGACGCTGGCCATCAAGGAACTGTTTGGCGAGCACGCGTATCGCCTGGCCATCAGCTCGAATAAATCGATGATTGGCCATATGCTGGGGGCTGCAGGCGGTGTCGAGGCCATTGCCACCGTCAAGACGCTGGTGGAGGGGACTTTGCCCCCGACGATCAATTACGAGACTCCCGATCCAGAGTGCGACCTCGATTATGTCCCAAACCAGGCGCGCAAAGCGCAGCCACAGGTGGCGATGTCGAATTCCTTTGGGTTCGGCGGCCACAATGCAGCCATCATTCTGAAGCGCTATTCCTGAATCTCCGCTCGCGCACGCCGCGTCCGCCGTGGCGGGCGTGCGGCGAGCGGTTTCCACCATGCATATGAGATTGCCAGGCGAGGAATGGGAGTGCCCGATGTGTCCAATAAGTGGGTTGAATTACAAGAGCGATTGCAGATTCATTTTCAATCGGAACCTCTTCTGAAGCAGGCCTTTACCCATGCATCCTATCGAAATGAACACCGCAGGTCTTCACTGCAGGACAATGAACGTTTGGAATTCCTTGGCGACGCGGTATTGGAGCTGGTCGTGAGCGAGTACCTGTATCGCACCATGCCTAACGTGTCCGAGGGCGAAATGACGCGGTTGCGAGCGGCCATTGTGTGCGAGCCCTCGCTGGTCAGTTTTGCCAAGCGAGTGCACTTTGAGCAGTTTGTGCGGCTCGGCAAAGGTGAGGAGCGTTCGGGAGGGCGGGAACGTCCAGCCTTGCTCGCCGACGTATTCGAAGCGTTCATTGGGGCTCTTTATTTGGACCAAGGATTGGATGCGGTGAAGGCGTTTGTGGAGAAGTACGTATTTCCTTATATTGGCCAAGGCATCGCTCCAGATTACAAGACCGCTCTGCAGGAGTGGGTGCAGCAGCACGTGGGGACTCAGTTGGCCTATCGGGTGGTCGATGAACGCGGTCCCGCGCACGCGAAGCAGTTCAGCGTGGAGGTTATCATCGGCGGGCGCGTGATGGGCAGCGGTGTCGGCAGGTCAAAAAAGGAAGCGGAACAAAAAGCGGCGCAGGCTGCTCTCCACATGCTGCAGGAGGAGGCCGCGGGGGGGCCTGAAGGTGTTCCTGAAACGCCTTGAAATCCTAGGCTTCAAATCGTTTGCCAACAAGACCGTGGTCGATTTCTCGGCTGGCATCACCGCCGTGGTCGGCCCAAACGGAAGCGGCAAGAGCAACATTTCGGATGCCATACGCTGGGTGCTTGGCGAACAAAGCGCCCGCAGCCTGCGCGGGGCGAAAATGGAAGATGTGATCTTCGCCGGCAGCGATTCGCGCCGGCCGGTCAATTTCTGCGAGGTGTCGCTCACTCTGGACAACAGCGACAACCGTCTCCCGGTGGTTTTTGACGAGGTGACGGTGACGCGCCGTGTCTACCGCACCGGCGAGAGCGAGTACTTGATCAACCGCAAGCCCTGCCGGCTGCGAGACATCACCGAACTGTTCATGGATACAGGATTGGGACGCGAGGCGTATTCCATCATTGGGCAGGGGCGGATTGAGGAGATGCTGTCGACACGCCCGGAGGACCGACGCGGTCCGTTTGAGGATGCGGCAGGCATCGTCAAATTCAAGTACCGGCGCAAGGAGGCGGAGCGTCGGCTGGAGGAAACCGCCGCCAATCTTGTGCGGATTGACGACATTCTGGCTGAATTGCGCGCGCAGGCGGGCCCTCTCGAAGCCGAGGCCGAGAAGGCGCGACAGTACAACGCGTTGGCGGAAGAACTGAAGCGGCTGGAAATCACGCTTTTGGTGGCGGAGATTCAAGAGCTGCAGCGGCGCTGGCAGGCCAGTTCGCAGACGGTGCAGGAGCTTTCCGAGCGACGGGGGCAAGCGCTCGCCCAGGTGCAGCTTGACGAGGCCGCGTTGCAGTCGGCCCGGCAGCAGTTTGACGCGGTGGCGGCTGCAGCGGGGGAGCGGCAGCGGCAAGAGGTACAGGCCGTGGAGGAGCGCCAACGCCTGGAGGGGCGGGCTGAGTTGATGGCCGAGCGCGTCCAGAACCTGCTGCAGACCGTGGAGGACCGAAGACAGCAACTGGCCCAGCAGCAGGCGGAAACGGCAGAACTGGAGGCGGAGCGAGAGGGGCAGGCGGACCGCCTGGCGCTGCTGACCGCTCAGTTGGAAGCCAAGAATGCGGAATTGGAGGCGGCGGCCGAAGCGGTGCACCCCGACCGGCGGGCCCAGTTGGAAGCGGAGATTGAGGACCTGAGCAGCCGCTTGCTAGAGGCGCACAACCGGGCGGCGGGACTCCGCAACGAGGTGCGGGCCGCACAGGAGGCCAAGACCGGGGAAGCGCGCCGGCGGGAGCGACTGGTGGCCGAACGGGTGCGTTGGGAGGAGGAAATAGCCAGGATTGACGCCCAGTTGGCCAAGGTTGCAGCGGAGCGAGCGGATAGGGCCCGGCGCCTGGAAGAGGGAAAACAACTGCTGGCTGTGGCGAACCAAGAGGTGAAACAGGCAGCCGAACAAGAGGTCGCCGTGGTGCAGCACCTGCATCAGGTGGAGTCCAAGGTTTCCTCGTTGCGGTCACGTTTGGAACTGCTGCGGGACTTGGAAATGGGCTATGACGGGTACGCTGCCGGCGTGCGCACGGTGCTCCAGGCCGCGGACAAAGGGCGGCTCGGGGGCATCCACGGCGCCGTGGCGGGTTTGATCCGGGTCGACAAGCGGCTAGAAGTGGCCATTGAGACGGCGCTGGGCGGCGGATTGCAGAACATCGTCGTGGATGACGAGGCGAGCGCCCGGGAGGCGATTGGCTGGTTGAAGAGGCGGCAGGCCGGTCGCGCCACTTTCATGCCCCTGGACGTGATTCGGGGGCGGCGTCTGAGCGAGCAAGATCGTCAAAAAGTCGCGGGCCACAGCGGTTGGCTGGGGATTGCCAGCGACCTGGTGGAGTGTGCGGAACCCTATCGGCGCGTCGTCGAACACCTGCTCGGCAACGTGGTGATAGCCGAAACCCTGCAGGCGGCCAATGAGATGGCGCGTGCCCTGGCCTACCGGGTGCGGCTGGTCACCCTGGAGGGGGACGTGGTCAGCCCCGGTGGACTGATGTCGGGAGGCAGCCATGCCCGCCGCGGACCGGGATTGCTCGGCCGGACGCGCGAGCGTGAGAGTGTGGAGGCGGAGCTTGCGGCCAGTCTAAAGCAGATAGAGGCGCTGCAGGAGCGGCAGCGTGCGCTGCGAAAGCAGGCGGTGGCCGCTCAGGAGCGGCAGCGGCAGGTGGGTGAGGAGATGACCCGCCTGCGCTCGGAATCAGCCGCCCTGGAGGCGGACCTGCGCGAGTGGCAGGCGCGGCGGCAAAGCGCGGCGGATCGCCGGGAGGCCGCGCGCTGGGAAGCGGAGCAGGCGTTGGAGAGTGAAACCAGCCTGCGCGAGCGAGAGGCCGCGGCGCAGGCGGAACTTGCGGACGCCGAGGCGCAGGTGGAGCAGGTGGAGAAAACTCTCCTGTCGCGCCGTCAGGAGTTGGAGCAGCGCACGCTTGAGATGGCCGCGGCCCAGGAGCGGGTGACGGGCCTGCGAATCGAGACGGCTGCGTTGAGTCAGGAACAGCGATCCCTGGCGCAGCGTGTGGAGGAGTTGACCCGACGCATCGAGCGCGGCCACGAGCGGGCGCGGGAACTGACGAGCGAGATGGCGCGACTGCAGGATTCGATACAGCGCACGCGCCAGGAGGAGGCCGAAGTCCGCGAGCGCCTGGCCGACGTTCGCGCCGCCTTGGCCGAGGTGGAGGCGGACCTGCAGTCGCTTCACCAGGCGCAACTGGCAGCCGAGCAAGAGGTGAGTCTGGCTGAGCAGCGTTTGCGCTCCGCGCAACAGGGTCTAGGGGCGGTCGATGAGCAACTGCGGCGGGCGGAACTGGCCGCCGAGCGGGCCGACGCAGAACTCCAACACGCGCTGGTCCGGTTAGGCGAGACGCACCACATGACGTACGAGTGGGCGGAGGCGCAGTATCCGTTGTCGGAGCCGGTGGATGAACTGCGGCGCCGGGCCGATGAACAAGAGCGGCGCATGCGCGCCTTGGGCGACGTGCGGCTGGGCGCGATTGAGGAGTGGGAACGGTTGTCCCAGCGGCTGCAGTTCCTCAACCAGGAGCGGGACGACTTGGAGTCGGCGCGGGAGCAATTGGTGGACCTGATCGAGGACATTGACCGCGAGATGGCGGAGAGGTTTGCCAATACCTTTGCGCAGATCCGCCAGGAATTCCAGACGGCCTTTCGCCAATTGTTCGGCGGCGGTCGGGCGGACCTGGAGCTGACCGACAGCGAGGACGTGCTGCACAGCGGCATCGAGGTGATGGCGCAACCGCCGGGCAAAAAGCTGCAGAATTTGAACCTCATGTCGGGCGGAGAGCGGGCGCTGACAGCGATGGCGCTGTTGTTCGCCATCCTGCGCGTGCGCCCGGTGCCCTTCTGCGTGCTGGACGAAGTGGAGGCGGCGCTGGACGAGGCGAACGTCAGCCGGTTCGCCCGGGAACTTCGCCGCTTTGCCGATGACACCCAGTTCATCGTGATCACGCACCGGCGCGGCACGATGGAGGAGGCGGACGTCCTGTACGGGGTGACGATGCAGGAGTCCGGTGTATCGAGTCTAATCAGCGTCCGCCTGGGAGGGGACGGAGATATGGAAACTGCGGGGTGATGTCGTGGGACTGTTCGATAAGTTTCGCCGGGGACTGGGCAAGAGCCGAGAAGCGGTGTTCGGGCGGATCGGCGAGCTGCTGTCGGGGCGCAGGCTGGACGACAGCTTGTACGACGAGATGGAGGAATTGCTGATTGCCGCGGACGTGGGGGTGGACACGTCCCTCTGGCTGGTGGACCGGGTGCGCAACCTGGCGCGCCGGCAGCGGGTAAGCGACGCACAGGAGCTGCCCCGTTTGCTGGAGGAGGCCATGCTGGAAGCGTTGGCGGGGGCAGATCCTTCGATGCGGCGGGCGACGGAAGGCCCGACTCTCTACCTGTTCGTGGGCGTCAACGGGGTTGGCAAGACCACCTCTATCGGGAAACTGGCGCACCGTTTGCGGCAAGAGGGGCAAAAGGTGATCCTGGCCGCGGGAGACACGTTCCGCGCCGCCGCAATTGAGCAGCTGCTCGTTTGGGGGGAGCGGGTCGGCTGCGATGTTGTGCGACACGCCCAAGGGGCCGATCCGGCCGCCGTCGTGTACGATGCGATTGTGGCGGGGCGTGCGCGCGCGGCGGATGTGATTCTCTGCGATACCGCCGGCCGGCTGCACAACAAAGGGCATTTAATGGCGGAGCTGTCGAAGATCGCCAAGGTCGCGGCCCGCGAGCTTCCGGGAAGTCCGCACGAGGTGCTCTTGGTCGTGGACGCCACCACCGGGCAAAACGCGCTCAGCCAGACCCAGGCGTTCCGGGAGGCGGCTCACGTGACGGGAATCGTCTTGACCAAGCTGGACGGAACGGCGAAAGGCGGGGTCATCCTGCCTATCGTCCGGGAACACGGCGTCCCGGTGAAGTGGGTGGGTCTAGGTGAAGGGGCCGACGATTTGGAACCCTTTTCCGCGGAGGCGTTCGTCTCGGCTATCGCCCGCCCGTGAGCGGATGATCGGGGCGTGTAAAGGTGAACAGCTTGACAGGGGTGGGGGTTCCGTGTATGATCGACAAGGTCACGCGGATGGCCGCTTTGTATGATTTGTACGGCAAGCTCTTGACACCGCGGCAGCGGCAAGTGTTTGAGCTGACGTATTTTGACGACTGGTCACTGGCGGAAATCGCGGAGCACCTCGGTGTAAGCCGGCAGGCGGTGCATGACAACCTGCACCGGGCCGAAGAGCAGTTGGAGCATTATGAGGCGCAAGTCGGATTCTTTGCGTGGCGGCAGCGGCTGCAGGTGCTGGTGGACAACGCGGCGGCGGTTGGTCAGACGGCGTACCCACTCCTTCCGGACGCTGTGACGGCGCGCTGGCAGTCCGCCTTGGACGCGTTGACGCAGGCGGTCTCACGAACAAGCCCGGAGTAGTGTCCCACCCGGGCAGGCACGAGGGGGGTGTCTGATTGCTCGACGGGTTGTCCAACAGTTTGCAAAAAGCACTTGGCCGGTTAAAGGGCAAAGGCAAGCTCACGGAACAGGATGTCCAGGCGGCCATGCGCGAGGTGCGGCTCGCCCTGTTAGCGGCCGACGTCAATGTGCAGGTTGTCCGTCAGTTCGTGGATCGCGTGCGGGAACGAGCGGTCGGGCAGGAAGTGCAAAGGAGCTTGACCCCCGGCCAGCAGGTGGTCAAAATCGTCCACGACGAGCTGACGCAGTTGATGGGAGGCGAGCAGGCTCGTCTGAACATGGCCTCTCGTCCACCGACTGTGGTCATGTTGGCGGGATTGCAGGGGGCGGGCAAGACCACCGCCGCGGCGAAACTCGCCTTGTCTTTCCGCCGGCATCAGCATCGGCCCTTGTTGGTGGCGGCCGACGTGTATCGCCCGGCGGCTGTCAAGCAGCTGCAGGTGCTGGGAGCGCAAATCGACGTGCCGGTATTCGATCTGGGCACCGATGTCGATCCGGTTGACATTGCGGAACGCGGCGTGGACGAGGCCCGCCGCCAGGGGGCGGACGTCGTCATTGTGGACACGGCTGGACGGCTGCACATCGACGAAGCCTTGATGACGGAACTGGCACGCATGAAGGAACGCTTGCAGCCGAATGAAATCCTGCTGGTCTTGGATGCAATGACCGGTCAGGACGCGGTGCGGGTGGCCGAAGCGTTTCACCAGCAACTGTCCCTGACCGGGGTCGTGCTGACCAAACTGGACAGCGATACGCGCGGGGGCGCGGCCTTGGCGGTACGGGCCGTCACCGGTTGCCCCATCAAGTTTGTGGGTGTGGGCGAGAAGATTGAGCCGCTTGAGGCTTTCCACCCTGATCGCCTGGCCTCACGCATCCTGGGCATGGGCGATGTGCTCAGCCTGATTGAAAGGGCCGAGCAGACGGTCGACTTGGATAAGGCCAGGGAGATGGAGGAGAAGCTGCGCAAAGCGCAGTTCACTCTCGACGATTTTCGCGAGCAGCTGCAGCAGGTCCGCAAACTGGGTCCGCTCGACCAAGTGCTGAAAATGCTGCCGGGGGCCAATCGATTGAAGGGGCTCGAAAACGTCAACCTGGATGACAGCCGTTTTCGCCGGATAGAAGCGATTATTTCTTCGATGACGAAGGAGGAGCGGACCAATCCGGCGATTATGAATGCCAGTCGGCGCCGTCGCGTGGCCAACGGCAGCGGCGTCACTGTGCGGGAAGTCAATCAGGTGCTCAACCAGTTTGATCAGATGCAACAGATGATGAAGCGTTTCGCCGGCGGAGGCAAGTTCGGCCGCAGGCAGGCGCTCCGCGCGATGAGGTCGCTGGGCGGGGGAAGCTTGCCGGACATGTCCGCCCTGTCCGAACTGGCTCCGGAGGCGGGCCGGGAGGTTCCGTCTCTGGAGTCCAGACCGCCTCGACGGCACAGGTCCAAGAAAAAGAAAAAGTGATGCGTCAGTCGTGGATTGTGTCGAACTGTACTCAGGAGGGATTATGACATGGCAGTGAAGATTCGTTTGAAGCGTATGGGTGCGAAGAAGGCTCCGTTTTACCGCGTGGTCGTGGCAGACTCTCGTTCCCCTCGGGATGGCCGGTTCATCGAGGAGATTGGATATTACAACCCTTTGACCAATCCTGCCGAGGTCAAGATTGATGAGGAGAAGGCGCTCAAGTGGCTGGGAAATGGGGCGCAGCCGTCCGACCGGGTGCGCTATCTGTTCAGTCAAGCGGGAGTCATGAAGAAGTTTCATGAATTGAAGCTGCAAAAATAACGGACAGACGGACACGGCTTCAGGATAACTGTGGGAGCGCCCGCGGAACCATCTTCATGGAACGGCCAACGGGGCGGCGGGAGGCGTGCATGAGAGAACTCGTCGAATACCTGGTAAAATCCCTGGTTGAATTTCCGGATCAGGTGGTTGTCGCTGAAGAGCAGCGTGGCGAAGTGATTGTGTTGCGGGTTTCCGTGGCAGCCAGCGACGTTGGCAGGGTCATTGGGCGGCGGGGGCGGATGGCCACGGCCATCCGCAACGTCGTCGGCGCGTCTGCGTATCTGCAGGGAAAACGAGTGCTGGTTGACATCGATTCCTGACCGTGATTCGGGTCCAGGCGAGGAGGACATTCCTTTGCTGACCATTCGTCAACCTGTCGCTGTGAAGATCGTCATGACGGAGACGACAAAGCAACAGATCATAGCTGAGTATCGGCGCCAAATCGAGCAGTTGACCATGGAGTTGGACCAGATTGAGCAGCAGGGACGGCAGGCCATCGAACAGGCTATGGCCCAGGGGGGCGAAGTCGCCCAGCGGGTTCGCGAGCAGGTAGAGGAAGAGCGGAACAAGCGGGTGCAGCAGCGTGAAGAGCTGATTCAGCAGATTCAGCAGGTGCAACAGATGCCCCTTGGGACCGAGGTCCAGAACATGACGGTGGAGACCACCGTCGATGTGCATGTCGGTGATGATTGGTCGGAAATCCTGCGCGGCGCGGAGATCATTGTGAAAGACGGGATTGTTCAAGAGATTCGCCAGCGAGGCGTGTCATTGAACGACTGACGGCGGGACAGAATCACCCCTTGGGGGCGCGTTGCGCCCCTTTTGTGCGTTCGCTGGAGTCGGGTGTACCGTCGGGTGTGCCTAAGATGCCTAGGATGGGCGGATGGAAGGTGCGTGCGGATGGAGTTGGAGTACTTGACGGTGGGTGTGATTGCCAATACGCACGGATTGAGGGGGGAACTTCGTGTCCTGCCGCGAACCGACTTTCCTGAGCAGCGGTTCGCGGAGGGAGCGTCGGTGTGGCTGCGACCCGCTGGCCAGACACCGATCAAACAGCTGGTGGTCCGGTCCGCCCGGCCCCATAAGCAGTTCTGGTTGGTGCTCTTTGAAGGTGTGTCATCCATCGGAGATGTCGAGGCCTGGAAGGGGATGGAACTGTGCGTCCCGGTATCGGAGCGCATGTCTCTCCCGGAGGGCAGCTATTATATTGACCAGTTGATTGGATTGCAGGTTTACAGCGACGACGGCGTGTACGTGGGCCAATTGGTCGATGTCCTGACGCCCGGGGCGAACGACGTGTATGTGGTGCGAGGGCCCTTGCAGCGAAAGGATGTGCTGTTGCCCGCCATTCGTGATTGCATTCGCGAGGTCAATCTCGCATCCGGCAGGATGGTGGTGCATTTGCTGCCCGGCCTGTTGGATGAAAGACCGGATGGCGCTGCGGATAGTCGAGGCAAGCAGGAGTGATAGGATGCTGCAAATTTATATCCTGACTCTGTTTCCGGACATGTTTCACGGCGTGCTCTCCGAAAGTATCTTAAAGAGGGCTGTCGAACGCGGGCGGGTGCAGATTGAGCTTGTGAACTTCCGGGAGTTTGCCACGGATCGACATCGCACGGTCGATGATTATCCTTTCGGCGGTGGCGTGGGCATGGTGCTGAAACCGCAGCCGATCTTTGACGCGGTCGATCACGTGCGGAAACAGGGTGGGGCGGTCGCGATGGAACGGGTGTTGCTGATGACCCCGACCGGCCGCCCGTTTACGCAGCGCCTCGCGCAAGAGTTATCGGAGACCGATGGGCGGCTGATCTTCATTTGCGGCCACTACGAAGGATTTGATGAGCGCATTGCGCAGCACCTGGCGACGGATGAAGTCTCGCTGGGGGATTTCGTGATGACGGGCGGGGAAATCGCCGCCATGGCCATGGTGGACGCCACAGTTCGGCTTTTGCCGGGGGTTTTGGGAAACGAGGCGTCGGCTGAAGAGGAATCCTTTGTCACCGGACTTCTGGAGTATCCGCAATACACCCGGCCAGCGGAGTTTCGTGGCTTGAAGGTGCCAGATGTGCTGTTGTCGGGTCATCACGCCCGTATTGCGCAGTGGCGGCGTGGGCAGGCGTTGTATCGGACGTGGCGCAGACGCCCTGATTTACTGGCGCAGGCGGAACTCTCAGACGCGGACATGGAACTGGTGGAGGCCTTTCGGAAGGGAGATTTTTCCGCGCTTCTGGACGAATGAAACGAAGCCTGGCCCCCATGAATATGGGAGGCCCCCGGCGCGAAATCAGTGGCTGTATCCCGTTGGTTCGCAACCGGAGGCCTACACCATCGTATGGTCCACAACGGTGAACCGTGCCAGCAGTTGTAGACAGCTTGAGTTAACGGGAGAAAGGCCCAAGGCTTGATCAACGCGGCGCCCTTATTCATAATGGGAGATGAGACTATGTGCCCGTAGCTCAGCCGGATAGAGCGCTTGACTACGAATCAAGAGGTCGGGAGTTCGAATCTCTCCGGGCACGCCATTCAGACCGCCCGTCTGCGGAACAAGCAGACGGGCGATGTGTAGTATCACACGACATTCCCTTGAATCGGGTCTTCGTAGGCCAGTAGGCTCATGTGGACAACTCCGCTGTTAGGGTACCCACGCTGTGCATGGCATGGATGTATTTATCAGCCTTCTTGGCCCATAAGTTCGGCTTGTCAGAAATTTGCTTGGGGTCTAAGCCGGCTCTTACGTTCTTCTCCGCCCAAGCGTCAAGCACGCTGGCGGCATCCCAGGAGGGTTTCGATTCCCATTCCATGTGCCGGGAGCGCGCCGTAATCATCGCTTGCTGCCAGGTTCGCGCCGTGAAACTCCCTTCTAGTGAAAGTTGTGACCGCATGTGTTCCTCCCCGGATGATGGCAGTTGCAAGTCGGTGTGATTTTGAACTTCTACACATCCAGGGCGGTGGAGGCAGATAACGTGATTGAACTTCGCATCGACCAACAGGACGCGGGAAAAAAAGCGCACCGTTACTTGCGCCAATTGTTGCCGGGGATGCCTTTGTCGGGAATTTACAAGATGTTGCGTACCGGGCGCGTAAAGCGCGGGGGACGAAGAGTCCAGGCCGACGATGTGTTGGCGGCCGGGGACATCCTGCATCTGTACATGGCTGACGCGGACTTCGCACGCGTGCGCAAATCGGCACGGAAGTTTGCCGGGATTGACGCGCGGGTGGATGTCCGCTACGAGGACGATGACATTCTGGTCGTGGCCAAGCCGGCGGGCCTGTTGGTCCATGGGGCCGGTACGGAGCATAAGGATACGCTGGTGAATCGGGTGGCCGCCTACTTGTATCACACGCAATCGGCGTCCGATAGGGTGGCAATCGACTCCCCATCACGGGTATTTTCCCCTGCACCCGTCCATCGATTGGATCGAAACACGAGCGGTTTGGTGGCGTTTGCCAAGACGGCCGAGGCCGCACGCCGGTTGTCTGAGGACATAGCGGACCATCGCGTGCGCAAATGGTACGTTGCCATCGTCGTCGGGGAGACCCAGGACCAAGGCGTGATTCGGGCCCGGGTGGAGCGAAATCCGGTGCAAAACGTCACGTCGACCGCAGAGACCGGAAAGCCCGCGGAAACGCGATTTGTGCGGGTGGCGTCAAGAACCGGCACCAGCCTGGTGCAGATTGAGTTGGTGAGCGGGCGCACGCACCAGATTCGGGCTCATTTCGCGTCCATCGGGCATCCGCTCGTGGGCGATGTGAAGTATGGCGCGCCGCGCTCCAAGCAGGACGCGCACCAGTGGTTGCACGCGGGCGCTCTCGAATTCCCGGACGGGCGTCGTGTGACCGCTTCCTTTCCTGAGCCGTTCCGGCAGCGACTGTTGGAACTCGGTTACGCCCCGGATGAGATCAGACGCGCGCTGTCGTGACGGTAGGCTGGTCGTCACCGTTCCAGGGCGTGCTGGCGGATGCAGTCTGGGACGGGAACCTTGGTGCGCGCGACCGGATCGACGGTCACCAAGGTGATTTGCGCGTCGACAATTCGTTCCCCGCGTTGATTGACAATCTCTTGCGCCATGACGAAACTGGTACGACCGGCGCGGAGCAGGTTGGTCCGCACGCGCAGGTTATCGTTCTGGCGCGCTTCCCGCCGGTAGTTTGCGTTCACGTTCACGACCACGGTAATGACACCAACGTCTCGCAGGGTCGCGTAGTCCAATCCCAGTTGCTCGTACCAATCTTCCCTTCCCCATTCAAGGTATTCAAGGAACTTGGCATTGTTCACGTGCCCGTTCACATCGATTTCTGTAGACCGGACCGTAATGCCAATCTCGTTCTGCCATGTCATCGGCGCGCTCCTCCTCCCAAGCATCTCCCCACACAGCCAGCATACCACAGCCGCATAGTTTGGGCTGACACGGGTACGGTATAGGGCAGACAAGTGTGGCGCAGCAGAAGCAACGGGTGTGCGGGAAGGTGGGAAGGACGATGCGACTGGGACGGTTGTACGGGGGCGCGGCGTGCCTGCTCGCTCTATGGACGGCAGCTGGACCGTGTTCCGCTGCGGCTTTGCAGCCGTCGGAGCCAGCTTTGTCGGCGAGCGCTCCAGCTACTCGGCCCATCCATCGTCAGCAGCCCTTGCGTTCCCTCTATGAGGAAGCGGCTAGGCGGTACGAAACGCCGTGGGCGCTGCTGGCAGCGATTGATCGGTATGCCGACCTCATGAAGAGCCGGGCGGATCGGCAGCAGGCGCCATGGTACGGGTTCGCCTTTGCCCCCTCCGCGTGGGTGGGCATCGACAACCCGGACGGCACGGACGTAAACCCGGTCACCATTGCGCTGTTCCGTGGCATTGGGGTCGATGCCAATGGCGACCGTCTGGCGTTGCAGTGGGAGGACAAGGACCGCATCTTTGCCCTTGCCCGCTGGCTGGATGAGCAAAGCGGGGAAGAGGACGTGGAGGAGTCTGTGTGGAATCTGTTTCAGGATCCGGTGGCGATGGACCGGATTTTCGAGTTCCAAAAGCTGTTTGAACGCTTCGGCCTGTACCCACGCGGCCACTGTTTCCCGGTGGACAAGCGGTATAATTACACGGTTGAACACACTTTTGGCTCCGGGCGCAGCTACGGCGGGCGCCGCGTCCACGAAGGAGTGGACATTTTCGCTGGCTATGGAACGCCGGTCTTGGCGTGCAGCTATGGCTACATCGAATTGATGGGATGGAATCGCTTTGGCGGCTGGCGCATGGGCATCCGCGACGCCAATAATATGTACTATTACTATGCTCACCTCTCAAGCTTTGCCAAAGGTTTGAAACGCGGCGATCTCGTGCAGCCTGGGCAGGTCATCGGCTATGTGGGCAGCAGTGGCTACGGACCTCCCGGCACGAGTGGAAAGTTTCCCGCCCACTTGCACTTTGGCATTTACCGCGACACAGGCCACGGCGAATGGGCGTTCAGCCCGTCCGGGTGGTTGGCCCTCTGGCAGCGCCAACCGCAGCGAATCCTGCCGCCGCAACACTGACTCCCGCGACGCGCAAAGACGCAGGAGCGTGGATGTCTCCCCACCCTTGAACCGAGTGTCTTCGACAACGTAAAATGGGAACAACATGAACGGCTTAGGCAAGTCGAGCCAGGGACTTTTTTGACAACACGGGCTGCCGCCTGTGTCCCAACGGTTGACCTTCTGTGCGTGGATATTGCTCCACAGCCAACACTGGGCCGCTTTGTCACGCGGTCGGCATGATCTTTGAAGGGGCGTTGGTATGGAACCGAAACCCGCGGGTGCATCGCGCACCACCCTGACAGATTTGATTCTGCCGCCAGACACCAATAATCTTGGGACGATGTTCGGCGGTCGAGTGATGGCGTACGTGGACAAGGTAGGCAGCGTGGCGGCCATGCGCCATTCGCGCCGCCCGGTAGTGACGGCCTCCAGTGACAGTCTCGATTTTCTCGAACCCATCCGGGTGGGGCAGGCGATTCTGATTGAAGCGTTTGTGACTTGGACGCATCGCACCTCTATGGAAGTTCACGTCAAGGTGGAGTCCGAAGACCTGGTGACAGGGGAGATCAAACTCACGGCCACCTCCTTTTTAACCTTTGTGGCGCTGGGGCCAGACGGGCGGCCGACTCCAGTGCCGCCCGTCATCCCCGAGACGGAAGAGGAGAAATGGTTGTACGAGACGGCTCCCGAACGTTATGAAGCGCGCAAGCGGCGCAAACAGCATCGGACGCAGCTTATGAAAGGTGAATCAACGATATGAGCCAAGCGGTGGCAGAGGTGTGGCGCGGCCCCCTGGTGGTTGGCCAGGTGGTGTCCAATTTTCGTCTGGAGTTCATGCACGTATGACGTTGAGAACAAGGCCACCTAGGCGAGCGTCGACGCACCTGGATGCCCTGGAAGTGTGGCTGGCGACCTGGGTGCCGCGGCTGCTCATGTTCTTTCCCATCATTGACTACGCTCTTCGTCTTTCGCCGCTGACCCCTCTCGGCGAGGTCTGGGACAAGCTGGCGTTTGCCTCGCTGGTCTGGGTCGCGGTTCGCCGCCACCGGCGGGGCGTGCGCCCGCCCCGTCAGACTTGGCAGAAGCCGGCCCTTTGGTTTGTGGTTTGGATTGTCGCCTTGTCGGCTGTGGGAGCGGCTGATCCCCAGTATGCTGCCGCCGGTGCAGGATTTTACATTTATTATCTGATGTTTGCTTTTGTCCTGCCGTATGCGGTGAGCAAGCATGAGGCCAGGCTGCTGCTCCATCTGCTGGTCGGCGCGGCGGTTCTCATCGCCTTGCACGCCATCTACCAGTACATCATCGGGGTGCCGATTCCGTCCGACTGGGTCGATCCGGACGAACACGTCCGTACGCGGGTGTTTTCTGTCCTCAAGAGCCCCAATGAACTCGGGTCCTATATGGCGCTGATGACGCCGTTGCTGGCCGGTCTGGCCATCGTGGCCCAGGGCCGCAGACGAGTCTTCTACGGCCTGGGGGCTGTGGTGTGCGCAGTGGCGATGATTCTGACCTTTACCCGCGGCGCTTGGCTGGGGTTGGCCGGAGCCCTGGTAATCAGCGCCATTGCCTTTGAGCGCCGAGCCCTGGTCCCGCTGGCGATTTTGATCTGCGGCGCGTTCTTGGAGCCCGGTGTGCGGACGCGTATCGGCTCTTTGTTCACGCAGGTCTACTGGATTAAGTCTGCCGACAGTGGGCGGATTGCCAAGTGGCTGTCGGCGTTTGATCACATGTCCACCAACCCTCTGCTGGGAGCGGGGATTGGGCGCTACGGAGGGGCCGTGGCGACGGTTCACCACCTGTCCACTTATTCGGACAGCTTCTACGCCAAGACGCTGGGCGAGGCGGGGTTGATAGGGCTCGTCCTGTTCTTCGGCATGCATGTGCGTCTAGTGTTGGACTTGTTTCGAACCCTGCGCCGCGCTCGCGACGTGCATCGCTACCTGTATCTGGGGGCCATCACCGGGGTGCTGGCCGTACTCATCCACAATGCCATGGAGAACGTGTTTGAGTACGCGCCCATGGCGCTTTCGTACTACACGGTGGCGACGCTGGCGTTGACCGCGGGCTCTGCGGCAAAGGGGGGAGAACATGCAGCATCTCGGGATACAAACGAGATCCAGCGCGAGGCGCCTGTTCACGGGTAACTGGGGCCATCTGGCGCGCATCCTCGCCTGTGTGGCCTGGTCGTTGTTTGTAAATCTGGTGGATGAATGGCTGGTGCGGCCGCTCGTGCAGGACTTGGCTGTCATCGGTGTTCTCCTCGTGTTGCTCATGGCGTGGCTTTGGGTGTTCGCCATTCCCCGGCCGCACCGGCGCTGGTGGGTGGTGTTCAGCCTTTTTTCGCTCTGCGCGTGCCAGGCCCTGGCGTCGTTCGCTTCCCTGCCGTTGGGCCAGCGCGTGCTGACGGCGGCCATCAGCATGGCCATCTTGGCGGCTGCGGCCCGTTGGATTGGTAGGGTGGCCCTCTCTGCGCTGCTCGGCTCCATGCTGGTGCTGGCGGCAGCCAACGCGTGGCTGCCGGAAAACCTGTGGCCCCTGCTTACCCACTTTCGCGTTTTGGCGGTCGGGACCTTCACCGTGGATAACGGGAATTACCCGGTGCTTCCGCTGGACGTGGTCAGGACCCAGCACGGGGAGGTGGTGCTCACGGTGACGCGTTGGCCGGACACCCGGTTCGGGAGCAACACCGACGATTACCTGCAAGCGGTGAAGAGCGGGAAACTGCCCGCCGACCACCTGGTTTATCAGTACATGCAGCTGGCGCCGGAGAACGGGCGGATCGGCGCGCGGCCGGCCACGGCGCAGGAGCTGGCGGAGGTTCAGCCGACCGAGTTGAGCGGCGCCTTGGCTCCTTTTGATCGGAGCACGTGGGCGGTCGTGGGGGGACGAGTGCTGCAGTACACGGTCCGGACGCAATCGTCCGCCGGCGCGGTAGACGCGGCATTACAGCCCGTCCAGTACGCACCCGAGTTGGCCGAGCTGATTGTGCAGGCGCACCAGGATGAGTGGAAGGATTGGTCGCAGGCACTCCGCAAGGCTGGCGTGGCGCCGGTAGCGCCGTGGCGCATCGACAACGGCGTCCTCTCAGGGAAGTGGCGGGGACGCACCGTGCATGTGCGCGTCGATGCCCAGTTTGTCATCGGCAGCGGCTCGTTCACCAAGCCGGGCGCCCACGAACTGCTGTTGGGTGGCAGCAATCTCCTGGAGGTGGTGTCGCTCGCAGGAAACCGCCCGCACGTTGTGGCGAGTCTGCACGGGTCCCCGGCGAATCCGATTGGCGAGGGGATGCAGGTCGGCCCCATTGGGACGGCGGATAAAGATGCCGTCTTCGTCAACGCCTCGCCCGCATATATCTTGAGTTTTACGGGTGACGGACACGCGCGCCGCATCTATACGGCGCCCAACGACGACCTGCAGTTTCTTGCCAGCATCCGCACCGCACCCGGGGCGGCACCCGAGATTTTGGCCGACGACCGGAGCGCCGTTCGCTCGTCCAGCACGACCTATCTGACGTCCTACACATACCGTGACGGGCAGCTGTACCGGAACTGGCGCGTGTTCGAAAGCGGGATTGAGAACGTCCGCCAGGTGCAGTTCTTCCCCGGACAACCACCGTGCCTGGTGGCGGCGGTGGCTGGCAGTGGCGCGTACGTTGTGTTGGCGAGACATTTTTGGCCCCTGCAGCCAGCTTTGGTGGTGGCGTGGCTTTTGGTGCTGGCGGGTTTTATGGTGGCAGGATGGCAGCAGAGGAGGCGTCTACGGTGGCGGTAACAGGGGTGAACAGGGGGAGGCGCGCCTGGATAGGGATGGTTGCGGTGATCAGCCTGTCCCTGGCCGGCTGTACGCCGGCCGTCGATCCGAACGCTACCCAACCACTTCAGGCTTCGCCCGTCTCCTCGGCGCCATCGGTATGGACGGCTCTGGACACTGCCACGGCCCGGGCGGCGGAGGCATCCTCATACCAGGTGAAGGTGTACGTGCACGCCCGGCACGGCGCGACATCAGGGAATTTAAGCGTGCATGGCAGTATCGGGGCCGATGGAGCGGCCGATTTTCAGGTCCAGGCAGGGCGCGAGTCGTACGAGGTGTACCGGGACGGGACTGGCGGTTATTACGCCTACCAGGATACGTGGCACAAATTGGACCACCCCCTGGACCTCAATTGGTTCGCAGAGTATCGAAACGTGCTGAACTGGGCGCGGGCCCATGACCGGCGGTTGTCGGAGCGTCCGCAAAAGTTTGTCGGCGGCCAATTTTGCCGTGTGTACGAGGTATCGCTGCCGGCGACGGCGTGGCGGCGCACGGACAGCTTCTGGGGCAACGCCGGAAACGCGCGCCGTGCCGAGGGCGATACCCTGTTCACGTTCGCTGTCGGTATCCCAGATCACCTCCTGCACCAGGTGACCACGACCCAATCGGTAGCATCGACTGGCGGGGCGACTACCCTGACCACCGATGTCATCTTTTCCAATTTCAACGATGTGCCCCAGGTGGCGGCACCGAGCGGTCTGCCCGCCGCAAAGTGACGAGGGGCCCTGCTCGGCCTGCGGGACCGGTTCATCCAGTGTCGGCCAGGAAGGGGATGACCTGTGCAGCCCAAGGGCAGCGTTGCTCATGCGGGCCATGTCGCGTATAATAGTGTTACGTCAACTTCAAATCGCTGAGTTCCATATCGGAAGCGGAGGACCCGGTCTTTTGGGGTGAATCGCGTACGCGAGGGGAATCCTACGCCCTAACCCGTCAGCTAACTCCGTAAGCGTGTAGGAGTGCCACTTCGGCTCAGCCGAATGGGCAGAACTTCCATATGAGCGGAACTCGCGATTTCATTCTATGAAATCGGGAGGGACCTAAACATGATGAAGCAGCCGGAGCTGCCAGACTTGATTCGTGACATGGAGATTGTCCGATCGCTCAATCGCCTACCCTTTACCAAGGATGATGCGGAAATGGAGACAGAATCGGGCAGTTCGCTGGATCAGGAGGGGCCCGTGCTCTTGTCCTGATGCATGCATCTCAATAGTCCTTAGGTACTCGAACGGCGCCGCTTGCGGCGCCGTTTGTGTGTGATGGCCAGGCATGGGAGATGACTAGGCGGTGAGGGTCCGCTATGGGGGGCCGTCGCCGACCTGGCCCACTCGATTCAGACGCGCGGACAACCAGTGATTGCAGGGGCTTGTGGACTTATGGTACACTGTTGCGCGTGACTACGTGGTCCTCTGCCAGCATTCTGGTACGAACACGAACGGGAAGGAGGCCGTGTCTATGGATTTGGTGCGTGAGATTACGCAGGAACAACTGCGTTCCGATATTCCGGAGTTTCGCCCGGGCGATACCTTGCGCGTGCATGTGCGGGTGCGTGAAGGTCAGCGTGAACGCGTGCAGGTGTTCGAAGGTGTGGTCATCCGGCGTCGGGGCGGCGGTATCAGTGAGACGTACACGGTCCGTAAGATTTCGTACGGAGTCGGCGTGGAACGGACGTTTCCTCTGCATTCGCCGAACATCGAAAAGATTGAGGTTGTGCGCCGTGGCCGCGTGCGCCGCGCGAAGCTGTATTATCTGCGTGGGCGTTCCGGCAAGGCTGCGCGAATCAAAGAGATTCGCAACAACGCCTAAGCGTTGGTCAAAACTGCAGGTGGAATCGGGGGCAACCTACGAAAGCGGGGGACCAGTGTCTCCCGCTTTTCGTGTACGCCCGGGTTGACGGAGCGGACAGGGGGAAAACATGCGCTCGATAAACTGGTTTCCAGGTCATATGGCAAAGGCGCGCCGGGAGATGGCGGAAAGCCTGCGGCGAGTGGACGCGGTCATTGAGTTGGTGGACGCGCGTCTGCCGATGGCCAGCGCCAATCCGATGCTGGATCAGATGATGGGGAGCAAACCCCGTGTGACCGTGATGACGCGCATCGATTTGGCGGATGGTTCGGTGACCGAACAGTGGCACCGCCACTTCCGGGCGTTGGGCCGGGAGACGCTCGGTGTCGATGCCCGCAGCGGGCGCGGGGTGGATGAGATACCCAAGGCGCTGCAGCGAGCAACCGCAGCCAAGCGGGAACGCGATTTGCGTAAAGGCATTCGGCCGCGAGCGGTGAAGGCGATGGTGGTCGGCATCCCCAACGTGGGCAAATCGTCGCTGATCAACCGCTTGGCGGGAAAAGCTGCCACCTCCATCGGGGACCGTCCGGGCATCACCAAGGTTCAGCAGTGGATTCGTGTTGCAGGATTGGAGCTGCTGGACACCCCTGGCGTACTGTGGCCGAAGTTGGAAGACCCGCACGCCGCTGCTCGGCTGGCGTTGAGCGGGGCCCTCAAGTCGTCGGTTTTGGATATCCAGGAGCTCTGCGCGTATTTCTTGACCTGGGCGGCCGTCCACTATCCAGACTGTCTGTGTGAGCGGTACGGGTTGGACAGCCTGCCGGATGATCTGCGCGCGGCGAATCCACTTGAGGCCTACACCCTGGCCCAGCCGCTGATGGAGCAAATCGCTATGCGGCGCGGGCTTCTGGGGCGCGGGGGGGTGCCCGACACAGAGCGGGTGAGCGAACTGGTAGTGCGGGAGTTGCAGACAGGCAAGCTGGGGCGCATCAGTCTCGAGTGGCCGAGCGAGGTCTGACGGGCACTTCAGGACGCGGATTCTATCGGCTCTCTCTTTTTTCAAATTGTATCTCGTCACAACCCTGGATTCTCGCTACACTAGAGATACAAGCAACGGGTTCAAAACGGGTTGGGGGTGGCTGCATGCCCAGTCGTTCCCGAGGAGCAAGATGGGATGAAAAGGACCGCTCGTACCGGTTGTGGCGGGAGGAGCGCCGGGTGATCGGTGATGCTTGGCGGGAAGGCTTGACCGTGGCGGGGGTGGACGAGGCTGGGCGAGGCTGTCTCGCGGGACCCGTGACGGCTGCGGCCGTGGTGTTGGGCGGCAGCGCCGAACTGTGGACGGGTATCGACGACTCGAAACGTCTCAGCCGGCGCAGGCGGGAAGAGTTGTATGATTGGATTGTTGAGCGCGCGCTGGCCGTGGGCATTGGATGGGCCAGTGTCGCCGAAATCGACGAGTTGAACATCCTGCAGGCCTCGCGCCTGGCCATGAGCCGGGCTATCCGCAACCTGGCTGTGGCTCCGGATGCGGTGTTGGTCGATGGTCTGTACCCGCCCCTGGATGCGCCGGCGAACGGGGCCTGTTTTCCGATTGTGGACGGGGATGCGAGGTGTCTGTCCATCGCGGCGGCCTCCATCGTGGCCAAGGTGGCGAGAGACCGGAGCATGGCCGAACTGGCCCATACATATCCCGACTTTGGTTTTGATCGCAACGCGGGTTATGGCACCCGAGAGCACAGGGCTGCGCTGGCGAGGCTGGGTCCGACGCCAGTGCACCGCCAATCATTCGCCCCGGTGGCCCAGTGCCTGCAGGTGAGGTTGAATTTGGATGGATGACCTTCGTGTTACCCAGACGTCGCCCCCCAACCCTGCGGCCCCAGTGCAACGGGGGGAGGGGCGTCAGGCCGAGGCTCCGGCCACCGCCGGAAGGGCCCCGGGGCTTGCGCGTTCAGCCCCCGCGGCAGGCGATGTCCTGGTTCTCGGGCAACGCCTGGCTGTCGGGAGGGAGCGGTTGCTGCCGTTGGCCGTCTTGCAGAGCCCCCGCCTGTTGGCCGCCGAATGGGCATGGCGGACGCTGCTTGTGGAACATTGGGCGGCGGACGCAAGCGATCCGCCATCGGCGCAACAGGTGTGGACAGCACCGCCCAGGGAACGGGAGGTGCAAACGGCCGTTTCCTCCGGGCAGGCGGTGCAAGCAGCCGTGCCGGGGGAGCAGGCTGCTCAGGATGCGCCCGCGCGCGCGGACTTGCAGGCTGTGGTCCAAACCTGGTGGCGGCTGCTCGAGGCTCTGGCGAAACAGGCCGCCCAGGGGCGGCAGGGGTTGGGCCCGGTTTCGCCAGGGATGGGCGAGACGCCGCCTGGTTCCGGGGACGCCGGCGCATCGCATGCGGATCGCCTGATTCCGTTTCAAGACATCCGCGATCTCGAGAAGTGGGCCGAGTTACCACCGGACCTGCAGGGGACCGTCTTGCTCGACCGATTGGAGGCGAGCGTCGCCTCACCGCTGGCTCCGGTGACAGGTGGCGGTCTGTACCGGGAGGTGCGCCAGGATGGCTCCCCGCCGACCATCCGCTGGCGGGCGGAACGGCGGACGCAGACCGATTCCGCCGGACACCTAGTGCACCGTCTCCAACTCGCATTTTCTTTGGCTGGGGCGGACTACGAAGTCGTGCTGTTGGCCCAGCGGCCACGCCTGTCGGTGCACATCCGGTGCAGCGATGCACAGGTGAGCGAGCGTTTGGCGGCCCGGGCCGACAATCTGAAGCACGGCTTGTCGCGCCTGGGTTGGCAGGTGGAGCGCGTTACGGCGGCTCATCACACAGACGGTGATTGACGATTGGCGGACGGACTCTGGCGAGGGGGTGTCTTGGTGCGGAAGAAGGCGGTCGCTCTGCGCTATGACCAAGCCCGTGAACGGGCGCCTAGGGTTGTGGCCAAGGGCAGCGGCCAGGTGGCGGAGGCGATTGTGCGGGCGGCCGAGCAAGCCGATGTCGCGGTGGTGCAGCACCCGCAGGTGGTCGACGCCTTGCTGTCCCTGGAGGTGGAGGCGGTAATCCCCGAGGAACTCTACGAAGCCGTGGCGGAGGTGCTGGCCTTTGTCTACCGACATCGACACCAGGCGCTGGACAGGGCGGATCGGTGAGCGATTCGCCGTTGAGTACCTGACGCGCTCCCTGGGGTGGGCTGTGCTGGAGCAAAACTGGCGCTGCCCGTTGGGGGAGATTGACATCATAGCCCGGGCGCGCCGGGAACTGGTGTTGGTCGAGGTGCGGACGCGACGCGGATTGGCGTTCGGGGAGGCCATCGAGTCGGTCGATGTGCACAAGCAAAGGCGATTGCGGCGACTTGCCGGTTGGCTTTTGAACAGTTCCACCTACAGTCAGTTCGTCCATGACATCCGGATTGACGTGCTGGGGCTGATGCTTGACGGCGTCCGCGTTACGGACGTCCAACACATCCGGTGGGCGGTGGAAGCGCCGTGAAGGATCCCGCGGCGGGGAGCGCTGCAGGGCGCCCAAAAACGATCACAACCAGCGTCCGAGGTCGCCGTGAAGCATCAGCGCCTCCTCGACGTGAGCGGATTTGACGGTGCTTTCGCCCTCCAGTACGCTCACGCTTTGGGCCACTCGGCGCACTGAATCCTGAGCCCGCAGGGATAAATGCAAGCGCTGCCCAAGTTGCTCCAAGTACGCCTTGGCGTCGGCCTGAAAATCGCTGGCCTCTGTGGACCGGCCGCGGCCCCGCGCAGTTTGACGGCGTGTGAGCTCGCCCCGCATCTCCGCCACTTGTTCAGGGGTCGGAGGTACGAAGGTGTCGCCCGGGGCGCGGGTATCCACGGGGGCCACCGAGACGACCAGGTCCACCCGGTCCAGCAAGGGGCCGCTCAAGCGCGACCAGTAGCGCTTTACTTCCGTGTCCGTGCAGCGGCAGTCGGCGAATCCACGTTGTCCGCAGGGGCACGGATTCAACGTCGCCAGCAGCTGAAAATCCGCCGGCAGTTCGCGGCTGTGACCGGATCGGACAAGCCTGACACGGCCGTGCACCAGCGGCTCTCGCAGCGTTTCCAGCGCGTGGCGGCGAAATTCCAGGAGCTCGTCGAGAATGAGCAGCCCGTGATGGGCCAGCGTGACTTCGCCCGGAGCCAGCGGCGTACCTCCACCGACCAATCCGGCCGCGGTGACCGTGTGATGGGGCATACGCACCGGCGGCACGTGGGACGGTCGGTTGGGCAGACCCGCCGCCTGGTGAATCGCAAACACCTCCAACGCCGCGCTGTCCGACAGTCTCGGTAAAAGCGTAACCAGGCGCTCCGCGAGCATGGTCTTCCCGGTGCCCGGCGGGCCCACCAAAAGAGTGTGGTGGCGGCCGATGGCGGCGATGCTGAGGGCGCGCTTCGCGGCTGGCAGGCCATGGACGTCGGCGAGGGAAACCGCGCGTTCGCTGTCGAGAAACGGGGACCCGGCGAAGTCCAGCGGGCTGCGCAGGCGCTCGGCGAGCAGATCAGCGGCCAGCTCCTGGAGCGATCCGTACGCAAACCAATCCACCTCCGGCACAGGAATGCAGTGCTCCCGCGCCTCGGAGGCGACGACCACCCTATGGATGCCGGCCCGCCGCAGCGCCAATGCCAGGTTGACCATGCCTGGAACGGTGAGCAGAGCGCCGGACAGTCCCACCTCCGCGCAAAATCCGATGGGTGCACGGGCGGGCGGCAGCTGTCCACTGGCGCGCAGGATGCCCATTGCGATGGCCAAATCGAGACCGGCGCCGCGCTTTTTCACACTGGCCGGCGACAGGTTGACGGTGATGCGCTGATTCGGCATCTCAAACCCAGCGTTGCGCACCGCCGAACGGATGCGTAGCTTGGACTCGCTGACTGCGGAATCAGGTAGGCCCACGATGGAAAATTGGGGAAGCCCGCGGCTGACGTCGACCTCGACGCGCACCACATGGGCCTCGACCCCGTCCAAGACTGCGCCCATTGCGATTCCCAGCACGTTCCATCCCTCCCGCATTCGGGTCATGTCGTTGGGGCGCATCCCCGTCCGGCTGGCGTATAGTTTGTATATACCGCGGATGTCACGCTTTGGCGATGACGTCCGGGAGACGTTGTCTTAATATTGCAGAATTGCTGGCTTCCGTGTAGGATCAAAGTAAGAGTGAACGCGGGGAGCGGGGGAGACAACGTGCAGAACTTCAGGGAACACACGCAGCGGGTAAACCAGAAGAGTCGGCCGTCGAACCGGGGCCGCGTTGTGGATTTGCGCGCCTTCCGCAGGAAAAAGCGATTGCGCAGTCTGTGCGGTCCTTTGACCTGGCGGCGCTACTTCCTCTCCGGCCTGGTCAAGGTGTTGTTGGCAGCCGCCGTGGCGCTCGCGATTGCTTCGTGTCTGCCCTGGGCCCAGCGTCCCCAGATGATTGCCTGCACCTGGCTGTTGGCCGTCGTGGGCGCCGGCTGCGGGCTGGCGTTGCATGTGCTGCGGGACCGGCAGGCGCAGCGGCTGTTGCTCGGGTTCGTGGTCTGCATGGCCGTCTCGCTGGCCTCGGCCGTTTTTCTGGTGCGCTCCTAGATGTGAAGGGTGCCGGCCACGGAGAAGGTCTCATTCATGTCCAACTTTCCTCTCGGGTCCAGGGATGCGTCCCTGGGCTTTTGATTTGTAAATGCTTCTCGACTGATTTATCCTATATAAGGATTGTCCCCGATGGCCCCGGGGATCATGGGATGCCCGCGCCGTATGGGCGTGGCGAGAAAGGAGTCGGCGCATGAACATTCACGAATACCAGGCGAAGTCTGTGCTCGCGCAGTACGGCGTCGCGGTGCCGCAAGGTCATGTCGCTTTCACGGTCGAGGAAGCTGTGGAGCATGCCAAGCAACTGGGCGGAAAGGCGGTCGTCAAGGCGCAAATCCACGCGGGCGGCCGCGGGAAAGCTGGCGGAGTGAAGGTTTCCAAGTCGCTTGCGGAGGTCGAGGCCAACGCCCGTGAACTGCTCGGCAAGACGTTGGTGACGCATCAAACCGGCCCGCAGGGCAAGGTCGTCAAGCGTCTGTTGATTGAACAGCTCTCCAATATTCAAAAGGAATACTACATAGGCTTGGTTGTGGATCGCGCAAGCGGCAGGGTTGTCATGATGGCATCGGCCGAGGGCGGCATGGAGATTGAGGAAGTGGCCGCGAAGACGCCGGAAAAGATTTTCAAGGAAACGATAGATCCGGCCGTGGGCCTGCTGCCCTACCAGGCGCGCAACCTCGCGTTTGCGATTCAGATTCCCGATGCCCTGGTCAATAAGGCGGTCAAATTCATGACCGGTCTGTACGCGTGTTTTGTGGACAAGGACTGCTCCGTCGCCGAGATCAACCCGCTCGTCGTCACCGCAGAAGGCGACGTGATGGCTCTGGATGCCAAGTTGAACTTTGATGACAATGCGTTGTACCGCCACCCCGACATCCTCGAATTGCGTGACCTGGACGAAGAAGACCCGAAGGAGATTGAAGCCTCGAAGTTTGGTCTCAATTACATCGCGCTCGACGGAAACATCGGGTGCATGGTCAACGGCGCCGGTCTGGCGATGGCGACGATGGACACCATCAAATACTACGGCGGGGAGCCGGCCAACTTCCTCGACATCGGCGGCGGCGCCAACGAGGAGAAGGTCACGGCGGCCTTCAAGCTCATCCTGTCCGATCCGAACGTCAAAGGCATCTTGGTCAACATTTTTGGCGGCATCCAGCAGTGCGACGTGGTGGCCAACGGGGTCGTCGCGGCGGCGCGGCAGATTGGACTGGACAAGCCGCTCGTCGTGCGCTTGGAAGGCACCAACGTGGAAAAAGGCAAGGAAATCCTGAACCAGTCCGGACTCAATATTGTTGCGGCAGACTCGCTGGCGGACGCCGCTCAGCGCATCGTCGCCTTGGTATAGGGGGATTCTGCGATGAGTATTTTGGTCGGCAAGGAGACGCGCGTCATCACGCAGGGAATCACCGGCAAACAGGGCCTGTTTCATACAAAACAAGCGATTGAATACGGAACGAAGGTCGTGGGCGGCACCACGCCGGGCAAAGGCGGAACGACTGTCGAGGGGGTGCCGGTGTTCAACACGGTGCGCGAGGCGGTCGAGAAGACGGGGGCGAACGCCTCGGTCATCTACGTTCCGCCCGCGTTTGCGGCCGATGCCATCATGGAGGCCGTCGACGCCGAGTTGGACCTGGTCATTTGCATCACCGAAGGCATTCCGGTCTTGGACATGGTCAAGGTCAAGCGCTTCATGGAGGGCCGCCACACCCGGCTCATCGGTCCCAACTGCCCGGGCGTGATCACCCCCGGCGCCTGTAAGATCGGCATTATGCCTGGTTATATCCATGTCCCAGGCAAAGTCGGCGTCGTCTCCCGCAGCGGCACCCTTACCTACGAGGCGGTCTACCAATTGACCGTGCGCGGCATCGGCCAGTCGACGGCGGTCGGCATCGGTGGCGATCCAGTCAAAGGGACGGAATTCATCGACGTGCTGAAGATGTTCAATGATGATCCGGACACGGAAGCGGTCATCATGATCGGTGAGATTGGCGGTACCGCGGAAGAACAGGCGGCCGAATGGATTCGCGATCACATGACCAAGCCGGTGGTCGGCTTTATCGCCGGCGCCACCGCGCCTCCGGGACGCCGCATGGGGCACGCCGGCGCCATCATTTCCGGCGGCAGCGGCACGGCCGCTTCTAAGATCAAGAAGCTTGAGGAGTGCGGCATCCGCGTGGCGCCGACGCCTTCCGACATGGGGGCGACGATGGAGCAGTACTTAAAGGATCGCGGGCTGCTCGAGTCCTGCCGCACCGCCCGTTGAAGCCAGCACTTGCTGGGTGAGCGGACATCACCGCGACAGATGAGAGGGAAGTCGCTGAGCAGGCGGCCCTGGTCCCCACGCCAGGGCCGCTTTCCATTGTGTTTTAACATCCAGTGGCAAACGTTTGCTCCTATCTGCCATCGACGCTTAGGGTGGACATCCGCCACAATAGGGTCAAAACCCTGCGAGATGGGGGAACACCGTGGTCGAGGATGAAAAGGCTTGTTCCATCGCCCTCGCGATGTGCAAAGGATTGGAGCGGATGAGCCTGTTGCGCTTGATCGAAGCGCTCGGGAGTGCGACCAGGGTTTGGGAGGCACACCCGAGGGAGTGGATGGAAGCCGTGCGCCTTCAGCCGGCCACCGTGCGGAGGCTGGAGGATTGGCGCCGCCGCGTGCAACCGCGGCAATTGGAGACCCAACTGGCGGAGCGGGGGGTCCATTGCCTCGTGCGCGGCCTGCCGGACTACCCTAAATCCCTGCTTCATCTGACCTATCCGCCACTGTGCCTGTTTGTCAGCGGCCGGACGGCGGCGTTGAACCGGCTCGGCGTGGGCGTGGTGGGCACGCGCCGGGCGTCGGCGTATGGACTGGAGGCAGCCCGCTGGACCGGACAGGTGCTGGCACAAGCTGGGTTTTGTGTCGTGTCCGGCATGGCCCTCGGCATCGACGCCGCGGCTCAGGAGGCTGCCCTCGCGGCTGGCGGGTGGACGGTGGCTGTGTTGGCCTCTGGCACCGACATCTGTTATCCCCCTTCCCATCGGAGTTTGTACGAATATATTCAGCGGCGCGGCCTGCTTGTCAGCGAATATCCTCCGGGCACAAGCGTGGCTCGTCATCGGTTTCCGGAGCGCAACCGAATTCTGGCAGCCCTGTCGCACGTGGTTGTGGTCATCCAGGCCGGAGAACGCAGCGGTGCTCTGAGAACGGCCGACATGGCGCTGGAGCTGGGCAGGGACGTGTACGCCGTCCCAGGGCCCATCACCTCCATTCATTGCCGCGGTTCCAATCGGCTGCTTCAGGACGGGGCGCGCCTGCTCATCGATCCGCACGACCTGGTGTCCGACCTGGGCGGCGCGTTGGACTCGGCCTGCTGCGAGGCCCATCGCCCTCCGGAGCGGTGGCAGGCGTTGTACGAAGCGGCGCTGATGCACGCTTCCCCTGATCAGTTGGCATCCAGCCTCGGGTGGCCGTTGGCCAGGGTGTACACCGGCCTGTTGGAGCTGGAAATGGGCGGTTGGCTGGGGCGCGCACCAGGCGGCGGATATCGGGCGGGTGTGGGTTTGCAATCAAAAAAGCGGTGATGCTATCATGGGTTGACACAGGTTTCTGAGAATGAATGGGTAGGAATACCTATTCATTGTGGAGCCTCCACCGGACCCGGACGCATCCGGCGTGGCCGATGCAGAGCGGAGGCGCGGGATAGCCATGAACGCTGGCCGGGATTGAGGGGGAAACAGATTGGCGGATTATTTGGTCATCGTGGAATCGCCGGCAAAGGCGAAGACCATTGGCAAATATCTGGGCAAACGCTATACGGTCAAGGCTTCGATGGGACACGTGCGGGATTTGCCAAAGAGCCAATTGGGAGTGGATATCGAGCACGACTTTGAGCCCAAATACATCACCATCCGTGGCAAGGGCGACGTCATCAAAGGACTGCGCGAGGCCGGGAAAAAGGCGAAACGCATCTTCCTGGCGGCTGACCCCGACCGCGAGGGGGAGGCGATAGCCTGGCACTTGGCCCACCTGTTGAATGTCGATCCGTCCGATTCATGTCGGGTGGTGTTTCACGAGATCACCAAGGACGCGGTCAAGGCAGCCTTTCAGCATCCGCGGCCGCTGGATTTGGACCTGGTCAAGGCGCAGCAGGCGCGGCGCATCCTGGACCGGTTGGTCGGTTATCGATTGAGCCCGCTCTTGTGGAAAAAGGTGAAAAAGGGCCTGTCAGCCGGCCGTGTCCAGTCTGTGGCGGTGCGGTTGATAGTCGACAGGGAGCGGGAGATCCGCGCCTTTCAACCGGAGGAGTACTGGACCGTTGACGCCCGTTTTGAGACCGAAAAGGGGGGCTTTACTGCTCGTTTTCACGGATACGGAGAGGAGAAGACCACGCTGGCCAATCGAGCGGCGGTCGACGAATTGCTCCAGGCCGTGGCTGGTGAGCCGTTTGTGGTCGAGTCGGTAAAAAAGGCGGAGCGGCGCCGCAATCCGAGCCCTCCATTTACTACCAGCAGTTTGCAGCAGGAGGCCGCCCGCAAACTGGGCTTTCGCGCTTACAAAACGATGGCGGTCGCGCAGCAACTGTACGAGGGCCTGGACGTCGGCGCCGGCGGCGCCGTGGGCCTGATCACGTACATGCGCACCGATTCCACACGCATTGCCGAGTCGGCCCAGGCGGAAGCGCGCTCGTACCTGCGGGAACGGTTCGGCGACGAATATGTGCCCGGTACCCCGCGCCAATATGCCAGCAAGGGCGGGGCCCAGGATGCGCACGAAGCCATTCGGCCGACCTCCGCGGCACGCGATCCGGATTCGGTCAAGCCTTTTCTCTCGCGTGACCAATACCGCTTGTACAAGTTGATTTGGGAACGGTTCATGGCCAGTCAGATGGCTTCCGCCCTGCTCGACACCACCACGGTGGATATTCGGGCGGGGCGGGCGTGGTTCCGGGCCAGCGGCTCGGTTCTGCGTTTTCCTGGTTTCATGGCCGTGTATACAGAGGGCCGCGACGATGCCGGGGCAGATGACGAGCAGACCCGCCTGCTGCCGCCCCTGGAACCGCATCAGGCCCTGGAGTCGCCTGTTCTCCAGCCGGAGCAGCACTTTACGCAACCGCCACCGCGCTATTCAGAATCCAGCTTGGTGAAGGCCATGGAGGAGCTGGGCATTGGCCGGCCCAGCACCTATGCGCCGACCATTGACACCATCCTGAAGCGGGGATATGTGGTACTTGAGCAGAAACGGTTCCACCCGACCGAGTTGGGCGAGATTGTGGTCGACCTCCTGCTTCAGTACTTCCATGAGTTGATTGATGTCGACTTCACCGCAAACCTGGAGCAGGAACTGGACTTGGTCGAGGAAGGGAAAATTGATTGGGTCAGGCTGTTGGGCGAATTCTACGACTCCTTCGAGCAACACCTACAGCGCGCTGAGGACCTGCTCGGCCAGGTCGAAATTGCCGACGAGGAATCGGACGTGATCTGTGAAAAGTGCGGTCGCAAGATGGTTTACAAGCACGGGCGCTACGGCAAGTTTCTCGCCTGTCCGGGCTTTCCAGAGTGCCGAAACACCAAGCCCATTGTCAAGGAAGCCGGGGTCAATTGCCCTCAATGCGGCAAGCCCTTGGTCGAGCGCCGCGGGAAGCGGCGGGTCTTCTACGGCTGCAGCGGCTATCCGGATTGCGAGTATGTGTTATGGAACCGTCCGACCGGGGCTTTGTGCCCGGTGTGCGGTCATCCCATGGTCGAAAAGCGAATCAAGGGAGAAACCGTGGTCGTTTGCAGCAATGAGGCGGCTCACCCGGAAGCTGAGGGGAGTGAGGCAGGTGTGCGGAAGGAACGTCCGGCAACATCTGGGGCATATGCTAGGGGGTAGATGCAGATGCATGTCACCGTGATTGGCGCCGGATTGGCGGGTTCGGAGGCGGCCTGGCAGGCTGCCCGGCAAGGGGCCTCGGTGACACTGTACGAAATGCGGCCGCAGGTCAAGACGCCGGCTCACCACACACCCTGGTTTGCCGAGTTGGTGTGCACCAATTCTTTGCGCTCCAATGCCCTGACCAACGCGGTCGGGCTGCTCAAAGAGGAGATGCGGAGGCTTGACTCCCTCATCATGCGGGCTGCCGACGCGCATGCTGTGCCCGCAGGCAGCGCTTTGGCAGTCGACAGGGAGGGGTTTGCCCAGGCGGTGACACGCGCCCTGGAGCAACACCCACGCGTCACCGTGCGCCGGGAAGAGGTCCGGGACATTCCGGCGGACGGAATCGTGGTGGTGGCCACCGGCCCTTTGACTTCCCCGGCGCTCTCGGCCGCGATCGAGAGGTTGGTCGGAGGTCGGCATCTGTACTTCTACGATGCGGCGTCGCCGATTGTGACCAGCGAGTCGATTGACCGGGAGAAGGTGTTCGCTGCTTCCAGGTACGGCAAGGGGGAGGCGGCATACCTGAATTGCCCGTTTGACGAGAAGCAGTTTGAGGCTTTCTACGAGGCGCTGGTCACCGCCGAAACAGCTCCTCTGCACGACTTTGAGGAGGAAAAGTACTTCGAGGGTTGCATGCCGATAGAGGTGATGGCCAAACGGGGCCCGAAAACCTTGCTGTTTGGCCCCATGAAGCCTGTGGGTCTCGAGGACCCACGCACTGGGCGGCGGCCCTATGCGGTCGTGCAACTGCGTCAGGATAACGCGGCCGGCAACCTGTACAACATCGTCGGGTTTCAGACCCACCTGAAGTGGGGTGAGCAAAAGCGGGTGTTCCGCATGATCCCCGGACTGGAACAGGCCGAATTCGTGCGATACGGGGTGATGCACCGCAACACCTATATGAACAGTCCCACTGTCCTTTTGCCGACATATCAGACGCGGGCACGTCCCACCTTGTTTTTCGCCGGGCAGATGACGGGCGTCGAAGGGTACGTGGAATCGGCGGCTGCGGGCCTGATAGCTGGTCTCAACGCCGGACGGCTGGCCGTCGGCCAAAGCGTCCTCACGCCGCCGCGAACCACCGCCATCGGCAGCTTGGCCCACTATATCACGGAAGCTTCACCGGACAATTTTCAACCGATGAACGCCACGTTCGGCCTGTTTCCGCCACTCGACCAGACGGTTCGAGACAAACGCGAGCGCCATCAAAAACTGGCGGATCGAGCGTTGGCGGACTGGCAGCGCGTGCTGGCCAGAATCGAGGTGTGACCTGGGTGTCCTGTTTGGCTTCGTATGTGAGGGAGTTTTTGACCCGCCTGCAGGATGAAAGGGGCGCCTCTGTCCACACCGTGGTCGCGTACCGTCAAGACCTGCAGATCCTCCAGGACTTTCTGCGGGAGCGGCACAAGGACGAGCCCGGCCAGGTGACCCTGACCGACCTGCGCGCCCTGTTGGCGCAGGAGGTGCAGCGGGGACTGGCCAAACGCACGCTGGCCAGGCGGTTGTCCTGTTACCGGCGTTTTTTTGACTTCCTGGAAAGGGAAGGTGTCGTGACTGGAAATCCGGCGCGAGCGGTTCAGTTGCCCAAGCTTCCGAAGCCGATTCCGGACTTCTATTATCAGGAAGAGGTCAAGGTCTTGCTGGATTCGATAGGCCAGCAAGACATCTGGTCGGCACGCGACCGGGCGCTTTTGGAGTTGCTGTATGCTACCGGTGTCCGCGTCAGTGAAGGCGTCGGGCTGGATGTGGGGGATGTGGACCTTGCGCAGGGGATAGTCCGCGTGCTGGGCAAGGGGCGCAAGGAGCGGTATGTGTTGATGGGGTCTTACGCCATTCAAGCGGTGCGCGTCTACCTGGCGTTGCGCGGGCCCGAGCTCTCGTGGGATTCGCCCCTGTTCATCAACCGGCGCGGGGGCCGCCTGACTGACCGCAGCGTGCGCCGGATTCTCAATGCGTGTATCGAACGTGTCGGCCGTTTGCACCATATCAGCCCGCACGCGTTGCGGCACAGCTTCGCCACTCACATGTTGGATGGCGGGGCCGACCTGCGCGCTGTGCAAGAATTGCTGGGGCACGCCAGTCTGTCCTCCACGCAAATCTACACCCATACGACCCGGGATCGGCTGGCGCGCGTCTATGACCGGGCGCACCCGCGGGCGCGGCTCACCGATGGGGGAACAAAGGAGGAGTAACACATGTCGGACTTGCACGCGACCACCATATTTGCTATCCTGCGCGACGGCCGCGGGGCGATGGCGGGCGATGGCCAGGTGACGCTGGGAAACACCATGATCATGAAGCAAAACGCCCGCAAGGTGCGGCGGCTGTACCAAGGACGTGTCATTGCCGGATTTGCCGGCTCTGTGGCCGACGCGTTCACGCTGTTTGAGAAGTTTGAGTCGCGGCTGGAGGAGTTTGACGGCAACCTGCAGCGGGCCGCCGTCGAGCTGGCGCGCGAGTGGCGTTCCGACAAAGTGCTGCACAAGCTGGAGGCCATGCTCATCGTCATGAATGAGCAGCACCTGTTCATTCTCTCGGGCAGCGGCGAGGTGATTGAACCGGATGACGGCCTGTGCGCCATCGGTTCGGGCGGGGCCTATGCCCTGGCGGCCGGGCGCGCCTTGGTGCGTCACACCTCCATGGATGTGGCGGACATCGCCCGCGAAGCTTTGAAGATGGCGTCGGAGATCTGCGTGTACACGAATGATCATATCGTTGTCGAAGAACTGGGCATAGGACCTGCTTAAATTTTGGAGGCGGTAAGATGGCCTATCGGGAATTAACCCCGCGTCAGATTGTCGAGGAACTGGACCGGTACATTGTCGGACAGCAGGCGGCCAAACGCGCGGTGGCCGTCGCGCTGCGCAACCGGATGCGGCGCGCCAAGCTGGCGCCCGAGCTGCAGGCGGAAGTCACGCCGAAAAACATTCTTATGATTGGTCCGACAGGTGTGGGCAAGACAGAGATTGCCCGCCGCTTGAGTCGCCTGGTTGGGGCCCCCTTCATCAAGGTGGAGGCGACCAAGTTCACCGAGGTGGGCTACGTCGGTCGCGATGTGGAATCCATGGTGCGTGATTTGGTGGAGACCGCCATCCGCATGGTGAAATCGGAACACATGGAACGGGTCAAAGATCAGGCTCGAGAACACGCTGACGAACGGATCGTCCAGGCATTGGTGCCAGACCCGAGCGCCAGGCGGGGTATGCGCAATCCATTCGAAATGTTGTTTGGAGCCAACCCCGGCGCGTCCAGTGAACAGGAGACACCGTCGGAGAGCGTCCGCAGCGAGCGGCGGCGGGTTCGTCAGCAATTGCGCAGCGGTCAGCTGGAGGACCAGGAGATTGAAATCGAGGTGGAGGAACAGGCGGCGCCGATGATGGGTTTTTTGCCCGGCATGGGCGCGGAGGGAATGGGCAATCTCCAGGAGATGCTGGGGAACTTATTGCCCAAGCGGCTGCGCAAACGCCGCCTGACCGTGCGCGAGGCCAGGCGTGTGCTGGAGCAGGAAGAGGCGCAGAAGCTGATTGACATGGATGCGGTGACGGCCGAAGCGGTCCGGCGCGTCGAAAACCACGGGATCATTTTCATTGACGAGATGGATAAGATTGCGGGCCGGGAGCAAAACACGCGCGATGTCTCGCGTGAAGGCGTGCAGCGTGACATTCTGCCGATTGTCGAGGGCTCCACGGTGGTGACCAAATATGGGCCGGTATCGACGGATCACATCCTGTTCATTGCTGCTGGTGCGTTTCATATCTCCAAGCCGTCTGACCTGATCCCAGAACTGCAGGGGCGGTTCCCGATTCGCGTGGAACTCACGAGCCTGACCGCGGACGATTTTGAAAAGATCCTGAAAGAACCGCAACACGCCTTGCTCAAGCAATACACGGCCCTGTTGGAAACGGAGGGTGTGAAAGTCCGCTTCACCGACGAGGCTATCCGTCGCATCGCCGAACTGGCGGTGCAGGTGAACAAGGAGACCGAGAACATCGGGGCGCGCCGTCTGCACACCCTGGTCGAAAAACTGCTGGAGGACTTGTCCTTCGAGGCTCCAGAAGTACACCTGGAAGAGGTAGTCATCACGCCTGAATATGTGCAGGAGAAGCTGGGGACGATTGTCGTCAATCGCGATCTCAGCCAGTTCATCCTGTAGTCCTGCGGGTTAACCAGAAAGTTAGGCCACCGAAAGTTTGGTGGCTTTTTCTCATTCATGGGGAATCGTGTCGAAGTGTGCAGGAATCTGCCGCGGGGTGTCGAATTAGTAACCCTAGGAAAGTAGTTATGCCCGCAGGAATCATGCCCATGTTGTGGCAGAGGTTGACGGGGTGAAAAGATGACACTGGACACAGGGACGTTTCAACTCCTGCAAAACGCGTTAGCGGCATCCAATTTGCGTCAGAGCGTATACGCCAACAACATCGCCAATGTGGATACACCGGGTTACAAGCGCCAGGATGTGTCTTTTGAATCGATGCTGCAGCAGCAACTGGCGTCGACCGATGGCTCCGGTCTGACCACGGACGAGTTGAATCAGTTGGTGTCCGTGCAGCCGCAGGTGGTCACTGACACATCGACAGCGGTACAAAACAACGGCAACAACGTCGATGTGGATGCCGAGATGAGCGAATTGGCGGCGAATCAGATCCGTTACAACGCTCTCGTGCAAGACGTGGATCTTCGGATACTCCGGCTGCGCGAAGCGATTCAAGGGGAGTGATAACCGGTGTCGTGGCTAGGCGATTTGGCCATCAGCGCGTCCGGATTGACCGCTGAACGTGTGCGCATGGATGTTATCGCCAACAACATCGCCAACGCGAATACGACGCGCACCCCAACGGGCGGTCCCTACCGTCGAGAGATGGTCATTCTGGCGCCCAGAACGAACAGCTTTCAGGACGCGCTGTCGGCGGCGCAATCGGAAACGGAGCCGGATGCCGGCGTTCAGGTGGTCGGGATTGTGCAAGACCCGAGCCCGTTCCGGGTTGTTTATGATCCGGGGAATCCGGATGCGGTCAATGGATACGTACAGATGCCCAATGTGGACATTTCCACCGAAATGGTCGACATGATTTCCGCGGCCCGCGCGTACCAGGCGAACGTGACGGCGTTTGACGCCGCTAAACAGATGGAGACGGCTGCCATCTCATTGGGCAAATAAGCGGCGAGCAGCGGATTCTCATGGAGGAGGAAGGTCTATGGCTGTCACAGGCGTGAACGGTGTGGCTTCGTCCGCATCGACTCTGACACCGTCAGCGAGCGGGTCCGCGAAGAGCACAATGTCGTTCAGCGACGTGTTGGGCAAAGCCCTGGATGACGTCAACGGGATCTTGCAGCAGGCAGATCAGGCGGCGGTGTCCTATGCTGCCGGCGGGCCAACGACGATTGACCAATTGATGGTGGCGGAACAACAGGCTTCGCTGGCCTTGGATTTGGTTGTGCAGACTCGGGACCGGGTGGTCAGCGCTTACCAATCGTTGATGAACATGCAGATGTGATCTGACCTCGGCGACGTGGCGTCGGCAGATAGGCGCTCGTGAGGGAAAACAACGTAGAGAAAGAGATAGAAGGCCATAAAGAGAGAATCACATGGGGACTGGCTCGGCGCCTGAGGATGGTCAAGTCAGACGCGCCGGACGCACCCGTGCCCGTACACGATGCGGTCGCCTGTCTACCACTTTTGTGTTGGGAAAAGGGGTTTTTAAGTATGTAAGTAAGGGTGAACTGGTTTGAACGCATCGTTCGGCGGTTGGTGGCAACAACTGAGTTCGCGTTTGAGTTCGCGCTGGGGAAGCTTGTCCGGTCGGCAAAGACGAAATCTGGCGATTGCCGCTGCTGCGTTGATTGCCTGCATCGCTGTGTCTGCATGGCTCCTGTCGAGACCTCACTATGTCACAATCATGAGCGGACTGGACGATAAATCACTTGGGGAAGTCCAGTCGAAGCTTGAAGACCTCAAAATTCCATTCGAAATCAGTGGCTCGTCGGTACTGGTACCTCAGCGTGAAGCCGATGAAGCCCGCATCCAGTTGGCGACGGCTGGTCTCCCGGACACTGGATACATCGGCTACAGTTCAGTTTCGAATTCCTTCGGCATGACGGAAGACCAGTTTAACATACAAGTTTTGGATGCCCTCCAGCAGAGTTTGAACCACACAATCGAAAGCATCGACGGCGTTGAAAGTGCGCAAGTACATATTGTCATGCCGCAGGAACAGGTGTTTGTGTCGCAGCCCCAGGACACGGCCAAAGCGTCCGTGTTTGTGCAGTTGGGCACAGGGGTACAGCTGTCTTCCGCCCAGGTGGCCGGAATTCAGCAGTTGGTCGCTCATTCGGTCAAGGGGCTGTCGGCAAGCAACGTCACGGTTGTAGATCAAAACGGTGTGGATTTGTCCTCTAACTCGGCATCCACAACCTCTGTCACGGCCGGTACGGAATTGGCCCAGCGGCAAGAGCTAGAGCAGGATCTCCAGCAAAGGTTGACTTCCGGGCTGGAGCAAATCGTCGGACCAGGGAATGCGGTGGTGGTGGTCCACGCGAATGTGACGTTTGATCGCGTGCAGAGCAAGTCGCACGTGGTTCAGCCAGTGCCAGGGCAGGATACCGGGCTGCCCTCCAGTCAACAGGTGATACACAAGTCGGACAATTCACAAGGAAATGGCGTCGGCGGCGTGGCTGGTCAATCTTCGACCAATCCCGGACTTCCCACTTACGCCGGAAACGGCACAGGCAATTCGACGTCCCAATCCACAGATGACGAAACGAATACCACGTACGACAACAGCTACACCGACACCACCACGGTGCGCGACCCCGTGCAAATCAACGGGTATGACGTCGGGGTGATGCTGAATTCGGCCAGTGCCAATCTCACCCCGGCTGTCATGCGGCAGGTGCAGCAGTTTGTCAAAAATGCGGTCGGTGCTTCCACGGGGGCCAATGCGCAGAATTCAGTGTCGGTGATGAAAGTTCCCTTCCAAACACAGGCTACCACGCCGGCCCCGGCAGCGTGGCGTTGGTGGTGGGTGGCCGCTTTGGCCGCGGCCTTGTTGCTGGCGGGCGGCCTGTGGCTGTGGTGGAGGCGCCGCCAGAACGAGGAAGAGGCGGAACTAGAGCCCGTCGGCCTTCCTGCCGGCGAGGAGTCTTTGCCTGAGTCCTTAACGGAGGACGAACAAATCAAGCGCCAATTGGCGCGGCTGGCTCAGCAGCGGCCTGAGGAGTTCGCCAATCTGATCCGGACGTGGCTTGTCAGTGACTAGTCGTACAAGGGGGCGGGTGCGGTGCAGCGGCGCAGACGAGAATTGACAGGCAAACAAAAGGCCGCCATCCTGCTCATCAGCCTTGGCCCTGAAGTGGCAGCCCGAGTCTATCAACAGTTGTCGGAAGAGGAGATTGAACAGTTGACCTATGAGATCTCCAACTTGCAACAGGTGGACACGGACCTAGAGGAGCGGGTGCTGCAGGAGTTCCACGACATTGCGGTGGCCAAAGAGTACATATTGACCGGCGGCATCGAGTATGCTCGCGAAGTCCTGGAGCGGGCCCTCGGCCGGGAAGAGGCCGAGCGGGTGTTTCACAAACTGACGTCCGCTTTGCAAGTCCGCCCGTTCCACCAGGTTCGCAGGGCCGACCCGCAGCAGCTGGCCACCTTTTTGCAGGATGAGCATCCGCAGACCATGGCGTTGGTGCTGTCTTATCTTGATCCGGACCAGGCTGCTCTGGTGATCTCCTCGCTGCCGCATGACCAGCAGGCGGATGTGGCAAGGCGAATCGCCTTGATGAACAGCACATCTCCCGATGTCGTGGCTGAGGTTGAACAGGTACTGGAGAACAAGCTGGCCATGATGACGAATGTGGACGCCCAGATGACGGGCGGCGTGGACTCGGTGGTGAAGATTTTGAACAATGTGGACCGGGGGACGGAGAAATCCATCCTGGAGACCCTGGCCATGCAGGATCCCGAGCTTGTCGACAACATCAAGCAGAGGATGTTCACCTTTGATGACATCGTGTATCTGGATGCGCGTTCCATTCAGCGGGTCATTCGCGATGTGGACCCGAGAGACCTGCAACTGGCGCTCAAAGTCGCGGGCGAACAGGTGCGGGAGGTCATCTTCAACAACATGTCCAAGCGGATGGCCGAGTCGTTTCAAGAGGAAATGGAATACATGGGCCCCGTCCGCTTGCGCGATGTTGAGGATGCTCAGCAGCGGATTGTCGGCCTGATCCGGAGGCTGGAAGAAGCCGGTGAGATCATTGTCGCTCGCGCTGGGGGAGATGACATCATTGTCTAAGGTGTTAAAGCCCAACACGCAGACGTGGCCCCCCGTCGAATCGGTCACCATTGAAGGCCCTGCCCTCGCGCTGGCCCAGAGGGCCGTGGACGTCGAGCCTTCCGGGGTGGCGGCCGGCGAAGTGGCTGAACGGATGGGGCTGGAGGAGTGTCTGGCCCGGGCGCGGCAGCAGGCGGATGACATCGTCTCCGAGGCCCAGCGTCAGGCCCAGCGGGTGTTGGAGGACGCGCGGCGGGCAGAGGAGCAGATTCACGCGCAGGCCAGAGAGGCGGGTTTTTCCGCCGGCTTTCAGCAGGGATTGGAACAGGGGGAGGCAGAGGCACGCGAAGCCTGGCGGGAGCGAATTGCGCAGGCCCAGGCCGTGGTGGCCCAGGCGGAGGCGCAGCGCGTGCGGCTCCTGCAGGCAGCCCGCCCGCTGCTGGTCGGTGTCGCCATGGAGGCGGTCCGTGTCCTCCTGCGCCGTGAATTGACGCTTGCCCCGGCTCAGGTTGAGGAGATGGTGCAGGAGCTGCTCGATTACGTGCTGGAGGGGAGCCACGTCGAGGTGCGCGTCCACCCGGACGACTTCCGGCAGGCGAACGAGGCCCAGCCTCGTTGGCGTCTGGGCAAGCCTGGGGATTGGGAGATCGCCGTGGTTCCTGATCCGGACATCAGCCCCGGCGGCTGTGAGGTCCTATCCGAAGCCGGGCGCTTGGACGCGCGGATTGAGACGAAGCTGGAGCTGTTGGAACAGGTCCTCCCGCAGCTTCTGGAGAGGGGGTTAGAGGATGGCTGAGACCGCCTCCTACGCTCCCATATTGCAGAGCATGCGTTGGTTCCGGCTGTATGGTCGGGTGGCCAAAGTCGCGGGCATGACCGTGGAATCCAAGGGGCCATACGCCAGCATCGGAGACATCTGCTCCATCCTGTCTCAAGATGGGAGGCAGTGTTTGGCCGAAGTGGTCGGATTCCGCGACGAACGGCTGTTGCTGATGCCGTTGGGGGAGTTGTCGTCGATAGCGCCCGGTGCGGAAGTATTGGCTCTTGGCGAGCGTTTGACGGTTCCGTGCGGCCCGGGGCTGCTTGGGCGTGTGCTGGACGGCCTGGGCTATCCGATGGACGGTTTGGGTCCCATCCTGGATGCCCGGCCGCAGCCGCTGGACGCGGCGCCGCCCAATCCGTTGGCGCGGCGACCTATTCTGGACCAGGTGCAAACCGGGGTCCGTGTCATCGACGCGCTGCTGCCCGTCGGCCTCGGCCAGCGGATGGGGATTTTCGCCGGCAGCGGCGTCGGCAAGAGCACCCTGCTGGGGATGATAGCCCGCAACACCTCGGCGGATGTGAACGTTATTGCTCTGATTGGGGAACGCGGCAGAGAGGTGCGCGAATTCCTTGAGCACGATTTGGGCGAACAAGGCAAGCAGCGCAGTACCGTCGTGGTCGCCACATCGGACCAGCCGGCCCTGATTCGGCTCAAAGCGGCGTTTGCGGCGACCGCGATTGCGGAGTACTTCCGGGACCAAGGGTTGGCCGTCAACCTGATGATGGACTCTGTGACCCGTTTTGCCATGGCACAGCGGGAGATTGGCCTGGCTGTCGGTGAACCGCCGACCAGCCGCGGCTATACGCCGTCGGTTTTCGCGCTCCTGCCGCGCCTGATGGAGCGAGCGGGGGCGGGGGAGACCGGTAGCATCACGGCCTTTTACACCGTGTTGGTGGACGGGGACGACTTGAACGATCCGATTGCTGACGCGGTCCGCGGCATCCTGGATGGACACATTGTCCTGTCGCGCGATTTGGCCAATGCAGGGAGATTTCCGGCGGTGGACGTGCTGGCGAGTGTGAGCCGCCTGTTTTCCCGCCTGGCCGGCCCGAGCCACCGCCAAGCCGCCGTCCAGGTGCGCGCTTGGCTGCAGCGCTACAAAGAGGTCGAGGATCTGCTGCGGATAGGGGCTTATCAGTCCGGGCTGGATAAGGAGACCGATGTGGCCATCTCTCGGATGCCTGAATTGCGCCGATTCCTGGAGCAAGGCGAGGAGGAGTCCGCCACGGTCGAGGAGACGGTGGCGAGACTGTGCGAGTTGGCGGGGGTGAGTGAATGAATCGCAAGCTGCAGGTTCCGCAGCGGATGCATCAAGTGAACGTGCGCCTGGAAGAGATGAAGCTGCTCCGCCTGGCCCAGGCGCAACGGCAGGCGGCCGCCGCTCGGGAAGAGTGGGAGCAGGTGCGCGAAGAGCGCCGACGCGCGTTGGCGGCGCGGCTGCGGGCGCCATCGGGGCGGGATTGGTGGCTGTGGCAGTTGTATGCCGAAGCGTTGCAAGCCGCTGGAAAACGGGTCGGTGAACGCGTGGAAGGCCTGGAGGCGGCGGTGGAGCAGGGGCGCAAGGAAGTGCGAGCGGCTCACCAGGAGCAGCTGCGGTGGGACGTGCTGTTGCGGCAACGTCGGTCCCAAATCGCCGCCGAGCGACAAAGGAGCGAGCAGCGCCAACTGGATGAAATCGGGCTGCAGATGAGGGTGCAGCCCGGGGCGGGTGAATGAGGTGCAGGCAGGAAAGCCAAAGAGTCAAGGACGGGCAGCGGCTGCGCCAGCGCGCCAGAAGAAGGAGCTGGAGGCCAACGATTCTGCCGGCCGGAAAGTGGCATGGTTCCTCTTGGTCATCGTGGTGCCGCTCTTGGCCGCTGCCGTCATGGTGGCGGCGGCGCTGCAGTACCTCGGTTTTCCCGTCTGGCAGACCGTGCGCCAGGACCTGCACCTGGGGTCTCAGACATCTGGGTCATCCGCGTCCAAGCAGGACCAGCTTTCGTACAGGCTGGCCCAGCAAAAAAGTCGGTTGACCCAGTTGCAGCAGCAAAACGCCCAGCTGAAGGCTGAGCTGCAGTCCGAACAGCAGGCCAATCGACGGCTTGACTCTCAGCTGCAGGCGGCGCGGCGGAAATTGACAGAAGCCGCCGCGTCCCAGGCCAAGGCGCAAGCCGAGGCCAAGGTGCTAAAAGACATGGAACCCCAAGCCGCGGCCAAAGTCCTGGATCAGATGTCCATCGATGAAGCTGCTCAGGTGGTGGCGGAGATGTCAGCGGCCGACTCGGGGGCCATCCTGGCCGAGATGGATGCCGCCCGGGCGAGCAAGATCCTCGCCAAATCCGCCGCGGAAGGCGCCGCGAACGGGTCGGCCAATGGCGCGGGAGCGGCGACGGGCGCGACCGCCATGCCGGCGAATGGAACTGGCGGGCAGAGTTTAGCAAACGGAAATCAGGTTGGCTGACACAGCGTGAAGGGAGGTGACAGGTGTGATGCACAGCTTCCCATTCTCGGGGCAGGCCCCGCGGGCGCCGGGGACGCCGCCCTCGTTGACAACCCTGGACAAAGGGAAGCTGCGGTCGGCGGTGGCGCCAAAGGGGCAGCCCTCCCTCCGGGAGGCCTCGGGGAGACGCCGGGCAGGCTTCCATCAGGTCGAGTTGGAACCGACAAGTCGGCAGCAGACCGCCCCGTCCCCGCACGATTTTTCCGCCTGGCTGTTCCTGCTGGCGCAGGCGGGGGCAGGCAACCCGAGCCGGGTGGAGGACGGCCCGGTGCACAAGTCCCCGGAGGGGACGAGCATCGGGCGGACGCAGGCCCGCGCAAGTCCGGGGAACGCCGGCAGGGCCATGGAAGCTCACGCGCAGTCCGTAGCCAGGGAACGTTCCATAGATGTCGGCACTGGGGACGGACAAAGCGGTGGCGCCACGGAGCCACATCCGTCGGGCGCAAAGGCGCTGGCGAGGCCGGGTGGGGTGGCGCCTGAAGCCGAGCCTTCGCTCCTTGGCACCGCTGGAGCTGGCAGGGAAACACCCGCCTCGGGCGTGCGGGCGAACGCGTCCGCCAAAGAGGATGGTCGGTCTGAGTCGCCCCTGGGGCGCGCGGAGGCGACCGGGCAGCAACCTGCGCAATCCGTCGCACAGCGGAATCCGGCGGAACAGGACTGGGCTCAAGGGGCACGCTCCCACGTGGACAGCCCTCGGGTGGGCGTGACGTCAGCCCCTTGGGGCTCCGGCAAGGATACGGCAGGTAAACCGACCCAACGCCAGCACGCCGACATGACTGGCGAGGACCAGTTGACGCCGCGCTCGCATGGCGAGGTCGGCCCGTCCAATCAATCCGCGCCGACGGCGGGACGTCCGTCGGCGGCAGGATTCGCAGCGGCCTTGGGCGGGCAGCTGGATGCGTCTCCAAGCGCATCCGGACGGATTGACGCGGCTCCATCACAGATGACGAGCCAACCTGTGGTTCAACTTGCTCACCCGCTCGCATCTCGACAGCTGGCCGAGGTGGTGCACAGGCAGGTTGCTCAGGGTGCGGCCACCCTAGAGGTTTCGGTTCGCCCCGAGGGTTTAGGTCCGTTGTCGGTGACCGTGTCCGAGACAGGTAACGGCGTCGCCGTGCAGATTACGGCTGCGCATCCGGCCACCGTCAGCTGGTTGCACCAGCAATCGGCCGCGCTGACGCACGCCCTGCAGGACGCGGGTGTCCAGTTGTCCGGCCTGCAGGTGGGATTCGGCAGCAACAGCTCCAGCTCGGGCGCCGGCGGCGCCGGTGGGGGATCGGACCGGGAGCGTGAGCGTTCGGCCAAGTGGCGCACCGCCGCAGAGGTGACCGCCGCGCCGGGGCAAGCGCTGGCAGGCCCTGACGCCGGCGGACTCGGGGCCTGGATGAGCGGTCAGTCCATCGGCTTTGTCGCGCGCGCGTAACCGGCAATCATCTTCACCGCGGAGGAGGCGAGGACACATGTCGAGTCAGGTAACGGCGCCGGGAGGCAACCTGGACGAGAACGCGTTTTTGCAGATGATGGTGACCGAGATGCAGTACCAGGATCCGCTGGAGCCGATGGACGATACACAGTTTCTCTCGCAGTTGGCGCAGTTCACCGCGCTCGAGCAAATGACCAACGTGGCCCAGACGGATCAGTCGGTGCTCAGTACTTTGCAATCCCTAGCCGGTATCTATCAGGCATCTTATGCGCACCAGTTGCTTGGTTCCAATGTGGTCGTTACGGCGGATGACGGAAGCACCGTCTCCGGCGTGGTGACGGCTGTTCGCTACGTCAACGGCAGTCCGGAGTTGGTGGTCAACGGGACCAATTATGCGCTCAGCTCCCTTCAGCAGGTGAGCGATTCCGCTTGAGGAGAGGCGTTGGCCGCCTGGCGGGCAACGATACGGGCATTCCAAGCAGGGAGTGAGAAACAATGCTGCGTTCCATGTATTCGGCCATTTCCGGCATGCAGGCGTTTCAAACGGACCTGGATGTCATCAGCAACAACATCGCCAATGTCGACACTCCTGGCTTCAAAGCCGGCCGTGCTGATTTCAGCGATATTCTCAGCCAAACCATCAACACCGGCGCCGCCCCGGCAGGCGGACTCGGCGGGACGAATCCGCAACAGATCGGCCTCGGGGTGAAGGTGGGCGCCATCGACACGCTGTTCACTCAGGGCGCTCCGGAGACGACCAACAATCCGACCGACCTGGCCATTCAGGGGAACGGGTTGTTCGTCGTCGACATGAACGGCAATCGGTATTACACGCGGGCAGGCAATTTTACGGTTGATGACAATGGGTATCTCGTTTTGCCCAATGGCGCGAAGTTGATAGGTTATGACGCAGCGACGGGCAATTTGGTGGATCTCCGGGTGGATCCAAACCAGTACACCGACATCAGCATCGGTCTGGACGGCACGGTAACCGCCACGGATAAGGCCACCAACACTCTGACCACGATAGGGCAGATAGCGTTGGCCATGTTCCCCAACCCGGCCGGGCTGGAGAAGGTGGGTGACACGATGTACCAAGTGGCTCCCAACTCTGGTACTCCAACTCTTACGCAGCCAGAGACCAACGGCGCCGGCTTGATTCAATCGGGAGCGCTGGAGATGTCCAACGTCGACCTGACTCAGGAGTTCAGCAACATGATTATCGCTCAGCGCGGGTTTGACGCGAACTCGAAGGTCATCGGCACCGACAACGCGATTTTGAACGACATCGTCAACCTCAAGAACAGTTAATCCGGACGGCCGCTGGTCCGGCGGGCGGCCAGGGGACTCCCGGCCGCCCGGAAGAGGGGGAACGCTGGGTGATTGAATTGACACGCCTGAACGGCAGCGCCGTGTGGTTGAACCCTCTGCTCATTGAATCGATTGAAAGCACGCCGGACTCGGTGGTGACGTTGTCGAACTCCCACAAGTACGTGGTCAGGGAGACGCCGGAGCAGATTCGGCAGGCGGTGGTGGAATTTCTGGCAGCCGCCGGTTGGATGAGTGGAATGCAACGAGGGAGTGGAGAGTTTTGAAGAGGATGCTCTTGGTCATGTCTGCCGCCATTGCAGCGATTGCTGTGTGCCTTGCCGTGGCGGTCGGCTGGTATAAATATTGGCGGCCGACGGCCACGGCAAAGCCGGACAACAAGACGTTGTCACCGGCCCAGCAACACGCATTGCTGGTTCAACTGCCGCAAACCACGACAAATTTGAAAGGGGACGGATTAGTTCAGTTCACCATCGCGTTGCTACCGCAGGACGATGCGACAAAGCAAGAGTTGTCCGATATGAAGCCGGCGCTTTTGGACCTTCTGAATGCGACGATGCGTCGGTTCACAGCCGCCCAACTGGCCACGGACACGGGGGTCAATCAGTTGAAACAGACCGTATTGGATAGAGTCAATCAGTTGCTCCCCGATGGGCGCGTGGAAAAGGTACTCATTCTTAACCTTGTGACGCAGTAGAAAGGGGCGGGCTCTGTGTCGGAAGTTCTGTCGCAAAGCGAAATTGACGCCTTGTTGTCGGCCCTTACCAGCGGTCAATTGAAGGCGGAGGAAATCCGCGAGGCGGCCGAGGAGAAATCGGTTCGCGTTTACGATTTCCGCCGGGCGATGCGGTTTTCCAAGGACCAGATGCGCATCATCGCGCGCATCCACGAACACTTCGCGCGTCTGTTGACCACGCAGCTGGCGGCGCAGCTGCGGATTATTGTCCAGATTCAGGTCGAATCGGTGGATCAGGTTCCCTACGAGGAGTTCATCCGGTCGGTTCCCGCACTTACGGTGATGGAAGTGATGGAGTTCACTCCGCTCACCGGCAAGGTGGTTGTGGAGATGAACCCGCAAGTGGTGTTCGCGCTCCTGGACCGGATGCTGGGGGGGACGCCGCAGGGACCGTATCGGGAACGGGAGCTGACGGAAATCGAACAGGGGCTATTAGAGCGCGGGCTATCCGGCATGGGCAATTTCTTTGCCGAGGCCTGGCGGAGTGTGGCGGACCTGAATCCGCACCTGTTGACGTTCGAGAGCAATCCCCAGTTCCTGCAGTTGGCCACGCCCAACGAGACGGTGCTGGTGATCACCCTGAGTGCGCGCATAGGCGGGGTGTCGGGTCTGTGGAACATTTGCATTCCATACGTCACGGTGGAGCCCTTGGTACCCAAGCTGACCACCCAGTACCTGTTTGACGCCGCAGTGGCGAAACAGGATGGCTCGTCAGGCCCCGCCTTGGCGGGCCACATGCAAGCTGTGGACGTGGAGGTCACCGCTGAACTGGGTTCCGCCGAGTTGACCCTGGAGGAACTGCTCGACATCAATGTCGACGACATGATCCCGTTGAACACCGGCATTCACGATCCGATCCGGGTGTTTGTGGACGGCGTTCCGATGTTCACGGCCAGGTTGGGCCGCTCCCGGGATAAGATGGCGGTGCAGGTTCTCAGCTTGTGGAAAGAGGTGTATGACGATGACGGACCACCAGAAGCTGTCGCAGGCGGAGATTGACGCCTTGTTGCAACAGGCGTCGACCGCCTCCACTGGCGACGGCGCGCCCGAGAGCGACTCCTTCTCCATCACTGGGGAAGACATGGACGTGCTTGGGGAAATCGGGAACATCAGCTTCGGTGCTGCCGCCACGTCGCTGTCAACGTTGTTGCAGCAGCGGGTGGAGATCACCACCCCGACGGTCAGTCTGTACCAGGCGGAAAACCTGCGCGGGGAGTTTCCTAAGCCGTTTGTCGTGGTTGGGGTGCAATACACAGAAGGCTTGACCGGGACCAACGTTTTGTTGGTGCAATTGGATGATGCGAAGACGATTGCCGATCTCATGCTGGGCGGCAACGGGGAGAACGTCCCGGATGAACTCAATGAACTGCACCTGTCTGCCGTCGCGGAAGCGATGAATCAGATGATGGGCGGTGCGGCGACGGCGATGTCCCAGATTTTCGGCAGGCCCATCAACATCTCTCCGCCTGAGGTGCAGTTTGTCGACCTTTCCAGCGAGGAGTGGCATTTCGGGGTCTCCGGTCCGATTGTCAACGTGTCGTTTCGCATGCGGGTGGGCACTTTGATTGATTCGACCATTATGCAATGGTTGCCCTTGTCCTTCGCAAAGGAAATGGTCAATTTGGTAAGGTCGCCGGATGGTTCCTCCGATGCAGACGAAGGTGCGGCGACGGAGGGAGACGGTGGGCCAAGTTCCCCGGAACCGGTGGGGGCGGACGGCGGGGGAGCCCAGGGTGCGGCGCAAGCGGCCGCTGCGGCAGCGTCAGACCGCGGCGCCGCGGCGGAGACGGCGGCGGCCTACGCGGGTCCGCGACCCACGCAAGTGAATGCCCGGCCGGCTCGGGTGGTGCGCCCGGAATTTGTCGACCTGAGCGCGGAGACGGCTGCCCGGGAAGGGGAGCCGCGCAATCTGGCATTGTTGCTTGACGTGCCCCTCCATGTGACGGTCGAATTGGGGCGCACGAAGAAGAAAATTGGTGATATCCTGAATTGGACGCAGGGTACCGTCGTGGAACTGGACAAGCTGGCCGGGGAGCCGGTGGATATCCTCGTCAACAATAAGCGCGTCGCAACCGGGGAAGTGGTTGTCATCGATGAGAACTTCGGCGTGCGCGTGACCGAGATCATCAGCCCGTCGGACCGGGTTCGAAAGTTGCAATGAGAGGTGGATGCAAGGTGTCCAAGCGGATTTTGGTGGTAGACGATGCAGCGTTCATGCGGATGATGATTAAAGACATCCTGACCAAAAACGGCTATCAGGTGATCGGCGAGGCTGCCGACGGCAATGAGGCCGTGGACAAGTACCAGGAACTGCGCCCGGATTTGGTGACTCTCGACATCACCATGCCGGAGTTGGACGGCATCGGCGCGCTCAAGAAGATCCGCGCGCTGGATCCGGGGGCGCGCGTCATCATGTGTTCGGCGATGGGGCAACAGGCCATGGTGATCGACGCGATCCAGGCCGGCGCCCGCGACTTTGTGGTCAAGCCGTTTCAGGCGGATCGCGTGCTGGAAGCTGTGCAAAAGGCGTTGGCTTGAAGGTTGGAGGACAAGCGGTGAGTTGGAGACAACGCCTCCGAAACCTGTTCGGAGCGACCACTTTAGGATGGGCGGCGGGTGGGTGGCTGTCCGTGGCCTGGGCAAAGACGCCGGCGGTGGATTCTGCCGCCGGCAACGCGTGGCTGATGGGGCTGCGCCTGTTGCTGGCCCTCGGGGTGATTCTCGCTTTGGTCTTGCTGACGCTGCGTTGGCTTGGCAGCAAGGGCGGGGTGCCCGCTAAAGGCGCCATCGAGGTGCTGGCGGCGCGGCAAATTGCGCCGGGCCGGTTTGTCCAGGTGATTCAGGTGGAGAACAGGCGTTACCTGATTGGTGTCGGGGAGCAGGTCAGTCTCCTGGCGGACGTGACGGAAGACTACCCGGCCCCCGGAGGGGCATGGGGAACAGCAGTTTCCGCGTCGGCGGATTCTCCCGTTGCCGTGCTGGCGGCGGCGCTGCAGGCGGTGCGCAACAAACGTCTGCTGGAGAGCGGGCGCGCCCAGGCGCCCACGGAGCGGCCAGAGGCGGACGAGAATACCGGGTCCGATGCGGCCGCCCAAGAACACCGAGCGCACGGCCACAAGGACGATGCGGCGGTACGCCCTTCGTTTTCGCAGGTTTTGAGCAAAGAGTGGGTGCAACTTGGCGAGGAGGACTTCAAATGACGCGCAGACGCCGTATCCTCGCGACCTTGGTGGGCACCGTGGTGGTGGTGCTCATCGGGGCGTTCCTGTGGGCGACGCCCGCCGAGGCGGCAGACACGACGGTGCTCCCGGGCGTCCACCTGTCGATTGGCGGCGGCTCTCGCAATTCGGTGGAGACGACGCTGCAGATCGTCGTGCTGTTGACGGTCTTATCCCTGGCGCCGGCAATCTTGATTCTGATGACCTGTTTCACCCGTATCATTGTCGTTTTGTCATTCACGCGCAACGCCTTGGCCCTGCAGCAGACGCCGCCTAACCAGGTGTTGATTGGACTGGCGCTGTTCATCACGTTGTTCGTCATGCAGCCGACCTTGTCTGCTGTCAATCAACACGCGCTGCAACCTTACTTGCATGGACAGATTTCGCAGTCGACGGCGCTGACGCGGGCGGAGGTCCCGTTCAAGGAGTTCATGGCCAAGCACACGCGCAACGCCGACCTGGACCTATTTTTGCAGTATCGGCACATGAACCGGCCCAAATCCGTCGCGAAGATTCCCTTGTCCGCGCTGGTGCCGGCCTACACCATCAGTGAACTCAAGACGGCGTTTGAAATCGGGTTTATGATTTATCTCCCGTTTCTTGTCATTGATCTGGTGGTCTCCACCATCCTGATGTCGATGGGGATGATGATGCTGCCGCCGGTGGTCATCTCCCTGCCGTTCAAGATTCTGTTGTTTGTCATGGTCGATGGCTGGAATCTCGTTGTGGGGTCGCTGCTGCACGGCTATACGTGATGCGGCCGCTGGAGGGAGTGCGTGATGGACGCCAATTTTATCCTCGGCCTCGGTCAACAGGTGATCTGGCTGGTGATCAAGGTCACCGCCCCAATTCTCCTGTTTGGTCTCGGCATCGGCTTGATTGTCAGTATTTTTCAGGCGACGACGCAGATCCAGGAGCAGACCCTGGCTTTCATTCCGAAGATTGCAGCGGTCATACTGGCTTTGGTGCTGTTCGGTCCGTTCATGTTGACCGACATGCTGGAGTTCACGCGGGGCATCCTGGGCAATCTGATGTCGTTTGTGAACTGACATGTGGACTTACGCCATCAGTCACTATCCGTTGGTCTTCCTGGTCATGGTGCGTGTCACCGCCTTTTTCGTAGCTTCGCCGCTCCTGTCGGTGCGCGCGTGGCCGGTCATCGCCAACGTGGGGTTGGCAGGGCTTGTGGCGCTGTGGGTGGCTCCGCTCCAGCCGCCAAGCGCCGTCGACCCGTTTGCCGATCCGGGCGGCTATCTGCTGCTGGCGCTGAAAGAGGCGGTGGTCGGTCTGCTGCTGGGGTTTCTCGCCACCTTGGTGTTTTCCGTCATTTCCATGGCGGGACAGATGTTCGACGTGCAGGTGGGTTTCAATCTGGCCACCCTGCTGGATCAAGGACTGGCCACGGGCGCGCAGACGGCTATCGGCGGTATGTTCCTGCAGGTCCTGTTCAGCCTGTATTTTGTTGCGGCGGACGGGTTGGACGGGATGACGCTGTGCATCTTGCAGAGCTACCGCTATGTGGGCGTCGGTGCGTTTGCCGTCCCTGCCCACCCGTGGACCGTTCTCACCGAAGCCTTGTCGATGGCGATGGCCGTGGCGCTGGAGGTGGCAGCCCCCCTGTTGGTCGCGCTCTTGTTGACTGACATCACGTTTGCCTTGCTGTCCCGCGCTGTGCCGCAGATGAACGTATTCGTGGTCGGGCTGCCTGTGAAACTGCTGGTCGGATTGGCGGTGATGGCCGCGGCCATGCCCGGGCTGGTGTATCTGTTTGGACGCGTGTTTTCCTGGTTGTTCTCAGAACTCAACACGACACTACAGTGGCTGGGGGGGTAACGGCGGTGCAGCGTCTCAACCTGCAGCGGTTCGCCGGCGAGAAGACGGAACGAGCCACGCCCGCCAAGCGGCGCAGAATACGGCGGGAAGGGCGCGTCGTGCGTTCCCCGGAGTTGACGTCAGCCTTGGTGCTGCTGGCCTCTCTGGCTGCATTGCGGGTCTTCGGCCCGGGGATTTGGAACCAGTGGGAGAGCTTGATACGCTCCGATTTTGCCCACGCCGCGGAGTTAGACGCGACCGCACTAGATCCCGGCCGGGTGTTTCGGGAAGGCGTGTGGGTGTTTGTGCGCATGCTGGCGCCCTGGCTCGGCGTGGTCCTGGCTGTGGCTGGGGCAGCCGCCTTCGCCCAGGTGGGCCCGGGCTTTTGGCCCAAGCGGCTCGTTCCGGATCTGCAACGCATCAACCCCTTGGCCGGACTGAAACGGCTGGTGAGCCTGCGCACCGCGATGGAGGGTGTGAAATCCCTGCTCAAGCTCCTGGTGGTCGCCGTGGGCGCGTATGTCGGTGTCCGCAGAGTGCTCGTCGGACTAGCCGGCCTCAGCGGGGTCAATCCGGCCGCCCTACCCGCCCTGGTGGGCCACATGGTGTTCCAGATTGCGGTCATCATTGCCGCTTTGATGGTGGTCCTGGGGGGACTGGATTACCTGTACCAGCGGTTTGATTTTGAGCGGAGCATTCGCATGTCGCTGCAGGAGATCAAGGATGAGCTGAAGCGTGAGGAGGGCGATCCGCTCATCAAATCGACGATCCGCAAGCGCGGGCGGGCGCTTGCGATGCGGCGCATGATGCAGGAGGTGCCGAAGGCCGACGTGGTCGTCACCAACCCAACCCACTTGGCGGTGGCCCTGCGCTACGACGCAAACGTGATGCGGGCTCCTTGCGTGACAGCCAAAGGGGCCGAGGATGTGGCCAGGCGCATCCGCCAGTTGGCGCGCGAGCATGGCGTGCCGGTGGTGGAGCAGAAGCCGTTGGCCCAGGCGCTGTACCGGAACGTCGACATCGGCGATCCGATTCCGGAGGAGCTGTACCAGGCGGTGGCGCAGGTTCTGGCCCACGTGTACCGTATGCGGGATGAAAGGATGGGGGTGCGGTCGTGAAAAAACGGTCCGATATCATCGTCATGGTCGCCGTCATTGGCATCGTCGCCATGATGGTGTTGCCTATCAACAAGACCCTGCTCGACGTGCTCCTTATCATCAATCTGTTTGTCTCCGTGACGGTGCTGCTGGTGGCCATGAACACGCGCGAACCGCTGGAGTTTTCCGTGTTCCCGTCCCTGCTTTTGGTCACCACCTTGTATCGGCTAGCGCTAAACGTGTCCTCCACCCGGCTGATTCTGACCCAGCACGACGCCGGCGAAGTCATCCAGACCTTCGGCAGCTTCGTGGTCCGGGGCAATTTGGTGGTCGGCTTCATCATCTTCCTCATCCTCGCCATCATCCAGTTTATTGTCATCACTCGCGGGGCCGAACGGGTGGCGGAGGTCGCCGCCCGCTTCACGCTGGACGCCATGCCGGGGAAACAGATTGCCATCGATGCCGATTTGAACGCCGGCCTCATCAGCGAAGAGGAGGCGCGCAGGCGACGCCAGGCGATTGAACGGGAGGCCGATTTTTACGGCGCCATGGACGGCGCGTCCAAGTTCGTCCGGGGCGATGCCATCGCCTCCTTGTTGATTGTGGCCGTCAATGTGGTGGGCGGGTTCATCATCGGCATGATGATGAACCACATGGATTGGCAGCAAGCCGCTCAAACGTACACGTTGCTTTCTGTCGGCGACGGGCTGGTCAGTCAAATCCCCGCCCTGCTGCTCTCGACCGCCACCGGCCTGATGGTGACGCGGGCGGCTTCGGAGACCAATCTGGGTACGGACGTGCTCGGCCAGGTGTTTTCCAATCCGCGCACCCTGTACATTGCCGCTGGCGCCGTGTTCCTGCTGGGCTTGGCGACTCCCATCGGGCTCATGCGCGCTTTGCCCGTTGCCCTGCTGGCCGCCTTTCTCGCCTGGCAGCGGCAGCAGCAGTTGTCGCGTCAACAGGCCAAGCAGGCGGAAGAGCGTGTCCGCAGCCAGCATGAGCAGACCAAAAAGCCGGAAAGCGTGTTGTCGCTGCTGACAGTGGAGCCGGTGGAGTTTGAATTCGGCTATGGGTTGATCCCGCTGGTGGACGCCAAACAAGGGGGAGACCTGCTGGAGCGTGTGGCCGCCATCCGCCGCCAGTTGGCGCTGGAACTGGGCATCGTAATCCCCACCATCCGGCTGCGTGACAATGTGCAACTCAAGCCTTCCGAGTATGTGTTGAAGATACGCGGTCTTCAGGTGGCGGGCGCGCAGTTGCAAATGGGTCATTGGCTGGCCATGAGCCCCGGGCCTGAGGATCCCAACGTTCAAGGCATCGCGACGACTGACCCCGCGTTCGGGATGCCCGCGCTGTGGGTTGATAAGGACATGAAGGCTCGGGCCGAGGCAGCCGGCTATACGGTGGTGGACCTGCCCACCGTCATCGCGACGCATCTGACCGAGGTACTGCGCCGCCACGCCCACGAACTGTTGGGACGGCAGGAGACCAAGGCCCTGTTGGACCATGTGCGGGAAGCGGCGCCGGCCCTGGTGGACGACCTGGTGCCGGGCGTCCTGTCGCTCGGCCAGGTGCAGAAGGTCCTCGTGAACCTGCTGCAGGAAAAGGTATCGATTCGAGACTTGGTGTCGATTTTGGAGACCTTGGCCGACGCGGCCAGTGTGAGCAAAGACCCCGATTACCTCACCGAGCGCGTGCGCCAAGCCCTGTCTCGGCAAATCTGTCACCAGTTCCGTGTGCCCGGGCAGCCGCTGACGGTGATCACGTTTTCCCCGACCGTCGAGGAACGCCTGCAGCAGTCGCTGTTGATGCAGGAGGGCAGTGCGCAGATTGCGGTCGATCCGAACCTGGCCCAGCAAATCTACCGGCGTTTGCAGGAGGAGTCGAATCGGCTGACGGCGCTGGGCAAGACACCGATTCTGCTGACACACCCGCAGCTGCGGCTGCCGGTGCGGCGCTGGCTCGCGCGGTTTCTGCCGGATTTGACGGTGCTCTCTTACAGTGAACTCGATCCGGCCGTGGAGATTGAAAGTGGCGGGGTGGTGAATCTCTGATGGTCGTCAAGCGCTACGTCGTCAAGGAGATGCCGGAGGCACTGCCGCAGATCCGCCGGGACCTCGGACACGACGCCGTGATTTTGAGCAGTCGCCGCATTCATGAACGACGCTGGCTGGGGCTGGTCCGGAGTTCGCGCATTGAGGTGTTGGCTGCATCCGGAGCCGACGTGCCGGTGTCACAGCCAGCGACCGGATCGGCCCAGGGGCCTGCTGCGTGTCTGAAGCGCCACGGCGTGCGCGTCCCCGCCTTGCTCAAGCCGGGCCTCGACTGGGCGCAGATTGAGCTTTTGCTGCGCCAGCGGCTGGGTGGGTTGGATGCAAGTCCCCTTGGCAACGCTTCGCGGGTGGCGGTGTTTGTGGGGCCTACGGGCGTCGGCAAAACCACGACCATCGCCAAGCTGGCCGCGCTGCATGTTCTGGCCGGCCAGAGGGTGGCGCTGGTGACGACCGATCTGTTCCGCATCGCGGCCGTGGAGCAGCTGCGCACGTACGCGCAGATCATGAACGCCCCGATGACGGTGGTGGAGGATGTGGCCGAGTTGCCGCAGGCGCTCGCCGCGCTCGCCGGGTACGACCGCGTGTTCATTGACACGGCGGGCCACAATCTGCTCGCTCCGCGCCATGCGGAGCAGACGCGGCGAGTAATTGAGCTGGCACGTCCGGACGAGACATACCTGGTACTGGGGCTTACCGCCAAAGACGAAGACCTGTTCGAAATCGTGGCGCGTTTTCGCGATGTCGTCTTCGACAAGTTTCTGTTTACGAAGCTGGATGAGACAAGAACGTACGGATCGGTCATCAACCTGGTCTGGGAGTGTCGGCGGCCGCCTTCTTACGCGACCATGGGGCAAAACGTCCCGGACGATATCGCCACGGTGTCGCTGGCCGAGTGGCTGCGGCGGATGCAAGGGGAGGGTCCTGCATGATGGGGGATCAGGCGTCTCCCCTGCGCTCATTGATGAAAGCCCGGCAGGGCCAAGCAGCGGCGATGCCCGGGGCCATGCGCTCCCTGGCGTTTCTGCGCGCCCCTGGCGCCAGTCCCGGGTTTGCCCAGCAATTCCTGGCGGCGGTGCGGCGCCGGCTCGGGGGCGAGCCCGAGCGACAGGACGCTGGGCGCGCTCCCCAGCCGATGGTTGTGGAATCCTGGCCCGAGCAGCCCGTAGACGACATCATCGTGCACCTGGACGGCACCATGGGGCCAGAGCAAGTGTCAGACTGGTTGTCCCATCTGTCCCGACAACCGGCCGCCGAGCGGTTGTGGATGGTCGTGGAAGCGCCGGGGGGCCTGCGGCCGGCTCGCCAGGCGGCGCTGGGGCAGCGGGTGCTGCTGGAACAGCACGTCGGCCGGCCGGTGGACGTGTTGGGCTACCTTGTGGGGGAGGTCGACACGTCTCTCTACTGGGCGGCTGTCCAGCAAGCGGCCTTCAATTATATCCGGAGGGTGGCGCACGGTTAGCCACAAGCTGAGGAGGATGAGAGGATGAGCGATTTTCAAGCGGTGGTGTTTCGACTCGGCGAATATCAATTCGCGGCCGATGCCCGGCAGGTGGTCTCGATTGAACGGTGCGCGGCCGTGCAGCCGGTCCCAGGCACTTTGCCTTCCATCAAAGGGGTGGTGAGTCGTGGGGACGAGGTCCTGCCTGTGTTTGATTTGGCCGAGCAATTCGGCTACGTATCCGGCCGGGACGGGGACCAATTGGAGCGGTCCGAGACGAAACTGGTGGTTGTGAACACAGACGGGTGCAAAGTGGCGCTCGCGGTCGACGACGTGATTGACATCGTGCAACTGGATGACGAGCGAATGGTGCCTCCGCCGGATTTGGTTGGCGGGGTTGAGGCGCGCTATTTGTTGGGGGTTGTCGGCGGACCAGAGAAACCGGTGGTCCTCATGAATCTGGAGCGGGTATTGAGTGATGTCCAGGTCGCCCAATTGAAGCAGGTTCAGGAGCGTGTGCGCGGTTGAGGCCCCTCCAGCTGTCACCCGCACAGATTGATGTGTTGCGCGAGATGGGCAATATCGGGGCGAGCCACGCGGCGACCGCGCTGTCCAAACTGCTCTCCAGTACCATCAACATGAAGATGCCTTCGGCCGCGGTTCTGCCGTTGGCGGAGATCGCCGAGGCCATGGGCTGCCCGGACAAATTGATGGCGGGCGCCTACATTCGCATTGACGGAGATTTTGCAGGCAACTTTCTCTTCCTGATGGACCTGGAGAGCGCGGGGCGCCTGCTCGATACACTGGTTGCCGCGTCCACAGCCGACAAGGTTGAGTGGAGTGAGCTGGAATTGTCCACCTTCGGCGAGGTGGCCAACATCCTCTGTGCGTCGTACATGACAGCGGTGACGAATTTGACGCACCTGAACGTGCATACCTCTGTTCCGGCCATCGCGGTGGACATGATGGGAGCGATGTTGGACATCGCCTTGCTGGACAGTGCGGCTCAGGCCACGGAGGCGTTGCTGTTGCAAACCGAGATCCAGCGCGGGACAGAAGATCTGGACGCTCATCTGGTGCTTTTGCCCGATCCGGGCGCGATGGCGGTCCTGCTGCGAGCGGTGGGGTGTTGGGACCGTGGCGAGTGAGGACACCTCGGTCCGACGCATCGGCATCGGGGACGGCGCAGTCATCCAGGGTCCGGGCCGCCTGTTGACGGTCGGCCTGGGGTCCTGCATCGGGGTCGTGATTTACGATCCGCACGCCGACGTCGCTGGCATGGTACACGTGATGCTGCCAACGGCACCGGATACGAAGGTGGCCGCCCCACCGCAAAAATACGCGGACCTGGGCACATTGTGGCTAATCGACGCCGTGATCGCCGCGGGCGGCCGACCGGCGCAGCTGCAGGCCAAGCTGGCCGGGGGAGCGCACATGTTCACAGGCCGCCTAGCCTCGCCGGCGCTGCGCATCGGGGAGCGAAATCTGGAGTCGGTTGTGGCCGCGCTGGCACGCGCCCGCGTGCCGGTGGTGGCGAAGGACGTCGGGGGGCGGGTCGGGAGGACGATTGAGTTCGACAGTGTGACCCACCAGTTGTGGATTCGCACGGTCCATCAGACCTACGCGATATGAGACGAGCGGGGGGTGCAAGGCATGATGGAATCCTTGCTCTGGGACGTGGTCTTGCTCGTGTTGTTGGTTGGCTTGGGGTGGTACTACATGCGCCTGCAAAGACGCCTAAAGAAGGGCCCGTCTTCGTCCATGCTGCAAGCGCCGCTGTTGGGGGCGGGGCTGTGGACCAGTTTCCGGCGCCCGAACGCCGCTTCGGCCACGATGCCGGACGGCGCTGGAGCGGTTGGCGCGGGTGCGTCGCCAGACCGTCTCCCAGCTGCCACAACCCCCGTCACGGGTTGGGATCAGGAGGAAATCGAGAAAATTCTGAGCGGTATTTATGAAGACGTGGCGGCCGAGCTGACCCGACTGCGTGAACACCTGGAGGCGCAGATTGAACAGCTGCGCGCCGAACTGCAAACCCTGCAACAGGGTCGCCTGACGGCGGGGGTGTCTGCCGGCGACGCCTTGGCCACTGCCAGCACGAAGGCAGAAGGGACGACGGCCGCGACCGATGACAAGGCATGCGCTGACGGGGCTGCGCCGGGGGCGATATTGTGCGACGAAGCAACGGCCTACCGCGCCCTCGAATTGCTGTACGCGGGCTGCTCGGACGAAGAGGCGGCTCGTCGCCTGGGAGTGGAGACGTCTGTGATCGCCAGCGTGAGGGGGCTTTTGCTCGCACCAGCAGGAGCCAGAAACGAGGGGCAGGCGAGTCGGCCAGGCCAGGCGCCCGGATTGCCAGCGGACGGGAATTTGTGATATATTCCTGTACAGTGTGACGGCCCGCCTGCGGGTGGAGTACACACGTCTGTGGACCGAGAGCCGGTGCCGCGCAGATTGCGGTTGGTTCTCGGGCGGAAGCGGACGGAGGACTAACCAAATTAGGAGGTTTGTCGAGCGTGGCTATCATTTCGATGAAACAGCTGCTGGAGGCTGGTGTCCACTTCGGTCACCAGACACGTCGGTGGAACCCGAAAATGGCGAAATACATCTTCACCGAACGGAACGGGATTTACATCATCGACCTGCAGAAGACGGTTCGCAAAGTGGAGGAAGCGTACCACTTCGTGCGCGATCTGTCGGCGCAAGGCAATAAAATCCTGTTTGTCGGGACCAAGAAACAGGCCCAAGAGGCGGTGCGCGAAGAGGCGGAACGTTGCGGGATGTATTACGTCAACCACCGGTGGTTGGGTGGCACGCTGACCAATTTCAAGACGATTCAGAAGCGGATTGCGCGCCTGTTGGAGATTGAGCGGATGGAGGCGGAGGGGACTTTCGAACTCCTGCCGAAAAAGGAAGTCATCCTGCTGCGCAAGGAGCAGGAGCGATTGGAGAAGTTTCTGGGCGGAATCAAGGGGATGACGGAGCTTCCGGCGGCCATGTTCGTGATTGACCCGCGCAAGGAGCGCATCGCGGTGTCGGAAGGCCGCAAGCTCGGGATTCCGATTGTGGCCATCGTGGACACCAACTGCGACCCGGATGAGATTGATTATGTGATTCCGGGCAACGACGATGCCATCCGGGCGGTTCGCCTGTTGACTTCGAAGATGGCCGACGCCGTGTTGGAGGGCGCGCCCCAGGAGCCGGAAGAGGAAGAAATCACGACTGCTTAATCATAAACGACAGGGTTTGGAGGCGATGGGGTGACGGGAGTTTCTGCCTCGTCACCCCATCGGTGTGTCAACCCTTTTCATCCAGTGGTATGTTTGCATGAGAAGTCAAGGAGGGGTTGTCATGGCGGCTGTAACCAGCCAAATGGTGAAAGAATTGCGGGAACGGACGGGCGCCGGGATGATGGACTGTAAACGGGCGCTGACCGAAGCGGACGGGAATATGGAGCGCGCGATTGAGATCCTGCGTGAGAAGGGGCTTGCCTCGGCGGCCAAGAAGGCAGGGCGCGTCGCGGCGGAAGGGCTCGTTGAATCCTACATACACGGCGGTGGGCGCATCGGTGTCTTGGTCGAGGTCAACTGCGAGACCGACTTCGTGGCCAAGAATGACGATTTCCGCACCCTGGTGCGCGACATCGCCATGCACATCGCGGCCAGCAATCCACAGTATGTCCGGCGGGAAGAGGTACCCCAGCAGGTGTTGGACAAGGAGCGCGAGATTGTTCGTGCCCAGACCTTGAACGAAGGCAAGCCGGAACACATCGTGGACCGGATTGTCGAAGGCCGAATCGACAAGTATCTCAAGGAGATCTGCTTGCTGGAGCAGCCGTTTGTCAAGGACCCGGAGAAAACCGTCGAGCAGTTGGTGAAGGAGAAGATCGCCCAGATCGGCGAGAACATCTCGATCCGCCGCTTTGCCCGGTACGTAGTCGGGGAAGGCATACAGAAAGAAGAAAAAGACTTCGTGCAGGAAGTCATGGAGCAGGTCCGCAGGTGAGCGGAACAGGGAACACCGTGAGTGTTCCCTTTGCATATAGGTAGTCGGGACGGCGTTGGCGGCGTGGGATGGAACGGGGGTAGACAGATGGCGACGCCGAAGTACAGGCGTATCGTGTTAAAGTTGAGTGGTGAGGCGCTGGCTGGCGATCTGGGCATGGGAATTGATCCCAACGTGATTCAACGGATCGCCGAACAGATCCGCGAAGTGGTGCAATTGGGTGTGCAGGTCGCGGTGGTGGTCGGAGGCGGGAACATCTGGAGAGGGGTCTCCGGCAGTCAGCAGGGGATGGACCGAGCGACCGCCGATTACATGGGCATGCTGGCCACTGTCTTGAACGCGTTGGCGCTGCAGGATGCGCTTGAGAAATTGGGTGTGGACACGCGGGTGCAGACGTCCGTGGAAATGCGCCAGGTCGCCGAGCCTTACATCCGCCGGCGGGCTATCCGCCACCTGGAGAAGGGGCGTGTCATCATCTTGGCCGGGGGGACGGGCAATCCGTATTTCTCGACCGACACCGCAGCCGCCCTGAGAGCCGCTGAAATCGAGGCGGAAGTCATTTTGATGGCGAAAAACGGGGTGGATGGCGTGTACAATGCCGATCCGCGCTTGAACCCCGATGCAGTGAAATACGACGAGCTTGAGTTCTTCGAGGTGCTGCGCCAAGGGTTGGGTGTCATGGACTCGACCGCCACATCCCTGTGCATGGACAACGACATTCCCCTGTTGGTGTTTGCACTCGGGGAGTCGGGCAACATCCGCCGGGCTGTGCTCGGAGAGCCCATAGGTACCATCATAAGGGGGAAGACGCGTGCTTGAAGACATTGTCAAGTCGGCCCAAGACCGGATGCACAAGACGATTGAAGCGTTGAAGCGGGACTTGGCCACGGTGCGTGCCGGACGCGCCACACCCGCCATGCTGGACAAGGTGATGGTGGAGTATTACGGTGCTCAAATGCCAGTGAATCAGGTGTCCACCGTTTCCGTGCCAGAGCCGCGGCAACTGGTGATCACGCCGTGGGATAAGGGGGTGTTGTCGGAAATTGAAAAGGCGATTCAAAAATCGGACCTGGGTCTCAACCCCATGAACGACGGTTCCGTCATTCGTCTCGTGATCCCGCCTTTGACCGACGAGCGCCGTCAGGAGTTGACCAAGGTCGTGCGCAGGATGGCGGAAGAGGCCCGTGTCGCCATCCGCAATGTACGCCGAGACGCCAACGACGAGCTCAAGCGCACCGAAAAAGCGGGCGACGTCTCGGAGGACGAGGTGCGACGCGGTATGGACCGGATTCAGCAATTGACCGACAGGTTTGTCGTCGAGGTTGACAAGATGCTCGAGGTCAAGGAACGCGAGCTCAAGGAAATCTGAGGCTTGGCAGGTTCTCGGGAGAACGGCTGGAGGATGAAAGGGGACGCGGGGTTCGGCGTGATTGGACGATGGTTCCGCGGGGCGAGGCGGGGGCAGGAGGATTTGCCCGTCCCGACGCAAAATCTGCCGCGGCACGTCGCCATCATCATGGACGGCAATGGCCGCTGGGCACGGCGGCGCGGGCTGCCGCGAGCAGCCGGCCATCACGCCGGGATGCTGGCGATGCGGGAGGTCATTCGCGCCTGTGACGATGCGGGAATTCAATGTTTGACTTTGTACGCGTTCTCAACGGAAAATTGGAAGCGGCCCGAGAGCGAGGTCGAGTACCTGATGCGTCTGCCGGAGGAATTCTTCCGCACGGAGATTGATGAACTGGTGGAGCGCGGGGTGCGTGTGCGGTTCATCGGTGATGTGGAGAAGCTTCCTCCCTATACGAGGGATACGGTGGACCGCACGCTCTCGCGCACCCAGGAGGGAGCGGGCATGATTGTGACCTTTGCTCTGAATTACGGAGGCCGCGCGGATGTTCTGGGGGCAGTACGCAGGGTGGCGGAAGAAATTGTGCAGGGCCGCATGCGAATGGACGAGTTGACGGAACAGTCTTTCGGTCAGCGCCTGGACACAGCTGGCTTGCCAGATCCCGATCTCATCATCCGTACCAGCGGTGAGCAACGGTTGAGCAATTTTCTGATCTGGCAGGCGGCGTACGCAGAGTTTTGGTTTACGGATGTGCTGTGGCCGGACTTTGGACGCCGAGAGCTGTTTGCTGCCCTCACCGATTATGGCCGACGCAAACGTCGCTTCGGCGGGCTGAAGTAGGTGACCGAATGTTGAAGCAACGGGTCGTGACAGCAGCGATCGGAATCATTATCGTGATCGCGCTGATCGCCTGGGGGTACATCCCTTGGCGAGTCACGGTCTGGCTGGCTACGCTGCTCTGCGCGGCGGAGTTTACCATGATGCTGGGGGAGCGCTGGTACCGCCCGCTGGCTGTTTTCAATTACGCGGTGGTCAGCCTGATTGAATGGTGGTCCGGTTGGCACGCTCTGTGGGTGCTGCAAATCATGGTGGCGGTCACCTTGCTGCTGCCGGTGGTGACGCGCAATCGAGTGACGCTGGCCCAGGCGGCCAGTTCGTGGGTCGGCGCCCTGTACATAGGTTATGGTGGCCAGAGTCTGGCGGCCCTTCGTGGTTTGGCGGATGGGTGGTTATGGCTCTGGCTGTTGTTGATTGGGATTTGGATGACGGACACTTCCGCCTACATGATTGGTCGGCGGGTAGGCGGCCCCAAACTGTGGCCTGCCATCAGCCCGGCCAAAACGGTGAGCGGCGCCGCCGCAGGCGTGATGGGGGCTATCGTCGGTGTGCTCGTCTTTGCTTGGCTGGTGCGCCCGTCTCATCACATGTGGGCGTATGTTGTCTTGGGCGCGGCGATCTCTGTCGCCGGCCAATTAGGTGATCTCATCGAGTCCGCGTACAAGCGGACGGCTGGCGTCAAGGACTCGGGACGGCTGCTGCCCGGGCACGGCGGGCTGCTGGACCGGGTGGACAGCCTAATTTTCGCGGCTCCGTTTGCGCTGCTATTGGTCTCCCGGTTGCCGAATTGGTTTCAGTGATTGGATAGGGGATCCGTCCGCGGAGCCCACTCTGGCTGCGAAACGGACGGCGAACACGAGAGGGGGCTTGCCCAGTGGGAACGACGGTAACCGTCTTGGGATCTACAGGGGTTATCGGTCGCTTGACGTTGGAGGTCCTGGCTGCTCTCGGCGACGAGTATCAGGTGCGAGCCCTCGCGGCCGGGCGCAACGCGCAACTGCTGGCTGAGCAGGTGCGCCGATGGCGTCCTGAAGTGGTGGCTGTAGCCGACGACGACGTCGGGCGGGAACTGCTCAGCCGGCTGGCCGGGTGGACACCTAAGCCGAGTGTCGTGGTGGGGGACGCAGGACTCCGTGAAGCGGCCGAGGTGGAAACTGACATCGCTGTATCGGCCATCGTGGGGGCCAAAGGGCTTGTGCCCACATGGAGTGCGCTTGGACGAGGAGCCCGCGTGGCGTTGGCGAATAAGGAGACCCTGGTCACTGCGGGGGATTTGGTCATGCCGCATGCGGCCGCAAACGGAGCGGTCGTCGTGCCGGTGGACAGTGAACACGCGGCGGTCCATCAATGCCTGCGCGCCGGGCGAGCCGCCGAATTGAATGCCATTTGGCTGACAGCTTCTGGCGGACCCTTCCGAACCTGGGCCATGGAGCAGCTCCAGACAGTGCGCGTGGAGCAGGCTTTGGCTCATCCCAATTGGTCCATGGGGCAAAAAATCACGATTGACTCGGCGACACTGATGAACAAGGGACTCGAAGTGATTGAGGCGCATCATTTGTTCGCGGTGTCGTATGATAAGATAAAAGTGGTTGTACATCCTCAAAGCATCGTGCATTCCCTGGTTGAATTCTGCGACGGTTCCATCGTGGCCCAGATGGGCCCGCCGGACATGCGCATGCCGATTCAATATGCGGTGACCTACCCGCAGCGGATTTCTTCTGCATGGCCGCGGTTGAACCTGGCCGAGTGCGGGCCGCTATCGTTTGAAGAGCCGGATTGGCATCGGTTTCCGAGTCTGCGTTTGGCCTACCAGGCCGGTCGTGCGGGTGGTTTGGCCCCATGCATCCTGAACGCAGCGAATGAGATTGCGGTGGCCGCCTTCCTGTCCGGACGCATCCCGTTTATGGCGATCCCGGAGTTGGTGGAGCGGGTGTTGGAAAGCGAGCAGCCAGGTGCGGCATCCTGTCTCGAGGAGGTGTTGGAGGCGGATGCCCGGGCGCGGGCCAAGGCGAGCGCGCTGGTCGAGAGGAGTGGGTGACCCTGTTGAGCGCTGCGATGCTGATGACGGTTCTCAAGTCGGCCATCGCGATTGTGGTTGTGTTTCTGGTGTGCATCGTGCTGCATGAGTTTGGCCATTTCCTCGTCGCAAAGCGGTGCGGGGTGGCGGTGCCCCAATTCGCGGTGGGGTTTGGCACGAAACTGCTCAAGTGGAATTGGGGCGACACGGAGTTCTCGATTCGCCTGTGGCCGCTTGGAGGCTTGGTGCAGCTGGCGGGTGAGGTGCCACAGGACGCTCTCTTTCGAAAGGGAGAGGAGATTGCCTTCCGCCTGGATGAGAAGGGACGGATTGCGCAGCTGGGCAGTCCGCGCGACATGCGCGGCGGCCAGGTCGGGGTGCTGCGGGCGCTCGACCTTGTCGATCGGCTGCAGATGACCATTGAGGCGGACGGGGCGGTGCGCACGTACCAGGTGCGTCCTTATGCGCAGCTGCAGACGAGCCCGCGCAATGCCATCCCGTTGGTGGAGAAACAAGAGCAGGTCCTAGGCAAACCCCTGTGGCAACGAGCCGCCATCATCTTGGCGGGTCCGGTGATGAACTTTTTGTTGGCGGGGGTTCTGTTCGCAGCTTATTACACGCACACCGGGCTTCCCGTGAATCAACCGACCTTGGGCGCCGTGGTCGCTGGATCGCCGGCTTGGAGTGCGGGCCTTCGCGAAGGCGACAAGGTGATAACTATTGACGGCAAAAAAGTGAATACCTGGGTGGATATGGTCGAAGAGATCCGATCCGACAAGGGGAATCCCCCACGGCCCGTTCGCATGGACATTGAGCGCGGAGGGGTGGAGCGTACCGTGGTGGTCCACCCGCGTCTGTCCAGCGCCGGGATTCCTCAGATTGGCGTGAACAACCCAGTCACTCATAACCCTGTGCAAACGGTGGCCAGTGGCTTCTCCGCGGTCTATTTCGGTTCCGTGAACATGCTGGCGGCCCTGGGCGATGTGCTTGTCCATCATCAATTCCAAGACCTGGCGGGGCCTGTGGGGATAGCGGACGTCATCAGCCAGCAGGCGCAGAGCGGCTTCTGGCAGGTGGTGATGATAGCGGGTCTGCTCAGCTTGAACCTGGGCCTGTTTAACCTGCTGCCGATTCCGGCGCTGGATGGCGGCCGATTGTTGTTTATGCTGGTGGAAGCGGTGCGCGGCCGCGCCATCGACCCCAACAAAGAGGGGCTCGTGCATTTGGTTGGGTTCGCCCTGTTGATGTTGTTTGCGGTGGTTATCACCTACCGAGATGTCACGAGGCTGTTCTAAAGGGATGAGTAGTTGGAGGAAGACGAATGAGCGAGATGCAGCACGCGCTGGCAATGGATACGGTCGGATCTAGCGACAGTTTCCAGCTTCCCCTGTGCGGGATTGAACAGGTGCAGCTGCACCTTCAGGCCAAGCGCTTGGTCGTTCGACCCTTGCCGCCGTTCCCCCAAGGGGAGCCATCGGCAACGGCCAATCCTATCGATACGGCGGACGAGTTGTACCGGCAGGCGTGGGAAGCCCTGCAAAATCATCGCCTGGTGGGCCAGGTGTGCCAACAGGTCTTTCCGCCCAGCGTGGAGTTGCAGCTGTTGTCTCCCGTCTGGGAGCGGCGGCCCACGCCAGCAGAGGCTTCGGCCATGGTGCAGGCGCTCCTGGACGCGTATGCGGGCGTGGAACCGTTGGTCGGCAATTTGTTCCGCCGGGCGCGACGCGAGGTGGTGGTCGAGGATTCATCCGTATCGCCCGATGCCACGGTCAACGCCAGGTTTTGGTTGGAGAGTCCATCCCTGCAGGAACAGGTGGAGCGCAAGCGGGCGGGCGAATGGTTGGCCCGCCTGGCGGAACAGGCGTTGGGCCTGCGCCTGATTGTCCGGTTGGATGTGGCTGCGGACGCAAAAGAGCGTGCGGAGCAGCTTCGCCAGGAGCTGCTGGCCCAACAGCGGCAGGAGGTGGTCGAGATTGCCCAGCGTGAACGGCAGGCAGCAGAGGCCCAACCGCCTGCTGTCGACACCTCCCGGGCGGACGCCTCCTCTTCCTGGCGGGGGCGTCGTGAGCGCGACGACGAGCCGATTCCCGAACTGACGATAGGGAAGGGCGACATCCATGGCCCCGTGACCCCGATGAAAGACATCGCGGACGAGATGAGGAGCGTGGTCGTAGAGGGACGCGTCTTCAAGTTGGAGACCCGGGTGCTGCCGAGTGGGCGCAAACTCTACCAATTCAATCTGACCGACGAAGAGGATTCCATCACCGCAAAATACTTTACCAATTCGCCCCGCCAAATGGAGGCGCTGGATCCACTCCGTTCCGGCTCTTACGTGCGCGTCATGGGTGCAGTGCAATTTGATCCCTACCAAAAAGAGCTGGTGCTCATGATTCACGCCATGCGCCCGGCCGAGCCGCCGCGGCGGACCGACACGGCGGTGGACAAGCGCGTGGAACTGCACCTGCATACCCCGATGTCGGCTCTGGACGCGGTGACGCCTCTGCAGCGCTTGATGGAGCAGGCGGCCGAGTGGGGACACCCCGCCATCGCCGTCACCGACCACGGTGGGGTGCAGGCGTTTCCCGAGGCCTACGAACTTGGGCAGAAGTACGGCATCAAGGTGCTCTTGGGTGTGGAAGCGTACGTGGTCGACGACGGCACCCCTATCGTCTATCGTCCGGCGCCGATTGCGCTTGAGCCTACGCGGGAGTATGTCGTCTTCGACACGGAGACGACGGGGTTGAACGCCCGCGAAGACACCTTGATCGAGATCTCGGGCGTCAAGGTGAAAAATGGCGAGTTGGTGGATAGCTTCACCACGCTGGTTGATCCCGAACGCCGGCTGTCTGCGAAAATCACCGAGCTGACCGGCATTTCGCCGGATATGTTGGCGGGTCAGCCCAAGCTGCCCGAAGCCATGGCGCGCTTTCGCGAGTTTGTGGGCGATGCTGTGTTGGTCGCGCACAATGCGGAGTTTGACGTCGGGTTCTTGCATCAGTGTGCGAAGCGGATTGGCATGGAGGACTGGACGCAGCCGGTCATTGACACCCTTGCCCTGGCTCGCCTGTTGTATCCCGGCGAGAAAAATTATCGGCTGAAGACATTGACCAACAAGTTCCACATCGAACTGGTCAACCATCACCGGGCCTTGGCCGACTCCGAGGCGACCGCCAAACTGTTTTTGCGCATGCTCAAGGATTTGGGCGAGCGCGGGATACGCGATCTCCAGGCGTTGAATCAACTGTCCGGGGACATCGATATGTCGCGCGTGCGGCCGTTTCACGCCACCATCCTGGTCGTCAACCAGACAGGATTGCGCAATCTCTATGAGCTGGTGTCGCTCGGCCATACTCGCTATTTGCACCGTGTGCCGAGGTTGCCGCGCAGCGAGCTGGTGCGTCTGCGGGAGGGCCTGTTGATTGGGTCCGCCTGTCAGCGCGGCGAATTGGTGGAAGCCTTTCTGCGCGGCAAATCGCTTGAGGAGATTGAAGAGATCTGCGAATTCTACGATTTCCTGGAGATTCAGCCGCCCAGCCACTATGAAAACCTGGTCCGCGACGAAACTGTGCAAAGCCTGCAGAGCATCCGCGACATGCACAAACAGATTGTCGAACTGGGCAAGCGGCTGAACAAGCCGGTGGTGGCGACTGGGGACGTGCACTTCCTCAATCCCAAGGACGGGGTCTTTCGCGAGGTGTTCCTGCAGGCTCAACCGGGCACTCAGGACGCGCGTTCGGCGCCGCTGTTCTTCCGCACCACCGACGAAATGTTGGCCGACTTTGAACACCTGGAGGAGCAGGACCGTAAGGCGGTGGTCATCGACAACCCGCGCGCCATCGCGGACGCCTGCGAGGTGGTCAAGCCGATACCGGATGATCTGTATACGCCGGTCATCGACGGAGCGGAAGACGAAATTCGCCAGCTGGCCTATGACAAGGCCAAGCGCTGGTACGGAGACCCGTTGCCGGACCTGGTCGAGCAACGGCTGCAAAAGGAACTGAATTCTATCATCAACAACGGCTTTGCCGTGGTCTACCTGATTGCTCACAAGCTGGTCACCAAGTCGCTGCAGGACGGGTACCTGGTCGGCAGTCGAGGTTCTGTCGGAAGCTCCTTGGTGGCCACGATGACCGACATTACGGAGGTCAATCCGCTGCCGCCCCATTACCGCTGTCCGTCCTGTCGGCACAGCGAATTCATCACGGACGGCAGCGTCGGCTCCGGATTCGACCTGCCGGCCAAGGACTGCCCTCGTTGCGGCACGTCGATGGTGAAGGACGGTCAGGACATTCCGTTTGAAACGTTCATGGGCTTCAACGGCGACAAGGTCCCGGATATCGACCTGAACTTCTCCGGGGAGTACCAGCCCCGGGCGCACCGGTACACGGAAGAACTGTTCGGCAAGGACCATGTGTTCCGAGCCGGGACCATCTCCGCGGTGGCGGAGAAAACCGCCTACGGATATGTTCGCAAGTTCGCCGAGGAACGGGGGCTGCATCTGCGCAGCGCGGAGATGGAGCGGCTGGTGGAGGGGTGCACCGGGGTCAAGCGCACGACCGGCCAGCACCCGGGCGGACAGGTGGTGGTGCCCCGGCACGAGACCATTTATCATTTTACGCCCGTGCAATACCCGGCTGACGACAAGACAACCGGCACCTTGACCACTCACTTCGACTACCATTCCGGACTTGAGCGGTGTCTGCTGAAGCTGGATATCCTCGGCCACGACGATCCGACGGTGATCCGCATGCTGCAGGACCTCACGGGTGTGGACCCAAAGTCCATACCGTTGGACGACCCCAAGGTCCTGGAGCTGTTCCGCGGGACTGAAAGCCTCGGCGTGACTCCCGAAGAGATCCGGTCCGCCACGGGCACCTTTGCGATTCCCGAATTCGGCACCAAGTTTGTCCGGCAGATGCTCGAGGACACGAGGCCGACGACGTTTTCCGAGCTGGTGCGAATTTCCGGCCTGTCGCACGGGACGGATGTGTGGCTGAACAACGCGCAGGACCTGATTCGCAACGGGATCGCGACCTTGTCCGAGGTCATCTGTGCGCGCGACGATATCATGGTGTATCTGATCTACAAGGGCTTGGAACCGGCGCGGGCGTTCAAGATCATGGAGTCGATCCGGAAAGGCAAAGGCGTCAAGGAAGAAGACGCCCAATACATGCGTGAGCACGGCGTGCCGGAGTGGTACATCGAGTCTGGGCGCAAGATCAAGTACATGTTCCCCAAGGCGCATGCTGCCGCATATGTCCTGATGGCGGTCCGCATCGCCTGGTTCAAGGTGTATCATCCACTGGCGTTTTATGCGACGTACTTTACGGTGCGGGCGGATGACTTCGACGTGGAATTGATGGTTCGCGGCAAGGAAGCCATCCGCAATCGCATCGAGGAGCTGGAGGCCAAGGGAAACGCCGCGTCCGCGAAGGAAAAAAGCCTCCTGACCGTGCTTGAAGTCGCGTTGGAGATGACAGCGCGCGGGTATCGCTTCCTTCCGATTGACTTGTACCAGTCTCATGCCACCCGGTTCCAGGTGGTGGAGTCTGAAAACGCCCTGCTGCCGCCGTTTGCTGCCATCCCGGGGGTGGGGGAGAGCGCCGCCACCAGTCTTTATGAAGCCTGTCAGCAGGGCGCGTTCCTGTCCATCGAGGACCTGCAGGCGCGGAGCAAAGTCTCCCGTGCCGTCATCGACATCCTGGATTCCCTGGGGTGTCTGAAGTCGTTGCCGGAGACCAATCAACTGTCTCTATTTTGAGTCGTGCAGGGGGGATACCGTGCGTCTATACTACTTGGGGCCGGAGGGAACCTTTTCGCAGGAGGCTGCCGCGTATTTCATCAAGCTGTGGCCGGGCAGAACGGTGGAGGCTTGTCCGCTGCCGTCCATTGCGGCCGTCATTGAGCGGACGCAAAGGGAGTGTCGGGAAGCGGTGGAAGCGGGCCGGGAAGGGGAGGCTCCGTTTGCCTCCATTCCGTTGGAGAACACCATTCACGGCGGTGTTACCACCAGTTGGGACTTGCTTGGCCAAATCGCTTTTCGGACCATGGACCAAGCTTCCTCACATTGGGCGGACCTGCAGATTGTCGCCACCCACACCTTGGCCATTGAACACTTCTTGTTGACCGTGAGTGCGGATGTGGAGCTGAACGAGATTGAAGAGGTGTTTTCCAAGGCCGAGGCGCTGGCTCAATGCCAATCGTGGCTGTCCGAGCATCTGCCCCATGCCCGCCTCACGGCGGTGGCCAGCACGGCCGAGGCGGCTCGCCACGTACGCGAGGCAGGACAGCGTCAATGGGCGGCCATCGGCTCCGCCCAGGCGGCGGCTGTTCAGGGATTAGCCGCTGCCTACACGTGCCTGGCCGCGAGCGAGGGGAATCAAACCCGCTTTGGCTTGATTGGCCTGCCCATGCTGACGCCGCGGGCCGTGCGCCGGCACGGCGGCCGGCGCAAGCGGTCGTTAGTCCTGGAGGGGGTACCGAATCGGCCCGGCGGACTTGTTGACACCCTGCGCGTGTTTTGCGGCAGGGGATTCAACCTCAGCCGCATCGAATCCAGGCCCAGCGGCACAGGGCTGGGCACCTACGTCTTCTTTGTCGATGTGGATTGGGACCCCGAGGCGGCTCCAAAATGGCGCCAAGTGCGGGCCGAGTTGGCCGAGATGGGCATCCGTGCGGCCCACCTCGGGCTGTACCCGGAAGTGTGACCCGGGGATGAACCGTTGCCGTGGCGGTTGACTCACGCTCGCGTCAGGCTTGCACGGGCGGGGCCTGGCGCTTTTGCTTCGCTTTGCGCTCCCGCTCTCCTTTGTTCAAATACCGCTTGCGCAGGCGGATGCTCTGGGGCGTCACTTCGCACAGCTCGTCGTCCGTGATGTAGGTGATGGCCTCTTCCAAGCTTAAGATGCGCGGAGCCTTGAGCCGCGTGGTCTCCTCCTTGGTGGAAGAGCGCACGTTGCTCATGTGCTTTTGCTTGGTGACGTTCACGGTCAGGTCGTTTTCCCGGGTGTGCTCGCCAACAATCATGCCTTCATACACGACGGTGCCCGGCGTGACGAACATGACCCCCCGGTCTTCAAGGGCCTGCAGGCTGTAGGCGGTCGCCGTCCCGCCTTCGCTGGCAATCAGCACCCCCTGCCGGCGCGTGACCACATCGCCGCGCCAGGGGCCGTATTCGGCGAAGGTGTGGTGCATGGTCCCGTAACCCTTGGTCAGCGTGAGAAATTCGCCGCGAAAGCCAATCAGGCCGCGTGCCGGGACAAGAAACTCCATACGTGTGGTGTTTCCGGACGGCGCTGGCGTCATCGACTGCATCTCGCCCTTGCGCATGCCCAGCGCTTCAACCACGGCTCCCACAAACTCGTCCGGGACGTCCACCACCAGGTGTTCGATAGGTTCCAAAACCTGTCCGTCCTCGCGGCGCACGATGACGCGCGGTTTCGACACCTGCAGCTCATATCCCTCGCGGCGCATGGTTTCAATCAGGATGGACAGATGCAGTTCCCCGCGGCTGGCGACGCGGAACTGGTCCGCCTCCTCTGTCTCTTCCACCCGCAGGCTGACGTCCGACTCCAACTCCGCGAACAGCCGTTCGCGCAGCTTGCGCGAGGTGACGTGTACACCTTCACGCCCTGCCAGGGGGCTGTCGTTGACCATGAACGTCATTTCCAGGGTTGGTTCGTCGATGGCCAACAGCGGCAACGGCTCCGGCGCCTCGATGGCCGCAACCGTCTCTCCCACCGTGATGTCCCCGAGGCCTGCCATCGCAATGATATCCCCCGCGCTGGCGCTGTCCACTTCCTGGCGGCGCAATCCTTCGAAAGCGTACAACTTGACGATGCGGGATTTGTCCACGCTGCCGTCGCGCTTCAGAATGGCCACCGCGTCGCCGACTCGCACCGTACCACGGGCGATGCGGCCAATGCCGATGCGTCCCAGGTATTCGTTGTAGTCGAGCATGGTCACCTGCCACTGCAACGGGGCTGTCACATCCACCTTCGGGGCCGGGACATGTTCCAGGATGGCGTCAAACAGAGGACGCATGTCGGTGCCAGGATCATCCGGTTGCCGGCTCGCTGTGCCACGCAGCGCAGACGCGTAGACAACCGGGAACTCGCACTGCTCCATCGAAGCCCCCAGATCAATGAACAGGTCCAGCACCTCGTCGACCACTTCTTGGGGGCGCGCGTTGTCGCGGTCCATTTTGTTGATTACGACAATAGCGGGTAGCCCCTCCGCCAGTGCGCGTTCCAATACAAACCGTGTCTGCGGCATGACTCCTTCAAAGGCGTCGACCACAAGCAGCACAGCGTCTACCATTTTCACGATCCGCTCGACTTCGCCGCTGAAATCCGCGTGGCCAGGGGTGTCCACGATGTTGATCTTGACGCCCTGATAGGGAATGGCTGTGGTCTTCGCTAATATCGTGATGCCTCGTTCCCGCTCCAACTCGCCGGAATCCAAGGCCCGTTCTTCAATCTGCTGATGGCTCTGAAACAGCCCCGATTGGCGCAGAAGCTGGTCCACCAACGTCGTCTTGCCGTGATCGACGTGGGCGATGATGGCGACGTTGCGCAGACCGCTGATTGTTTCCATAAAAATCCCCACCTTCCTGCGCGGTCTGCATCCCACAATACCACCCGGACCTGACCTCTGCAACGGCAGCTCGCAGTGGGGCTCCGTCCAAGCGTTGCGACTGCGGCGTACCGGTGCTATAATGGCTCTGTTAGACTCCGTATAGGTTGTGCGGCGAAGAGTGGGGTTCACCCACTCTTCGATTTATGAGGCTGTCAACGCCCGTTACGCGCCATGGGCGCCAAGCCGCAAACGACCCAGAGCGGGTTTTGAGGGAGGAACGTTCGTGCCCAAGCAGTCCGTGACCGACATCGTACAAGCGTTGGCGGAACCGATAGTCCAGGCGTCCGGCGTGGATCTGGTCGAGGTGGAATACACAAAGGAAGGAGCCACCTGGTACCTGCGTGTGTTCATCGACAAACCGGGCGGCGTGGACATTGACGATTGCAGCCGTGTCAGCGAGGCGTTGTCGGAGCGCCTGGATGAGGTTGATCCCATCCCGAACGCCTATATCCTGGAGGTGTCCTCTCCAGGTGCGGAGCGCCCTCTCAAGAAACCGGAGGATTACGAGCGAGCCGTGGGTCGAGCGGTGCGGGTGAAATTATACGAGCCGCTTGCTGGCGAGAAGGTGATTGAAGGGGTGCTGGACGATTTCGATGGGCAGACGCTGACCATCACCCGCCAGGCCGGGGGAGCTGAACGCCGCGTGCTGGTGCCGTTCTCCAAGGTGGCGGCGGCTCGCCTGTCGCTTGAGTGGTAATCGAGTCGCGACAGCCAAAGGGGGAATCGACGTCCCATGAATGTGGATTTCATCGACGCGTTGGAGCAGCTGCAAAGGGAAAAGGGAATTGACAAGGACACGCTCCTGGAAGCCATCGAAGCCGCGCTGATTTCCGGTTACAAGCGTAATTTTAATTCAGCCGCCAACGTGCGCGTCGAAATTGAACGGGAGACGGGCGAGGTGCACGTCTACGCCAGGAAGACGGTGGTCGAGGAGGTGACTGACACACGGCTGGAGATCTCGCTGGACGCGGCACTGGATTTGAATCCGAAATACCAGGTCGGCGACGTGGTGGAAATTGAGGTCACGCCACGGGACTTTGGCCGCATTGCCGCGCAGACAGCGAAGCAAGTGGTCACCCAGCGGATTCGCGAAGCGGAACGGTCTATCATCTACAGCAAATTCTCCGACCGTGAGGAGGAAATCGTGACCGGAGTCGTCCAGCGATCCGATGGGCGCGCGGCTTACGTGGATGTAGGGCAGGCGGAGGCCGTGCTGCCGGCTTCCGAGCAGATGCCGGGGGATGTTCTGCGGCCGGGGGACTTCGTCAAGGCGTTCATCGCCCGGGTTGAAAGGACGTCCAAGGGGCCGCAGGTGTCGTTGTCACGCACTCATCCCGGATTCTTAAAGCGCCTGTTTGAGCTGGAGGTTCCGGAGATTTACGACGGGGTGGTCGAGATTCGGGCGGTGGCGCGTGAGGCCGGATACCGTTCCAAGATCGCCGTGCATTCGCGCAATCCGGAGGTGGATCCGATTGGCGCCTGCGTCGGCGCGCGAGGCATGCGGGTGCAGGCCGTGGTCAATGAGCTGCACGGGGAGAAGGTCGATATTGTAAAGTGGGATGAGGATGTCGCGACCTTTGTCGCCAATGCTCTCTCGCCGGCCAAAGTTTCCGAGGTACAGGTGATGGAGGACGAGCACATCGCCCGCGCCGTCGTTCCGGATCACCAGTTGTCTCTGGCGATTGGCAAGGAGGGACAGAACGCTCGCTTGGCGGCCAAACTGACCGGATGGAAAATTGACATCAAGAGCGAGACTCAGGCGGCTGAATTGGGCATGTTCGGGACGATTGGCAGCTTTGCGGACGAGGAAGACGACGACATCGGCACCTTGTCCGAGGATTGGTTAAACGAGCCGTAATCCGTTTGTGGTTTCTGCTGTATAGACAGCTATGGAGTGTCGAGGGAGGGATGCGTGTGCAACGGCAGCGGAAGGTGCCCCTGCGCAAGTGTGTCGGATGTCAGGAGATGTTCCCCAAGCGCGAGCTCATCCGCGTTGTGCTGACTCCAGAAGGGGAGATTGTGCTCGACGCGACCGGCAAGCGCAACGGTCGGGGGGCGTACCTGTGCGGACGGCCTGAATGCCTGCGGCAAGCGCGCAAGCGCAAAGCGTTGGAGCGCGCGCTGAAGAACCCGGTGCCGGCCGGCATCTACGATGACCTGGAAGCTCGCTTGCAGGGAGGGAACGGCGATGGATGACCCGACGGAGCCGACGCCGGCCCTTGCTGCGAGCGAACTTCGGACACTCAACAATTGGCTTGGACTGGCCATGCGGGCCGGCCGGATGCGGGTAGGTTCCGAGGCTGCGCTGGCGGCAGTTCGGGCGCGGCAGGCGCAATTGGTCGTGCTGGCGGGGGACGCGGGGGCGAACGTCGCGAAGAAATTCCGCGACAAGTGTACGTATTACCAAGTGCCATTACTGCGGGGACCCGACAAGGATATGTTCGGACGGGCACTGGGGCGCAGGGCCGTGGTCGTGGCGGCCGTGTTGGATGCAGCCTTTGCCGAGCGGCTGCGGCGCTCTCTGCTGGCAATTTACGGAGGTGAAGCTTTTGACGAAACTGAGGGTCTATGAATACGCGAAGCAGTTGAACATGTCGAGCAAGGAAATTATTACCATATTGAATCGGCTGGATGTTCCGGTGGCCAATCACATGAGCGTGATGGACAACGACATGGTGGAGAAGGTGGAGCAGTTCTTTCGCGACGTCAAGCGGCGGGCGGCTGAGCGGCACGCCAGCGAAGTGGAACGTGAACTGCGGGAGAAGCAGCGGAACCGGGAGCGGGCGGCCCGTCAACAGGCGCAGGTCGATTCCGACCGGCAAGGCGGGGCTTCGACGCGCAACCGGTACAATGGCCGGGAAGGGCAGACGGCTCGCCGGGACGGCCGGAATCCCGCGGGATCGGGGATGCCGCAGCGGGACAGGGGGCGCTCCTTTGACGAGCGGAGCCGGCAGCCCGCGCGCGCCGAGGGTGCGGCGGGAACGGTCCGGACGCAGGCGGGGGGCGCGGACGGTTCAGCTGCGCAAGCGCCCGCGCGATCAGGGGGTTACCCCCGCAATGGTCGGCCTGCCGGAGATTACGGCGGCCGGCCGGGCGGCGATGGACGCCGGGACGAGCGTACCAGTGACCGCCGGTCGGACGGCGTCGGCGGAGGGCGGTCGGATAGGCGTCCCTCCGATAGGCCAGGTGAACGCCGGGGAGCGGGGCCGCGTCCTGGCGGCGCTGCAGGGGGCGGCCGTGGCGGCCGGCCGGGAGGTCGACCCGGCGGTCGGCCAGGCGGTGGTTTTGGTCGGCCCACTCCCATTCCGCCGGCGCCGGTCACGGGGAATCAAAGCAAGCCGGTGACGGGGCGCAAGGACAAGGAGCGGCCCGACAAAGACCAGTTTGACCGCAAGGAGCAGTTCAACGAGGAGAAGCTTCTGCAGCGTCAGAGCGGGTCTCGCCGGCGCGGACAAGGCAATGGGAATCGTCAGCCGCTGCCGACCAAAGTCACGGTTGAAGGGCCGATGTCGGTCGGGGATTTTGCGAAGCTGCTGCACCGGGAAGCTTCCGAGATCATCAAAAAATTGTTGTTCCTGGGCATCATGGCGACGATCAACCAGGAGATCGACACCGATGCGATGGAGTTAATAGCCGGCGAATTTGGCGTGGAGCTGGAGATTGTCGAGCCGGCTGACGAAGAGGCCATCGACATGCTGGTGACCGAGGACAATCCGGAAGATCTGCGCCCGCGGCCGCCGGTGGTCACGATCATGGGGCACGTGGACCACGGCAAGACCACGCTCTTGGACGCGATTCGCCACAGCCGGGTTGCCGCTTCGGAGTCAGGCGGCATTACGCAGCACATCGGGGCCTACCAGGTGGAAATCGACGGTCGCCGCATCACGTTCCTGGATACACCAGGGCACGAGGCGTTTACCACCATGCGTGCGCGCGGCGCGCAGGTGACCGACGTCACCATCCTGGTGGTCGCGGCGGACGACGGAGTGATGCCGCAGACGGTAGAAGCCATCAACCATGCGAAGGCGGCCAACGTGCCGATTCTTGTGGCCGTGAATAAGATCGATAAGCCGGGGGCGAATCCGGACCGGGTCAAGCAGGAGTTGACCCAGTACGAGTTGGTCCCGGAGGAGTGGGGCGGCGACACCATCTTCGTGGAGATCTCCGCGCTCAAACAGGAAGGCCTGGACACCCTGCTGGAGATGGTCCTGTTGGTGGCCGACATCCAGGAATTGAAGGCCAATCCGGATGCGAGGCCTCGCGGGACGGTGATTGAGGCCAAGCTGGATAAAGGCCGGGGCCCGGTCGCCACTGTCCTGGTGCAAAATGGCACGCTGAAAGTGGGGCAAATCGTCGTGGCCGGGACCACCTATGGCCGCGTACGGGCGATGGTCAATGACCGCGGCAAGCGGATTAAGGAGGCGGGTCCCTCCACACCGGTGGAAATTCAGGGCTTGGGCGATGTTCCGAGCGCCGGCGACCGGTTTGTGGTGTATGACGATGAACGGGCCGCCAGGGCCTTGGTGCAAAAGCGTTTGAACCGCGAGCGCGCGGCCCAGATGGAGCAATCCGCTCGCGTCACCTTGAACGATTTGTATCGGCAGATCCAGGAGGGCGGCGTCAAAGAATTGAACGTTGTCGTGAAGGCCGATGTTCAGGGGTCGGTGGAAGCGGTCGTCGGCGCGATTGAGAAGATTGACGTCGAGGGCGTGCGGGTCAAGGTGATTCACAAAGGAGCCGGCGCCATCAACGAAAACGACGTCTTGCTGGCCAAAGCCTCGAACGCGGTCATCATCGGCTTCCACGTGCGCCCGGACGCGAACGCCCGCCGGGTGGCTGAGGCGGAGAAGGTGGACATTCGCCTGTACCGGGTGATTTACAATGTCACCGAAGAGCTGGAGGCCGCCATGAAAGGCATGCTGGATCCGGAATTTCAGGAGGTCGTGCTTGGACACGCGGAGGTCCGCGAAGTGTTCAAGATCTCACGGGTGGGCACCGTGGCCGGCTGCTACGTGACCGACGGCAAGATGACCCGCGACGCGGAGGCGCGCGTCATCCGCGATGGGGTTGTTGTGTACGAAGGGGCGCTCGATTCGTTGAAACGGTTCAAGGACGATGTGCGCGAGGTCGCACAGGGCTTTGAGTGCGGCTTGACCCTGGACCGCTTCCATGACATCAAGGTTGGCGACGTGGTGGAGGCCTTTAAGATGGAGGCGGTCAAGAAAGCCTAGTCGATGTTGAACCCCTTGGCGGCCGGAGTGCGTCCGTCGCCTGGACGAAGGAGGCTGAAGACATTGGCTCGTCTGCGCGCTCAGCGTGTGGCTGAACAGATGAAAAAGGAACTGGCCGCCTTGATGCGTTCGGAGGTGAAGGACCCGCGCGTGGGGTTCGCAACCCTGACGCGGGTGGAGGTGGCCAACGACCTGCAGCATGTGAAGGCGTACGTCAGCGTGCTGGGAGACGAGGAGACGAAACGGCACACCTTGTCCGCCCTCAGCAAGTTGACCGGCTATCTGCGTGGGGAGTTGGCCCGTCGCCTGCATCTCCGTCTGACGCCGGAATTGGTGTTCAAGCTTGATGAATCGGGGGCTTACAGCGCGCGGATAGAGAGCGTGCTGCGGGAGCTCAAGAAGGACTCGCAAGGGGAGGCGTGAGCGCATGTGGAATCCGGCCCCGCGTCAAGCGGCCGATTTGCAGCAGGTCGCGGAGGTGATTGCGAAGCGGGACGACTGGCTGATTGTCACCCACGAGCGGCCCGATGGGGACGCTTTGGGCAGCGCCTTCGCGATGGCCGAGATGCTGTCCAGTCTGGGCAAGTCGTGGCGGCTGCTCGTCGCGGAGCCAATGCCGCGGCGCTTCTCCTACTTGCCCGGGTTCGCCAAGGCCCAGGTGGCCGGGGAACGGACGGATCGACAATTTCAGCAGGTGATTGCGCTGGATTGCGCTGACCAGGGGCGGTACGAGGGCGTGTCTGCCTACATTGCCGACGAGGCGCTCGTGGTCAACATCGATCACCACCAGACGAATCCTCGTTACGGTGCCGCCAACTATGTGGACCCGCAGGCGGCGGCCACCTGCGAACTGCTGTATCACGTGGCTCGCCAGCTGGGGTTGCCCTTGTCCGAGGCGTTGGCGACTTGCCTCTATACCGGCTTGTTAACCGATACGGGGGGCTTCTCGCTGCCCAACACGACCCGTGAGGTGCACGAGATTGCGGCCGAACTGCTGGCCAGCGGTGTACAGCCCTACGATGTGGCGGAGCCGGCGCTGGAATCGCGCACTTGGCCGCAGATGCGGTTGCTGCAGTCGGCTCTGGCCAATTTGCGCCTGCAGGAAGACGGGCGCCTGGCCACCCTGTATGTGACCCGCGCTATGTTGGCGGAGGCGGGCGCCGACGACGACGACGCGGAGGGTTTGGTGGGGTTCGCGCGCAGCGTCGACACGGTGGAGGTCGGGATGCTGTTCCGGGAGACGCCGGACGGCAAGGTGAAGGTGTCCCTGCGTTCCAAGCGGCGGGTGGATGTGGCCAAGATTGCCCAGGAGTTTGGCGGTGGCGGCCATGTCCGGGCTGCCGGCTGCACGCTGGGGCTGCCGTTGGCTGAGGCGATGAACAGGCTGACAGTGGCGGTCGCCACCGAGTTAGGCCGCGCGTGACGGGGATGATGGACGGATGGTGCACGGCATTCTTGTGGTGGACAAGCCTGCGGGGATAACCTCCCATGATGTGGTGGCCAGGGCAAGACGGCGGCTCGGAATCCGCAAGATCGGCCACGCTGGTACGCTCGATCCGGACGCCACTGGGGTATTGGTGCTGTGCGTGGGCGACGCCACACGCCTGTTGGAGTACGTCTCGGCCGCGGAGAAGGCGTACGACGGCGAAGTGGTGTTCGGTCGAGCCACGGATACCGACGATGCCAGCGGTCGCGTGGTGACGTCCGCCTCGGCACGCCATCTGCGGGTGGAAGCGGTGCAGGCGGCGGCGCGCCGGTTTGTCGGGGGTTACGACCAACGAGTCCCCGCCTACTCGGCAGTACATATTGACGGCCAGCGCGCGTACGAGCGGGCGCGGCGGGGCGAGGCCATGCAGCTGCCGCTGCGGCGCGTGCAGATCACCAATCTGGAGGTTGTTTCCTTCACAGCCGGGGATGAGGCGCGCGCGTGGTTTCGTGTGGTGTGTTCTACAGGTACGTATATCCGTTCGTTGTGCAGAGACTGGGGCGAGGCCCTTGGTCTGCCGGCTCACATGGGAGCGCTGCGGAGAACCCGGTCAGGGCGGTTTGATCTGGGGCAGGCGGTCCAGCTCTCGGAGTGGGAGAACGCAGCAGACCCAGCGCGGGCGCTGTTGCCGATGGAGGAGGCTGTCGCCGCGCTGCCGCACCTGCGTCTTCGAGATGAGCAGTGCCAGCGGCTGGCGCACGGACAGGCTGTACCCTTGCCGCCGGGAATGGATGTGGGGACGGCGGAGGCAGCGGGGGACGTGGCGGTCATGGCGGCGGATGGGAGTTTGCTGGCAGTGGGGCGGGTTCACCGCGAAGCTGGGCGTAGTTGGATTCGGCCGCGGAAAGTTTTCTGGAAGAAGGGCGTGCCATGCAAGTAATTGACGTCAAGGACAGGCCCCCGGCACGCGACCGGGCGTGTGTGATTGCGATTGGCAAGTTTGACGGTGTGCACATCGGTCACCAGGCGATTCTGCAGGCCGCCCGACAGGCTGAGCCGCAGGCGGAACTGGCCGTGTACAGCCTCTGGCCCCATCCCGCCTGGGTGCTCGGTGGTCGGGAAGAATACCGGGCTTCCCTGACGCCGTATGCAGAAAAGGTGCGGCAAATGAGGGCGCTCGGAGTCGATGCGCTGTACATGGTGGAGTTTTCCCGCACCTACGCCAAGACCTCGGCCGAAACTTTTGTGCGTGACCACCTGGGTCCGCTGCGCCCCTGCCGCGTGGTGGTGGGATCGGACTTTCATTTTGGTCAAGGCGGGCGCGCGGATGTGGAGGACCTGCGCCGCCTGTGCGAAGAACTGGGCGTCCCCGTGAGCGTGGTGAGCCACGTGGAGGAGAACGGTCTCAAGGTGAGCAGCTCTCACATTCGCGAGCACTTGGCCCACGGCCGGGTGGAGGCGGCGGAGGCTTTGTTGGGGCGCCCCTACCGAATCCAAGGTCGGGTGGTGCATGGGGATGCGCGTGGGCGGACCATCGGTTTCCCCACCGCAAACTTGGAGTTGCTGGATGAATACGTGCTGCCCGCGCCCGGCGTCTACGCGGTGTCGGTCGAATGGGACGAGTCGGGGCGGGAGCGGCGGGAGCACACGCGCAGAAGAAACTGGTTCGGCGTGCTGAACGCAGGCTACCGTCCTACGGTTGATGGCCGGGAGTTTCGTTTGGAAGCGCACCTGTTTGGGGTGCGGCAAGATTTGTACGACCGGATTCTGACCGTGTCCTTCCTGAGGCGTGTGCGGGAGGAGCGGAAGTTTGCCGGGCTGGAGGAACTGCGCGCGCAGATTGCGCAGGACGTTGCGAAAGTCAAGGATATGCTGGGCGTCCGTGGAAATTGAGCTTTACACATGATATGGATTCGTGGTATTCTAATGCAGTATGACCAATGTAATCTGCCCGCATAAACTGTGCCGCGGACTGTCGTTGCCTCCAGACGCTCTCTTCGGTAACAGGGATTCTCGCGGCAGACTTTTGGAGGGATAGAGGTTGTTGAGCCAAGAACGCAAACGTGAAATTGTGGAACGGTTCCGCACCCATGAGTCAGACACGGGCTCCCCGGAGGTGCAGATTGCCCTTTTGACGGAGCGCATCAACGACTTGACCGAGCATTTCCGAGTGCACAAGAAGGACCATCATTCCCGGCGCGGGTTGTACAAGATGATCGGCCATCGCCGGAATTTGTTGAACTACCTCCGGAAGAAGGATATCAATCGTTACCGTGAACTGATTCAGGCGTTGGGCCTGCGGCGGTAAGCGGGTATTGAGGCGGGCTTCGGCCCGCCTTGTTTATATCGGTCATGGATGTTTTTCGGAAGCGGCCGGGCGACAGGAGTCGGCTTGGTCTCGTAAGCGGAAGGAAATGCTAGGACAAGGCCGAATTCATCCGATGGACCGCTCGATGCAGGTGCGAAAGGGGATTTTTGAACGGTATGGTGAAGCAGCACGAATTTGAGCTTGCCGGCCGCAAGTGTGTTCTTGAGACCGGCAAGCTGGCAAAACAAGCGACGGCTGCTGTGACGGTGCGCTACGGCGACACGGTCGTGCTCGCCACGGTGACCGCCTCGCAGGAGCCCAAGGAACTCGATTTTTTTCCACTCACGGTCAACTATGAGGAGCGTTTCTACGCGGTGGGGAAGATTCCCGGCGGGTTTATCAAGCGCGAGGGACGCCCGAGCGAGAAGGCGATTCTGGCCGCGCGCTTGATTGACCGTCCCATCCGGCCGCTGTTTCCGAAAGGGTTTCGCAACGAGGTCCAGGTGGTGACCATGGTCCTGTCCGTGGATCAGGATTGCGCCCCCGAGATTGCGGCGATGATTGGGACCTCGGCCGCCCTGACGATTTCTGACATACCGTTTGACGGGCCGATTGGGGGCGTGATTGTCGGCAGGGTGGACGGGCGGCTGGTTATCAACCCTACGGTCCAGGAAGCGGAACAAAGCGACATGCACCTGACGGTGGCCGGCACCAAGGACGCGATTGTCATGGTGGAAGCGGGGGCCAATCAGGTTCCGGAGCCGGAGATGCTGGAGGCCATCCTGTTCGGGCATGAGTCGGTGAAGCAGGTCATCGCGGAAATCGAAACGTTTGCACAGGACGTGGCCAAGCCTAAACGGGAAGTGGAACTGCACGTTGTGGACCCCGAGCTGGAGAGGCGGGTACGAGAGCTGGCGACCGAGGACATCAAAGGTGCCATCCGGAACCCGGACAAGCAGGCCCGCGAAGCGGCGGTCGCCGAAGTTGGAGAACGGGTGCAGGCCCAGTTGGCGGAAGACTACCCAGAGCAGGCGAAGGACATCGACGAGGTGTTGCACGACATCCTCAAAGAGGAAGTGCGGCGGGCCATCATCTATGAAGGCATCCGTCCGGACGGTCGCAAGTTGAACGAAATCCGCCCCATTTCCTGCGAGGTGGGACTGTTGCCACGGGCGCACGGCTCCGGTCTGTTCACGCGGGGGCAGACGCAGGCGCTGTCGGTGTGCACCCTGGGGGCGCTCGGAGATGAGCAGATCCTCGACGGTTTGGATTTGGAGGAATCCAACCGCTACATGCATCATTACAACTTCCCGCCGTTCAGTGTCGGGGAAGCGCGGCCGCTGCGGGCCCCCAGCCGTCGGGACATCGGCCATGGGGCCCTGGGGGAACGGGCGCTAGATCCGGTGATTCCGTCCCCAGACGAATTCCCGTACGCCATTCGTGTCGTGTCGGAAGTGTTGGAGTCCAACGGTTCCACGTCCCAAGCGAGCATCTGCGGCAGCACGATGGCTTTGATGGACGCAGGCGTGCCTATCAAGGCGCCAGTGGCCGGGATTGCCATGGGTCTGGTGGAGGAAAACGGCCAGGTGGCCATTTTGACGGACATCCAGGGATTGGAGGACCACTTGGGCGACATGGACTTTAAGGTGGCCGGCACGGCCCAGGGGGTCACGGCCTTGCAGATGGACATCAAGATCTCCGGGATCACGCGGGGGATTCTGGAACGGGCGCTGGAGCAGGCGCGCCAGGGGCGGATGTTCATCCTGGAGAAGATGCTGGCGGCCATCGGCCAACCGCGCGGCGAGCTGTCCCGCTACGCTCCGAGGGTGATCACGGTGCGCATCAATCCGGATAAGATTCGCGACGTGATAGGGCCCGGTGGGCGCGTCATCAACAAGATCATCGAGGATACGGGCGTGAAAATTGACATTGAACAGGACGGTCGCATCTTCATTTCGGGAGTGGATGCCGAAGGGGCTGAACGCGCGAAACAGCAGATACTGGATATTGTGCGTGAGGTTGAGGTAGGCGCCACTTACGTGGGCCGCGTAACCCGAGTGGAGAAGTATGGCGCGTTCGTGGAGATTCTCCCTGGCAAAGAGGGCCTGGTTCACATTTCGCAACTGGACGTGGGCCGTGTGGCCAAGGTGGAGGATATCTGTAAGGTGGGGGATGAAATCACCGTAAAAGTGACGGACATCGACAGCCAGGGGCGCATCAACCTTTCCCGCAAGGAAGTTTTGCGCCAGCGCCAGCGGTCTGGCAACCTGGCCAGCCACGGATAAGCCGGGCCGGCCGTCTTCGCTTGTTTCCTCCATATGCATGTCTTGTGGACCGCAAGAATCCTTCCGCCCGTTCGGAGGGATTTTTTCGATTCGGGACAAGCTAACCCTCGATACAAGACGTGCGAGGGGGAATCTGTATGGGACGCCGCCGGTTGCGCATGCTCGCGTGCCTGACTGCGTGTTGGGTTGTTTGTGCAGGAACTGTTTCTCAGGCGAGCGCCAAGGACAAAGACATGGAGGTTGAATTGCAGACCCTGGGAGAGAAGTGGGGCCGGCCCGCTGTGAACGCGCAAGTAGATAGGGTGTGGCACGCGATACCCGGCCTGTCCGGTTGGCGGCTGGACGTGGCGGGCAGCGTCCGCGAGACCCGGTTGCGACAGGATGGCCACCTTCATATGGTATGGAGGACGGTGGCTCCTCGCGTGCGCTTGGCGGATCTGCCGGCGGAGCCGATTTACCGCGGTCCGCGCGAGGAAAAGTCGGCCTGTTTGATGTTCAATGTGTCGTGGGGCGAGGAGTACATCCCCGCGGTCTTGCAGACGTTGACGGCGGAAGGCGTGAAGGCGACGTTCTTCTTGGACGGAGCGTGGGTGGAAAAGCACCCGCAGCTGTCGTCGGAGATTGCGCGGGCGGGCATGGACATCGGCAGCCACGGCAGCGGGCACCCCGATTTTCGCAAGCTGTCCACCGGGCAGTTGACCGCACAGGTTGCTGGCTCCCGAGAACGCATTGAGCAGGCGACAGGGGTGCGCGTGGACTTGCTGGCTCCGCCGGCTGGAAGTTACGACCAACGGCTGGTCAAACTGGCTCGCCAATACGGGTGCTACACGGTGTTGTGGACGGTGGACACCGTGGACTGGCGTCGACCTCCGGCCTCTGCCATTGCCGGGCGGGCGTTGGCGCATGCCGAGCCCGGCATGCTCCTGCTGATGCACCCCACCAAGCCCACCGTGGAGGCACTCCCACAGATCATCGCCGGGCTGCGCGAGCAGGGCTACAGCTTCAAAACGGTCGATCAGGTGGTGCGCGAACAGCCGGCCACAGCCCCTCCCGATTTGTTGAGATGAGGATTGGCGGTCTGCTATAGTTAGTCTGGCAGATGCAGGCGTCCGTTCCATCGGTCGCCTTGACCCCAGGGAGGCTGCGGAGTGACGTACCGAGTCGTGTTGGATAACGGAGTGCGTGTCGTGGGCGAGGAGATCCCCAGCATGCGTTCGGTGAGCATGGGGATTTGGATTGGCACGGGTTCACGCTTTGAGACTAAGAACAACAACGGCATCAGCCACTTTCTTGAACACATGTTGTTCAAGGGGACCCATCGTCTCTCGGCCAGGGAATTGGCCATGTTGTTTGACGAAATTGGCGGGCATGTCAACGCGTTCACTTCGAAAGAGTACACCTGCTTTTATGCCAAGGTTTTGGATGAACACTTCGACACGGCGATTGAGACCCTGGCCGACATGTTTTTTGATTCCCAATTCTACCCAGAAGAGATGGAAAAGGAAAAGAAAGTTATTCTTGAAGAGATCCGCATGTACGAGGACACCCCTGACGAGTTGGTGATGGACGTCATCGCGGAGGGGGCGTATCGCGATCATCCTTTGGGATATACGATTCTCGGCCTGGAAGACAATCTGCTGGCGTTCACCCGAGCGGATTTGCTGGAATACGTGGCGAGTCATTACCGCCCCGAGCGGGTGGTGGTGGCCATTGCCGGCAACATCCCCGAGGACCGGGCGGTGGATACGGTCCGGCGGCTGTTTGGGCGGGCCTTTGCGGCCTCAGCCCAGAGGACGGCGGAGGTCTCTCCGCCCAGCTTCGACGCCCGCGTGACCGTTCGGGAGAAGGACATCGAGCAGGTCCACATCTGTTTGGCCGCTCCAGGGCTGGCTGCGGGCGACGAACGTCTGTATCCGCTCATTCTGCTCAACAACGCCCTTGGCAGCGCGCCCAGTTCCAAACTGTTTCAGGAGATTCGGGAAGAGCGTGGCCTCGCGTATTCCGTGTTCTCGTTCCATTCGGCCTATCAGGATTGCGGCATGTTCGGGGTGTACACAGGCACCTCGCCTGAACACGTGGACACTGTGCTGGAGCGGATCTACGCCATTTGCGAGGATTTGGCCAAAAAAGGTTTGACAGACAATGAACTGCAGAAGTGCAAGCAGCAGGTAAAGAGCTCCATCATGCTCAGCCTGGAAAGCACGAGCAGTCGCATGAGCCGACTGGGCAAGAATGAGTTGGTGTTGGGGCGCGAAGTCCCGCTGGATGAGACCTTGGCCCGAATCAACGGCGTGACCGTGGCGGACGTGAAGGCGATGGCTGCGTGGCTGCTGCAACAGGACTTTGCCTTGGCCGCGGTCGGGCCGGTGACGGACAGCCGGTTCGCACGCTGGGTGAGGTGACGCGGATGGCTGAAATTCGCGTCAAATACCGCGTCGTGTCCCCGCACTTCCGACCCGAGTATCTCCCCAAGTACGCCACGGCGGGGGCAGCCGGGATGGACCTGCACGCCTGCCTGCCTGCCGCCATCACGGTGGCACCCGGTGAGCGGGTCAAGGTCCCGACAGGCATCGCCATCCAGATTCTCAACCCGTGTGCCGTGGCTTTGGTTTACGCCCGCAGCGGTCTGGCGCTCCGGCACGGCCTGGCCCTGCCCAATGGCGTCGGTGTCATCGACAGTGACTACACGGGCGAGGTGATGGTGTTGTTGATGAATTTTGGCAGCGAGGCGGTCACGATTGAGCCAGGGGACCGCGTCGCGCAGATGGTCTTTGCCCCCGTGCACCGGGCCGTACTGGAAGCCACGGATGTGTTCGTACAGACGGAGCGGGGGGAGGGCGGATTTGGTTCCACAGGGGTGCGGCCGTAGGCGGCCGGGCACCGTCTTAAAACGTCAGATTGCATCCAAGCCCGACTGAGGGGAAGGCCACGCCATGGACCCATCAGTCGGGCTTTCTTCATGTGGGCGGCAGCACCTTGATGGGCGTTCGCTCATAGATTGCATCGACCCAGTGGCAAAGGGGGCGATGGCGGATGCTGACAGGCCGCCAGGTGCTGTTCATCGGGGGAGACGCGCGCATGGTCGAGGTGATCGCGCAGGTGATTGAATCGGACGGGAGCGTGGCGCTGATTGGCTTTGACCAGTTGTCCAGGTCCTTCCCGGACATCCGTCACGTAACGCTGTCGGATCCGGTGTTCAGCCAGGTGGACGCGATTGTCCTGCCGGTGGCGGGCATGGAGGACGACGGTCGCGTCGACAGCCACTTTGCGGATGACCCCATCTACCTGCGTGAGGACTTGTTCCGAGCCGCCAAACCAGGGACCTTTGTCTTCTCCGGCATCGCTCGGCCTGTCCTTGAGCAATGGTGTCAGTCGGCCGGCCTGCGGCTGGTGAAGCTGATGGAGTTGGATGAGGTGGCCATTCTCAACTCCATTCCCACGGCCGAAGGGGCCATCGCCTTGGCGATGCAGCATACGGACATCACCCTGCACGGGTCCCGGGTTCTGGTGGTTGGTTTTGGCCGTTGCGGCCAAACGCTTTCCAGGACCGCGGCCGCCTTGGGGGCGAAGGTTCGTGTGGCTGCCCGTGACACGGCGGATTTGGCGCGAATTATCGAGATGGGCTTGGAGCCGGCGGCCATGAATGGACTGGAGGCGGCGGTGCGCGACATCGATGTGGTGTTCAATACGGTGCCCGCGCCCATCCTGACCGCCGAGGTGTTGAAGGTGATGCCGCGTCAGACCGTGATTATCGATATCGCCTCCAAGCCGGGCGGCACGGACTTTCGCTACGCGGAACGGCGTGGCATGAAGGCGATTCTGACGCCGAGTCTGCCGGGGCTGGTGGCACCCAAGACAGCAGGGCGGATTATCGCCGCCAGCGTGTGCCGGCTTCTGGCCGCCAATTGAGGAGGGATTGTGTGTGGAGGTCAAGGGAAAGACCATCGGGTTTGCCGTGACGGGGTCGCATTGCACATACGCCGAGGTGTTTCCGGAGGTGGAACGGCTGGTGGCCATGGGCGCCACGGTCGTGCCTGTCTTCTCCAACACCGTGCTGGGCGTCGGCACACGGTTTGGGGAAGCGGGAGAGTGGGCGGAACGAATCGAGGCTGTGACCGGTCAACAGGGCATACGGACCATTCCCGAGGCGGAGCCGCTGGGGCCGAGCAAGCGCCTGGACAGCCTGGTCATCGCCCCATGCACGGGTAGCACACTCAGTCGCTTGGCCAACGCCAACACCGATTCTCCCGTCCTCATGGCCGCGAAAGCCACACTGCGCAACGACCGGCCCGTGGTGTTGGCCATATCGACCAACGACGGACTGGGGCTCAATCTATTCAATCTCGCCAAGCTCCTCAATACAAAAAATATTTTCTTCGTTCCGTTCGGCCAAGACGCGCCGCATGTTAAAATAAACTCGTTGGTAGCGCAGATGCGGTTGATTCCAGAGACGTTGGAAGCCGCTCTCGAGAAAAAACAACTGCAGCCGCTATTGATTGAACGGTGGCGCGAGGAGCGGCCGTCGACATCTCCCTGACGGGAGGGCTGCGGGACAAGGAGTCGGGGACGAGTGCAGCGCAAGGAGACATATTGTGTGGCCGTGCTGGGGGCGACTGGCGCAGTCGGCCGCAAGATGATCGATACATTGGAACGCAGGGGGTTTCCGGTTGGAGAGTTGAGGCTCTTGGCTTCCCCGCGGTCGGCGGGCACGACGCTCCCCTTTCGGGGCCAGTCCGTACCCGTCGAAGCCGTCTCGGCGTCCGCGTTTGACGGGGTCGACATCGCGCTGTTCAGCGCGGGTGCCGCCGCCAGCCGGACCTATGCCCCGCTGGCGGTGGAACGGGGCGCGGTGGTCATCGACAACAGCAGCGCCTTTCGTCTCGATCCGGACGTGCCCTTGGTGGTCCCGGAGGTCAATCCGCAGGCGGCAGGGGAACACAAGGGCATTATCGCCAATCCAAACTGCTCCACCATCCAACTGGTTGTGGCCGTCAAGCCACTGGTTGACTTCGGGTTGGAACGCATCACCGTGACCACGTATCAAGCAGTCAGCGGCATGGGGCAGAAGGCTATCGACGCGCTCAGCCAGGAGCTTGAAGCCGGACCGAGCGATGTGAAAAAGACACTGTTTCCGGTCCAAGGCCAGTCCGCGACCCATCCGATGGCGTTCAACGTCCTGCCCCAGTGCGATGTGTTTGTCGAGGACGGGTACACCCGGGAAGAGATGAAGCTGGTCAACGAATCGCGCAAGATATTAAGTATGCCGCAGCTTAAGGTCAGTCCGACCGCCGTCCGCGTGCCCGTGTTGTACGGTCACGCCGAGGCGGTGGAGCTGCGCTTTCGAGTGCCTGTTACCCCGGAGCAGGTGCGGGAACGGCTGGCGCACGCCAAGGGCGTGGTCGTGGTCGACAATCCGAGCGAAGGGGTGTATCCACATCCGCGTATGGCCGCGGGGACGGGCGAGACGTATGTGGGCCGCATCCGCCGGAGTTTGGCCGATGACCGTTCGATTCTGATGTTCGTGGTGGCGGACAACCTGCTCAAGGGAGCCGCCTGGAACGCGGTGCAGATTGCCGAGTTGTTGGTCGGGCTTGATCCAAACCGCAGCGTCCGGGAACAGGTGGCGGAGGCGCCCCTGTCATGAGCGTGATTGTGCAAAAGTTCGGCGGCACGTCGGTGGCCGCCGAGGATGGCCGGCTTGCAGCCCTGCGCCACGTGGAGTCGGCTTTGGCTAAAGGCTATCAAGTGGTGGTGGTGGTCTCCGCCATGGGCCGCCAGGGCGATCCGTACGCCACGGATACCTTGCTGGGCCTGATTCCCGACCGGCAGGGGACGCCGCCGCGCGACCTGGATCTGCTGATGTCCTGCGGGGAGGTCATCTCAGCGGTCGTATTTGCCGCGCTGCTGCGGGGGCGAGGGCATGAAGTGGCTGTATTGACCGGGCCGCAGGCGGGCATTCGGACGACAGCGGAGCACGGCCGGGCGCGCATCCTCGAGATTCGGGCGGATCGGATTCGCGAAGAGCTGCGCGACGGGAAGGTTGTCGTGGTGGCAGGCTTTCAAGGGGCCACGGAGACCGGCGAAGTCACGACGCTGGGGCGTGGCGGCAGCGACACGACGGCGGCCGCGCTGGGTGTGGCGCTGGACGCCAGCTATGTGGACATTTTCACGGACGTCGACGGCATCATGACCGCGGACCCGCGGATTGTGGAAAACGCGCGCCTGTTGCCGCAGGTGACGTATACGGAGATTTGCAATCTGGCCTATCAGGGAGCCAAAGTCATCCACCCGCGAGCGGTGGAAATCGCGATGCAGAAAAACATTCCCATCCGCGTACGCAGCACGCGTTCGGACGATGAGGGGACCCTGGTCGTGCCGGCTGCAGACGTGTTGGAGACGCGGGCCGTGGCGGATCGGCTGCTGACGGGGGTGGCGCACGTGCCCCACTTAACGCAGATCCGCCTGGAGGGACCTGGTGCCCGGCACCACGTGTTTGATGCCATGGCCCGACACGGCATCAGCGTCGATTTTATCTCGGTCGAGCCAGGGCGCATTTCGTTCACGGTGCCGGACGCGGAGGCGCCGGGCGCGCTGGCGGTGCTGCGGGACCTGGGAATGGAGGCAAAGACGACGCCTGGGTGCGCGAAGGTGTCGGCGGTGGGTGCCGGCATGGCCGGCGTCCCAGGGGTGATGGCACGCATTGTCGAGGCCTTGGCTGCGGAAGGCATTGAAGTGTTGCAATCCGCCGACTCGCATACGACCATCTGGTGTTTGGTGCGCGGGGAGGACATGGAGACGGCCGTGAAGGCCCTACATCGCGCGTTTGGTCTGGGCCAAGCACCGGAATCGGCTACGGTACGGAGGTGAAATAGCGTGGATTTTGGCCGCATTGTGACCGCCATGGCGACGCCGTTCACGAGTGCGGGGGAGCTGGATGTCGCCGGTTTGGAACGGCTGGTCCATCATCTGTTGGATACGGGTACCACCTGTCTGCTGGCGGCAGGCACGACGGGCGAGTCCCCCACCTTGACCCACGAGGAGAAGCTGCGCCTGTTTGAACACACGCTGCGCCTGGCCGACGGACGGGTGCCGGTGATGGCAGGAACAGGCACGAATGACACCCGAACGTCCATTGAACTGTCTCGCGAGGCCCAGCAGATGGGCGTTCACGGCCTCCTCTTGGTGACTCCGTATTACAACAAGCCCTCCCAGGACGGTCTGTATCACCATTTCGCCGCTGTGGCGGAAGCGGTGGACATCCCCATCATGTTGTACAACGTTCCCGGCCGCACGGCCGTCAACATGGATGTGGAGACGGTGCTGCGTCTGTCGGAAATTCCCAACATCGTGGCGCTCAAAGAGGCGAGCGGGAATTTCAGTCAGATCCTTGAGATCGCGGCCCGCAAACCGGATGATTTTCTCCTCTACAGCGGGGATGACAAGTTTACGCTGCCGATGATGGCTGTAGGAGGCTACGGTGTGGTCAGCGTAGCTTCGCACGTGGTGGGCTTGGAGATCCGGGAGATGATAGACGCGTTCCTGGCTGGGGACCATCGCCGGGCAGCCGGCTGGTCAGGCCGGTTGCTGCCGATATTCGAGGCTTTGTTCCGCACAACCAGTCCTTCGCCGCTCAAGGCGGCGTTGGAGCTGTTGGGCATCCCGGCCGGCGGGGTGAGATTGCCGCTGGTCCCGGCCGGCGAGTCGGTGGTGGAGGAGTTGAGACAAGAACTCATCCGCCTGCGCAAGTTGCCAGAGTCTTGATTCGTGCCACGCTGTAGGCGAGGGGAAACCCTCGCCTTTTTTGTTGGTTGTGATTGCCGATGCGTCCGGGTATAATAGTCTCAACGTGACTGGTGCGGCGGCCTGACAATCGCAAATAAATACGCGTCTGCGCGTTCCGGCAGACGCTTGGGTATTTGTGCGTATTGTACGGAATCGGTGTGCGGCGAGTCGTTTTTGGACACGGCGTATTTTGATGCCCACTTTCGACGCCAGGGGCACAATTCGCAGACGGTGTATTTTTGTGTTTTTTTATGGATCAAGATGTACGAGCTGCAGGGATGGCTCGCAAGTACGGAGGTGCTACGTTGGCGCGTAAGCAAAAATTGACTATCGTCTCGCTGGGAGGAGTCGGCGAGATTGGGAAAAATATGACTGTGTATGCTTATGGGAATGACATGATTGTTGTCGATGCCGGATTGAAGTTTCCCGAAGAAGAGTTGCTGGGGATTGATGCCATTATCCCGGACATCTCATACCTGTTGGAAAACAAGGACCGGGTTCGCGGCATTTTTCTCACCCATGGTCACGAAGACCACATCGGCGGTTTGCCGTACGTCCTGAGGAGTTTGAATGTGCCGATTTACGGCACTCGGTTGACGCTGGGACTGGTCGAGGGAAAGCTGCGTGAACACGGCTTGCTGGATACAGCCAAACTGGTCAACATCGACGGGGACACCGTGATTGATGCCGGCGCATTCAAGGTTTCCTTCTTTTATGTGAACCACAGTATTCCCGACTCAGGGGGATTTGCCATTGATACCCCTGAGGGTCTTGTCATTCACACGGGAGACTTCAAGTTTGACCACACGCCGGTCGACGGCCGGTTGGCGGATGTGCAGAAATTGGCCGCCTACGGAGCGCGCGGAGTGTTGGCGCTGGTGGCGGACAGCACCAATGCCGAGCGTCCAGGGTTCACGCCCTCGGAACGAGTGGTGGGCAAAGCCATTGAGAACATCTTGGCGCAGGCGGACGGGCGCGTAATTCTGGCCACCTTCGCGTCGAACATCCACCGCATTCAGCAGGTGATGACGATTGCTGAACGGATGGGGCGCAAAGTGGCTCCTGTTGGGCGCAGTATGGTCAACAACATCCAGGTCGCCATGCAGTTGGGGTACCTGGACGTCAAACCGAGCACGTTGATTGACGCGGACGACGTCGGCAAACTGCCGCCCGAGCACGTCTTGATTCTATCCACCGGGTCGCAGGGCGAGCCGATGTCGGCTCTGACCCGGATGGCTCGCTCCGCGCACCGCAAGATCGAGATCTACCCCGGAGACACGGTGGTCTTGGCCAGTTCTCCGATTCCGGGGAACGAGCGGGCGATTGCGCGGACGATTGATCAACTCTTGAAGATTGGCGCCCATGTCATCTATCAAGGGGTGCATGTGTCCGGCCACGGCAGTCAGGAAGAGCTCAAGTTGATGTTGAACCTGGTACGGCCGCAGTATTTCCTGCCCGTGCACGGAGAGTACCGCATGCAGCTGCGCCACGCGGAACTGGCGGAGGCGACCGGGGTTCAACCCGAAAACATCTTTATCGTCGATTTGGGCGATGTGGTCGAGTTTGACAACGGCCGCGCCCGCTTGAGCGGCAAGGTCACAGCCGGCATGGTGTTGATTGATGGTCTCGGAGTCGGGGATGTCGGCAACATTGTACTGCGGGATCGCAAACTGTTGTCGCAAGACGGCATCCTGGTTGTGGTTGTGACGCTGTCGAAGACCGCCGGCACCATTCTCTCCGGCCCGGATATCATTTCGCGTGGTTTTGTCTACGTGCGAGAATCGGAAGCCTTGCTTGAGGAAGCCAACAAAATTGTGGCGTCTACGTTGACGAAGATGGTAGCGGACAATATCAGCGAGTGGTCGTCCCTGAAGACGGCGGTGCGCGACGCCTTGGGGCGTTTCCTGTATGAGCAAACCCGCAGGCGGCCGATGATTCTGCCTATCATCATGGAAGCCTGAGAGAGTTGTCCCGGGTATGAGGCGGCCCAAGCGGGCCGCTTTTTGCATGCGCTGGTGGCTTCCACCCCATACTAGGTCCTGAGTAGCCCTTTGTCGCAGGGGTGACAAGTAAAGGGGTGGATCGACATGACGTATGGGGACGTGGGGGGTAGACCTGCCGCTGCGGCGGGAGGAGCGCCCAATCAACAGGCATCGAGGATGGGCGGTGAGGCGCAGCCCGCCCCGGTCGCGCCGGATGCACAGAGTCCCAATCCGGAAGGGGTCGCCAATTCCATCGCCTCGTTGGGGCAGTCCGCTCCCGTGCAGGCGGATTCCAACATTTATTGCCTGACGGTCATCGGGCAGATTGAGGGACACCTCGTCCTGCCCGCGCAAAACAAGACAACCAAGTACGAACACATCATCCCGCAGCTGGTGGCCGTGGAGCAGAACGAAAACATCGAGGGACTGTTGCTCATTCTCAACACAGTGGGGGGAGACGTGGAGGCCGGGTTGGCAATCTCGGAAATGGTGGCCAGCCTCAGCAAACCGACCGTGTCGCTGGTCCTTGGCGGTGGCCACTCCATCGGCGTACCGATTGCCGTCAGTACAGATTACTCTTTTATCGCGGAAACCGCTTCGATGACCATTCATCCCATCCGGTTGACCGGCATGGTCATCGGCGCCCCCCAATCATTTGAATACATGGAGCGCATGCAAGAGCGGGTGATCCGCTTTGTCGTGCAGCACTCCCACGTCAGCGAACCTGTGTTTCGCGATCTGATGCTGAACACGGGCGAACTCGCGCGCGATATCGGGACCACCGTAGTCGGATCGGACGCGGTGCGCTACGGCCTGGTCGATGAGGTCGGCGGCATCGGCAAGGCGATGGCCAAGCTTGAGCAGCTGATAGCGGAGCATAAGGCCCGTCAACCGGTGGCGGAGCTGGCAGGGCCTGCTTCGGGGGTGATGCAATGAGCCTGTTTTGGAGCATCGTTCCCTTCGGCGCCGTGATGTCTGAGTTGGACGAGGTCAGTCCGTACTCTGAGTGCGACTTTCAAGGCGTGCACCTGTTGGTGACTCCCACAGGCACGGGCAAGGCGCGGATTGAGCGCGTCCTGAGCCCGTGTCCCCAGGATTACCTGCGGCCGGACCTGCGACCGGGGACCGAGATTCCATACCACGGGGGCTGACGGGCAAGCGTTGGCGGCCGATTGGCAGGAAATGCACCTGCACATCGCGAAATAATGTCCGAATGAGTGCCGGACGGCACACAGGAGGGCGCACAAGTGGGTAAGAAACAGCATAGGCAAGAAATTCTACGCTATGAATTGACCGGCATGGCGCTGCTTTCTCTCAGTGCCCTGGCCTTGGGTCGACTGGGAAAAGTGGGTCAATATCTGGATATTGCCTGCGTCTGGATTGCCGGTTCGTGGAGTTTTTTGCTGCCGGTGTTTGTGGGGTACGCGGCGGTGTACACCATGGTGCGCCGGACGACCTTTCCTTGGCATCATCGCCATATGGGGCTTCTGGTCTTGTTCATCACCTGGCTGACCGGGATGGAGTACTCGTTTTATCAAAACGTCGCCAAGTTTTATCCATCCGGAAATGTCCCCTTGTTTTCGGCCACCATCACGGCCATCAAGCAAATGTGCCGGCTGGTTGTCGACCCGGCCGCAGTTGACCCGTCGCAGGTCAGCGGAGCCGGCGGTGGGCTGGTCGGGTATGCGTTCTTCTCGGTCGCCTATTATTTGTTCTCGGGCACTGGGACCTTGTTGGTGTTGGGCGTCGGCGTAATCATCGGCGGAGCGTTGGCCACCGGCGTCTCCTTGGTCACGGTGGTGCGGCGCGGCACCGACTTCATGGAGCAGCGTTTGGAAGGGGTTTGGCGAGGTACAAAAGGTTATCTCGGCTTGTTGTTTGGTCCGGATCCACAACACCCTCGCGGTGAGAGCAGACAGCGAAAGAAGAAAATCCAAGACGAAGACGGAAGCTCGACCGGTCGTGGAGGCAGCCGGAAGCGGCGGCGCCAAATGGCGGCGGTGGCAGGGGGAGAGTTTTCAGAGCCCCCCTTTACCCCTGACGAGGCGGCGTCGTTCGGCGACCCGTCCGAGACGGACAGGCGGCCGGTGGTTCACGATTTCGCGGCCAGACGACGGGCCCAACAGGATGTCGAAGCGGCGCGGGAGGGGCCCGTGGTGGAGCAGGTGGGGAATCAGATCATCATGCGCTATCCCGATCCGCCCGTTTCCACTTTACAGCCGCCGCCGGGCAAGGCGGCGAAAGTGTCGCCGCAACCGGCAAGCCGTGCGGAAGGCGACACAGGCTACCCGGTCGGTGCGCCGGTCCGGGACGAGAACTACCAATTGCCGCCGCTGCGGCTTTTTAAACTGCCTAAAGGCGGCAAGAGCGGGTTCAGTCACAAGGATGCGCAGGACAACGCGCGCAAGCTGGAGATGACTTTGGAGAGCTTCGGCGTGCATGCAAAGGTTTTGGAAATCAGCCGCGGGCCCACAGTCACCCGCTACGAACTGCAGCCGGCCATTGGCGTCAAGGTGTCGCGCATCGTCGGGTTGGTGGACGACATCGCGCTGGCGCTGGCGGCGCGCGACGTCCGCATTGAAGCGCCCGTGCCGGGAAAGTCGGTGATTGGGATTGAGGTGCCTAACGCGGAGGTGGCCATCGTCACGTTGCGCGAGGTGCTGGAGGCGCCTGAGTTTCAGGACGGCGACAGCAAACTGGCTCTGGCGCTGGGGCGCGACATTGGCGGCGCCGCCATCGTCGGCGATCTGCAGAAAATGCCTCACCTGCTGGTCGCCGGAGCCACCGGATCAGGCAAGAGTGTGTGCATCAACGGGATGATTGCGTCCATCTTGATGAAGGCGAAGCCGCATGAAGTCAAGTTGATGATGATTGACCCGAAAATGGTGGAGTTGACTGTGTATAACGGGATTCCGCACCTGCTGGCGCCGGTGGTGACGGACCCACGCAAAGCCGCGTATGCCCTGAAAAAGGTTGTGCTGGAGATGGAGAATCGCTACCGCGCGTTCGCGGAACGCGGGGCGCGGGATATTGAACGGTACAACCAGATGGTGCAGGGGGAAGGGGCGGATCCGCTGCCGTATATTGTGGTGATCATCGACGAATTGGCTGACCTGATGATGGTGGCGCCGGGGGACGTGGAGGATGCGATTTGCCGCATCGCCCAGATGGCGCGGGCCGCCGGAATTCACTTGATTGTGGCGACCCAGAGGCCTTCGGTCGACGTGATCACCGGCTTGATCAAAGCCAATATTCCGAGCCGCATCGCCTTCGCTGTCTCCTCAATGGCCGATTCGCGGACCATTCTCGACATGGGTGGGGCGGAAAAGCTGCTTGGACGCGGCGACATGTTGTACCTGCCGGTGGGCGCCTCGAAGCCGGTGCGGGTGCAGGGGGCGTTTCTCTCCGAGGAAGAGATTGAGCGCCTGGTGGCGCATGTCAAGCGGCAGCAGGAGGCGGTATACACCGTCGATTTGAATCAGCCGGACGACATCGCCGGCGAGGCGGAGGAGACCGGCAACGATGTGGACGACCTGTTCGTGGACGCGATGGATCTGGTTGTGGACACGGGCCAGGCGTCGGTGTCCATGGTCCAGCGGAGGTTTCGGGTCGGATACTCGCGGGCGGCCCGAATCATCGACCAAATGGAGCAGCATGGGCTCGTCGGACCGTTTGAAGGCAGCAAGCCGCGGGAGGTGCTCGTCAGCAAGGAGCAATGGGTAGCGGTCAGAGAGTCGTTTCGTCGCCGATGAGGAGGCATGGATGTCCCACCGGGGTCATACAATGTACGGCACGCGGATGGGGATGACTCCTCCATCTCGGTTGTGCCATGGACAAGCGGTGAGGGGGGCGTTCCATGCCTTTGCTGTCCCAAAAAAGCCGTGGATTGTGGCTTGGCGGTCTGGGGGGGTTGCTGGTGGTTGCGACAGTGCTGGGTGTCGCGGGCGGCGACTTGCGGTCGATGATGCATAAGCTTGTGGCGCCGAATGCGCCGGCGCCATCGGTGCGGGCGGATGATGCGGCCGAAGGTGAGCAGGCTTCCACTGTGCGCGATGTTCCAGATTCGGTGGTAGCCGCGGTGGCGCAGCACGTAGGCACAATTCAAGGGCTGGACGAGCTGGTGGTGCTCCCGCGGGGAAATGATTACTTGGTGTCGGCCACGGTCAACGTGGGGGATGGGGATCCAGGGGCCGAGCGGGTCAAGATAGCGGATGACGTGCAGACCTTTTTCGCCGGGATCTTCGCCAGTGACAAGAAGGTCCAGCAAGGCGAATTGTCGTTTCTGTCGGAGGACGGGGAGATCGTGGCCAGTGCCGGATTGGGACGTCGTGCCTATCAAGGGATGAGCGTGTCCACCATGGGTAAGAATGGGATTGGGTTTACGGAGCAGATGAACCGCTCCGAGGATGACAGCCAGGGAGCGAACGCGTGCTGGTTCCAGGTCGATGTCAACCGCCTGCCATAGGACCGGCTTTCCGACGGCCATACAAAGCGGTCAGCGCCGCTTCGTATGGCCAAACATATAGGCGTGGGAGACGCCGATGTCGCGGCGGCGCACTTCCCGCATCAACGCCCGCACTAAAGGCTGATGCCCCGTTTTCATCAAAACCTCAATGATGGTCTGGGTGGTGAAGGGTTCATCCAAAGACTCCACAACCTCTGGATTTTCTTCCAGGTGTTCCAGCCATCGGTCGTCGAACTGCTCTCCTCTTCGTTGTCGGTAAGCACGCTGGTACAGGTCCTTCACGGTGACCGGGAGGTTGAGCGCCTCAAGATAAAAATTGAGTTGATACAGTGCCTTAGCTACGGACAGGTGTTCTCCTGAATGCGTCATGTATGGCCACCTCTTGCCTTCATTATCCCGGTTTGTCGACAGAAAGGCAAGGACATTTCCGAAATACACGGTACCTGGAACATGGTACAATATGCAGCGATGGCTGAGGACAGCGTGTCGTAGAACCGTTCGATAAGGGGTATGCCGATTGCAACGCGGGTTCAAAATTCAGACAACACTCCTTTTGGGAGCCTGTGTATGCCTGCTTGGCGCGGGCGGATGCGGGGCTCCTGACCTTAAGACAATGCATCCCAGTGTGGCGAAACAGGCGGCGATGGTGTACCTGGTCGGTCATCGGCTGCCGCATTGGTCGGAAAATCAGGTCTTGGCCCTGCAGTCTTCCACCGGTTTGGTCGTTGCGGCCACATCGTTGACGGATAGCGGCCAGGTGCTGTCGCGGGCGCGCGAACTGCTCCGCCGTACAGCCGATAGGCCGCCTTTGTTGGTGGTGGTCGCGGAGCAGCCGCCGAGCGCAGATTTTCTGTCGTTCCTGCGCCGGCACCAGGCCCTCAAGGTGGAGTGGATCTGCCGCAGCGCGGCACCGGTGCGATTGGACAACCTGCGACAGGTGGTGGACAATCAGCGGCTGGCGGCGTATGCAGCCGGTTGGCTGGCCGGATCTATCGTCATGCACAGTTCCTCCCGTCTCCCGGCGACTGTCGGTTGGTACGTGACTGGGAGCGCGCCGTCGGCTGCGCTCGGCCAGACGTTCCTCGCCGGCTTATACAACGGGGACACAACGGCGCGGGTGGTTGCTGTGCCCGTGAACCGTTCGACAGGGCTACCGGGAGTGGTGGTCGTGTGGGGAGATGTTCCGGCCAAGCTTCGGCAGCAGGCTCTTCTGTCGGGCAGCCTGCTGGTGACCCCGCTCGGGCAAACTCCATCGGTGGACCCCGTGGTGTTGGCGTTGCCTCCCGTGTCGGCACTCACTGCCGATTTGCGAGCGTATAAGGAGAACAAGTGGCGTCCCGGTGTTCAACAGGTGGACAGAGCACCCCAGATTGAGGTTGACCCCAGTGCCGTGCCTTCGAGTATGATTACAGATCTGCAGCAGGTTCAGGCGACGCTTGCAGCCCAGCCGACCATCCCGGAGCAACAGTGGCGGGCGATCAGCGCGGAAGTGAAGCAGAAGTGGCAGGCCGATCTGGGCATCCCGAGCGCATGATCCCGTATGGCTTTTGGCAATCTACTGGGAAGGAGTCTGAATCCGCGTGTCGAATGGGAATACAGATAGCGCATCGGTCGTGCACGAATTCTATCTGCAGTACCACATCCGCAACAACCGTCCCGGGCTTCTCGGCGACTTGGCCTCCCTGCTGGGGATGTTGGGGTTTAATATCGTGCAGTTAAACGACTTGTCGGAGGAAAGCCGAGGTTTCCTGTTGCAAACCGCCCATCCGGAGAATGTCGAGGTATTACGCCATATCTTCAGTTGCCTGGAGGATGTGGAGTTGGCGGGACTGCGTCCGCCGTCGTTGCGGGATCGGATGTCACTTCGGCACGGACGGTTTATTGAACGGAGCGATACGGAAGCCCGAACGTACCGGTTTGTGCGTGATGAATTGGGCGTCTTGGTGGACTTCCTGGGCGAGATCTTGAAGCGACCGGGGCACCAAGTGATAGGGTTTCGTGGGCAGCCGCGTGTGGGCAAGACGGAATCGATAGTCGCCTCCAGCGTGTACGCCAATAAACGGTGGACCTTCATCTCATCCACTTTGCTCCGGCAAACGATACTCAACGACCTGCCCAACGAGTACTGGCGCGGCGAGCGGTTTGTGTACATCATCGACGGGGCTGTATCCACGCTCCGCGGCGGGGAGCAGCACATGCGTTTGGTGGAGCAGGTGATGGCGATGCCGGCTCCCATCGTGATTGAGCACCCGGACATCTTTGTGCGGCATTCTCGCTTCGGCTGGAACGTGTTTGATTTGTTGATTGAACTTCGTCATCAGCCGGATGAGCAGATCCTGTACGAAGAGTATGAACGAGAGGCGGCGAATTGGCAGGAATAGAGGCTCATGACGTCTGGAGGGTTTGGCATGCGCGAGTTGGGCGAGACGTTGCGTCGGCGGCGCGAGGAATTGGGGATGGACTTGGATCAAGTCGAGCGGATGACGAAGATACGCAAACGCTACCTGTCTGCCATCGAACAGGGGGATTGGAGCGCTTTGCCTGGGGACGTATATGGGCGTGGTTTTGTCCGCAGCTACGCGGAAGCTCTGGGGCTCGACGGCTTGGCGTTGCTGCGCCAAATGGATGAGCGCCGCGCACGAGTGGCTGTCCCCATGGACGGTTGGACGACAGGGGGCGCGGATGACTCGACTGCTTCACAGGGGAGTCCATTTGTCGCTCAAGGGGAGCGGGAGGACGACGTGCCCCCCGCCAGGTCGCATCCGGTCGAGGCAGAACCCAGGCGTAGGGCGCCCGTTCGCGACTCCCGTCCGCGCAAAGCGGGCATCTCAATCCCCAGTGGTTCTGGACAGGCGGCCATCGTGGCGGCCATATTGGTTGTGCTCGGGGCCGGGTGGTGGTACCTGAGTCATGCGCACGGACACGGCACGCCGGAGCAGGCAGTACAGAACACGGCCGCAGGCGGCCCCCATCCCACCAACACCACCTCCTCAGGCAGCCATCAGCCGAAAACGGACCACCGTTCTTCCGCCCACAAGCGCGGGGCGAAGCCGACGCCGCCTTCCAAACCGAGCGTGAACATTACAACGGAGCCCTACCAGGGCGGCGTGCAAAGGTATCTGGTGCAAGCCAACGATCCGTTGACCGTCCGCATCCGTGCGGTGACATCCCGCTGCTGGACGCAGGTCACCGCCGATGGCAAAGTGGTGGCAAGCAGTGATATGGTGGAGACGGGGCAGGACCGCACATGGCACGCGCAGTCTTCTTTGAACATGGTCCTGGGGGCTGCGTCCGCGGTGCAGCTGCAAATCAATGGGAAAGCGGTCAAGCTGCCGGATGTCAACGGCCGGGTAGTGGTGCAAATCGTCAAGTCTGGCTCTGCCGGCTGACGCGCCGGACGTGTCTGCATTTTTGTTTACGGGAGTTGGACGGGAGGGGTTTATATGGCGAAGGAAGCATCGTTTGATGTGGTCTCCAAGGTCGATATGCAGGAAGTGGACAACGCTGTCAACCAAGCGAACAAGGAGCTGTCGACGCGCTTTGACTTCAAGGGGAGTCGCAGCCGCATTGATTTTGACGGCAAGGAGATCACCATCCTCGCGGATGATGAGTATAAACTCGCGGCCGTGTTCGACATCTTGCAGAGCAAGTGTGTGAAACGCGGGGTGTCGCTGAAAGCTCTCCAGCGGGGCAAAGTGGAGCCGGCGAGCGGTGGCGCCGTGCGGCAGACCGTGACCGTGCAGCAAGGGATCTCGCCAGACGTCGCCAAGCAAATCACGAGGATTGTCAAAGACAGCAAACTCAAGGTGCAGGCGTCCATACAGGGGGAACAGGTGCGCGTCTCCGGCAAGAGCCGCGATGACCTGCAGGCTGTCATTCAGCGCCTGCGCGAAACGGACCTTTCTGTCCCATTGCAGTTTGTCAACTTTCGTTCATGACTGCGTACGCGTCTGCCTGGGTCTACTTTGACTGCTTTTTTGTGAGTAGGCTATACTGAGTGCGGTGAGCACGGCGCGGAAAGTGCGCAGCAAGGAATGGGGCGTGGGTACGATTGAATCTGGCTAACCGGATCACGATAGCCAGAATTTTCTTTGTGCCGGTCATCGCGTTTCTACTTTTGGTCCGCTTTGACTTTTGGTCCTTCACCATCAATCATCGGACAACAACGGGCAGTGAGATCCTGGCTGCGCTTGTGTTCATGCTGGCGGCGAGCACAGACGGGATCGATGGATATATTGCAAGGAAGCAGCAGATAATTACTAATTTTGGAAAGTTTTTGGATCCGTTGGCTGACAAGCTGCTCATCTCGGCGGTGCTCATCAGTCTCGTGGAGATGCAGCGTCTGTCCGCCTGGGTGGCCATCATCATCATCAGTCGCGAGTTCGCTGTGACCGGGTTGCGATTGGTTGCGGCGGCGGACGGCATTGTCCTGGCCGCGTCGAAACTTGGGAAGTTAAAGACCCTGTCCCAGGTGATTGCGATGGTCGCTTTGATTGTCAACAACTTCCCGTTCTCGCTGATCCGGTTTCCGTTTGATGCCTTGATGGTTTACGTAATGGTCGTGATGACGGTGGTCTCGGGAATTGATTACTTCGTCAAGAACAAGCACGTCATCGACGTGAGGGGTTGATTGTGTGCGGGACAGCGATGTTTGTCGGGCTGAGCACATTGCGGTTGGCAGCGAAATTCTGCTTGGTCAAATCGCCAATGGACACGCGCAGACAATCTCTTTGGCCCTTGCGGAACAAGGGTTTTTTCTGTTCTACCACACCGCGGTCGGCGACAACCGGAAACGCATCATCGAGGTGTTTCGGCAGGCGTCGCAGCGTTCCAACACGGTGATTGTGACCGGCGGATTGGGGCCTACCGAAGACGATTTGACGAAGGAAGCGCTGGCCGAGTACTTGGGCCGGCGGTTGGTTCTCTCTCAGTCTGCCCTGGAACATCTGGAATCCTATTTCCGCGGCCGCGGGCGACCGATGCCGGAGCAAAACCGCAAGCAGGCGTTGTGCATTGAGGGCGGCGAATTGATTCCCAACCCCAATGGGACAGCACCGGGACAATACATTTGTGCGCATGGCGTACACTATTTTTTGTTGCCCGGTCCGCCATTGGAAATGAAGCCGATGTTGGTGACATCCGTGTTGCCGAAACTGGCGCAGGTGTTCCCGAACCGGCAGTTGATTCGCTCCCGTGTCCTTCACTTCTGTGGCATTGGGGAATCGGATGTGGATGCGCAGATTTCGGATCTGCTGGCGCAAGCGAATCCCACCTTGGCCCCGTTGGCGGGGGAGGGGGAAATGCTGTTGCGCATCTCCGCTGCGGCAGACAATGAGAGCGCCGCTTGGGCGTTGATTCAGCCGGTGGAGGACGAGATTCGCCGGCGCTTTGGGGCGTACATTTACGGTGTGGACGAGGAGACGCTGCCGATGGCGGTCGGCCGTCGCCTGAGCGAGGCGGGGTGGACATTGGCCTTAGCGGAAAGTTGCACGGGTGGACTGATATCCTCTATGATAACGGCGGTGCCAGGAAGTTCGGCGTACTTTCAAGGCGCTGTAGTCGCGTATCAGAATGAGGTCAAACGGGCCGCTCTCGGGGTCGAGGAGGCCACGCTCGGCGCACACGGGGCCGTTTCAGAGCAGACTGCGGCCGAGATGGCGGTGGGCGTCAAAGCGCGGCTGCAAGCGTCAGTCGGGGCCGCCGTCAGCGGTGTTGCGGGGCCAGGGGGTGGGACTCGCGAAAAACCGGTCGGTACGGTTTGCGCCGCTGTGGCTTGGCCGGGCGGGGTGTCGACCTGGACCATGAACTTGCGAGGTTCCCGGGAGCAGATTCGCATCCGGGCCGCCAAGCGGGTTTTGTGGGAGGTATACCGCCGCATCGGGGATGGCCCGTCGGAGGAATGAAGCCGACTCCCAGATGGGAACAGCAGAGAAAGGTGAGAACATGACGTCATTTACGGATCTACCGCTGAGCAAGCGCGTCCAGGACGCGATTAACGACATGGGTTTTGAAGAACCTTCGCCGATTCAGGCTGCGTGCATTCCGCTCGTCCTGAAGGGGCGGGAAGTGATTGGACAGGCACAGACCGGTACAGGGAAGACAGCCGCGTTTGGTATTCCGATGGTGGAGATGGCGACAACCGATAGAGCCGTGCAGGGGCTGGTGCTCACGCCGACACGTGAGCTGGCCATCCAGGTGGCCGGTGAGTTTCGGAAGATCGCCAAGTACAAACGGATTCGCACCTTGCCAATCTACGGTGGACAGTCGATTGTCCATCAAATCCGGGCCTTGCAGCAAGGTGTGCAGATTGTGATTGGTACCCCGGGGCGCGTGCTGGATCACCTGCGCCGTGGGACGCTCAATCTGAACCATGTGCGGATGGTCGTGTTGGACGAGGCGGACGAAATGCTCGATATGGGTTTTATCGAGGACATTGAAGCCATCCTCTCCGAGACGCCGGAAGAGCGCCAGACGCTCTTGTTTTCGGCTACGTTTCCAGCTGCGGTCAAGCGGCTGGCCGGTCGGTATATGCACAATCCCGAGCACGTGACCGTCAACCGCGGCGAGGTCACGGTGCCGATGATCGATCAGGTGTACTACAAAGTTCTGGAGCGCAACAAGCTGGAGAGTTTGTGCCGCATCATTGACAGCGAAGAGGTCTCGTTGGGCATCATTTTTTGCCGCACCAAGCGCGGCGTGGATGAGTTGACCGAAGCGCTGTTGGCGCGTGGATACCTGGCGGACGGGCTGCATGGAGACTTAAGCCAAACGCAGCGGGACAGGGTCATGCGCAAATTCCGCACCGGCGACATTGAACTGCTCATCGCCACCGATGTGGCCGCGCGCGGCATCGATGTCGAGAACGTGACACACGTCATCAACTACGACCTGCCTCAAGACCCAGAATCCTACGTGCACCGCATCGGCCGGACGGGCCGCGCGGGCAAGCGGGGGTTGGCGATATCCTTGGTGACCCCGCGCGAGTTCAAGCTGCTGAAGCAGATTCAACGGGAGACCGGGGCCAACATGGAGGGTCGCGACGTACCCACCCTGGCAGATGTGGCGGAGAGGCAGGCGGAAATGTGGCGCGAGCGGTTGGTGGAGGCGATTCAAGAAGGCGGTCTGGCCCACTATCGCGCCATCCTGGGCAAGGTGGTCGACGATTTTGATCCGGTCGATGTCGCCTGCGCGGCTTTGAAGCTGGCTTCTGCGGGCGAGATGCAGGGGCGCGAAGAGGATGACTACGATTTTGGGGATACAGGCGCCAAGCCCGGGATGGTTCGATTCTTCGTCAACATTGGCCGCGCCGCGCGGATTGGACCTTCCGATTTAGTGCGGACCATCTCGGAAGAAGCGGGAATACCCGGACAGGCTATCGGAAAGATCGATATCTTCGACCGCTTTACTTTCGTGGAAGTGGAACAAGAATCGGCTCCTTTCGTGTACGAGGCGTTGCGTCACAGCCGCATCAACGGTTCGCGGGTCAACCTGGAGCCAGCCAAACCGCGCAGCCGCATGCGCTGAATCTGGGGATGCGAGGCCTAGTGTCTGCGCAGGACGCATCTGCGCACCCGGTAGGGGTGCGGATGCGTCTTTTTATGCGTTGGAGGGGAACAGGTGTTTGCATAAGCATCAGGAATTGATACAATAGGCAACAGGAGAATCATCAGTGGGTGTCGAAAACGGGTGTACGAATGATGGGAACGCTGAATCCGGGCAGCAGGATGGCGGACCAGACAGGATGGTGGCAATGATGAACGATAAACGGGCGGCCCTGGAGATGGCCTTGAAAAAGATTGAGAGGGACTTCGGCAAAGGGTCTGTCATGTGGCTGGGCGAGGCATCGGCTTCCATGAATGTGGAGTCGATTCCGACAGGCTCTATCGCCCTGGATATAGCGCTAGGCGTCGGCGGGTTTCCGCGTGGGCGAATCATCGAGATTTACGGTGCCGAATCTTCCGGCAAGACGACGGTGGCGCTGCATGCTGTGGCAGAGGTGCAGAAGCGGGGTGGACAGGCGGCTTTCATTGATGCGGAGCACGCGTTGGATCCTGTGTATGCGCAAAAGCTGGGCGTGAACGTGGACGAGCTGTTGATTTCGCAGCCGGATACAGGCGAGCAGGCGCTGGAAATTGCCGAGGCGCTTGTGCGCAGCGGCGCTGTGGACATCATCATTGTGGACTCGGTGGCAGCTTTGGTGCCCAAGAATGAATTGGAAGGGGACATGGGCGACTCGCATGTGGGTCTCCAGGCTCGGTTGATGTCCCAGGCGCTGCGGAAATTGGCTGGCGCCATCTCGAAATCCAAAACGATAGCCATCTTTATCAACCAGATCCGCGAAAAGGTTGGCGTGATGTTCGGGAATCCGGAAACGACTACCGGCGGCCGCGCACTGAAGTTCTATTCCACCATCCGCTTGGAAGTGCGCCGTGCGGAAGCGTTGAAAATCGGGAATGACATCGTAGGCAGCCGTATGCGCATCAAAGTGGTCAAGAATAAGGTCGCGCCGCCGTTTAAGCAGGTGGATGTGGACCTGATGTTCGGTGAAGGCATTTCGCGGGAGGGCAGTCTCATCGACATCGGCACGGAGCTGGATATCATTCAGAAGAGCGGCGCGTGGTATTCATTCCAGGATGAACGCTTAGGCCAAGGACGGGAAAATGCGAAGCAATTTCTGAAGGACCACGCCGATATCGCAGACAGCATCGAACAGCAGATCCGTGCCCACTTTGATCTAAACCCGGCCCCGATTGCTGTGACTGCGGCCGACGATGATGATGAGGGATTCACGTTTGAAGAGTGAACAGGATTCACAGCGGCCTGCGCCGCAGATTCCCGTAAAGCGGGAGCCCGACTCTGCGGAAGCTGCGCTGCCCACAGCCGGTTTCTGTGAGCGCCGCGAGTGGAAAATCGCCTCTGTCTCGGAAGTGCCAGGGCAACCCGATTGGCTCCGCGTACATTTTGCGGATCGGCCGGATCTTGTCGTGGCGCTTAGGGACTGGGTGGATGGCGGGTTCAAGGTCGGCCAGACTGTCGACACTCAGGCGCTGGCGAAAATTGAGTACAGTGCCCAGGAATTGGCCGCTTTTGAAGCGGCTCTCCGCTATTTAAGACGGGCGCACACGGAAGCGGAAGTGCGAAGCCATTTGTGGCGGAAGGGGTACTCGGCGGATGCCAGGGAGGGGGCTATTGCCCGCCTCAAGAGGATGGGCGCTATCGACGATGAGGCTTATGTAGCCCGCTTCATCGAGGTGAAGGCGCGCCGCATGAGCCGCAAGGAATTGTCCTGGAGGCTGCGGCAAAAGGGCGTAGAGGGGCAGGTTATGTCTGCCCGCATGGATGACGAGCAGACCCGGCAAGCGGAGGAGGACACCTGCCGGAAGCAGGCCCGAAAGTATTGGAATCGCTTGAAAGACCCCGATCCGTCGGTGCGGGCGCGCAAACTGGCCGCGTATTTGGGCCGCCGTGGTTTTCCGGCGGATGTGTGCCGTACGGCTATCCGCGAGCTCCTCTCGCGCACAGATGTTGACTCTTTGGATGACGATACGGATTGGCCTTAGCGCGTGACCTTGAAACTCGGCCTTGGGGCCGGTTTTTTTGCTTTATTATCGGTGGATGGCGCTTTGCCGTCGTGTTCGCGGCGAAAAATCGCGGTTGACATCCCCCGTTGGGGTCGCTATATTCAAGGTACGGAAAACCCATAATCCGTATATAATTAGTGCGGATTTGGCGGCGTGAGAGGATTTCACCGAGACAGGTGGTGACGTGGAGAGGATGGCGGCCTCCTTTCATCTTGATGACGAGTGGAAAGACCGGATTGCCGCGAGTCTAGACGGGATGCGATTCGGCACAGTCGAAATTACGGTGCACGAGGGTCGCATCGTTCAGATTGAGCGGAGAGAGCGCGTGCGGTTTGACGCCTCGGGCACAACCCGTTCCCCCGCCGCAACCACAAGGGCGACAGCGGGAACCAGACCCTCCCGCGGGAATTCTCCACCACCGTAAAGTGATGTCTCAATCCGGTTGCTGTGCGTACTGTTTCCATCTTCATAAGCCGATCGGACCACCGAAGGCTCTGGCTGCGCTGGCGAATAGCGCAAAATCCAGGGCTATTTTTTGTGTTCTTTTTGTGTTCGTGGAAGTGGTGCTTACACACGTGTGGCTGTGAGCCGGATGCGCTGGTCAGTGCGGGTCGCTGGGGGCGGTGGACCCATGGTGAAGCTTCACCGGCTGGCAGGCGACCGAGGGTGCGTGAAGGAGGGAACGATCTTGACACGATTCAAAGCTAGGTTCGGAATCCCGCATCACGGATGGCGACTCGGCATGGGGGTACGTCGAGCCGTCACGCGTCTCGCAGCCGCGCTGTCCGTGCTGGGCCTGTGCGCGGTGGTCTCCGCCTGCGGCACCGCTGGCGGCAATGAACAGGCGGCAAGCGCAGCGTCGAGCAGCGGTGCGGGTACGGGCGGCGTCATCCACATCGGCTACCAGAAATACGGAACGTTGAACATCCTGAAGGCCCGAGGCACTTTGGACAAGGATTTGAAGAAAATGGGATACCGAGTCGACTGGATCGAATTCCCAGGCGGCCCGCAGCTGCTTGAGGCCATGCGCTCGGGTAGTATCGACATCGGACACACCGGGGAGGCGCCGCCCGTGTTTGCGCAGGCGGGCGGTGTCTCCTTGGTCTATCTGGCCCACGAGCCCGCCAGCCCGCACAGCGAGGCGATTCTTGTGCCGAAAGGTTCTCCGATTCATACCTTGTCCCAGTTGAAGGGCAAGAAGATTGCCCTGAACAAAGGGTCCAACGTGCACTACCTGCTGGTGAAGTTGTTGCAAAAGGCCGGCTTGAAATACAGCGACATTCAACCGGTCTACCTGGCGCCGGATGAGGCGCGGGCAGCCTTTCAACGGGGCAGCGTGGACGCGTGGGCCATCTGGGATCCGTACTTCGCCGTGGCCCAGTCGCAGCTGCACGCGCGGGTACTGGCGGACGGCGAAGGGGTGGTGCAAAACCACGAATTCTATTTGGCTTCCCGTACCTGGGCGCTTCAACACCAAGACGTGGTGAAGGTTCTCCTGAGAGACCTGTCGGAGACGGACGCTTGGGCCAAAACTCACCAAGCCGCGCTGGCGCGCCTGCTGGCTCCGCAGCTCGGCATCGACGAGAAGACGCTGCTGGTGGCGGCCAATCGCCGAACATACGGTGTGCAACCGATGGACAAAAAGACGATCCAGCAGCAGCAGGACATCGCCGACACGTTTTACCGCCTCGGTTTGATTCCGAAGTCCATCCATGTCGCGCAAGCTGTGCTTCCCAAAAATGGAGGGTGATAGTATGGACGTGTTTTGGTGTATCCCCACCCACGGTGACGGGCGCTACTTGGGAACCCAATATGGTGGACGCAGCGTGGATCTGGTGTATGCGCGACAAATTGCCCAGGCTGTCGATGCCCTGGGGTACAGCGGTGTGCTTTTGCCGACCGGCCCTTCCTGTGAGGACGCATGGATTACGGCTGCGGCGTTGATGACGGCGACGGTGCGCCTGAAGTTCCTCGTGCCCCTGCGGCCGGGGCTCATGTCTCCTGTATTAGCAGCCCGTATGGCTGCTACTTTTGATAGATTGTCACAAGGTCGCTTGCTGCTCAATGTGGTCACCGGAGGCGATTCGGCCGAGCTCGCGGGGGACGGACTGTTCTTAGGACACGATGACCGGTACCGGCTGACGGCGGAGTTTCTCGCCATTTGGCGGCGGGTGATGTCCGGCGAAACGGTGGATTATCAAGGCCGTCATCTGCGCGTCGAAGGCGCCAGGCTGCTCTTTCCCTCACTCGTGTCCCCGCATCCGCCGCTGTATTTTGGCGGATCGTCCGCGATTGCGCAGGAAGTGGCGGCCGAACACGTGAATGTGTACCTGTCCTGGGGTGAGCCCCCACGCCAGGTGGAGGAGAACATTTCCCGCGTGCGTCATTTGGCGGAAGCCCGCGGCCGGCGCCTGCAGTTTGGTCTGCGGGTGCATGTCATCGTCCGCGAGACGCAAAAAGAAGCTTGGCGCGCTGCGGAGGAGTTGATTCAATACTTGGACGAGGAAACGATAGCCCAAGCGCAGCGGGTGGTTGCCCGTTACGACTCGGAGGGACAGCATCGGACGGTGCAACTGCACAGGGGCAAGCGAGCGCAGCTGGAGATCAGCCCCAACCTGTGGGCCGGTGTGGGATTGGTCCGAGGCGGTGCCGGCACCGCGCTGGTTGGCGACCCCGACACGGTGGCCGCCCGCCTGGATGAATATCGTGAATTGGGAATTGACACATTTATCTTCTCCGCTTACCCGCATTTGGAGGAAGCGTATCGTGTCGCGGAACTGCTGTTCCCCAAGCTGGGCATCAAATCGGGTCTAGGGACGCCTCGGTTGCAGGGGCCTTTCGCGGAGATTGTAGCCCATGAGCAGATACCTGCCCCCATTTCGGAGGTGAACTCATGAACAGACGGCTGAGCGTGCGGGTTCTTGCGACGCAGCGGCCAGCCGGATTGGCCGTGGTGGCCTTCGTGATCCTGGCCTGGCAGGTGGCGGGGACCAGGGGATTGTTGCCAGAGAGTGTGCTGCCGACTCCCTGGCTCGTCCTGAAGGCTGGGGTGCAGTTGGCGAAAAGCGGTGTGCTCGCGAGTGACTTGGCGGTCAGCGCGGGCCGGGCGTTTCTCGGGCTGGCCATCGGTGGCAGTGTAGGGTTAGTGTTGGGGCTCGTCTGCGGTGTGTTCCGGATAGCCGAAACCCTGTTGGACTCGCTCTTGCAGATGATCCGGACCATCCCACACCTGGCGCTGTTGCCGCTCGTGATTCTGTGGTTTGGCGTGGGGGAAGTGGCGAAGGTCTTTCTTGTGGCCCTAGGGGTCCTGTTTCCTATGTACTTGAACACCTACCATGGCATCCGTTCGGTGGACCCAGGATTGATTGAGATGGGAAAGATTTACGGACTACGCACCTTTGCGCTCTATCGCCGAATCATTTTTCCAGGCGCGCTGCCGTCTATCCTGGTCGGGCTGCGTTACGCCCTTGGCATCATGTGGACCACGTTGATTGTGGCAGAAACGATTGCGGCCAACAGCGGCATCGGCTACATGGCGATGAACGCGCGTGAGTTTATGCAGATGGATGTGGTGGTCTTAAGCATCGTGCTCTACGCGCTGCTGGGGGCACTGTCTGACGTGGTGGCGCGCATGCTGGAGCGGAGGTGGCTGAAATGGCATCCACAGTTCCTGAACGCCGCTTCTTGAATGACGGTGGCAACCGGGATTCAACAGGCGCCCGAGTTGAGGTTGACGGTATCGTCCGCCAGTTTGGCGCGAATCGGGTGCTCAACAATCTGGAATTTACGGTGGAAGCCGGCGAATTCATCGCGGTGGTTGGAAAATCGGGGTGTGGCAAGAGTACGCTGTTGCGCATCTTGTCCGGCCTCGACAAACCCAACAACGGCGCGTTGCGGGTGGACGGGCAAAGGATTGACGGGCTGACGCCGCGGACACGCGTGGTGTTTCAAGATGCGCGGTTGTTGCCATGGCAGCGTGTGGTCGATAACGTGGCTTTAGGTCTCCCGGCTGAACGCCGGCACGAGGCCGAGCAGGCCTTGGAATGGGTGGGGCTGGCTGACAAGGCGTGGGAGTGGCCGGCTCGGTTGTCGGGCGGACAGAAACAGCGCGTGGCCCTCGCCAGGGCTCTGGTGTGGCGCCCGCGTCTGCTGCTTATGGATGAACCGCTCGGGGCGCTGGATGCACTGACCCGCCTTGAGATGCAGCGGTTGATTGAGCGCACCTGGGTGGAACGGGGATTTACGGCCATCTTGGTCACGCATGACATCTCAGAGGCGGTGATGCTGGGGGATCGAGTGCTTTTGCTGGAGGCAGGAGGCGTGGCTATGGATGTGCGCATCGACTTGGAGCGGCCGCGACGGCGGACGGAAGCGTTTGACAGGTTTGAAGAGGCCATTCTCTCCCGCATCCTTGGGCGCGAGGCGTCGTACCCTGCAAGCCAGGGAGACGGGGAACCGGAGACGGGACGGCCCACGCCGACACCGCTGGCTGCTCAAAGTTGACATCCGCTCTGATGCGTCTCCATCTCGCGTCGTGCCCATTTAGGAGGGCGGTTGTGGCGGCCGTTTCCACGGTTGGGGACGGCCGTTTTCCTCACCTTGACATCCCTTCCCATCAAAATATAGAATGAAAATGCGTATCATTTACGGCCTCTAGCTCGAACTGTGGTGTCGCCATGGCGTACCTGCTTGCGTGGCGGTTCGCGGCGGTGAGCAAGGAGGCAAACCCATGTCCAGTACTGCTGTGATTGTCGTCGCGGCAGCAGTTGCTGTCGTGGCATTGTTGGTCGGCTTTGGAGTTGGTTACGTCGTCCGGCGTTCGTTCGCGGAGGCGAAGATCGGCAACGCGGAGTCCAAGGCGCTGGAGATCTTGGAATCGGCGCGGCGCGACGTGGAAGCCAAGAAAAAAGAAGCCTTGTTGGAAGCCAAGGAAGAAGCGCATCGGATGCGCCACGAAGCGGAGCGGGACATTCGGGAGCGCCGGAATGAGATTCAAAAGTTGGAACGTCGTCTGTTGCAGAAAGAAGAGGCTTTGGACCGCAAACTGGAAGCCCAGGAGCAAAAGGCGGAGGAGCTGAACGACAGGGAGCGGCGCATCCAAGCTCTCGAAACAGAAATTGAGCAGCTCCACGCACAGCGCGTCGCTGAACTGGAGCGCATCTCGGGGCTGACCCAGGAGAGCGCCCGCGAGATGATTCTGGCGGCTGTGGAGCGAGAAAGCCGTCATGATGCTGCGGTTCTGATGAAGGAGATTGAGCAGGCGGCGCGGCTGGAAGCGGAAAAAAAGGCGAGGGACATCATCGCGACCGCGGTGCAGCGGTGCGCCGCGGATCACGCGGCGGAGATCACCGTGTCGGTGGTGAACCTGCCCAACGATGAGATGAAAGGGCGCATCATTGGTCGCGAAGGGCGTAATATCCGGACGTTGGAGACGCTGACGGGGATTGATCTCATCATCGACGATACCCCGGAAGCTGTCATTCTTTCCGGGTTTGACCCGGTTCGTCGTGAAGTGGCACGTGTGGCACTGGAGCGGTTGGTCGCAGACGGCCGCATCCATCCGGCGCGAATCGAAGAGATGGTGGAGAAGGCGCGGCGTGACATCGACGAATTGATCCGTGAAGACGGGGAACAGGCGACCTTTGACACAGGCGTTCATGGATTGCACCCAGACCTCGTAAAGTTGTTGGGGCGTCTGAAATTCCGCACCAGTTACGGTCAAAACGTGCTCAAACATTCCATCGAAGTCGCACACTTGGCGGGCTTGATGGCGGCAGAACTCGGCCTTGATGTGCAGTTGGCCAAGCGGGGCGGGTTGCTGCACGACATCGGCAAGGCGGTCACCCACGAAGTGGAAGGCTCGCACGTGGAGATTGGGGTCGATCTAGCCAAGAGATACCGAGAACACCCGGTCGTAATCAACGCGATTGCTGCGCACCATGGAGATGTGCCGTTTACCTCCCCAGTTGCTGTGATTGTCGCAGCTGCGGATGCCGTCTCCGCGGCCAGGCCCGGTGCGCGTCGGGAAACACTGGATATCTATATGAAGCGTTTGGAGCAGTTGGAGTCGATTGCCGAATCGTTTGAAGGCGTGGAGAAGAGCTATGCGATTCAGGCGGGGCGTGAAATCCGCATCATCGTAAAACCGGAAATGGTGGATGACGCGGAATCGATTCGCATCGCGAAACAGATCTCGAAAAAGATTGAAAATGAATTGGATTATCCTGGACAAATCAAAGTCACTGTGATTCGAGAAACTAGAGCCGTGGAATACGCAAAATAGAGTAGCCTTTCGGCTACTCTATTTTTTCCCGCGCTATCGGGCTGAACCGGGAGCCCGCCTGGAGGAGGGCGTAGTGTGCGCGTGTTGTTTATCGGCGATGTCGTCGGCCGGCCTGGCCTGGAGTTTACAGAAAAGGTGCTTGCCAGGCGGCTGCAAGACTGGCGACCCGACTTGGTTGTGGCCAATGGAGAAAATGCCAGCGCCAGCGGCCGCGGGTTATCGCCGCGTGTGGCGGAACAACTGTACGAAGCGGGCGTGGAACTGTTGACGCTCGGCAACCATGCGTGGGACCAGCGGGAACTCGTGGAGTATATCGACACTGATGCCCGAATTGTCCGCCCAGCCAACTTTCCGCCGGGCACGCCCGGCCGCGGCTACACCGTGTGCCCGGTGAACGGCAAATCGGTCCTCATTATCAATGTGATGGGCCGAACCTTCTTGAGTCAGTTGGACTGCCCGTTTCGGGCTGTGGACGAGATCCTGGATGGGCACCGCGACGTGCAGCACGTGATTGTGGATATGCACGCTGAAACCACATCGGAAAAGCTGGCCATGGGTTGGCACCTGGACGGTCGCGTATCGGCCGTGATTGGCACGCACACGCATGTGCAGACAGCGGACGAACGTATTTTGCCACAAGGGACTGCCATGATCACCGATGTGGGAATGGTCGGGCCGCGCAACGGCATCCTCGGCATGGACAGGTCGCGCATACTCCGCAAAATGCTGACGCAGATGCCGGAGCGTTTCGCGGTAGCCGAAGGCCCTTGCCAGTTCTGTGCGGTGCTCATCGACCTGCATGAGCAAACGGGCAAGGCGGTGGCCATTGAACGGGTCTTTATCTACGAAGACTAGCAAAGGGTCCACGAACGCAGAGGAATTTCCACGCTGCAAGGAATCATTCGGGAATCTGTGAATATCGATATAGTGTCCTAGTCCCGAGGTTTTCCCGAAGGAGGTCATCCGAGCGTGGATGTATTAAAGGTGTCCGCCAAGTCCAATCCCAACTCTGTAGCAGGGGCCTTGGCAGGAGTTTTGCGAGAGCGTGGATCCGCCGAGATTCAGGCCATCGGGGCAGGTGCACTCAACCAGGCGGTCAAAGCCGTAGCCATAGCCCGTGGGTTTGTCGCGCCCAGCGGGGTGGATTTAATCTGTATACCTGCGTTTACGGACATCGTCATTGACGGGGAGGAACGCACCGCCATCAAACTGATTGTCGAGCCCAGATGAGGAGAGGAGAGTCTGTGGTGTCGGTCACACCGGTCGCGGACGCGCACGTGGACGTACTGTGGCGAATGGATGAACAAGGTCACCCATTCTATGGCGAGTCTCCCTTGATGGCCAGTTATGCGCGCATGCGCGCGAGTCATGTACGCACCCAGGTCTTCGCCCTGTTCAGTTCCCCGCGGCAGTCCCCCGGTGCTCAATTGGAACAGGTGATGCGCTCATTGGATGTGTTTTACGAAGAGGTCCTGCGGCCCGGGAGTGTCCAATTGGCCACGGATGCGCACAGTCTGGCCGGGGCCCACGCCACGGGGCAAGTAGCGGCTTTGCTGTCGTTGGAGGGAGCCGGGTGCCTGCGTGGCCAAGTGTCTTTGCTGCGTGTACTGCACCGGCTGGGCGTGCGTGGTGTGGGGCTGACCTGGAACGATGCGAACGAATTTGCCGACGGGTGTCTGGAGGGCCGCAACGCCGGGCTCACCCAACGGGGACGAGAGCTGGTGCGGGAGATGGAGCGGTTGGGCCTGTGGCTGGATCTGGCTCATCTCGGAGACCAGAGCACGGCCGATGCCCTACGCACTTTCGACGGACCGGTGATGGCCTCCCATGCCAATGCTCGAAGCGTGTACGCTCATCCGAGAAACCTGACCGATGCAGTGATTCACGAGATCCGGGAGCGCGACGGTTGGATTGGGGTGACGTTTGAAGGGTCGTTTGTGGCCGAACCCGAGCACCTGGGTGTGGAGGCGGTCTTGCGGCACATCGATCACCTGTTGCAATTGGGCGCCGAAGACCACGTGGGGTTTGGATCTGATTTCGATGGAACCTCTCATCCCGTTCCCGGCCTGGTGGACATGGAGGACTATCATGCACTTTCGGAGCGGCTGCGCGAGCGCTACGGACGGCGCCTGGCGAAAAAGCTCCTTTATGAGAATTTGGAGCGGTTTTTGACCCGGGTTTTGCGTACACAGTCGCGCACATAACGGAGAACCGGTTGTTCGTCCCCATGGTCCGTTGCCGATGCGCTGTCCCGCAGCCGCATCGTGACGACAGACAGCGCTGTTCTCCTCATTTCCGCGGTTCTATGGGCAGTGTGCCGGATACCTCCGGGCGCTGCCCTTTTTTGCACCACCCATGGGCAGCTTGCATACTGATGAACTAACCCGGCCTGGGCGGGGCGGCGCGTGAATCGGCTGACAGTCCGGGAAAAGAAGGAGGTTGCCGCATGGTACTCTCAGCGAAAGACTTGAATTACCGTGAGATCGTCGCCAACGCGGTATGCGGGCGTGGCAGCAAGTATTCACAAACCACGTACACAGTTCGTCCGACCAACCGTCCCAGCACCATTGGCGGGTGCTGGGTGATGAACCACCACTATGACGCGGAGTTGGTGGGGGACTATGTCGAGGTGCACGGGCGTTTCGACATCAATGTATGGTACTCGTACAATGGCAACTCCGAGACGGCGGTTGCCAAGGATACCGTCTCGTATGTAGAGCAAATCGCCCTGCGCGACCTGGACGCCGCATGCGAGCGGGACAGTCGGCAGGTCGAGGTGCGGGTTCTGCAGAGCCCCAATTGCCTCGACGCCACCATTACCGGAAACGGATCGGAGATTCTTGTGCGCGTGGAGAAGGAGATTGGGGTCGAACTGATTGGCCAGACCAAACTGTGCGTGGTCACGGCGGAATTGCCTGAAAAAAAGGACGACGACTTTGCGGAAGAAGACGAGGTATTGGAAGAGGTCGAGATGGAGGACTGAACACCTGCCGTGCACCGTCGGGGCGTGGGAACGCCCTCTTTTTTGTCCGGAGCGGCAAGGAGGAGTGCGTATGCTGCTGAAGGTCATGGTCGACACGGATTTGTCCGGTACGCAAATGGATGCGGGAAGTGAGCCCTTGCCACGCACGGTGCGTTACGGCGACAGAACGGTCGCTATCGCGCCCCTTTTCAATCCACCCCCTATCCAGACTGCGTCGCTTACGCATGACTCCACCCAGCCAATGACTTGTCGAGTGAGCGAAAGGGTGAGCCGGCAGCTGCGGCTGCCGGCCAATCTGTGTTTGCACCGCAAACTCGAAGCGGACGGGTGGCGGTTGGGGCCGTGTTTGGGGGTGTATACCCAGGTGTCGGGCGGGCAACCGTTTGCTTCCCAAACCCGGATGTTTGAGGACCTAGTGGAATTGGGGGCAGAGCTCGGAGTGGACGTGGTGGTGGTGACTCCGGGGTTCTTGGACACGGGCATGGGCTGGCGGTATCATCTGCACAGCCGCCGCTGGAAGGCGCAGCCGGTGCCTCTCCCGGACATCGTCCTCCGCCGGGCCGCCAGCTTTCCCTCTGCGCCAGCCACGGCTCGCCGCGAGTTGCGGCAACTGGCTGCGGCCGGTCTGTTGCACACATTAGCACCTGAATGTGGCGACAAATGGCGGATACATCAGGAACTTTCCCTGGCCCCCAGTTTGTCTTCTTATTTGCCACTGACCTTTCCAGCTCGGTCCGTGGATGAGATTGTCCGCATAACGGCCGAACTGGGCGATGCCTACGTCAAGCCGACGCGCCGCGCCCGCGGTGCCGCCATTGTTCATGTGCTGCGGCGGCACCAGAGCTGGGAGGTCACGTTTCACAGAACGCGCCGGACCCAGTTCGGAAAGAAGATGGAAGTGGTGCGGCGGCGTCTGGATGGCGAGCGGGCGGTGCGGCGGTTTTGGGACATGCGCCGCCTGACCCCATGCATCGTGCAGCGGACCATACCTGTTTGCCGGTTGCCGGACGGACAACCTGTGGACTTTCGCTGGCTGGTGCAGTTCAATCCTGAGCCCGTGGTGACGGCGCGCATCGCCCGCATTGGCCAGGCACGGGCGGTGACGACCAACCTGCATACGGGTGGCCGGCCAGCGGCGGCGGAATCGGTGTTGCATCAACTGGGGCTGGACGCACCAAGGCTGTTGCAGGTTTGCGACGACGTGGTGAAGGAAGTGGCTTGTCACCTCTCCCGCTTGCACCATCCGTTCGCCGAGTTGGGCATTGACCTGGCCATATCGCCGGAGGGCGAAGTCTATCTGCTCGAAGTCAATCTGACTCCAGGTAGGCGGATGCTTAGATTGCTGGGGACCGATGTCCGGGAAATGTCATTACGAAACTGGCTCGAATATGCTATCAACGCAGCCGGGTTTCGGGAGCAGACCTGATGGGAAAGGGGCGGAGCGGATGGACGCGGACGAGCGCCTGACGCTGGAGTGGTTTCCGAGTCCGTATTCGTTGCTGCGGCTCTATCCCCGTACGGCCCGGAGACTGCTGGGGGGGGCAGCGGCATCGTGCGACCTTGTGTGCGCCGGCAGGACCTTCAGCGTACCGCTCTCTGTGGATGACGCGGTGCCAGAGGGTGCCGTCCAGGTCAGCAGTAAACTTGCCCGGGAACTCGGCATCACGGAGTTGCGGGATGAGTTGACTGCTTTCTTTGTCAATGGGAAACTGCGCCTTGGTCCTATCATCGGCATCCTGTGCAATCCCCGCTGGGACGCGCGCAGAGCGTGTCTCAAGCCTAGCCAACAGCAGCTTGTGCTCGACAAACTGGCGGACGCCGCCGCCGCTAATGGGGCCGTATGCTGCCTGTTCCGCGCGGACGACGTGGATGTGAAAAAGGGACGGATTATCGGTTACGTGCGGCGGGCTGACCGGTGGGAACCCACTGAGTTGCCGATGCCGGACGTGATTTATGACCAGGTCGTCTCGCGCAAAGTTGAGCGCCGCTCGGGAGCGGCCAAGGTGCGGCGGGAGTTGTCGAAAATGTACGGGGAGCGCATCTTCAACGATGGATTCTTCGATAAGTGGCAGGTGCACGAATGGTTGACGGCCAATCGGCGCACTCGCGCTTGGGTGCCGTTGACTGTTCGTTACACAACGCCGGCCGCCGCCGCGGGGTTCATTGCCCGTTTTCCGTTGACGTACTTGAAACCGGTGCATGGAAGCTTGGGGCTCGGGGTCATCCGGGTGGAACGCAGCGGCGATGGGTATCACTGGACCATGCGGCGCAAGCACGCCCCCGCCCAGGGCGCCTTTGCTGCCAGCGCCGAGGAACTGGTTGAGCGCTTGAAGCCGCGGCTCCAATCTCGGCCCTACCTGTTGCAACAGGGGCTGGTGTTAGCGACCGTGCACCAGCGGCCGTTTGACATTCGCATCTTGATGCAGCGGGACGGAAGCGGCGAGTGGCGCCGCACCAAAATGTTTGCCCGCGTGGCCAGGTCGGGAGAGGTCACCTCCAATCTGAGCAGCGGCGGGGAGGCGCAGCCGGTGCCCGCCGTGCTTTCCCAGATTGCCGGCCGGGGAGCCAAGACGGGGCGGCTGTTGCACAAAATCCGTCGTACCGCCAGGGAGGTGGTCGACGTGGTGGAATGGGGGGCTGACAAGTCGTTTGCGGAGCTGGGCATCGATTTAGGGATTGATCAGGGAGGACGGGTGTGGGTGATAGAGGTCAACTCCAAGCCTTGGAGGACACCTCAGACGTCCAGAGGACGCCAGGAATTGACCGAGCTGGCTTTCACCAGGCCGATGCAATACGCGATGCGAGTGGCCAAGCAGATTTAGACTTCCGTCTGGGAAAGGGGAAATCGCGCATGGCCTGCTATTTGTTGCATGCGGGGCAGCCCTCCGCCAAAAGGCTCTTGCGGCGGATCGGCGCCTTGCGGGCATACGTCTCCGCCAGCGCGGTGGGAGCCAAGGATGTGGTCCTGCGCTGGGGGGCGGCGCGGGAAACTGATCCGGTCCTGGGCCGCGTCCTCAACCCCGCCCAAGCGGTTGCCCGTACGCGTTCCCGGGTGGCTATGACACGCTTCCTGCGTCGGGTCGGGATTCGCGCGGCCCGCGAACACACTCGCGATGACGGAGAGGAGCGGTTTCACAGCCAGTTTCGCATTCCGGTGTTCAACATGGCGCCGTTGGCCTGCTTCCGCAGCGACAGTGGTTCCGCATGGATTAACCAACGCATTCAGCGCGTCCAGGAGTCGTTTGCCGAGGTGCCACTGGAGGAAGAGCGCTTGACACGACGGGCGATCCGCTTGGCGATGCGGACGGTGCACGCGCTGGGGCTGGACTTTGGACTGGTCAGCATCGGGGTGTCCGGCAAGGGAATGCTCTCTGTGCTGGACGTGACGCCGACCCCGGTCCTCACGGGCAGGTTGCTGGAACTGTTCGCGGACGCGGTGGAAGCCTTCGTGCGCAGCGAGGAGCAGGCGCCGGATACGTACAACGGCGTCCAGCTTGGCACCGACATGGAACTGATGCTGCGCAATCCCGCAGGAAAAATGGTGCTGGCCAGCAAGTACTTCGGCCGCAGAGGTCCCATTGGCTGTGATGACCGGAGTGTTCGCATGGACGGGAGACGGTTGCCGCTCTTGGAATTGCGTCCAGATCCGGACAGCAACCCGCTGGTGGTGGTCAACCGCCTGCGCGACCTGATGACGGAAGCGGCTCTGACTATCAATCGCAGAGGTGTGGAGTGGCGGGCGGGCAGCATGCCCTTTCGACCGTATTGCACCGGCGGCCACATTCATTTTTCCCATGTTCCTCTGTCCAGCCACTTTGTGCGCGTCCTCGACAACTACCTGGGCCTGCCCCTGGTGTTGGTCGAGAATCCGGAGACGTCGGTGCTGCGGCGGCCGCGATACGGGTTTTTGGGGGACGTGCGTTATAAAAGCTGGGGTTTTGAATACCGTACCCCCGCGAGCTTCCTTGTGGATCGCGACGTGACCACGGCGGCTCTATGCCTCGCGTGCGTCCTGGCGGCGCATCACCGGGAGCTGCCGGTCGTCGACATGTACGACGCCCACCTGCAGACCGCCTTTTACCGTGCGGATGCGACAGAGCTGCGGGCGATTGCGCTGCGCAACCTGGCAAACCTGTCCGGTCTGCCGGTGTTCGAACGTTATCGCGATTACATTCAGCCATTGATTGAGATGATTGAACGGGACGAAGTCTGGGATGAGTCTGTGGACGTGCGGGTGGTCTGGGATATTCCGTTGGCGAAGGTGGCCACTGGAGGCCGCCGGGTACGGGTGCGCGCGGCGGTTCCAGGCTGAAGGGATAGACGGGAGGTGAAGCCCATGGTGCGCGGAGCAGGGCCACGATTGGTTTGGTTGGACCGCGGGGGTCGACTGGAGATGGCGGTGCTGTGGCGGCGTTCGCGGGGCTCGCGGCGCCAACGGGCGGTGCCCGTCCCTCAGCGTGTGCGCGTGTCCAATCTGCTTCTACCGTGCTACGAATCCGTTCCCGGGCGCGTGGTGTTCAGCGCTCCGGTGGCGTGGCAGCGACTGGACGACGGTGTGGCCGAGGCGGGCCCGGTATTCGCGATTCTGGCCGGCGGGAGGGATGGCAAATTTGTCGGCAACCGCGCGCACTTTCGCGACCTGATACGGATAGCCAGGGGCCAAGACCAGTTTGTGTATGTTTTGCCCGACGACCACGTCGACGGGGAAGGCACATGGTCGGGCTTTGTCCGTATCCGATCCGGTGTCTGGCGAGAACTTCCTTGCCCGCAGCCCCAGGCTGTCTACAACCGCATCCCTCAGCGCCACCTGGAGCAATCGCCAGCGGCGGTGCGGGCCCGGCAGACCCTGCGCGACCGGGGCATCCCTATGTTCAACCCGGAGTATTTCAACAAAGCCGTGCTCTACCGTGTGCTCGCGGAGTCGGAACTGTCTCATTACCTTCCTCAATCCACGTTTTCCATCACCTCGGCGGCACTCGCGCGCATGCTGGCGCAGCATCCCGGGGTGTACCTGAAACCGGTGGGCGGGAGTATGGGACACGGCATGATACGTGTCGAGCGGACCCATTCAGGGTATCGCGTGCAGGTTTTGAAAAAAGGGCGCACCAAGAGCCTACACGCATCCAGCCTGGCGGAGGTGCGGCAGCTGGTGGAGCGTGAGCGTATCGGTGGCGCCTACGTGATGCAGGCCGCCAAGCCGTTGCTCGACTGGCGCGGCCACCCGTGCGACTTTCGCGTCTTGCTGCAGAAGCAAAGCGGCCTCTGGCGCGTTGTCGGCGTGGGTGTCCGGGCCGCCGGAGACGGTGTCATCACCACCCACGTTCCCAATGGCGGGTTCATCGTCGACGCAGATTCGGTGCTTGACCATCACTTCGCGTCCCGTAGGGGACAGATTGCCCGTGCGCTGGAACGGATGGCCTGCGCGTGTGCGAAGCGGATTGATCAACACTATCGGGAACAGTTGGGCGAAATGTCGATGGATATCGGCATCGACCGAGAGGGCAACCTGTGGTTCTTTGAGGCCAACTCCAAACCGATGAAGTTCGACGAACCGGAAATCTGGCGCCAAGGCTTGCGCGGCACCCTCACGCACCTGGCTGAACTGGCGGCTGCAGCCCCGGAGCATAGCAGCAGGTAGGTGCAGACAGCCGGGGTTGCAGGATCCTATCCGATGTGCGCTCTGGTATAATAAAAGATATTGCCGCAGAGCTGCGGCCCTATCGCGAGACCCATGAGCGGGCCGGCGCAGATGCGCCGGAGGTCATCCGCCATAGGAGGGGGAGCGCATGGAGAACCGCATTCAACAACTTCGGGAAGGCCGATTGGTACCCGGCAAGGGCATCGCCTTCAACACCCATCGGCCGCGCCCCGTCGATTATATTCAATTTGACGTCGAGGCTGTCGCGCGCAAGTACGCGGTGGGCACGAAGCCAGGGGGACAGCCGTACCGGTTTCTGATCAAGACCTACGGCTGCCAGATGAATGAGCATGACACGGAGATGATGGCCGGTCTCCTGCAGACCATGGGATACCAGCCGGCAGACGATGTGGAGTCGGCCGATTTTATCTTGTTCAACACCTGCGCGGTGCGTGAGAACGCTGAGGACAAAGTGTTTGGGGAAATCGGTCGGCTGCGGCCCTTAAAGGCGACAAACCCGGGACTCATCCTGGGGCTGTGCGGCTGCATGGCCCAGGAGGAGAGTGTGCAGGCGATGGTTTTGGACAAGTTTCCCTGGGTCGACCTGGTCTTTGGTACGCACAACATCCATCGCCTGCCCGAGTTGTTGACAAGGGCGCGAGAAAGCCAGGACACGGTCATGGAGGTCTGGGACCAGGCTGCGGCCGCGGTGGAGCAGCTACCCAAGCTGCGCAAGGACCGGACGCGCGCGTGGGTGAACATTCAATACGGGTGCAACAAGTTTTGCACATACTGCATCGTTCCCTACACCCGCGGCGCAGAGCGCAGCCGACGGCCCGAGGATATCGTGTCAGAGGTAGAACAACTGGTCTCCGAGGGGTTCCGGGAAGTGACGCTGCTTGGGCAAAACGTCAACGACTACGGCGTGGACCTAGGGGATGTGACCTTTGCCGAGCTGCTTCGCCGCGTCAACAACATCCCGGGCATCGAGCGCATTCGCTTCACGACGTCCAACCCGTGGAACTTTACTGATGAACTGATGGCCGCCATCGCCGAATCGGAACACGTGGTGGAGCACATTCACCTTCCGGTTCAGTCCGGCAACAATCAGGTGCTCAAGCGCATGAACCGCACCTACACCCGTGAGTATTACCTGGCCCTGGTAGACAAAATCCGCGCGGCGGTCCCAGGCGTGCAATTGACCACGGACATCATCGTCGGTTTTCCGGGCGAAACCGAGGAGCAGTTCGCGGACACGCTGAGCTTGGTGGAGCAGGTGCGCTTTGACAATGCCTTCACTTTCATCTATTCGCCGCGTGAGAACACACCGGCGACGCGGTTTGTCGACGATGTGTCCCCGGAGGAGAAAAAGCAGCGTCTGTTCCGGCTGAACGAGCTTCAGTATCGGATCAGCCGGGAGTTGAACGAGCAAATGGTCGGGCGGACGGTCGAGGTTTTGGTGGAAGGGCAGAGCAAGACCAACGCGGCGGTCCTGTCGGGACGCACGCGGGGCAATAAATTGGTGTTGTTCCCGGGCAATCCGGTCTGGACCGGCCGCTTGGCACAAGTGGAAATCACGGAAGCCAAAACCTGGACGTTGGCGGGCCGGCTGGTCAGCGTCGAGTCCGGCGCAGACGCCGGTGAGGAGGGACTGGCATAATGGGTGCTCCCCTAGCAATTCAGGTCCACCGGGAGTCGATTCTGGCCAAGGCGGACGCCATCGCGAAACAAATCGCCAGCATGGATGCGTACGCACGTTTTTGGCAGGCAAAGCAGAAAATGAAACACCATCAGCGGGCCCAGCAGCTGTTTGAGGAGCTCAAGCTCAAGACAAACCAGAGCTTGATTCTCAAGCAGCGCCTGGCTTCCGACCACCCGAAGGTGATGTTGGCCGACCTTGAGGTGCAGGAGATCGAGGACGAGCTTTGGAAAATTCCTGTGGCTATGCAGTACAAGGAAGCGCAAGCGGAGCTGAACGAATGCTTGCAGGGCGTGATTTCCGTGTTGTTGGCCCGTCTGGGCCAGGTGCTTCCGGTGGAGCAGGGGCCGCGCCAGGGTTGTGGTCGCGGGCATGGCGGCCAGGGATGTGACTGCGGCAAGCGCTAGAAGTTGGCGATTGGCCGCAAAATCACGGGCATCCATGGAGGCAGCTTTATGTCCTTAACGCCGATGATGAAGCAGTACCAGGAGATGAAGCGGCAGCATCAAGACGCCTTGTTGATGTTTCGCCTGGGAGACTTTTACGAACTGTTTTTTGACGACGCGGAGACGGCCAGCCGCATCCTGGATATCACGCTGACGGGGCGTGACGCAGGGAGCGCTGGCCGTGTTCCCATGTGCGGGGTTCCGTTTCACAGCGCGGATCAATACATCGCTCGCTTGGTGGACCACGGCTACTCGGTCGCTATCTGTGAACAGACGGAAGACCCCAAGCAGGCCAAGGGACTGGTCCGCCGTGAAGTTGTCCGGGTCATCACACCTGGAACCAGCGTGCGCGACGACGAAGTCGGCCACCGCTTTTTGACCGCCATCGTGGAGCGGCGAGGCCGCTATGGAATGGCGCTTGTGGACGTCGGCACGGGCGATGTACTGGTAGATGAGCCCACCGGGGTGGATGAGGTCCTGCAGACCTTGCTGCAATGGCCGCCCGCGGAGGTGCTGGTTACGCAGGCCGCGGACGATTGGGGCTGGTTGGCCGATTGGCAGAAGCGCACCGGCGTACGGATGACCGTACGGGACCTGCGCGAATCCGAGACTTTCTTGGAACAGCGGGTGTTGCGTCAGTTTGCGGATCATCGGACAAGCTCACGGTCGCTCGAAAGTGGCGCGGCCGTAAGCGCGCTCGGATTCTTGCTCGCTTACTTGGAAGAGACACAGAAGCAGAACCTGCGCCATCTGAAAGCGCCACGCGGGCTGCGGGAAGAGAAGTGTTTGGTCCTCGACGCGACCGCCCGCTACCACTTGGAACTGTTGGAAACGGCGCGAACCCACAAGCGGCAGGGTTCGCTGTTTGGGCTGCTGGCCAAGACCCGTACGGCCATGGGAACTCGTCTGTTGGGGCACTGGATTGAGCGGCCGCTGTGTGAGGTCAGAGCCATCGAAGAGCGGTTGGACGCGGTGGAGGCCTTGGTCCAGGAGATGATGCTGCGCAGTGAGTTGCAGATGCTGCTGGGTCAGGTGTACGACCTGGAGCGGCTTGCCGCCAAGGTGTCTTTTCAGACCGCCCAGGCTCGGGATCTGCTGGCTCTGGCCAAGTCTTTGCGGGTGGTGCCGGAAGTGCACGCCAAGCTGGCGACTGTTGAAACCGGGATGGTGCAGCGGTTGCTGCGTGGGTTGCCCGACGTCTCGGATTTGGCGGAGGATATCCTGTCCTCCCTTGTGGACGATCCGCCCGTGCACCTGCGCGAAGGGGGCATCATCCGCGAGGGTGTGGACGCCGAATTGGACGAGTTGCGAGCCTTGGCCAAGGGGGGCAAGGCTTGGCTGGCCGCCTTCGAACAGCAAGAGCGTGAACGCACCGGCGTCAAGTCGCTGAAAGTCGGGTACAACCGCGTGTTTGGGTATTACATCGAGGTCTCCAAGGCCAACGCGCACCTGGTCCCGCGAGAGTATGAGCGACGCCAAACCCTGGCGGCTGCGGAGAGGTATGTGGTGCCGGCGCTCAAGGAACAGGAGTCGCGCATTTTGGGCGCCGAGGAGCGAGCGACGGAGCGGGAATATGAACTGTTTGTGCAGCTGCGGGAACGTGTCCTCCGGCGCCTGGACGATGTACAGGCAGTGGCCTCGGCCTTGGCAGAGGTCGACGTCCTGGTGGCCCTGGCCAGCGTCTCCGCGGACAACCGGTATGTGCGTCCCCGCATCCGCGAAGACCGCGGCATCCACATTCGCCAGGGACGGCACGCCACAGTCGAAGCGATGTTGCCCAACGGATCGTTTGTGCCCAACGACGTCCACCTGGATGGAGACCGGCAATTGATTCTGCTGACCGGCCCCAACATGGCGGGGAAAAGTACATACATGCGGCAGGTCGCCCTGATCGTGGTGTTGGCGCAGATGGGCTGCTTTGTGCCCGCCGAGGCCGCCGAGATTGGCTTGGTGGACCGTATTTTCACCCGCATCGGGGCATCGGACGACCTGTCCCAAGGACAGAGTACCTTCATGGTGGAGATGGTGGAGCTGGCGCAGATTCTCCGTGAGGCCACCCCGAGGAGTCTCGTCCTGTTGGACGAAATCGGACGCGGTACGAGTACGTACGACGGCCTGTGCATCGCGGAGGCGGTGATGGAAAGCCTGCTGCGGCCCAGTCTCTCGCCGTTGGTGCTGTTTGCTACCCACTACCATGAACTGACCGACGCGGCGGAGCGGTTGTCAAAGGTCGTCAACGCCTCCGTGGCGGTGCATGAGCGGGGCGATACGATAGAGTTTCTGCATACGGTGGTGGACCGCCCGGCAGATAAAAGCTATGGGATCCAGGTTGCCCAATTGGCCGGGATTCCGGACGATGTGATTGCCCGTGCGCGTGAACTCCTGGCCGTGCGGGAACAGCGTGCAGGCGCCCCGGTTACCGTAAGCGACAGTGTGCATGAGGCGGCGGCAGCGGCGCATCCAGATGCGCCCGCCACCCCTGCGACACCGCCAGCCGGGCCAGGTACGCCAAGTCAGACAGTGCCGCTGTCGCAGACGGCCGCCCTGTCGTTGCTGGAGCAGATGTCCCGGCTCAATCCGCTGGAGATGACCCCGCTGGAGGCACTCAACCGCTTATATGCCCTGTGCAAAGAGGCGAGGGAGGTATTGGAATGGGATCCATTCAGGTGATGCCCCCGTCCCTGGCCAATCAGATTGCGGCCGGGGAGGTGGTGGAGCGACCCGCCTCGGTGGTCAAGGAGCTGGTGGAAAACAGTCTGGATGCGGGGGCGTCCCGCATCGTCGTGCAGGTGGATGAGGGCGGCATTGAACGCATCGTCGTCCAGGACGACGGCTCCGGAATGGATGCGGAGGACGCACGCTTGGCGTTTGCACGTCACGCGACGAGCAAGGTGCGCAGCCCCCGGGACCTGTTTCACATCACCACACTCGGTTTTCGCGGCGAGGCCCTGGCGTCGATTGCGGCGGTGGCCCGCGTCGAACTTTGCACCCGCCTGCGTGATGCCGATGCGGGTGTGAGGTTGCGCATGCATGGGAGCCAATGGATAGGCGAAGCGGAGCCGGTCGGCATGGCACCTGGCACCCGCATTGAGGTGCGCGACCTGTTTTTCAATACCCCGGCGCGTCTGAAGTACCTGCGCGCGGTGGCGACAGAACAGGCCCGGTGCCTGGAGGTGGTGCACCGGGCCGCCCTTGGTCGTCCCGATGTGGCCTTCCGTTTTGAGGCGGCCGGCCGCCTGGTCTTTCAGACCCCGGGCAACGGCCGGTTGGAGGAGGTGCTGGCGGCGCTGTACGGCCCGGCGGAGGCGAAGCAATTCCTTCCGCTCGTGGGCGAAACGCCGGACTATCGATTGACCGGGTTCGTTGGGCGGCCGCAACAGGGCCGTTCCAACCGCGCTCATGGCCATCTGTTCATCAACGACCGGCCGATTCGCAACCACCTGCTGCACCAGGCGGTGGTGTCCGGATATCGGGGGCGGTTGATGATCAACCGCCATCCGATGTACGTCATTCGACTGCACATGGATCCAACCCTGGTCGACGTGAACATCCATCCTCACAAGGCAGAGGTGCGGTTGAGCGAGGAGCGAGATGTGACGCGCCTTGTGGAGGACAGCGTCCGCACAGCTTTGGACAGCGTGTTGTTGGTTCCGGAAATGAAGTACCCGGCTTCCCACCGTGCGTCTGAGCAAGCGCAGGCGGACAAGGAGCAGCGGGAATTTCGTTGGCAATCGCAGCTGGCCCTGGAGCGTCCGGCCGAGTTTCAGAGTTCCCGCGGCCGTCGATCCCCTTCTCGCCCAGATCGGTCAGTGGAAGGGCAGCTGGTGGAGCGGGTCTATGGAGCTGTCGGGACGGAGGGGACGAGCGCAGAGCCGGCGGACCCACATGTGGCCCACAAGGCGCCGGGGCCCCTGGGCCTGCAGCAGCCTGGCGCACCGTTAGCGGAGGAGGCGGCGGGTGAACGGGCGGATCGCAACCCGGGTGCGGAGCCTCTTGAGGCGGCCGCATTCACCACCCAGGACCGTCGCCGGGCGCTGTCCCGACTGCGCCCGATAGGACAGGCTTTGAACACGTATATCGTCGCCGAGGACGGAGAGAGTCTGTATTTGATTGACCAGCACGCGGCACATGAACGCGTACTGTACGAGCGCTTCAAAGCGCAGATGCAAGCGGATGAAATCCGCGTCCTGCCGCTGCTGGCCCCGATTCCGCTGACCCTGAGCGAGCCGGCGCGCGCTCTTGTGTCCGAACAGCGCCGCGTTCTCTCCGCGATGGGGTTGGAGTTGGAGGACTTCGGGGGCCGGGAAGTGGTGCTGCGGACGGTGCCGGAGATCTGGGAGGGGTTGGACGCGGGGGCTTTGGCGGAGGAAGTGCTGGAGTCGCTCAAGGAACACGGAGCGGGTCAGGACGTCCGCGAGGTCATCCAAGACCGCGTCATCACGCGCGCGTGCAAAGCCGCTGTGAAGGCTCACCAGCGTCTGTCGGCTGCGGAGATGGAGGCCTTGTGCGCGTCTTTAGCGGAGGCGGAGGACCCGTTCCACTGCCCGCATGGGCGGCCGGTCTTGCTCAAGTGGACGAATCGGGACTTGGAAAAGGGGTTCAAACGGATTGTCTGATGCGGTTTGGACGGGGTTGGAGACTTGGGGCGCCGTCTGCGTGCCGCCATGGCAGGAGACCGCGCAGACGTGGGAGCGGGCGCGACGCATGGGCGCCTGGTTCGGTGTACGTACGGTGCGGCGAAAGAATCGCAGCTTCGCTCGCATCCTGCGCGAGGAGGGGGTGACGGCTGTGCTGGTGGCGGATGCCGAGCCCACTTGGTATCATGCGCAGGATTTGCAGCATGCGTTTCGCTTCCACCCAGGGATGGCCTGGCTGCGGTTGCAGGCGATGGAGCAGGGGCGGGCGGATCGGCTGTTGACGGCTGCCGGAATCGCCCCCGGCGATACGGTATTGGATGCGACACTGGGCATGGGTGTGGATGCCCTCGTTCTGGCGGCGGGGGTGTCGGACACTGGCCGGGTTGTCGCCTGCGAGTCGTCGTTTGTGCTGGCCCGCACGTTCACCTGGGCCATCCGCGAGCGGCATGGATATGAGCCGCGCTTGGCTAAGGCGCTGGCGAGGATTGAGGTGCAGGAATGCGAACACGGGGAGTGGCTGTCGAGCCTCCCCGACGATTCGGTGGACGTGGTCTATTTTGATCCCATGTTCCGCCGGGCGCCCGACAGAACGACGCCACTGGATGTCATACGCCCGTTCGCCAGTCCACAGCCGCTGTCGGACAGGGCATGGAGAGAAGCCTGTCGTGTGGCGCGCAAGGCTGTCGTGCTGAAGGAGCGCCCGCGCAGCGGCGAGTTTGAGCGATTCGGTATCCTTCCGGACAAGCCATCGGCTCGTTTTGCCTACGGAGTGTGGCGAAAGCGTTGAGGAGACAGGGGGCAGAGCCACAAGTGGATGATTGGTCAAAGCGGTGGCCGGTGCTCTGTATTGTCGGCCCGACTGCAACCGGCAAAAGTCAGCTCGCGGTGCGGGTGGCTCGCGAGGTGGGGGGAGAGATTGTCTCAGCCGATTCGATGCAGGTGTACCGGGGCATGGACATCGGCACGGCGAAATTCACTCAGGATGACATGGCGGGTGTACCTCATCATTTGATCGACGTGGTGGATCCACAAGATCGATTCACGGCCGTTCAATGGAAGGAAATGGCCGAACAAGCGATCAGCGACATTGCGTCCCGCCGTCGTCTTCCCCTTTTGGTCGGGGGAACGGGTCTGTATGTGCGTGCCATCACGGACGATCTCGATTTTGTTGCGCAAGACACCGGCGATCAGGTTCGTCGCAAGTGGCGGGCGTACCTGGACCAGCACGGTCACGAGGCGCTGTACGCCGCGCTTCGCCGCATCGACGAGAAGACAGCGGCGCGCCTGCATCCCAACGACACACGGCGCGTCATTCGCGCCTTGGAAGTCGCTGAAACCAGGCAGCAGCCGTGGTCGGCGACCTACGATTTCGGGTACCGCGAAGGCCGTTTTGCCACGGTTCAATTCGGCCTGATGATGGATAGACAGGCCTTGTACCGCCGCGTTGAAGAACGGGTGGACAAAATGCTGGCCGACGGACTGGTGGCGGAAGTGCAAGGCCTTTTGCAATCCGGGCTTCACCCTGACTTGACTTCGTTGCAAGCCATCGGCTATAAAGAATTAGCGGCCTTCCTTCATGGGGACCTTTCCTACGCGGAAGCGGTTGCACAAATTAAGCGCAACACGCGGCGCTTTGTGAAGCGGCAACTTTCTTGGTTTCGGCGCGATCCGCGCGTGATCTGGCTGCAGGTGGCAACGGACGGTTCCCTGTCGGACGGGGACTACCAGCGGGTTGTGGATGTGGCTCGAAAGCTCGTGGCAGGAATTCGTGGTGGGGATCGCGAATACAACAGGGGCAGCAGCTACCTGCGGGAGTGAAGGAGGCCAACATGAGCAAACAGCCCATTAACATTCAAGATACGTTTCTCAATCAAATCCGCAAGGAACGGATACCCATCACAGTGTATCTGGTGAATGGGTTTCAAATTCGCGGAACGTTGCGTGCATTCGACAACTTCACCATCATCCTGGACAGTGACGGTAAACAGCAGATGATTTATAAGCACGCCATTTCGACGTTCACGCCCTTGCGCAGCGTCAATTTAACCTTTGACGGTGGAAATTCTAATACAGAATAGTCATTACACAGAATAATCTGTGCAAGACGGTAGCAACAGGTGGGTGTTGACAATCGGCGATTCGATGTGCTACTTTAAGTCGTGTCGCCGACGCGGCGCCAGCGTAGCTCAGTAGGTAGAGCAACTGACTTGTAATCAGTAGGTCGCAGGTTCGATTCCTGTCGCTGGCTCCATTGCGGAGGGGTACCAAAGTGGTCAACTGGGGCGGACTGTAAATCCGTTGCGTAAGCTTCGAAGGTTCGAATCCTTCCCCCTCCACCACGGTGACACCCCCGAGTGGGTCGTGCACACTTTAGGGGCGTAGTTCAGTTGGTAGAACGGCGGTCTCCAAAACCGCATGTCGTGGGTTCGAATCCTGCCGCCCCTGCCATGGTGAGTATGGCGAAGTGGTTAACGCACCGGATTGTGGTTCCGGCATTCGTGGGTTCGATTCCCACTACTCACCCCAAAATCGTCTTTCTTGATGGGGAGTAGCCAAGTGGTAAGGCAACGGATTTTGGTTCCGTCATTCGAAGGTTCGAGTCCTTCCTCCCCAGCCATTTTGCGCCGTTCATCTGGCAATGGAATCCGGCCATAAGCAGGGTCAGCGTTTAGGGGTTTCTTTGGCTTAGGATTTTCAGCTTAATTTTTCAGCTCAGGATTTTGGTTGGTCGGATTTGCCTGAAACTAGAGGTTCTGTCGTTCAGTGTGTGCCCGTAGCTCAGCTGGATAGAGTGCTTGACTACGAATCAAGAGGTCGGGAGTTCGAATCTCTCCGGGCACGCCATCGGAGCATAGCGCAGCTTGGTAGCGCGCCTGCCTTGGGAGCAGGAGGTCGTGGGTTCAAATCCCGCTGCTCCGACCAGCAATGGTACTTGACGGGGGTATAGCTCAGGGGGAGAGCACCTGCTTTGCACGCAGGGGGCCGTCGGTTCGAATCCGACTACCTCCACCATGGGGTTTTAATCTCGTTGCTATGGATCATAACTACACTACAGGCGAAAGGCCAGTATACCAGCTTTCCCCGATAGCTCAGCGGTAGAGCATCCGGCTGTTAACCGGAGGGTCGTAGGTTCGAATCCTACTCGGGGAGCCATGCTCCCATAGCTCAGTTGGCAGAGCGCATCCATGGTAAGGATGAGGTCACCAGTTCGAGCCTGGTTGGGAGCTCCATGGCGAAGGCCGCGCACAATGCAGTGCGCGGCCTGCTCTTGACCGAATGCGGGCGGTTAGCTCAGTTGGGAGAGCACCTGCCTTACAAGCAGGGGGTCAGCGGTTCGAGCCCGTTACCGCCCACCATGAAAATCGTTGATATGGCGCGGTTTTTGGGGATGAGGCCACTCGTAAGAGTGGCCCATCTTGCTAAATGGTGTACGTTTTGGTGTACGTATCGATAGCTAATCCCCGAACAAGAGGGAATCCAACTTCGTGGCGGCGCTCTCTTGCATGGCCGGGAGCACGTGACTGTACACGTCGAGGGTCATGCGAATGCTGGAATGGCCCAGCCTCTCAGACACGATTTTTGGGTTCTCGCCGGCCAAAAGCAGTAGAGTGGCACATGTATGCCGCAGGTCGTATAAAACGATGTCTGAGGGCAATCCAGCGGCTTTCAAGATGGGCTGAAAGTGACGGCTGCGGAGATTGTGCAGGTCTACCGGTTTTCCATTCAGCGTGGTAAACACCAGGTCCCATTCCATGTCCGGGTTCCCATGCCTCAATCGTTCTTCCAACTGTGCCTTCCTATGCTCGCGTAAGATTTCGGCTACATTCTGGGTGAGTGGGATGGTACGTCGGCTGGCCTTTGTCTTTGGGTCCTTTAGGCGCCATCCGCTGGAAGTCTTATCCAGTGAGTGTCGTACGTGAATCACGCCCTTTTTCAAATCCACGTCAGACCATTGAAGCCCTAGTGCCTCACTTGGCCGCAATCCTGTATCCAACAGCAGAGCAAAAAGCGGAAAGAACCGGTCATAAACCGCGGCGTCCAAGAAGCGGCGGCACTCCTCCACGGAAAGGGGGTGGATCTCCCGTTTCCCCGACGCTTTTGGTCGCGGAATGGATTCCATCGGATTCCTGGTGATGATCCCCCAATGCACCGCATTTTTAAGTGCTTGCTTGAGGATCATGTGTATATATTGCGCGGTACGGGAGCGCTGTTGTTGTTCACCTTCTTCAATCTCGTTAAGGAGTCTGCGAAATTGTAGCGGTTGGTTTTGGAGTTTGTCCAAGCGTGTGGCGCCCAAGCAGGGATACACGTGCCTTTCCAGTAGCGAACGGTAGTCTTCATAGGTGCGTGGCTCAACTTTCTTACGGGCATGCTGTTCAAGCCACTCGTCGAGATATTCGCGCAGTGTTTGACGGCTCGGTTCGACGAAGGTCTATTGGTCTCGTTGGCTTTCGATCTTGCGAGCGTACCGTTCCGCTTCGCGACGGCCGCCATGGACGACATGATTGTGATTGATGCGTTTTCCTGCTTCATTCGTGCCGATATACACCCGGACAAGCCACATGTCCTTTCCATGCTTGTCTTTTCCGCGATACGTGATGTTAGCCATTCACTTCCCTCCAACAGGCTGGTAATGCGTCCTACACGGCCAGGTTATAAAGGCCCCGCCGGGGGGCTAATGTGAGGCGGCCTATGTCTCCGTGTGTTTACTTGGGAGACGATGTAACGGTTCATAAAGAGGAAGTCTAGAATTTCTAAGATGGCCAATCAAAATGTGGTTCAGGATAGGCAATCTGCGCAAACTCCGCTTTGATCACACCGTCCAGCACCCCTATGACCGCAAAGTCGGTTGGTGCCAGCTCGAGCGGCGGGATTTTCTCGCCGGACACACGCAGGGTCACCTCGGGGTTGTCGATGTACTCCAGCAGCCGTATGGTCACTTCGTCGCCGAACGTCACAAGGCAAATCTGGCACTCCCGATTTGGCCAGCGCTGTTCGCGAAAGACGGCGTAATCGCCTGGCTCCAGGCCGAACGAATCCAAGCCATCATCGGCGACTTGAACCGCGTACCGGCGGTATGGGGTGTAGCCTCTCACGATAAGGTCTGGCGGGTTTTCTGGAGTCTCAAGCAACGTCGTCGTCAAGCTCGGCACAGGGCCGAACATGGGGATGTATTAGGGCTTGTCCATGGTGCTCACCTCAGATGTCAGCGCGGCGGCGCCGGCCAATAACTACGCCGTCTTTGACAAGATATTCAATGCGATGGTTGAGTGGATGGCGATATGTGTAGTCGTACGTGGCCCTCTGTTCCGCGACGGCTTGTTCCCAATACCGTTCAAAGGCCAGCGCATTCAGGTGCTCTTCTAGGAGATCTAGCCGCGCATCCATGAAGGTCTCTGGTACGTCGAATTTCGCGGCGAGGTCGGCAACTAAGCGCTTTCGGCTGTCCGCCGGTTCGATGCAGTCGGCAATCATGAACGTCGGGGCAAGGGCGTACATGGCGAACATGTCCGCTTGGTACTCCTGGCGTTCCCGCTCATCAGCGGGCATGAACGCCTGGTGGCCGACATGGAGAAGTACGTGTCCGAGTTCATGAGCCAGTTCAACTCGCTGTTGTCGGCGGGGAAGACGCTTGTCTACGACAATGGTGTATTTGTCGCCGCGGAAACGGAAATAGGCCGAAGGCTTCGGCAAATAATAAACACGGATACAGGCGTTCGACAGGAACAGTCCGAGGTCGATGTCTTGGGGTGTGTAAATGCCGTGTTCCTTGTAGAACCGGAGCAGACGTTCTTCGAGGCGCGTGGGAACGTAATGTTCGAGACAATCCAACATGAGATTACCCCCTTACCCGAATGTTGGATGATATCGAACGTGTGTTCTGGTTATGCACATACCTCAGGTGTATACTACAAACACGAACATTAGTTCTGAGGTGAAACAGAATGCCGAAAGGAAAAGGCATGACCTTACTGGAATTTCAAAGCCAATTTCATGACGAGCCAAGCTGTCGAGAGCACTTGTTTCGATTTCGCTGGGGTAACGGGTTTTCCTGTCCACGTTGCCACGGCGACCGATTCTATTTCATCGAAAAGCGCATGCTATACGAATGCCCGTCATGTGGTCACCAAACCTCACTGACTGCCGGAACCCTCATGCACAAGAGCAAGCTGCCGCTTCGGGTTTGGTTCTGGGCCATTTATCTGGTTGCTCATGACAAACGGGGTCGCTCCGCCTTATCCCTGGCACAAGTCCTGGACCTGAACTATCGGACCGCCTGGCGGCTCCTGCACAAAATCCGCCGAGCGATGCAGGAACGGGATGCGCATTACCGCCTAGCGGGTCTTGTCGAGATGGATGACGCCTACTTTGGTGCTCCCAAATCCGGTACGGATGGACGAGGAACCACGAAACAAGGTGTCGTTGTAGCGCTTCAGACCGACGCCGACGGGTATCCCCAGTTCGTACGGATGAAAGTCGTGGAACGAGTGACGATAGCAGAGATTCATCGAGTTGCCCAGGAAGTGATTGCACCGGGGTCGACCATCATTTCCGACGGACACGCCTCCTACAAGCGTCTGCCTGAACTCGGATACCAACATGCCCCTCAGGATTTCAAGAAATCCGATCCGGATGTCTTTCTAAAGTGGGTGCATGTATTGATCGGCAACGCCAAAGCATTCATTGACGGAACCTACCACGGCCTGGGCACTCGCTTCATGCAAACGTACTTGGACGAGTTCTGCTACCGATTCAATCGGCGACAAAATCCGAACGAATTGTTCTGGAGACTGCTCCATGCTTGTGTTTCTGCGACTCCAGTCAAGGTGTCCTGAGCAGAGTGCATAGCCAGAACGTGTGTTCGTATTATACATCATATGGAAACTAATTTGAAGACACTGCATATAGTGTATGAGCCAGTTGTCAAACACTAACCGACTTGACTATGGGGATGCTAATGGCATACTCGAATTGAGCGGGGAGGTACTGGACGTGAACAACCGATTCTTGCATGGAATTTCGGTTACAATCACGTTTTTGATGCTCGTGTGCGCATTATCCCTCTTCTTTGAATGCGTACTCGGATTCGTTCCATTCGTCCGTCATCATACGCCCGAAGTGCAAGCTGTATTTGTTTTGGTTGCCGCATGCATCGTGATGCTTACTACACGATTTGGTTCACCATGGAAACAATAGTCATTCTTTCATTCTGTCTTGTTGAGTTATTTCGTCAGGAATTTTCATTCGGAGCTTGTCCATAGTCTCCCGAAGTTCTTCTAATTGCTTTTCCAACTCAGCATTTCTGGCTGATTGCTTATTTTCCTGCAGACGCTTTAGTAGACCTTCTGTCTCCCCTTTAAATTTGATACCGCTAAAGCTTATTTTGCCATCAAATTTCCCTCCGACTATGTAGTGGAGAATAATGAGAAGGAAGAGTAGACCTAGGCCACCACCGATGAGCTCAAGAGGGCCTGGCGATTGAACATTCATTTTCACTTCGAAGTCGTCAGATGAAACACTGACGCCGATAGAACGACCAAGTGAGGAAATGGCAGCATCCATCGATTCAAGAAACCTTCTTAAGTCCCGAGCCTAGATCGGTGAACGAGTCGTTACCTGTAAAACGACATGGATTTTACCGTCCTTCTCAAACAATGAGTACAGGGTCCTATCAATCTGATCAGCGTAATCGTCGGCATTTGAGATGGTGTGATGGGAAAACAATAATTTGTAAAGTGAAGGATCGAGACGATTTCTTCTGATGGACTTTATCCACCGAACTTTCCTGCGCTTTAAGAACCCACATTTATCCATCTCTATGTTAGTAGCATTTTCAACATATACATCGCTTTCAACAATACCAAAAGACATATACTGTGAATATCGACTTGGAATAATAACGATATCTCCAATCTGAACTTGATTAACGAATCTCATTATCTGGTTATACGCATGTCTGGGTCTCCGTTCATTTGGTCTGTATCTTCGAATGTCATTGATAACCAACTCATCAGGTGTTTTCTTCAAATATTCAATGTCACTAAACTCATTCCATCCAATTGCCACGAAATCTTTCGATCTAAACTCTTCATAGTAAATGCCACCCTCCGTTCGAATTAACCAATAATGCATATCACCGCTAATTCTGTTTATATTAATCATGGTCACTTTCCCCCCTAAGCTCACTTTTCCTGATTATTATCCGGCCTTCTCCGCTTCTCTCGCTCCCAAATGAACCGCAGCGTCTCCATCATTTCACGCTTCGATTCCTCCGGGCTCCTGCTGAAGTCGTAAAAGAAAGTATCTTCCAGATTCTCCGCGACCCAGTCCAGGAACTCGCGTTCCTCGGGAGATACGGCGTCAGAGTCATTGTGATTGGACTGACGCTCAATGTATCCCGCTTGTTCCATAAGGTCTTCATAGGGGACGCGCAATCCCTTGGCCAGTTTTTGAATGAAGTCAGGAGTCGGTATGTCGCGTAAGCCGCGTTCAATCCTGGATATATGGGCTGCGCTCACGTCAGCGTATGTTGCCAACTGGTTAATGGAATAACCACGCGACTCCCGCAACTTTTTTATGTAAGCACCAAAAGACTTAGCATCGGCCAAGAACAACGCCCCCTTAGTACCTGAGTCTAAGTGACATATTGCCAAGTGGTAAACACCGCCCTCAAAAAACTTGTGCCATGCGGTAACAACAGTATTGTCTATAGGTAAAATGGATGCTATTATGCTGCCAAAAGGTAAAAGGGGGTGAAGCTATTGAAGCTCAAACTGAACGCTCCCGCGGTTCGGTCCTTCATGAATCAAATGAATTGGACTGAGCGTGACTTGGCCCGTCACATGGGCGTTTCTTATACAACCGTATATCGCGCTCTGCGCGGGCAGCGTGGTGTCGGCGGGGCATTCGTGAAAAAGCTACTGAGTGTGACCGACGGTAATTTGAGCTTTGACGACACCTTTATTTATGATGGCCCATTACCAAACGGTAATAATGAGGACACCGCATAGTGGGTCAATCGGCGAAGTGGTGAACGCATCTCGAAGGAGGTGTACAGATGGGCAGTCAACTTTTGACAGTGCCTCTTCGACTGGTTCCCGTTCGTGGCCGTCACTTGGCCCGCTTGAGTTCTCGCAACTCGGTTTCCTGCTCAAGTGAGCGGAGAGCCAGGGACTCGAGGATTTTGTCTTGGCGTACTTGCCCATCTTTGAGCACAGCAATGTCTGACTGCAAGTCACTAACTTTCTGGTTGGTGGACGCCACGACCCCGATGAGTTGAGCAATCATGTCGCCGTGTTGTTTCTGCATAGCTTCGATGCTTTCAAGCTTTTGCAAAATCAAATCCAACTTGTCGTCCATGAGGCTACCTCCCTTGCGGGTTGTCACTCCTGCCTACGAGGTAGTCGAGGGAGACATCGAAAAAGTCGGCGAGTTGGATCAGTTGGTCAATAGTCGGTTCGCGGTCGCCAGCCTCGTATCTCTGCCATGCTCGTAAGGTAACACCAAGGAATTCGGCCATCTCTCGTTGCTTAATGTTTCGTTGCTGGCGTAGTTCGCAAAGACGTTTGCCTAAAGACGACACGAATCTAATCAACCGCCTTGACACGACCAAAATGGACGTACTAGAATACCGATGTACGACCGAGTCGGTCGCATAATGGAATGGGGTGGTGATGTGGGAAATCGGCACATTGTATTGCAATCCGCTCGAAAACGTAAAGGTCTCACTCAAAAACAGGTCGCGGATGCCCTTGGCATCACTCTCCGTTCGTATCAGCACTACGAATACGGAGAGAGGACACCTCCATTAGTGAAGGCAATGGAACTTGCTAGGTTGCTGGACCTCGATATTTACGAACTTGCTGGACGTAATTCTACACCAAACAATGAGTCGGCGTAAGAGGGAGGTACACACATGCACAATCGACTGCTGACAGTCCCGCAGGTTGCAGACATGTTGGCCGTTCCAGAACACGCGGTCTACCGCATGGCGCGGGAAAAGCTGATCCCGGTCATCCGGATAGGGCGCCTGCTGCGGTTTGACCCCGAGGCGCTGCAAAAGTGGATGGCGCAGGGCGGAAAGGCGTTCGAGGGCGGTTGGCGCAAGGATGCGTGACTACCGGGCTTCGACTTTTACGAGGACCCGGACCTGGGCGTAGTCCTGCGCGAGTTCGTCGGTGAGATCATTCGCAAGTGCGAGCAAGAAGTTGAGAAGGGCTTGGGCTCTCGGAGACATCGTGGCCTGGGGTTCCAAGCAGTATTCACCGCCTTTCAGACGTTGGAGCCTTTGCACGAGACGTTCCGGGTGGTGGAGGGAGGACAACAAATGGGACAACACAAACCGCCTGCAGCGGAACGGAGGTGAACCGCCCCGGCGGGGATGCCGGTTGCAGACCATAGGGGAGGGGGTGACACACAGAAATGAAACGGGGCAAGATCACGCGCAACCGAGTCTTGAAAGTCCTTCGGGTCGCAGCCGGGCTTCACCAGCAGGATGTCGCCAACCAATTCCACGCGGATCAGTCCCTGGTGTCTCGCATCGAAAACGGTCAGGTGCAGCTCGATGACGAGATGGAAGCGCGGTTTGTCGACGCCTGTGGCGGGTACCCGTTGGTGCGACAGCTCATGGCTCAGTTGCTTCTGATGTCGGAGAGGATCCAGCGGCAACGCTGGCCGCTAAAACCAGCGTAACACATCACAGTTGACGTGCCATGCAACCCGCGCATGGGGCATGTGAGAGGAAAGGAGGAGGGCTGGATGACGACACCGCTGGGGCATGTTCCCGTCTCGAATGCGGCTGGTCAATCGGTTCGGCGGGCTGGGCAGGCCGAGTTGTGGGAGCTTGTCGGGCAGGTACATGCCATCATCCTGGGCCTGAAATCCGACCAGCGCATCTACGAGGGGCTGTTGGAAAGCCAGACCTGGGGCGCAGAGGCTCAGACGAGACTGTTTTTGAAGGACATCGAGCGGTATCAGGCGCAATTAGGCGCCGTCAAAGAAAAACTCTCCGCGTATCTCAGCGGAGAGACCAAAGTTTAAGAAATCATCATCGCCCTGATTGTACCACGACAGACGGGAGGGCCACCACATGCGAAAGCTGATGGAGCGCCTGCGTTACGGGCGCAGGAAGCGGCGGTATGCAAAGGCATGGGTGCGGCAGTGCCAAGGCGTGGACGCGGCCATGCGCCGCCTGGTGTTGGAAGCCAGGGAGGAGAGCTAAGGGATGGACCGTTTGGTCTGTTCCCTCTGTGGTTGTGACGAGTGGCGCCAAGCCTATGATTACGTCCCCTATGGGGCGACGGTGGCGCGCATTCCGGCCAGCGCCGTCTGCGCCGGTTGCGGAGCGGATTACGATGAGTTCGCTTGTGAGCCGTGCGAGAAGTGCGGCCTGGCGCTGCACCTGTGCGAATGCGAGGAAGAAGAGGAAGAGGAGGCCTGAAAGGATGGGGAGGCCAGAGCGAACCTATCACGTGCTGAAGTACACGCGTGCCATGCCACGTGCGGAGTGGTTGCGGTGGCGAAGGGAGGGGATCGGCGGGTCGGACGCCCCGGCCATTTTGGGGCTGTCTCCGTGGCGGTCGCCGCTGGACGTCTACTGGGAAAAGGTGCGGCCGGAACACGCCGTTGAAGTGGAAGACTCCGGGGCAGAAGAGGCGGAGCGCCTGGAGTGGGGACACCGGTTGGAGGATACGGTTGCTGTGGCGTTCGCGGAGAAGACGGGGTTGCATATTCGGCGCAAGAACGCGCTCCTGCGAAGCATCGAGCATCCCTACATGATTGGCGATGTGGACCGGGAAATCCGCGATCAGGCGGGGCGCAAGGGCATCCTCGAAATCAAGACCACATCGGCCTTCCAGGAAGGCGAGTGGCGCGGCGACCGGATTCCCGACCACTACTACGCGCAACTGCAACACTATCTGGCCCTGACCGGATACGACTACGGATACTTCGCGGTCTTGATTGGCGGCCAAAAGCTGGTCATCAAGCCCGTCTCCCGGGATCAGACGGTTATTCAGACCCTGGTGAAAGTCGAGCGTGACTTCTGGAGGAACCATGTGGAGCAGCGCAAGCCGCCCTTCATTGACGGCGGGAAGGCTGCGGCGGCGATCCTGCGGGAGATGTTCCCGGAGACGGTGCCGGATCGTGTGCAACTGCCGGCGGATGCGGACCGGTGGGTCCGGGAGTACGAAGAAGCGGAACAGGCGATGAAAGCGGCGGCAGAGCGCAAAGAGCTGGCCGCAAACCAGCTGAAGTATCTGCTGGCGGAGCACGAATCCGGGGTGGCCGGGGGCAGACTGGTCAGCTGGAAGGCCTACGAGAGCACGTCGCTGGATACCGCGGCCCTGAAGCGTGAAATGCCGGACCTCTACCAGCGCTTCGCGCGGAAGATTCAATCCCGGCGGTTTTCTATCAAGCCTATCAAGGAGGAATTGAACGCATGAGTGTGCAGGAGCAAGCGCTGGAAGCACAGCGTCCACCGGTGGAACAAGGCGCGCTGTCCATCGTGGACAGCCTGAACGTGGACCAGGTTCGGCAGACCATGGCGAGAATCAACCAGTTCCAGCAGGTGGTGCGCGCGACGCTCAAGGAAGGCCACGACTATGGGGTCATTCCCGGGACGGGAGACAAGCCCACGCTCAAAAAGCCGGGCGCCGAAAAGATCCTGATGCTGCTTGGCCTCACGTCCGAGTACGACGTGGTGGAGCGGGTGCAAGACTACGACTCCGGGTTTTTCGCCTTTACGGTTCGCTGCCGTTTGAGCCGCAACGGCGTGGTCATCACGGAGGGCTACGGGCACGCCAATACCCGGGAGAGGCGGTATACGTCCACCAAGAGAGGCAAGGAACCGCAAGACCCCTACACCTTGGCCAACACCGTCTTGAAGATGGCCAAGAAGCGGTCGCAGGTAGACGCGGCACTGACGGTTGGGTCGCTTTCGGATATCTTCACGCAAGACCTCGAAGATATGGCTTATGAGGCCGAACAGCCAGCCCGTCCGTCCAACGGCAGAAACGGAAAGGCGCAAAACGGAGGCGGGCGTGCGGCCAGTGACCGGCAAAAGTCGGCGATCCGGAAAATGGCCTATGCGAAGGGCATCCATGACGACACGCTGTCATCGCTTCTTGCGGACTGGACCGGGAAAGAGACAGTCGACGACTTGACGGTCTCCGAGGCCAGCACAGTCATTTCGGAGTTGAACAACTACGAGGCACCGATGTCCGAATCGGGCGATGGAGAACTCGATATCAGCGAGGATGAATTGCCGTTCTAAAGTTCTGAGGATTGGTGTGAGCTTGCGGCCGCATCTCACGGCAATCAGTGTATGCGGCCCGCCATACACCTATGCAGGCAAAGGGGGCGGTGAGAGAGTGGCCTGGATTGAGTCACACCAGGAACTTGCCCGTCATCCAAAAACAAAGAAATTGGCTCGGGAATTGAACGATACGGTTCGCGGAGCTATCGGGCTTCTGCATCTTCTCTGGTGGTGGGCCATGGACTACGCAGAAGACGGCGACCTGAGCCGGTTCGACTATGAGGATATTGCGGATGCGGTCATGTGGTCGCCTCATCGAGAAGCGTGAGAAGAACAAAGAGCGTGCGCGCAAGTCACGCCAACGGAATCATGACGCGCGCGCAACGTACGCGCACGCTACGCGTAACGTTCGCGAAGCGTGCGACGCTACCATACAGAACCTAACCATACCGAACCAAACAAAAAAAGATCTTGCCCCATCCGCTGCTGCGGACGGGGCGAGCGAGCGCATCATCACGGACTCTCTCCAACCTGGTGGAGCGCAGTCTACGGAGACTGGCAAAGGTGAGAGCCTCCAGGGCCAAACGTCCGGAACCACGGAGACACCAGCCCCGGCTGAGAAACCAGGGAGCGAGTATACGCGGGAGTTTGAAGACTTCTGGCGGGCCTATCCGCGCAAGGTGGAGAAAAAGGGGGCCTACAAGGCCTGGAAGGCGAGGCTGCGGGAAGGTGTGCCTGCGCGGGATCTCATCGCAGCTGCCCGACACTACGCGGAGGACTGCAGCCGGCGTGGCACGGAGATGAGTTTCATCAAGCACGCGAAAACCTTCCTGGGGCCCTCCAAGCCGTACGAGGAATATATACGCGCCGCCCCAGAGCCGGAGACACCCAAGCAGAACAAGGTCATCCGGTTTGGCCTCTTGCACACCAGCGCCAGCGACGAGGAAATGGCATTCCGGCGGAAGGCAGTGAGACAGGCCTATGAGCACATCTTCGGAACAGCCAACGGTTGGCCTGATTGACTCCGTGGTGTCCGAACAGTATCTCGTCGGGGCCGTGTTGAGCGATGGGGCCTGGATTGACGTGTTGCGCCCCACGATTCGCCCCGACATGTTCAGCGTGCGCTGGCTTGGGGCCGTCTGGAAACGCATGTGTGACCTGGCGGCGAACGGGCACCCGGTGGATTACATGGCCTTCTGCGGAAGCAGCCCGGACATCGTGCAGAAGGTCGGGATTGAACGCCTCGCCAATCTCATGCAGGCGTATGTCGGGGAGCGTGAAGTCTACTTCCACGCCGACAGGCTGCGGGAGGCTCACATGCGGCGGTACATCGTGCGGGAATCGACCCGGCTCATGGAACGGGCCCAGGACATGTCCGGCACCCGTTTCGATGAGTTGCGGGCCGCGATTGAGAGCATCGCGATGGCGACGTCCGACACCGATGCCGGGGAGGGGCTGCGGGCTGGAGCCGACGAGGCCGGCCGCTGGCTGGACGGCATCGAGCGCAAGTACAAGGACAAGCGCGCCGCATACGGGTTTCTGACCGGGTGGACAGACCTCGACGAAATGACTCTGGGATTCCACCGTGGCGACCTCATCATCGTGGGCGGACGAACCAGCGTCGGCAAGTCGGCCTTTGCCACGGAACTGGTGCTGCGTATGCAAAGGGTAGGCACGAAGGTGGCCGTGTTCAGCCTGGAAATGAGCCGGGAGCAGGTGCAAAACCGTATCGCAGCCAACATCGCCGGCGTTCCGCTGTCGAAGATTCGGACCGGGGACCTCACAGAGGACCAACTGGTGAAGGTGTCGTCGGCCATCGATGTGATCGCAGATGTTCCCATCGACGACGCCCGCAGTGTGACGGGGGACTACATCGCGGCGGAAATGAAGCGCTGGAAACGGACGCACGGGCTGGACGTGGTGATCGTGGACTACCTGCAGGAAATCAAGGAACCGCCGGAGCCCAACGACAACGCTGGGTCGGCGTACGGCCGGGTGGCCCGGAAGCTGCGCAAGGCTGCGCAACAATGCGATTGCGCGGTCATCGCGCTGAGCCAGCTGCTCCGCGATGCCGAGGGAGGGAAGCCGCAGTTGCGGCACCTGTACGGCAGTTCCGGCATCGAAAGTGCAGCTGACGTCATTATCCTGTTGCACCGCGACAAGGAGGAGGCGCCC
>NZ_BCRP01000002.1 GCF_001552655.1 Alicyclobacillus kakegawensis NBRC 103104 | reverse complement strand
GATCCCGTTTCTATATGCGTCCTCTGCAAGTTCAAAAGTGGGTTCGCTACGGTCTCTGTAACTGTGACATTCTCCCCTTTTTCAGTTCCTTTCTCAACCATTTGTGATGGATCCGTGCATAGAAGACACGCAGCATATTGAAATGCCGATGTCAGATTATTGCACGAATATTCGCAGAAAAATTGGCAATCAGCTTATTTTTTGTCCAAGTGTAGTGGAAATCACAATCATTCGAAATAAAAGAAACCAAATCCTCTTCGTGCAAGAAGCAGGCAAGACAATGTGGGGTCTTCCTGCTGGTGCCATAGAACTTGGTGAAACGCCTGCTCAAGCTGTTGTTCGCGAAGTAGAAGTATGGGAAGAAACAGGATTACAAGTTGTTCCCACACACCTGCTCGGTGTATTTGGTGGCGAGAAATGTCGATGGATTAACCCAGACGGAAATCAAGTTGAGTACCTAAACTTTGTGTTTGCGTGCACAGTGAAAGGCGGAACGCTTCAGGCTGTGGATGGTGAAATAGGAAACTTCGCATTCTATGACCCCTCTTCATTGCCACCCCTTCAGTTCCCTTACCCGAAAGAGCTTTTCTGTCCGAACCCGAATCCGAGGACCTTTTTTCAACGGAGTGAGTAGATCAGAGCAAAGCCCCGTGCCTTTATCCTCCCACACTTCACTCAATCCGGTACCGCACTTTCCGGCTTTGTCCTGCTCCCATTGGGACGGTGATTCGTCCACTTCGCGCGGCCCCCTAACCCACATTTCGCCCCCGATTTTCGGGCGCTCATAATTTTTGAGAGGAATCCCCCTATCGCCGTAAAATCTCTAGGTCGTTGCATCGAATGGCTTGTTAACATCGGTACAGACCGAACGGTTCTCTACCGCGTCGAGGAGTTGTCGACCTGTGGCGCATTATTTGTTATGTGGATCCCAATCAATCCACGAAAGATGTATGAACCCAAACACATGGAATTGGATATTAGTGGTAAATGTATTGATAAACAACATTTCCCATGAACAGAGCGTTTACTCTTTACGTACCTCCCCCGAACTCCTTTGACCTACCACTACGTCTCCGATCAACACCCCGATAATCGCCATCCCACCCCCGACCAATTGAACGGCGTGAACGTGTTCTCCAGCTAGCCATGCGAAGACGAGACCAACCACAGGAATAAGGTTCACGTACAAACCTGCAACCGATGCCTCTACAAATCGCAAGGCGTAATTCCACAGAAACAATGTGAGCCCAGAACCTATCACTCCGAGATACATCAATTTGAGCCAACCCATAAGACTGATCTTTGGTACTCCTGTAAGACACATCTCGATGACGGCAACTGGGATTAACAAAAACAGCCCGGCGACAAAACTCGCTGCGGTCGTAACCGTCGCCGCATAGTGCTGATTTCTGAGAAGCCTTCCCTGTACCGTATAGGCACCGTATGCGAATACGCTGCCTACAATCAGGAGGTTTCCTAAAACCGGCCGACCACCGGAACCCGTACCGGGCGTACTGCTGACAAACGCCACCCCTGCGATAGCCAGGACGATACCGACCAACCGTCGGAGAGGAATACGTTCCTTCAAGAAGACAAAGGAGATGATAGCTGTAGCGGCAGGAATCCCCGCCTGAATCAAAGCGGCATTTCCTGCGGAGGTAAACACGAGTCCGAGATTCTGAAGTCCGAAATAGAGCGCCACGCCTGTGAGCCCAAAGGCCAGGAAGGTTGGTTTCACCGTAAGCTTGGCCCGAAAGCCTTGCCGGTAAGCGAAAGGGCAGAGTACAGCGAGCCCGAAGAGAAAGCGCAGTGCCGTGACCGTAAAGGGACCCGCCTGTCCTAAGACAGATTGTGTCACGACGAATGTTGATCCCCAGATGACGGTCGCAACTAGCAGAGCCAAGATTCCGAGATAGTGTCCAGCTTTACCTTCTCGTCGTTCAACATGCAATGAATGATTGACCCTCCACCCATCCCTTTTGAACAACTTATCCATAGATTGTAGAGTAGCAAATCTCACCGATTTTTCACATCACTGTGAAGTATGTTGTGGCTCATGAACTGACTCAATCCCTTGGTGCATGCCCAATCCACTTCCCTTCCCTCTCTGTAGCCATCTGTAGTGGGAGGGGAATTGGCAACCCGCTTCAACGCTTGTTCTCCGCCATCCACTAGACAAGCGTCATGCCATCTTCATAGGTCGCTCCTTCAGCAACAAACTTCAGAATAATCCAATCATTCATGATTCCGAAATCACGAAACGTAGGAGTGGTAACATACGACCTTCGATAGACCCAGACGGTGTGACACCAACCCGCTCTGCTCCCATGGAGATAAAAGCGTTCTGCGTGCGGATCCGCGTCTATAGATATCACGCTGACGCCCAAGGATTTGGCTCGTTTGATTAAATCATCCCATAATTGCCGTCCCACTCCCTGCCTTAGAGAAGCGGGAATCATGTATAGATAATCGAGAATCGCCCTCCCTTCATCCACAGTAAGACCATAAAAGCCTACAATTTGATTATGTTGTTGGGCTACATAGACTTCATGTAAACGGACATACTCGGGGGTCAACGTAAGTTCTTCACGACATTGCTCTATAAATTCCTTGTCATATCCCCATACAGCCTTTGATTCCAGGGCAATGGAAGTTAGAATGGGGGCTTCTTCCGGAATCGCTCTCCGGATATGTACATTCACTTTTTGTTGCCTCTACTTCATGGCAGCCTGCCGATGAGGCGTTGACGACATGGTGTGTCCGCCACTCATCCTGACATGGTTACTTTTCTACCTGTAACAATCCTCACAGGCGGAAACATCGTGAAGTGTGGACCCTGTATCTCTACATCAACTGCTCCACATTGCCTGAATTCATACGCATATTCATTTGTGTGTTGTAAATCCAGAACAGCGAATCGACCACCAGGTTTTAGCACTCGATAAATCTCCCGAACAGACTGTCGTCGTTCTTCGCGATTTGAAATGTTGTGGAGAACAAGACTCGAAGTAACCGCATCAAAAAAGTTGTCCTCAAAAGGCATGCTCCGGGCATCTCCGTCCCGAATCTCGACCCGCTCTGCGACGCCTTCTATTTCAGCATTCTTCCTGGTTTCGGATGGATCGTTGCCGGATACATCTCGTTTACTCCAAATGTCTATTCCGATGGCTTTACCGGACTTCAGTCGTTTCGCAACGGCATTCAGCACAAGTCCCCGGCCGCAGCCCACATCCAGCACAAGTTCATCCCCATGAAGATGCAACAGGTCAACTACCCTCTCTCGTTCAATGTAATTCCCCACTTTACTGCCCCAAACCATATACAGTACCGAGTAAACCGACAATCAGACAGATACCCCCGCTAATCGAGAGGTTTCTGACAACATACGGAGCATATATGCCATAGCGAGCGCCTGTTACGACCTTGCCGTCCATGGGAGTCACCTCGAAATCACACGGTTATGCTCCATTCCAACTATCCGTATTCTATTCGTATTGCGCCAAAATGCCCTAGGGACTACACCTGGAATAAAAATCATGGCCGACGCATTTGTTGGTGCGCCCTCAATGGACGAAAGCTCTGCCCTTTTCACTCCCCGGTTGACTATACAAAACCGCGGCCGGCGTAACCCTTTCCATATGCCGCCCCGGGTCTTCGACAACTCGGAATCCAAACCGTGAATACAGTCCATGAGCATCCCGAGTCACCAAATAAAACCGCCTGAGCCCCTGCAAATCCGGATGTCCGGTGATGGCCTCCAACAGCCATTTGGACAATCCCTTCCCCCTGTGCTCCGGAAGCACAAACACGTCTCCCAAGTACGCAAAAGTGGCATAGTCCGAAATCACTCGTGCGAATCCGACCATCGTATCGCCATGGTATATACCAAAACAGAGCGAATGCTGGATTGAACGTTCCACCACATCTCGTGGAATCCCTTTGCTCCAATACGCTTCATTGTGCAAATACGCGTAGACCACGTCGATATCGATCCGTTTCGGATCTGTCGAAAGGGTATACTCCCCACTTGTCATTTCATAGAGTTCCACTCGTCCAACTCCTCTCCAGGCCTTTACCCAATTCTGCACCCAAATTGGGCTGGTTCTCTGCGCCGCCGAGGTGAGCGTCGACCGCCGCCACCTTGTCCTCCATGGAATGATGCACGTCCCGCCGATCGTCAATCTTCACCACGGTGGACAGTCTCTGGGCTCCCATCGCCATCAAAGCCTCATGCATCTCCTGAATGGCAGAGAATATCTCCGATAATTCGCCTTCGATGGTTGTGAACATCGGGTCAAGGCGCGCCCGGAGGTTCGGATGACGCTCCAGCACCCGCTGCGTCTCGGCGACATATTGGCTTACGCTCGTGCTTGCCGTACCGATGGGTGCAATACTGACCGCCACAATGGCCATCATGGATTCCTCCTTTGCATAAACCGACTCCTTTTCATATGAGAAGCCTGGTCCTATTCCCGTGTCACACCAAGTCAACTCAGCCCTATAGTCGTTGTGAGCTAAAGCAACTGCCTCAGCTCTGCAGTCATTTGTTCAACCAACTCGGGTCTTCCGTGGTATTGAGCCGGAGTATTCTGAAACAGTTGAATCCTCCAGTTTCCCCTTATATGTTGCGCGACAAGTGTGTGGTGAGTGTTGACATTCGGATCGATGTCCGATTGTCCTGGAGGCACCATGCCCGCAATAGCCCGCAAAATAGTAACGTCCTGTGACAGGAAACGCACGCTTTTCACTTTGCTGACGAATGCGGCTGTACGGTGGTGTTCAAAGATTGGCGCTAAGTGTTCGAATATCTCAGTCTGCCCAACTGATTGGCTGCCATCAAAGCCTATCAATTCCCCATCATCGGCAAACAAGTCCGCCATTGCACGAGCGTTTTGGTGATTCCACGCATTCAATAACTGTTTGTAGACAGAGGTTACCTGACTCTGATTCGAAGACTCCACGATGTATCCTCCCCTTGACTGTCTTCTCGGGAGACGCAACACGTATACGACCCGCCCCCGCCACACTTATCATGTGGTCATTCCGAAATGAATGGCATCACGGCCCCTTCATGGGAGGGTTCAGCACATGCTGTGCAAACTCCTCCGCCATCGGCACCCCTGTTCGGAGAATTCTCTCAGCCGCTGCCTTTACATCATAGCTGGTCTCCCTCAACTCCACATCCGGTCCAAAGAGCGCCCAACATGCCCCGCGAGCCGAACTCTGAAGTCCCACACTCCCCGGATTGATGACCCGTTTGCCGCCTATCCGTCGATCAAACTGAACATGCGTATGCCCGCAGACGACGATGTCTTCGGTAACGCCCTCCAGCATGGGACGAATCTCCGACTCTGAAGTATCTTCACGAATCGCCTCCTCGTCGCTCCTTGGCGATCCGTGAACAAAAAGCACCGAACCAAGACGGTCAATATGCAGCGATACCTTCTCCGGCAATTTGCGCAGGAATGCCAGTTGCGCATCATTCAATTGGTCAGCACACCATTGATTGATTTGTGCAACCCACTGCTCAAGCCCTTGCTCCACACCATATCGCCCCGCCACTTCCCGATCCGCATTGCCCCGGAGAAATCGTACATCCCCTGGCAAACGCAGAAGGCAGTCCATCACTCCTGCCGGATCCGGTCCCCAGGCCACGTCGCCCCCAACTATGATGCAGTCCACATTCTCCCGGCAGATATCTTCCAGTACCGCTTCCAATGCCGGCAAGTTCCCGTGTATATCATAGATGGCTGCCACTTTCTGCATCGCCATACTTCTCACCTCGCACAATTCGCCAGGCCTAGCGATACTGGAAACCTCAAAGCATCTATCTACGTCGCCACCCCTCAAGCTTACGGACATACAGGATTTGCCCAATGTGATAAGCATCATGCATGGCGATATCCCCCAATATCACCTTAAGAGGGGGGCCTTCAGCATCGATGCCTGGTCCAGATCTGACTCGTTGGCATTTGCCACGGCTTGCCGTAACTCTCGATACACCCTGTCGGCGAGTTCTACGGTCTGCCGCCAAGCCGAATCATCCAGCGGAGCCTCCAGTTCCGCAAATGTTTGCTCATTTTTGACTTCCGTCTCCGCTTTGGTGATTCCACGCATCCGCTGGACGATGTGCTCATCCCAAAAGATCATGTGGTTGACAAGTTGCCAGATGGAATGCGAGTGGGCATCGGGCCTTCATGAGGCTTGTTCGGCAGTTAACCCATCAATTGCCTTCTTGAGTGGCAAGAAACCGGCTTCTTGGTCATGTCGGAAATCCAGCAGAGTCAGCACCATTTCTTTCGTATCCAATGCTTTGTCGACCTCCTGGACGGACATATCGAGCAGAATACCCAAGCGAACGTATCTTTCTATCACGACTTATTTCTGGGATTCGATATTTTTCGCCCTTTCCCTGCATCCGACTCACGTGTCGTGTTTCCATCTCGTCTAGCGCGCTCATGTCTAGTCCTGTAATCATTTATAGCTGTAAGTCGCGCATCATCCTTGGAGACAAACACGAAGTCCCTGTTCGGACCTATGCAGTAAGCAATCGAGATCGATAGACCACAATTCGAAAGGATCTATCACTGTGACTGGTTCCTATTATCGTCACCGGGTATTTCATGGAGATCTGCCTTGCTTCGCCAATCCGATAATCGAATTTGTTCCTCACTGAACATCTCGATGAGCAAACGGGAGTTCGTTCGCTCCCGTGCACCAATTCGTACCCGGGTAACCAAGTCGCCCATCTTCGGGCCTAACTTTCGCATACACACAGTCATCTCGAATCTGGCCCTCCGGATCGACAAAGTTTTTCAACAACACAGCCTCAAGGTAGTACCCACACCTTTCAGCGCCCCTGCGGCTGGCAGTGTTCCTGACGTCACAACGAATCTCGATCCGATTGGCATGCAAAACATTCCCTGCAAATTGTGTGAGTCCCTGAACCGCCTCGGTCATATATCCATTTCCACTCGCTGAATCACGAATCCAATATCCAATCTCAAACTTGCGCAGTTTCCAATCCATGCGATGAAGACCTATACTCCCGAGAAACGCTCCAGTATCCTTGTGTAAAACAAAAAATAACAAGTCTTCTCGAGCCAGAAACTTCACCCTCGCACGTCGTGCCAGCTCCTCTGATTCTTCAGCTGACGGTATATGATCCGCCCAGTTCATCCACCTATGCAGGGTATGAAAGGATTCCTTTATGGCTTCCGCCAGAAATCGGCCATCGCCGGGCATGGGGCAGCGGATGAGCAGCCTATCGGTTTCAAACTGTTCCGGGAAATCGATGAGAAGCGGGTCCATTGCGGGTGTCTCCTCTTTCTGTTGATACTAGTTCGTAAATACCGGGCAAACGCAAGTCTCAGCAATGAGGGGGCGTGCCTGTATCTCCCGAACACGTGTGGGAGGACCTTAATCAAAGAAGGCATCCAATCAGCGGATGCCTTCATCACGCAGATTCACTACAAAAGCTTTTTGACCAGCGGAATCTGCCCGCGATGATGAGAGGTATGGGCAATGGCGTAGCTGACCAACTGCCGCTTGTTCAACTCACCCACAGCAAGTTTGAGCCCCGGCTCCGACAACTCTGGCTCCTTGAGCTCGGAAAAGACGTGTGCAGCGTACGGCAGCGATTCTGCCCATGCTTGGCGTATGTCATCAAGGTCCCAATCGGTCCGCTTAAACGGCTCTCCTACATCGATTTGCAGGTTTTTCCCAGAGACCGTTGAAAAGAACTTCCGCTCAACGAGAGCCACGTGATGGATGATAGAAGCAATGTTATTGAAATTCGGCAGTGGCTTTTTCAACCATTGTTCATCAGTCAAACCCTCAAGCATTTGATCAATGGTGCCATGCACCGCGCTTAGCAGGTTGTAAAGATCCGATACTTCCTGAATCATTCCGACACCTCCCAGGCTCTCTGGGGATATTATAATATATCAGATGCGGCTTTCGTGCCGGAAGACCCGCCTGACGTGCTGGCTGCGGTATCTTGAATGACTTCCCGCAATCCTTGCAAAGGGACACTGTTTCCATAATGGCTTCCATCATCTCACGCCTGATAGAGTTCCCGCACCTACTCCGCATATCGGGCAAAGACCGCAAAATGACAAACAATACATCAGAACGCCCGAATATCAACGCGACCCTATCTTTTGCTGCCGCCACAGCGGCAACGATAGGCCAAAATGTCAAATGGAATACGAAGTCAGGAGCACTGGGATATTTTGTCACTTCACTTCTCCCTTTTACCCCCACTCTTTGAAGGCTCTCACCATCCCATGCGTTTACGAAAAGATGTAATTTGAGCCGTATGGTGCCGGTCATGCCAGGAATACAACCCTATGGCTTGGTCTAGCTTCCACACGCCGCTTACAGGATGAACGTAGGTGCGATCAAAATCCGCTGCCGTTAGCCCCTCCAGCAAAGTGACCCATCGCTTGTGAACTAACCGATACAAGTCCAAAGAATCATCGACAGACACATCACGATCCGGCAATTCTGCCCACAAGTTCTCCGAGGCAGGTCTTATTTGCGGAGCCTCCTCAGTCAGGCCAAATTTAAATCGGGCATAAGCGAGCATATCGTTTTCCGCCAAGTGGTGAACAATTTGGCGTACGGTCCACCCGCCAGTGCGATACGGCGTATCCAACTGCTCTGCTGACAAGCCCACTACAGCCGAATGTAATTTCACAGGTGCATCCGCAAGGTCTTGAATCCACGCCTTCCGTTGCTCAGGAGAAACGTCTTTCACCAGTTCAAACGGCCCAATTGGGTAACGTACCTCATCCATCTCTCTCAGCCTCCACTGTAGCTCGTATTGTCTATGCGGATTACCCGGAGGTACTTCGATGTGACCTTGAGCTAAAATTCTTCCATCCTTACTTAATCCACCGGCACCCCTGATTGTCATGCTCGGCATTTTCAAAGACCAACTGATTGCACCTGTAGGTACTGTTTCAGGAGTTTGATATCTCACCGTAAGAGTCTCGTGAACCAAGAATCTTTCTCAAAATACCCTTCTTCCACGCACCAGGAATCCTTTGGCAATTCACGTCCCGAAGCACAGTCGTTTAATGTGTTTTGTAGGTTTGATTCAATGAAACAGAAGGCGCCTGCAACGGTCTTCGCTTCTAGAGAAAGTTCAATCGTTCTGCCCCTTAAGCCCACGCGAAATTATTGAATGCAAAATAGAGTAGCCCTGCGAGAGCCAATGAGACAATTAGGTATATCCATAAATAGCGTTGATACACATTCCTTGAAATGCAGCTAGGTGATACGTCCAGTCCCTTCACGCGTGCATACAGCTTCCAACCAAGTACCCATAGCAGCCCGAAAGCCCAGTATGCAACAAGAAATTCTATAAAGGAGACCCATCTCCCATGCCAATCAGCATGAGTGGCAAAGGCCAATATGCCAAACGCTGCCACCGGAGAAATCACTTCCCGCATCCACATCTGGGACCGATTCTTGCTTGTTACACCTGTGGTGAACGCCACCTTGGCCCCCCTCCTTCACGGCGACTCAATGAGGCCCGACTACCAATTCTCCTAACTCTAATTGGGTCGCATCTCTCGGCATTTGTCAATACTTATTTCAAATCAAAAAACTACGGACGGCGTATCAGCGGCCGCGGCCGCCCCCCTCCCGCCGTCAGATGCCGCCGTGGTGGGTACCCTGTTTGTGTCGACGACCTGGAGCACCTGCCAACCATGCCAGACCCGCATTTTCCACTCCCCTGAATTTGAACAAAAATGAGAAGGCGGCCGGATCTCCCCAGCCACCCTGCTGAAACGTACGCCGCCACCCGTTATGCCTACACCGAGTCGTCTGCAGTTGGCTGGCCCGATGTCCGTTTGGTGACATAGCTCGCCAACAGCACCAGGATGGCGCACACCACAATGGTGAGGATGTATGCGCCCGCCAGACCGGTCTTGGCGAACAGGCCGCCCACAATGCCGACCCAGCAGAAATCGCTGTCGCCAAACGTGGTATTGGCCAAGCCGAAAGATCCCATGAACGCCAGTAGCAGGGCCGGCAACACGGTAATCAGCAAGCCGTTGATGAAAGCGCCAATCATGGCCCCGCGGCGCCCGCCCGTGGCATTGCCGTAGACCCCTGCAGTGCCGCCGTCGAAGAAGTGCGGCACCATGCCAGGGATTATCAGCGCCAGGCCAAGCGGCCCCATCAGGAACATGCCGATGATGCCGCCGACCAAGCTGGAGATGAATCCAACCAACACGGCTGTCGGAGCGAACGGAAACACCGTCGGACAGTCCAGGGCCGGTACAGCGTTTGGGACAATTTTTTGGGCAATCCCTTGGAATGCGGGGATGATTTCGGCCAGAATCATGCGCACGCCCATCAATACCACAGCAATCCCGGCACCGAACGTGAGCGCTTGGGTAAAGGCGTACATGATGTAGTTGCCGCCCTGAGTGTAACTTGCAATCGCTTTCGGGCCAGCGACAATCGCCAAAATCAGGAACAATACAATCATAGTCAAAGTGGTCATCACCAACGAGTCGCGCAGGAAGCCGAACTTCGGAGACACCTTGATCTCTTCGGTCGTGCGGCTGTTCCCGCCAACCAACTTGCCCACCGCGGCGGAGGTGATATAACCAAGCGTGTTGAAGTGGCCGAGCGCGAATTCGGCGCCCCCTGTGACCTTTTTCGTAAATGGATGGACGAAGGCAGGCATGATGGTGGAAACCGTGCCGGCCAGAATGGCTCCGATGAGGGTTTGGTTGGTGCCTGTAATGCCCGCGCTCCCAAGCACAACGGCCAGCACGGTGGCCATGAAGAACATATGATGGCCGGTCAGAAAGATAAATTTCGCCCGCGTGAACCGAGCCAACAACAGGTTGACCACAAACCCAAGCCCCATGATGACGGCGGTCTGAGGACCGAATGCTTTCTGCGCGAGTCCGACAATGGCTTCATTCGTCGGAATGACACCGTGCAAGTGAAAGCCCGCCTGGACCATGTTACCCAGCGGCGCCAAGGCGCCGGATATGATGTTGGCGCCCCCGGACAGAATCAGGAACCCGACAATCACCTTCAGCGTCCCGGTGACCGTTTCACTGAACGACTTGCGCAGGGCAATCAAGCCGATGAGGGCAATCAAGCCCACCAGCAGCGGCGCCTGGTCAAGAATTTCGTGCACAATGAAATGGATGACAACCATCATTTGTCCTCCTTTTTACGCTGACAGCACCGACGACAGCTTTTGTCTCATTTCCTGTTTGTCCACGTAGTTCTTGATTTCCAAAATCGGCACACCTTTGTCTTTGAGTAGTGGCGCGAATTCGGCAGACGTGACAATGACATCCGCGCTTTCCGATTTCGCCGATCCGATGTCGGAGGTGGCCACAGTCGCCTTCACCCCCATCTCCTTTAGGACCGACTCAATGGTCATACGCAACACCATGCTGCTGCCAAATCCCATGCCACACACTGCCAAGATTTTCATATTACATTGCCTCCTTGTTCTACCGTGCTCTTCAGGCTGTTGTCTTGCGAATCACAGCCAGTACCTGCTGCACATCGTCCGCATTGCGAATGGCGTCGAGTGACGCGCTGTCAGCCAACAATCGCATCAAGTCGGACAGCGCCTGCAGATGGGCTTCGTTGTCAACAGCGCCAAACGCGATGGCGATATCCACAGGATCATTGTCCTTGTGCCCGAACGGAACTCCATTGGCCAGGGTGACCAGGCTCATGCATACCCGCGCCACGCCGTCCTCCGGCCGCGCGTGCAAGATCGCAATCCCCGGGACAATCACCATGTACGGTCCATTAACCGCCAGTGAGGTCTTCATCGCCTCCACGTAACGGGGCGTCACGGCGCCTGTGTCCATTAACAGTTGACCGGCAATGTCCACAACCTCATTGGGATTCGCGGCCTTTGCTCGTACCCGAATGCTCTCCTTCGTCAGCAAATCCAGCATCCTGAAAACCTTCTTTCTGTCTCCCACCTGGCTGTCTTTCGCTGCCCTGTCTCCCGCGGTGTTCTCGGATGAAGGACCCTCTGCCCGCGGTTTCGCTAAGTAGGCCCCAATCCGTGTGAACATGCGGTGAATCTCTGCGGTTACCGCCTCCGGATCCAATACTTCGTACTGCGCCTGAATCACATCCAGGACCGATTTCAACAATGTATGCTCGGTGCCCGGCACGTCCGCTGTCATCCCCATCACAGATGCCACCCATCGGTTCAACCGGTGGTAATCAGCGAGCGGCAGCAGTGGATTCACCACAAGATACGGCAAAGGCGAATGGGGTAACCCCACCGTCGAGACAATCACGTCTGCGACATCCGCATTGATATGAGGAATGCGCTGTTGGTCCAGCACATCCACCACCTGCAGATGGGTTAGGCTGGCCTCAATCCGGGACTGCAAGATCTTCCCGGTACCAATGCCACCTGCGCACACGACCAGGACCCGGACGGCGTCCGCACTACCGGCGGGGTGGGCTCGCCGCCGTTCCAGAGCCGCTCCAAAGTGCAGAGCAATATACCCGATTTCTGCTGCGTTCAAGGGTTTCCCCAGTTCCCCCTCAAGAAACTGGGCAGCCACTACGGCCGCGTAATACGCGAGCGCATGGTCCTCCTTGATGTCCTCCAACAGGTCGTTCTCAATAGCGACGCCGTACAGGAGCCGATAGGTCATGGGTTTGATATGCAAAATCAAACCCCGCAGCAAGTCTTCGTCGGTGCTCAAGACAATCCCCAAGGTTTCATCCACAGTCTTGAGCATCCTGGTCACCAACTGTTGCGAGAAATCATCAAGAGCCACGGTCTGCGCGCCGCTCTCCTGCAACTCTAGGTTCGGATACGCCCCGAGCATGTAAAGCGCGAGCGCGCTTGTCTCTTCTTCTGCGAAAGGCAATCCCGTCTCGCACTGCAGGCGTGCTACCAGTGTCAACGCGAATTGATACTCTGCCGTCTGCTGTAAGAGCTTCAGGTTTGACTTGAGTAAAGCCACCGCATGCCCCTGGCGCATCCGGCCCAGCGTGACAGCTGTGTACAGCACCAGCTTCGTCCACCACCCCTGCACATGTGGCCCCTTGGCAACGCGGTCGGCCACCAGCCGCACTACCGTTTGCACGTCGTCCGCCTGCACCAGCCCGGTCAGCACGTGTGCGTCCATACTCTGGCATAGTTTGTTCCAAAAGGTGGCCGCGCTTGCGCGCAGATCCAATACCTTGACCGGGGGACACGCGGCAAGCAGCAAGCGATAGATGGCGTGGCGCCAGTACAGCTCCTCCCCCTCCACCTTCGCACCAAAGTGCGGCTTCCGAATGAGACGCAGACCATGCCCCACCAACCACCGCTCGGCCCGGTCCATATCCGCATATACCGTACGCGGACTGGCGTTCATCACACCCTGCAACTGCTTAACCACCAGCGGTTCTTCAGCGGTCAGCAGCAAGGCCAGCAGGGTGTGCAACCGTCGGTCCGCGGGCGAAGGCGGCGTGGCGCCCATTAGCGCCGCCCACTCCCTCTGCAGCGCCCTGCGCACGTCCGTTGGACCGTCCAACCAAACGCCATTGCGCCGGTGCACCAGTGTGACAGGCAGCGAATCGCAGATTTGCTGCAGCTCCGCCAGGTCGTAGCGAATACTCCGCTCGCTCAGGCGGTAGCGCCGCGCCAGTTCCGTGGTGGTGACCGGTATGTCGCGCTCGAGCAAATCCTGAAAAATTTCCTGAGCCCGTGGTTTCAACGCAAGCAGTGCCGTCATCCATGCCTGATTGGGAATTCTGTTCACCCCCCACGGCAGGAATTGCGGAAATGGATTTACAGCATTTTGATGCTTTGAAACCTCTTACACCATGAAGATTACGCCTCGCGTGGACATTATACAATCACGAGAAACTGCAATCTCTTTCCGAAAGTATATGGAAACACGAATGCAAAAATAAAAGGGGCCGTCCCCAAATCCATTCAGAAGCTGACTTTCCGGATATCGTTGGTTAGGGCGTACCCTGGAATCGGCAAATGAGGGCTCTATTTTTTCACCTGCATGGCTTCCAACACATAGCCTGGTCAGCTGTAATTGTTCCTCACACTCGTCGAATTCCCCCGACACCAAGCACTAAGGCTCCAAGAAACAACACTCCACTTGCCATCACTGTCGACAAGACGAGCCCGCCGGTATAATGGGCAAGTACACCCGCACCCGCCGCGCCCACGATCTGCCCGATTCCATACACGCCGGTCATAAGACCGATGGCCTGGCTTGCGTCCTCCGAGCGCAGAAGCTTACCAAGCATCGTGGCCGTTGTTGTAATACCCATAAACGTTCCGCCAAACAAAATAGAACCAAGAGACACTCCGGGTACATTCGACAGAAGGATCGGCAACAAGACGCCTATCGCCTGAACCACATAAGCCCCACAAAGAGCAGTGATGCTCCCCCACCGATGTGCCACTTGCGCCCAAATGAAACACGAAGCCAGGGCCGCAACGCCAACTATAACCCAGGTGTACGGCGCGAATCCTCGCAACGCAGGAACCATTGCCGTTAGGGACACAAGAAATGTCCCTGTTACGATGTATCCAAGTCCCTCAAGGCCATAGGCCACAACAAGCCACGGAAAGTATGTTCTGAGCCTTTTTGTCGGCAGATCCACGGCCCGAGACGCGGCTGCGGGCGAACCATTTTGAGCATCTCGCAGCCAAAGAACAGCAGGCAGGCCGATGGCGATGGTGATCATCATGGCCCCTATCCATGCGCCACGCCACCCCGCTACCCTTCCGAAGATTGGCACGGCCAGACCAATCACAGCGATCCCGCATCCGACCCCGCCATAGAGCACACCCGATAACCTTGAGCGTTGTCGGTTGGCTAGTTCATCCAACACCATACTCGATGCCAAAACAAACACAAATCCACTCGTCAAACCGGAGAGCGCCCGCAGCATGTACCAAAGCCAGTGGTCCTCAGTGGCAGCCATCGCTCCTGTGGAGAAGATATTGATCCACAACGACCAGCGATAAACCCGCAAGCGGCGACGTCGAAACCAAGTTGCTGAACCGACCACGAAGGCGCCGACCAAATATCCAAGGTAATTGCTCGATGCCAGGAAACCCCCCAGCGAATTCGTGACACGCGCCTGTGACTGCATGAGAGGAAGAATGGGTGTATAAGCGAAGCGTCCAACTCCCATAGCGATGAACAATGCCAAGGCTCCCGCCACCAGTTGCCTCCACAATCTGCGATCTGCCTCGAGTTTAGCTTGCCGGTCGGCCACTTTCATTCCTCCTGCCGTGACACTGTGACAGGAATGATTGTACGTCCTGCCGACTATCACGTAAAATGAATGATAATGAAAGAAACCATCTCTACGGGAGAATGATTATGTGAATGTTGTTAGAAGGGATGAGGGGCTGTGGAGTTTCGGGATCTCACCATATTCATGACCGTGGCCAAGACCGGGAGTGTGACCAAAGCAGCGGAGCGACTCGGATACGTGCAATCCAATATTACGGCACGGATTCAAAACTTAGAAACCAAACTGGGAACCGCCTTGTTCCATCGACATGCCCGTGGCATGTCCCTTACGTCGAGCGGCGTGACCTTGCTCCGTTACGCTGAACAAATCCTGAACTTATGCCAAGAGGCGGAACAAGCCATTCAGGATACGAGATCCCCGAGAGGACCCCTGCGCATTGGAGCCATGGAAACCACGGCCGCCACGCGTTTGCCGGACATCCTCGCTGAGTATCACCGGCGGTACCCGCAGGTCAACCTGTACTTGACGACCGGATCGACCGACCAGTTGCTGCAAGCCGTTCTCAGCTACGACGTTGAAGTCGCATTTGTTGCCGGACCAGTCAGCCATCCGCAGTTGCACACATTAGCAGTCATCGAGGAAAAACTCGTGCTCGTGACGGGGGCAAACGGATGGGAGCCGTCGAAAAGCCACCCCTTCCCCACCACGGTGGTGGCTTTTCGGGAGGGGTGTTCATACCGGAAACGGATGGAAGAGTATCTCGATCACCTCGGAATTGTGTCTCGCAAGGTGATTGAACTGGGGACACTGGATGGCATCCTCGGGTGTGTTGCTGCGGGCGTCGGTGTCTCCTTGGTTCCGAGAAACGCAGTCGGACAAGGCAGGTATCAGGTTACGATTCATGAGATTCCTGACGAGTTCGGGCAGGTTCCAACTGTCCTGGTGCGACGGAGGGATGCCTTTTTATCCCCCGCGCTAACAAGGTTTATCGAGATCGTCCAACAAAGCGAAGGTGATGTCCGCTGACTGCGCTTCATGACATCGATTGATAAGAGGCACAAGACACCTGCTCAGTCACTCAATCTTCACCGACTTCACATGCGGCATGGTGCCCAAGACATCGATCATCCGATCCCTATCTTTCGCCGACTTGGCTGAAAGGTATGTCGTTATGGTTATGTCGGCATTATCCACATCCGTAACCCTGCTATGGTCAATCTTGATTTTCTGCATTTTGAACCCAGATGCCCTGATGGCTCCCAATACCGCATTCACATTGTCGGTGCGGATGACAACACGCGATTTGTGCCGGGTAATCAACATCTGGCTTTTGTCTAGGATTTCGAGCGCAATCAAGACTAGCACTGTGGAGCCCACTCCCGCTGTATACATACCGGCTCCGATGGCCAGACCGATGCCAGAAGTCGCCCATAGCCCTGCGGCAGTCGTCAAACCTCTAACGGATTGTCTTTGCACCAAGATCGTGCCGGCTCCGAGAAACCCGATTCCGCTCACCACTTGTGCGGCGATACGGCTAGGGTCAAGCACGACGGTATACGGATGTAGAACGTCAACAAACCCGTACTTAGAGACCACCATGACTAGCGCACTGCCAACGGCAACCACAAAATGAGTGCGAAGTCCCGCCTCTTTGTAACGGATCTCCCGCTCAAGTCCGATAAGTGCCCCTAGTATGCCAGAGACTACGAGACGGATGATGATTTCCTTCTCCATACCTATCTACATCCTATCGAACACAGTAAAATGGACTCTTCATGCAGGCAAAATGGCACTCAATGGGTTGAACAAACCGTACCATTGCATCGCCCGTCAGGGGACTCCCTCCAGGTGTACGGGTGGGCCGCCACGAGTGGCATCATTATATCCCTACCCCAGAAGCCTTTACAACACTCCCCTGGTGTCCCTGCCCATATCATCCCACAGAGGAGTCGCCAGGGGGCCACCATGGACAGTCCAACCACAGTTAATTAGTTTAAACTAACTATTGAAGATAGCATGACCAAACTATATAATGGGTTTCGCAAAGTTGATCTGCCTAGTCAACTATTTTCGTCCGGGAGGGACCCTTTCCATGCAACGTTCCATTGTTCGTACAATCGGGATTTGCGCCGCCGGCGCTCTACTCATCGCCGTATTGATTTGGCAAGCCATCACAGCCGCCGGCAATCCCGACCCCACGGCTCATGGCACGTCACCCACCGCTGCGATGATCGATACAGCGGTCCTCGTCTACCGAGAAGGTCTGGAATGCATCCTTGTCCTGTCTGCCATCATTGCCGGTCTCATTCGTACCCAAAGAGTGTACTGGAAGCCGATTTCTGTGGGCGCAGGCGCTGGGCTCGGTGCAACCTTGATCACCTGGTTCATTCTTGTCGGCCTCTTAAACCTCGTTTCGGATACCACTTCGGAAGCCAACATCCAGGCGGCCACGGGTCTTCTCGCTATCGTGGTACTTTTGATTGTCATGAACTGGTTCTTCCATCGCATCTATTGGACGGGCTGGATATCCTTCCAGAACCGAAAGAAAAAAGAACTCATTCAGTCGATCGAATCGTCGCAAGAAGAGACTTTCGACGTGGCCAAATCGGTGGCTTACAAAGGACTGATCCTGTTGGGGATGGTCTCCGTATACCGGGAAGGATTTGAAGTGGATATTTTCCTGCAAAGCATCCGTCTGCAGGTTGGCATCCAGAACGTGTTGCTGGGAACCGCTCTGGCTCTCGTCTTGATTGGCATCACGGGATACTTTACGTTCATTGCCCATCAGAAGCTACCTTATAAAAAGATGCTCGTGTTTACCGGCATCATGCTTGGCGTCGTACTGGAGATCATGGTCGGCGAACAAATCAATGAAATGCAGGCAGCCAACTGGTTGCCCACACATACGATTCCCATCTTCATTCCGGATTGGATGGGGACGTGGTTTTCCGTCTTTAACAACTGGGAGAATATGATTGCGCAAGCCTTGGCGGCCCTCTTTGTGATTGGATCGTTCTATGCAGCCCAGATGGACCGGTTTAAGCCTCGACGGACACGGGGCGGTTCCAAAGCCGCGGCAGAAGTTCCCGTGGAACAATCGTAACCGAGGCGAACCCAAGGGGTGCCCCCATCGACGGGGGCAATCTCAGGGTACATGAGCGTCGATTTCCGCCTCTTGGACCCACCTGGTCCGAGAGGCTTTCTTCATCAGCGGGACTCATGACCCATGCCACAACCGGGGCACCACAAAAATCACCTAAAACCCAACTACGGCAAGGGATTCCGGACACAAATGTCGAATCCAAGCGCATGAAGTTTCGTTGGAACGGGGATTTTTGTGCACATCGGATTGAAGACCGTGTGGGTCCTGAGAAAGGGGGAGGGCATCCGATGAAACGAGCGATGTCAAAACGTACCGCCGGGCACAGATTGATATTTTGTTCACTCGGCGTCGTGGGTATGGCTATTCTTCTCATCGGCTCCGCAGCCACACAACCCTGGTTCCATTCGGCATCGGCCTCTCAACCCGCACATCATCCCACGACTTCCCCTCCGGGCAAGAGCCAACTCCCTCCGATCTCGCCGACTCCGCAGTCCGTGCAACAGCGTCTCGGGAGTTTTCCCCTCCCCGCAACGGTGGCACTGGTCAAGGGCAAGAATACCGATCCGTCCGCTCTCCGGACGGTCACGCAGGTCCTAAGGGAAGATGGCGTCAAGCAGATCCAGAACATCTCTGCAGAGCCCGCGCAAAAGCCGTCCTCGCGAGCACCTTTGACCATATGGATAGGCGGCCCCTCTGAGAACGCAGGCTCAGCCGCGCAACTGAAGTCTCTGAATGTGAAAGGTCCAACCGGACTGCTTTCCGGTGGCTATGTGCTCGCCACAGGGAGCAATCACGGACGCGCCGAGATCGTGTTGTCCGGGGTGGATAAGACAGGGACTTTCTATGCAGCTCAAACCCTGCGCCAGCTCATCCCAGCCAGAGGCCACAGCCGAGTTCTGGTACCCGAAGTCGTCATACGCGATTGGCCAAGCATGCAGACACGCGGTGTGATAGAAGGCTTTTACGGCGCCCCGTGGTCGCAGCGAAACCGCATCAGTCAGCTGAATTTTTACGGAGAGAACAAGATGAATACGTATGTGTACTCCCCCAAGGACGATCCATACCTGCGCGCCAAATGGTACCAGCCTTACCCGGCTGACAAACTGCAACAGATTCATAAACTGGTCTCGGTCGCAAAGCAGAACCACGTCAACTTTGTGTACGCCCTGTCGCCAGGGTTGAGCATTTGTTACTCCAGCTCCAGTGACCTGCAGAAGCTTATTGCCAAAGATCAGGACTTGTACAATATCGGGGTTCGCACCTTTGCCCTTTTCTTCGACGACATCCGTAAGACGTTTCACTACCAACAGGACCAGCGCAAGTTTGGCAACGATCCAAACCCACCTGCAGCTGCCCAGGCGTACCTTATCAACCAATTCTACAACAAGTTCATCAAGACGCATCCAGGAACCCAGTTGATCACTGTGCCGACTGATTATTACCAAGCCGGCCATACAGCGTATCGTGATCGCTTCGCGCAGCTGGTCAACCGGAACATCCTCGTCTATTGGACAGGCGTCGGCGTCATTGCCCCGACTATCACCGACGCCGACGCCCAAAGGACGTACGACATTTTCCAACACAAGCTCCTCATCTGGGACAACTTCCCGGTCAATGACTACGTCCCCAATCAGCTGCTCCTGGGCCCGTTGGTTGGACGCGACCCCGGTCTTAGCGAGCACGGCGCCGTCGGGTTGACGGCGAATCCAATGATTGAGGCCGAAGCTTCAAAAATCCCACTCTTCACGGTGGCCGATTACGCGTGGAATCCACACGCGTACGAGCCGGAGAAATCCTGGCAACTCAGCCTTCAGCGGTTCGGTGGGGCGGCTTACGAACCGCTGCGCAACTTTGCTGAAAACTCGCTTCAGTCCAAACTCAGCCCGAATGGCGGGGATACGGTATTGCAACAGCAGATAGGCGCCTTTTGGAAGGCATACGATACCAGGGATTCGATACAATTGCAGGCAGCGGCCGACAAACTTGTGAACCGGTTTGAAACCTTGAAGCAGACTCGCAGTGAGTTGCAAGCTAAATTGCATAACCAAGAGTTCTTGACCGAAACCAAGCCATGGCTTGACAAACTTGTGATGGATAGCGAAGCCGGAGAGGCAGCTGTACGGATGTTGGTGGCGCAGTCTGAGGGCAATGATCAAGCTGCCTGGAGACAACGACAGGTCTTCGACCAGTACATGCGGAAAGCCAACGCCATCCCGCAAGTCATGGGCAGTGGAGTGATTCCACCCTTTCTGCTGAAGGCACAATCGGAAAGCGATGCATGGTTACAGCTGCAATCATCAGGACCCTAGCCAGATTACAGAACTTGACTTCTTTCCTGACGAAGAAAGTTACAACACCGCCATCAAATCGATAAACGAGGAACCGCTCATCGATTCCCTGTTTGCTCGATTCAGAGATCTGTTGGCGGACGGTACTCAGATTAATGAGGGGGAGTACACGCGGGTCCTGTTTGATCCTCGTTCAGGACCCATGTGATTAGCCATCCATGGCATCCATAGATGAGATTTCTTATTGCTGGTCACAAGACAAACAGGTATGCAGGGCTAGCCCATGCACCAGCCTCGGTGATTCAGCAATACCCGTCATAACGATGCATAATCGCGTCATTTGCACTTTGACTCCACCCGCCTGGCAGCATAGAATCTCGATAAACCTTCGAGGGGGTGATAGGATGAAAGATGTAGCGATTGCACTCGCTGCTGTTTTTAGTCTGCCCCTGTTCACTTTTCAGACCTACTTATTCTGGAAATACCTACCTTTCATGTTCTTTTAGGATAGAGCCTATTTTATCTTTATTTGTATATAAAAGTATGTCGTCGACCGAACAGAAGGCCGCAGTCGCCAAACTGCGGCCTTTCCCATTGAATCGTTCCCAGTTTACTACACCTCCCTTCATCGACTGTTCCAAGGGATAGAGAACGACTCAACTGGCTGCAATCGCCGCCTCACCTCAATTGCGGCAGGACCTCCTTCCCGACCTCCTCCAGCACCTCGTCAGCAGGGCGCTGTCCGTACTTCAAGTTCAGGATCACATGGTTCACGCCGATTTGCCGTAAGCCCTCTAGGTACGCCAGCATCGCCTTGCGTCCGCCGCGGAATCCGAGATGGATGGGTACCGGAGGTACGTCCGGATCGTCCGTGAGGTCGATGTAAAACGACTGCACCATCGGTTTGAACTGGCCAGGCGCCTCTCTGGCCAACGCGTCCTGCCAGCGTTGGGCAATCTGGGACTGAACGGACAGCCCGCGCGGATACGTCATCCACCCGTCCGCCTCGCGTGCAATCCAATCCAGACTCTGCTGGCTGTGCCCGGTCACCAAAATGGGAATGCGGCCCGTCGGTTTCGGCACCAAGTCGGCACCCTGCATGTGCCCGTAGTATGCTGAGTCAAGGATGGGATACTGCTGGGACCAGGCCTCGCGCAGCAGACGCAGGTTCTCGCGGAAACGGTCGCCGCGTTCCTCAAAAGGAACGCCAAACGCGGGAAACTCCACCAGTCGGTCTCCGGATCCTACACCCAAAACCAGACGCCCGCCGGTCAACTGGTCCACCGAAGCCGCCGCCTTCGCGGTGTGCAACGGATGCCGCAGCGTCAGGACAATGGATCCGGTGGCCAGAGCAATCTCCTTCGTATGATTCGCAATCCAGCCGAGATACACCCACGGGTCATACACCTGGCCGACGTCTCCAAAATTCGGATCGCGCAGTGGTACGTCCCTCACCCAGAGGGCGGCGAACCCCAGTTCCTCCGCGCGGTGGGCAAGCCGCTCCTGATGCTGCATGGTCGGCTCGTCTCCCGCAAACGCCTCGATGGGAAAAAAGAGGCCGAGTGTCAACTTTCCCGGAGCAAACATGCGGCGGTAAACACGCCCTTCCGTCATCTGCGTGGAAACCGGTGGGTGAAACATCAAGAATGCCTCCTTTGGTTACCTGCAAACATATTTGCATTTCGGTATATATCGATATACCAAACGTGTAGACACCCTCCTGGTCTCGAGTTGACCAAGGAGGGTATCAGCTTCTTTAAGCCTCCCGGTTGCCGTGGGCGCCGATGACCTTCTCCAACTCATCCAGGAACTTCCGGATGCCTGCTTCATTCCGGCGGTAATAGGTCCACTGGCCAATCCGTTTAGACTCCACCAGTCCTGCCCGCTGCAGCTCGGTCAGATACTGGGACACGGTCGACTGGGAGAGATTCACACGCCGTTGGATCACACTGACACAGACGCCGTCAGCGTCCAAATCGCCGACCGCTTGATCTGAGAAGTATCGGTGCGGATCCCTCAACCAGTTCAGGATCTGCAGACGTACCGGATTTCCCAAAGCTTTTATGGCCAACATGACGTCCATGGCACCAATATATCGGGAATTATCGATATGTGCAACAAACGGCACCTGACCCTTGCGGTCGATCCCCGCCGCGGACTGCGGATCAGCGTTCCTAGGTACCGCACAGACGCCGATGTTGAGCTGATCCTACGCGGGCAGTCATCATGGCACCAAGATTGCTCATATGCCTGTTATGGCCTAGTCCAGAAAGTGTGGATTGCTGCGTAAAAACCCTTCCCACATTTGCCTTGTCGCTTGATCAATCTCGTCCCGCGAAGCACGCCCCCTCTTCTCCGTGCCCCCATAACCGATTTCCAGGTTCCCGGCCTCAAGACCCTGGAACACAGCATCCGCAAATTCGTCCACAGGTACACCAAACGTATGTAAACCAGGCCCTCCCAAATCGGTATTCACCGCTGGCGGCAAGACTTCCACAACCTCCACGTTGGTCTTCGAGAGTTGCAGGCGCAGCGTCATGGTGAATGAGTGTAAGGCCGCTTTCGTCGCACTGTAGATGGGAGCCCACGTCGCTGGCGTAATGGCCAACCCAGAAGAAACATTGATGATGGCGGCATTCTTCTTTTGCACCAGTTGAGGAACGAACAGCATGGTGAGGTGAATCGGGCCTTCCAGATTGATGGCGACTTCTTGATGATAGTGACTCCAGTCACCGTTGGGTCTTAATAGGTTCACCCTGTGCTGAATACCTGCATTGTTCACCAGGACGTTCAGTTCCGGAAACTCACTGGTGACCCAGGTGAACAAAGATTGTCGATCCGCCTCATTCGCTACGTCACAAACACAGGTATGTAATCGGGGAAGTCTTTGCTTTGCTTCTTGCAGCTTCTCCTGGCGACGTCCACAGACGATGACCTCGTTGCCAGCGTTGAGAAAACGCTCTGCAAGTGCCAAACCGATGCCGGAAGCCCCACCCGTAATTAAGACCGTGTTTCCCGTGATGTTCATCCAAGAACCCCCTTGTCGATCACTGTCAGTGTACCATGATGAACCCCACGATTTCTCTCGGCCGGTGATTGTGCCACAACTGTGACAGATTGTTGATCGTTTCGTCAATTGGTTCGAGACAGCAAACGTCTATCCTTGGAACATGCCACCTTTTCGAGGGTAGAAGGTCGTAACAAGACAGTGGGACATTCCAACGAGGTGGAGGTAATGCTCATGCACTTACAGATTGTCAACGCGAACGACAAGTACGGTCGAATCAAACTCTCCGAACCTACGACACTCGGCTACATCCACATTGCAGCTCAGACAGGCGATCCATCCTTCCCGTTCAGGGCGAACACGGACGCCGAACTTCTAAGCGGTCTGAAAGAGTTGGCAAGCCATCTGGAACAACTCGATGCCATTGAAACAGTAACCGTGTTTAAAGCCGTCGGATTGCCGCCCGTGGAGCGGCTACCCTACGTCCGGGAGCGTGCCGATTCGATTCACGTTGCCCAATTTGACGTCGTCATACTCATCGAGACCAAGTCGCCGGAATCTATCGAACAGATCCAGGCAACACATTTATATCAAGTCCTCGTTGAAAACCTGAGCCAAAAGGCAAAGGACGTGCACGTCATGACGGCCAGGAACAGCAAACGAGTTGGCAACGTGGATAAGACAAGAGACGGTTTGTTCTTGTTCAACTACTTTGTGGCAGACGATGTGAACACCATGATGGAGCTGTGGGATTATCTTGCGGACTGGTATCGCGTGGAGATGGGCCTGAACAACTCCATATTGTTGATCCCCATTCACCCGGAAACATCTGATTTTCTGGCCATCAACCATGCGCGCTTTGACTTGGGTCTGCCCGGTTTCCTGGCAAAACAGATGTCTAAGAAAAGCTTTCGCGACTATATGCTCGCTAACCTCGAAGCCAACCACGTGGGTGCGATGCCCATTCTGTATCGGCTGGCATGACATGCACACCTATAGAACGTCCCTTATGTAGGTCTGTGCTGCACTAGGAGCATATACCTGTCCTTATTCGGAGACGCTCCGAAACGTGGTTGTTGGAGCCGGTTGCTGTGTGCAGCCGGCTTTTCTCTTGTGATGAAGAACTTGTCGCACATACGTTCGCTAGTCGAAATATGGGTCAGTCACCGGAGGCCCCAGGACGACGGATTCCTGAATGGGTGCCACTGTTGTGGAATACGCCTGTGCATCTACGCCGTAAGCTCGATTTATGATTTTGCCAGGTATCGCGCGTAAGAAGTCGGAACCGTACACAATATCTGGTGTCGGACGGTCGAAAATGGCTAGCAAATGAACGTCATCGCTCCTCGCTACAATCCAGTGGAACCAACCTCTTGGAAAGACGGATACCTGACCAGGACCGAGTCTATAAGTCATAAGTTCTTGAGTAAAAGGGTTAAAAACAGACGTTTTTACCTTACCATTGATTACAATCAGCGTTTCCGTCACGTTCGTGTGCCAGTGGGGTTGGATGATGATGCCCTTGCTCATATGGACATTGAAGAGACCTGTTTTTATAGCCGGTAATTGCGCTGCAAACAATTGAGTGATGTAATTACGTGAATCCCGTTTATAGCTGAGCACCACGTTGGAATCGGCTTTTAGTACTAAATCTGGAGACTGCAAAATGAAATCACGCAACACGACTCCCTCCCTTTCTTGGCACACTATGCCCAAAGGCAAACGGTTGCTACTGTCCAAAGCTGCACCGAAATCCATGGTGCCATGAAGAAAAACGTACGGCACAGGTATCAGGGGTTCTTGTAATCTGAGATGAAGGCTTACATGACCATACCGAAGAGGACCTTGCGCTTTCCAGGCGCTTTCCAGCACAATAACCCCGAGGAAGATGGACTCGAAAGAGCGCCGACAATGCCTGGTCGGATAAGACTTTCGGCAAAAAGTCGCCCATAAGTTAAAACCCACAAGGGGATCTCCCTTGTGGGTTATGGGCCAGAGAAAGCAAGCCTGTAAGCCGAGTTCTGTTCTCCGGTGCTGCAAGCGGCGCCACGCTCGCGCGGAGGTTCAATGAACCCATCCACGCGAGCCACGCGCCTCGCACTGGAGCGGCAACCATCTATCTAGGCCATCTGTTGCCAGATGGCTCCAGCGACCTACCCGAGCGCGCGGCGGGCCACCGCATATGCGCTCCTATCCGGTCTTGCTCCGGGTGGGGTTTACCTAGCCAGCCTGTCTCCAGGCTGCTGGTGCGCTCTTACCGCACCGTTGCATCCTTGCCTGTGCACGCGCACGCGGCACGGCCATCGGCGGTCTCCATTTCTGTGGCACTATCCCTAGGATTGCTCCCGCCGGACGTTATCCGGCACCCTGCCCTGTGGAGCTCGGACTTTCCTCCCGTGCGGTCTTTCGACACTGCACCGGCGGTTGCCCAGCTTACTCCCTCCGGTCTTAACACAGCATGTTTTAGTATAACTCAGCCATCCCGCGGCCTCAAGCGGTCATTTTTTCCTGATCCGCCTCTATGCCTCACCCGATAGTTTCCCGGACAGCCTGCCGCAGCGTGGCGGCATCGGTCAATCCCTCGTCGTAAGTGACCACGGCGAGGTTTTCCGACAAATCGATGTCGACGCCGTGCACGCCGCGGATTTGCCTCAACGCACGGGTGACTGCCTGCATGCGCATGCCGCGTACGGGAATCGTCACCGTATCCATATCATCACCTGGTCCCGATAGGTTGTACGAGCGACTCGTGTTTGTAGCATGCCCCGGCCCGCAGGATTCCATCGAGCCGTGAAAAAACCAGGACGCGGACCAGCCCGGAAATCCCAAATCTAAATCCAGGTGAACGGGTCTTCTCGCACCGCTGAAATCGTGACCGACAGCTCGGGCAGGTGAGTCAGGAGTTGGCTCTTCACCGCCTCCAGAACCGGGCGTTCCAAGGCTACGTGCGTGGCGTCGATGATGGCCAAGCCGTCCAACCAAGCGTCGGCCACCGTGTGGTGATCACAGTCGGAGGTGACCAGGACGTCCGCCCCTTTGGCCAAAGCCGCAGCGGCCCATTTTCCGCCAGATCCGCCCAACACCGCGATCCGCTGCACCAGCTTGTCCCCATCCCCTCCGAACCGGATGTGGTCAAGGCCCAGCTCCTCCCGGACGTGATCAGCGAAGGTGCGCAGGGGCACGGGTTGCTCCAGGTTGCCGACGCGGCCGATACCGTAGGCCTTGTTCATGATCTCGAGCGGGTACAAATCGTACGCCACCTCTTCGTAGGGGTGGGCTTCCAGCATCGCCCGCACCACCGATTCCACCCGCGACTCGGGGACCACCGTTTCCAACCTCACCTCGGCCGCGCGCTCCAGTTTCCCCACCTGGCCGAGATAAGGATGGGTGCCTGGCAAGGGTAAGAACGTCCCTTCTCCCGGGGTGTTGAAGGTGCAGTGGCTGTACTTGCCGATGTGCCCGGCCCCCGCCGCGCACACGGCTTGCAGGACCTGTTCATGGTGGCTGGCGGGAACGAAGACCACCAGCTTCCTCAGTTTATCGTCCTGCAGCCGGTCCAGCACTTCCACCTCGGTCAGTCCGAGCTTGTCTGCCAACACGTCGTTGACACCGCCCTCAGCGATGTCCAAATTGGTGTGCGCCGCATAGATGGTCATATCATGCGCGAGCGCCTCGGCTATCGCCCTCCCTTTGACGGTGGCGGTGTCTAACTTGGGCAAGGGCCGGTAAAACAGTTCATGATGGGTGATGAGCATATCCGCCCCCTGGGCAGCCGCTTCCCGAATCACGGGCAGCGATGCGTCCAGGGCCAACCAGACTGTACGAACCGGCTTGTCCAGACGACCCAACTGGAGCCCGACCGGATCGCCCTGCATGGCGAGGCGGGGCGGGGCCCAAGACTCCATCACGCGCACCACGTCGGCAGCTGTGCAACCGACACTCATTCCACACCCGCTCCTTTCTCTATCTCCTGCAGCCAATCCTCCAGCCATCGCCACTGTTCCAAGAGACGCATGCGGCGCAGGCCCACCTCCGTGCGCGCGCTCGTCTCCATGCCCGACGCGGCGCGCCGCCAGCGGTTCACCTTGTCCTGCACGTAGTCCTCCCAGGCTGGGGTTGGCCGGCGCAATAAGTACGGTCCAAACTCGAAAGCGGTTGAGAGCGCCACCTCGGTCTTGGCAAAGGGTGCGTAGGCGGCGTCCATCCCGTTGCCCGGCTGAAACTGTATCACCATGTATGTATACGCGCCGTCGCGGACCACCGTTTCCCGCCCAATCCGCCACTGATTCCGGTAAGCGTACCGACGCACAGCGGCCGCCCCACCCATCGGCTGAACGATGAGGGTATGGACCTTGGCGACAACCTCAGCCGCGTTTTCCAGGATCTCTGCGGCCAAGATGCCGCCAAGCCCGGTCAATGTGACGGTGTCGATCTCGCCCGCGGCCACGGTCGCAAGGCCGTAGCCCAGGCGCACCTGGATGCGCCCGGACAGCCCGTGCAGCGCGACGTTGCGGCGGGCGCGTGCGACGGGTCCCGGTCGCACATCCGTGGCTACCGCCATCGATATGCGCTCTGTCTGTGCCAGGTAGATGGGCAGCAGGGCGTGATCGGTCCCGACGTCCGCCAGGCGTGCCTGGGTGGGGACCCAATCCGCCACCTGCTGCAAGCGTGTGGACAACCGAATCGGCACTCGCTGGCCTCCCCTCTTGTCACCACTATCTCTAGAATACCCGCAGCAGGGACACTTGGCCATCCCGCCAATACTTAATCCAGGCAAACACCTCCCGCACCGCATAGCGCAGTTCGCGCCGCGGCGACCAGGCGGCATAGCCGGATACGTCCATATCCAAACGGCGGGCCACGGCGAGCGCACGCGGCAGGTGATAATCGCTGGTCACAATCACGGCTGTCGGCAGTCCGAGCCGCTCCATGACCCGGCGGCTGTTGCGCAGATTTTCCCACGTATCGGTGGACAGTCGCTCTTCAATGATCACCTCGGGCGGCACACCGTTCAACACTAAGAACCATTTCATGGAACTGGCCTCGGACACCGATTCATCCTCTCCACGCCCGCCGCTGACTATGATTCGCCGCACATAACCAGACCTGTACAGGTGCAATCCCGCCCGCAGGCGGGCCCGAAGAGTGGGACTCGGGCGATAGCCGTGCGTGTAGGCGCCCAACACGATGGCGACAGCGGCGGGCTGAGGACGAAACCCGCGCCCCCGCTGGCGAATGATGTCTCCCGCGGCCACGAGGCCTGCGGCCACCAACGCACCGGCCGCCACGAGGCAAAGCGCTCCAATGACGAGAGCCCAGCGCACGGCAACTGCTCCCCCCATACCCGTTCGGCCGTCTCTGCTCCCGGACAGCCAGTCAAGACAATGTACGGCGCCGTGCTTGCGATTAGACTACAACCTGTACGAAAAAATAAAGGGCGCCCCAAGCCTTCGGAGCGCAACCTCGTAAGAGCCTTTCTTTATGTCTCTGTTACTCCAAAAAATCCTTCAAACGTTTGCTGCGGCTTGGGTGCCGCAGCTTGCGCAGGGCCTTCGCCTCAATCTGGCGAATCCGCTCGCGCGTGACGCCGAACACCTTTCCCACCTCTTCGAGGGTGCGCGTCCGCCCATCGTCCAGTCCAAACCGCAGGCGCAATACGTTTTCTTCCCGTTCCGTCAGGGTATCCAGGACGTCCTCCAACTGTTCCTTCAGCAGTTCATAGGCCGCAGCGTCCGCTGGAGCCAACGCTTCGTCGTCGGGAATGAAGTCGCCCAGATGGGAGTCGTCCTCTTCGCCGATAGGCGTTTCCAAGGAGACCGGCTCCTGGGCAATCTTTTGGATTTCCCGCACCTTCTCCGGGCTCATGTCCATTTCCGCGGCGATTTCCTCAGCCGTCGGCTCCCGCCCGAGTTCTTGGAGCAGTTGGCGCGACACGCGGATCAGCTTGTTGATGGTTTCCACCATGTGCACCGGAATGCGAATGGTACGCGCCTGATCAGCAATCGCCCGCGTGATGGCCTGTCGAATCCACCAGGTGGCGTACGTGCTGAACTTGTATCCCTTGCGGTAATCGAACTTCTCGACCGCCTTGATGAGACCCAGATTTCCCTCCTGGATTAGGTCGAGGAACAGCATGCCGCGACCCACATAGCGTTTGGCGATGCTGACCACCAACCGCAGGTTGGCTTCGGTCAGGCGCTGCTTCGCCTCTTCGTCGCCCTCCTCAATGCGTTTCGCCAATTCGATTTCCTCTTGCGCCGACAGGAGGGGGACACGGCCAATCTCTTTCAGGTACATGCGCACCGGATCGCTGATTTTGACGCCGGGCGGCATGGTCAAGTCGCCCAGGTCGATGTGCTCTCCGTCCTCCGCGTCCGCGTCGGCATCGGAGCCTTCGTGGGCGCCCAAATCGAAGCCGTCGCTCTCTTCTTCCTCTTCGTCTTCGTCGTGGTCGCCCCGGACTTCAATTCCGAGTTCGGACAGCTGGTCAAACAAATCGTCCAGTTGATCCGGGTCTTGCTGCTCAAGTCCAGCCAGGCGCTTGGTGATTTCGCCATAGGTCAGGAATCCTTTGGCCTTTCCCAGCTCCATCAACTGATTCTTGGCATCCTGAAGGGTGTCTTCGCGGCTGTCGTCGCCAGCTTCTCTCTGTGTCTCTTTCTTCATCGACTCCCCGCCTCCTTCCCCCTCACTCGCATCAACCGAGAAGGGGCCGTTTCAATCGTTGAATCTCCTTTTGCAGCGTCTCCGCCCGATGTCGCAACGTCTGAGCCGCATCCACATCCCCGCGCGCCTGAGCGCGACCACTGTCCGTCAGGGCCTGCCGCCAAGCAGTCTCCAGCGATTTGAGCCGCACCGTATGCACATAACCGGCAATTTCGGACGGATCGTATTCGGGAATCTCTTCCACCAACAGCGAACTGGCGAACCGAACCAGCTCCGAGTCCGGTAAGTTATCCAGGAATGAACGCACATCGGCCGAGCTGTGTGTGGCAAAAAAAGCATAAATGAATGCCAATAAGGCCGTTTGCTCGGGTGTGGCCAATTCGTCAATCCCTTCCTCCGCCAACTGTTGGCGCGCCCGCTCGTCCGTCAACGCCGCCTGCAAAAGCCGGCGGCCCGCCAGCACGTATCCGGGCTGCAAGGGCTTGGGCGGCGTCTCCACGTGTCTTAGCTCTCGCCGCGCAGAGCGCTGAGTCCGGCGAACCTGCCTGCCAATGGCCGCCAATTCCTCCGCGAGCGCTTCGCGCGACACGCGGAACTCCTGAGCCAGGATGTGCAACTGACTGTCCCGTTCAATCGGCGACGCCCGCTCCCACAGCACCCGCAGAACCTTTTTCAGGAATTCGGTGCGTCCTGCCAACTGGCTCAAATCCGCTTCCGAGCGCAGACGAGAAATGAGGAACTCAGTCGCCGACAGGGCATCGTGCTCCAGCAACTGCCGGAACGCCGACGCTCCCTCCTCGCGGATGTACTCGTCCGGATCGGCCCCGTTTGGAAACACGGCGATCCGCACGTCCAACCCGGCCTCCTGCGCGATGTCCAGCGCCCGCGCCGCCGCCGCCTGCCCGGCAGCGTCGCCGTCATAGGCGATGACAAGGCGGTTGGTCATGCGTTTCAGGCGCGCCGCCTGTTCCGGGGTGAACGAGGTGCCCAAGCTGGCTACTGCATTTTCGACCCCCGCCTGCCAGGCCGACACCACGTCCAGATTGCCCTCCATCAACACTGCCTGATTGGCCTCGCGGATGGCCTTGCGTGCGCCATACAGGTGGAACAGCAGACGCCCTTTGTGAAAGACCTCCGTGTCCGGCGAATTGAGATACTTGGGCTTGCCGTCCGGGGCCAGGATTCGCCCGCCGAAGGCAACCACGCGCCCCTGGGTGTCCTCAATCGGAATCATCAGGCGCCCGCGAAACCGGTCCACGACGCGCCCCCCCAGAGGAACCACCAGGCCCGCGTCGATCAGCACATCGTCTGCGAACCCTCGCCGGCGTAAAAAAGCGTGCAATGTGCTGCCATCCGCTGGAGCAAAGCCGAGCCGGAATTCCATCGCCGCCTTGCGCGAAATTTTCCGGCCTTCCAGATAGGCGAGGGCTTGCACACCGGCCGGCGTATTCATTAAAATGTAGTTGTAAAGCTTCGCCGCCAACTCGTGGGCTTGTAGCATCGCCTCCCGTCGGTTTCGCCGCTGGGATGAAACCGTTGTGGACGAATCGGGTTCGAAGGGCAACGGAAGATTCGCACGGCGCGCCAATGCGACGACGGCTTCCTGAAAATCCAGCCCTTCCAAATCCATCACAAAGCGGATGACGGTTCCGCCGGCGCCGCAGCCAAAGCAGTGATACAGCTGTCGATCTGGGGATACGGAAAACGACGGCGTCCGCTCGTTATGGAAAGGACACAGCCCGACGAAGGACCGACCCGAGCGCCGCAGTTGAACGTGTTCGGAAATGACATCCACAATATCCACTCGCCGTCTGACTTCCTCAACGAACGAGTCTGGAATACGCGACATCACATCACCTTCCCGCCGCTCAACATCCCCAGGCACGCGGAAACCATGAAGCGTCATCCGTTTCGTGTCAGGCTTACAAAACAAGTATTCTACAGGAACCGCGTTTTTTCCTCCCTGCAATAAAAATTCGTTTACGAAACGGGGCGCATCTTGTCGAGTCCCTATCCTCGGCGTGCTTGGCGCTCGATGGAACGGCGAAAAGCGGCGTTTCGGAGTTTTTTCACAAACATTGTCTATTATCGACGGACCCTGGACAATTTATCCTTCTGCCGCAGGCGCGGTGGCGCATCCCGTCCATTTCAGCATATGGCCGGCGGCCTCGGCTTATGTGCGCGAGTATTGCTCCCGCCTGTGGATGTATTCAAGAATCAGGCTCGCCGTCTCCTCCACCGCCTTGTCGCTTACATCGATAACGTAGCAGCCGAGGCGGCGCATGATCTCCTCCGCGTATTCCAGCTCCATGGCAATCCGTTCGTGGCTCGCATAATTGGCCGTCGGCGTCAGGCCCAGGGATCGCAGCCGCTCACGCCGTATTACATTCAACTTATCGGCGCGAATGGTCAAGCCGACCACTTTGCCCTTGTCGCGGATTTGCAGCAGCTCTTCGGGCGGATCGACCTCTGGAACCAAGGGGACGTTGGCCACCCGCATCCGGCGGTGGGCCAGGTACATGCTGAGCGGCGTCTTCGATGTGCGCGAGACGCCAATCAGGACAATGTCCGCCCTCTCCAAGCCGCGGGGGTCCCGGCCATCATCGTACTTGACCGCAAACTCCACGGCCTCCACCCGGCGGAAGTACTCTTCATCAAGTTGATGGACCAACCCTGGCTTGCGCCGCGGCGGCGTGCCCATCACCTGTTCAAATACCTCTATCATCGGCCCCATAATATCCACGGCGTGTACGCCCAGCTCGGCGGCCCGATGCAGCAGGCGCTCGCGCAGCTCCGGGAGGACCAAGGTGAACGCGATGATGGCCTGTTCCTCCTGCGCGCTTTTTACCGTTTCGTCAATCACATCCACACTGTCAACGTGCGAGACCCGGCGCAACTCGAAGCTGCCGCCGTCAAACTGGCTGGCTGCCGCCCGGGCCACAAATTCGGCGGTTTCGCCCACGGAATCCGAAACTATGTAGATGATTGGCAGCGGCATCGGACTCAAAGCGTTGCCCTCCATTCCCACATCAAACATCGGTGTGCGCGCCCAGCTCGACAAACGCGCGCGTGACGGTCGTTTTGGAGACACGCCCGACCAACTCCACCTCGGCGCCAGTGTCTGTCTGTCCCTCTGCGGGCGGAAGCGGCCGAACCACCGGCAGCGAATCGACCTCGTTTTGAATCATACGCAGCGCTGCTTCATAGAGGGATTCTTCCGGGTGAGCCGTGACGACGTGCGCCCAGCGGGTCATCGCAAGATTGACCGGGATGTCGTGGATGTTGCCGCCGCCGACAGCCACCTTCAACAGGTCTTTGCGCGAGATGACGCCGACGGGCTGTCGATCCCGCACCACGATGAGGGTGCCCACATCTTCCATGAACATGGTGACGATGGCGTTATAGACGGACTCCGTCTCGTCAATCACTGTCGGCACGGATTTGTAGTCCTTGACCTTTAATTTCCTCAGGGTGTCGCCGAACAAGTCGGCGTTGTTCTTCCCGCTGAAGAAGTAACCCACCCGCGGACGCGCATCCAGATACCCGGCCATGGTTAAAATCGACAGGTCCGGACGCAGCGTGGCCCTGGTGAGCGACAGCATTTCGGCAATTCGCTCGCCGGTTATCGGGCCATGCCGCTTGACAATATCGAGAATTGTCTGTTGCCGCTTGGTCAGCTCGATGGTCCTCACCCCGCAACCGCGTGCCCATCCCCACTGTGTCCACCGCAGGCCGCCGGGAACATCAGGATGGTACTCAATATCATACCATTCCCGCGCACCTGGGGACATGGTTTATAAATCGAGACTGTCGAGAAAGCGGGCAGATTTGACAGACAACCCGGCATACTCGCTGAGCTGGTGGCGCAACAGAGTGCGCAAGGACTTCTGGGAAGCCGTTGAAAGCCGGATGCGACCCATGCGCGGCCACGGCACCGTGGCCAGCTGCTCCAAAACGCGCGCCAGCGAAGAGGCAAGAAACAACAGCTGAAGATGGTCCGCATGCGCTCGGGCGCAGGCGGCGCAGAGCAGCCCACCGTGGACCCCGCTGTACGCAATCTGAGGATCTGCTGGGGCCCCGCCGGTGAGCCCCTGTCCGCACAACACGCACGCGGTCCACGGCGGTCCGGCGCCCAGCCAGCGCACCACCTTGGCCTCCCATGCCAAGGAGGTCAGCGAGGCCTCTTCCGGGTTGTGGACCAGCCGCTCCAGCGCCCCCTGCAGGAGTCGATACAAGGCCTCGCTGCCGTCCGGTGCGTCTTCCGCGATGCGTGCGCACTGCTCCGCAAAATAGGTGGCATATGCTGCCAGTTCCAAGTGCTCCCTCAGCTTGCGGCGGGAATGCGTCACCTCGGCTTGCAACAGGGTCCCCATTCCCCTGCCTCGGCGAATCGAATAGACCCCTTCCACCCCCAATTGGATGGCACCGACAAAGCGACTTTGGGGCCGCTTGCCGCCCCGGGCCATCACAGCCAACTTGCCCGAGGGCGTCAGGAGCGTAACAATCACGTGATTCTCCCCGTATTCGGTTGTGCGAATCACAATGGCATCGGTGTTGAAAACCACCCGGAGGACCTCGATTCTCCCGCCCGGCTACGACTGGGTCGCGTAGACGTCGGCCACATCCGCTTTCGCGCGTCTGTCCACACCGTCGTCTTCCGCTTGCAACGCCTGCTCTTCTTTGAACAGCAGGTAAGCTTCGATATCCCCGGTCATCGTGAAGTAGCGCCAAGAAAAGTCCCGCACGCAATCATCCCCTTGTGACGTGCTGCGTGGCACTGTGCTTGCCAATTGTAGCTTTCCGCCGGCACCCGCCGGTATACGGGATGAATTTGGCATGAATACAGGCAGAACAAGGGGTTGCGGGATTCGTCATGCGCCTTCTGGCTGCTGCCCATCCACGGCTACCGTTCCTCGAAGCCCCATCGGCGTAGCAGGCTCGGCTCGTTTCGCCAATCCTTGCGCACCTTCACCCGCATTTCCAGGAACACGCGCGTGCCAAACAACGATTCCATCTCTTTCCGGGCCAACGCGCCAACCTCGCGCAGCATCTGCCCGCGCCGGCCGATGAGAATCCCTTTCTGGCTGTCTCGCTCGCAGTAGATCACGGCATAGACGTACAACACCCCGCTGCCCTCGCGGCGTTCAAGGTGTTCAATGTCCACCATCACCGAGTGAGGCACCTCTTCGCGCGTCAGACGCAACACTTTCTCCCGAATCAGTTCCGCCATGATGAACCGCTCCGGATTATCCGTGACCATGTCGTCTGGGTAATACTTCGGCCCCTCCGGCAACCGAGCTGTCACCAAGCCCCTCAATGTTTCGACCTGCGTCCCGTCGCGAGCCGAAACCGGGACAATCTCCGCAAACGCAAGCCGGTCCTTATATGCGGCCATCATCTCCAAAACGTTGGGTTTGGGCACAGCATCCACTTTGTTGATGACCAAAAAAACCGGCGTTTGAATCCCCTGCAGCCGCTCCATGACATGCCCGTCCCCGGGATGGCCCGGCGCCGTGGCATCGCAGACCAGCAGAATCAGGTCCACCTCGCGCAGGGTGCCCACCGCCGCCTCCACCATGAACTCGCCGAGGCGGTGACGGGGTTGATGGATGCCGGGGGTGTCGATGAAAATCACCTGCGCGTCGTCGGTGGTCAAAATGCCGCGGATGCGATTGCGCGTGGTCTGCGGCCGGTTGGACATGATGGCCACCTTTTGTCCCACCATGGCATTCATCAGGGTGGACTTCCCGACATTGGGCCGCCCTATCAACGCGGCGAATCCGGATCGAAACGGCCGCTGGTTATCCCCCATCGTCACTCCTCCTTCCAGCGAGCGCCACCACGGCGGTCGTCCACAGGGCCGCCAGCACCCCGGCGTTGAGAACGGCCGCCGCCCAGCCGTGATGGCTGAACAGGCGCCAATGCCATGGATACAGACTGACACCGACGCACACCGCCACCCCCACCGCGGCGGCCGCCAACAGAAGCACCGCTCCCGCCGAGCAGTCTTTGGCCATCCGGGCCAGAGCATGGAACCTGCCCCCGGAGACCAGGTCGCACACGCATTCCACGGCTGTGTTAAGAAGTTCCGCCGCCATGACCAGAAAGATGCACAGCAGAAGCAGAGCGGCCTGAGCCAGCGACGGGCGCACAATCAACTCCCCAACCAACACCAGGGTCGCCGCCAAGACGTGCAGCCGCATGTTGCGCTCGCTGCGAATCCCCGCCTGGATGCCGGCAACCGCGCACGCGAACGAACGGGCCAAAGACGTGTTTCGGTGCTGGGCGCCTCTCTTGCCAGTCTCTGTAGGGTCAGTGCGTTTCATCCCGGGTCAGCCCCAGCCCTGCCAGCACCGCTTCCTGCAGGCCGAACATCTCGCGCTCACTGGGTTCGTCCTGGTGGTCATAGCCGGTCAGATGCAAAAATCCGTGCACCAGCAGAAACGCCACCTCCCGGTGCAGGCTGTGCCCATACTCGGCCGCCTGGCGTACGGCCGCCGGTACACTCACCACAATGTCCCCAAGCGGCACTGGCTCCCCGGGCGGGACAGGCATGTCCTCTCCCTCCCCAAGGGCGAACGACAGAACATCGGTCGGCCTGTCCACTCCCCGGTAATCCCGATTCAACTGATGAATCTCATCCTCGCCCACCAGGGATACAGAGACCTCGCCGGACACGCCCACGCGCTGGGAAGCCGCCTGCAGCACCCGATTGACAAAGCCCTCGTCGATACCTTCGATGCCGGCCATGTCCACCCGCACATCCAGATCGACAACGAGTCCTTGCTGGCTCATCCCCTCGCGACCTCCTTGCGGATTTTGTCCGGGTCTGGGTACTCAATCCGGGAGTGATAAATGCCCTTCAACGTCTTCATAAACGCACCCACCATAGCATCCAGATCTTGCAGGGTCAAATCGCATTCGTCCAATTGCCCGTCTTGCAGGCGGTCGCGAATGATCTTGCGAATCACGCCCTCCACCCGATTGGGAGTGGGTTTGGCCATGCTGCGCACGGCGGCCTCGACAGCGTCGCAGATCATCACAATTGCGCACTCGCGGGTTTTCGGTTTCGGCCCTGGGTAACGAAAGTCGTCCACCCGCACCGTTCCGTTCTTATCCTGTTCCCGCGCCTTGTTGTAGAAGTACCAGAGAATGGTCGTCCCGTGATGGGTGGCGCAGATGTCACGAATCGGCTTGGGCAGCCCGGCCTCTTCCAACATCGCCAGACCGTCGCTGACGTGGGAGGTGATGATGAGGTGACTGAGGCTGGGCGCGATTTTGTCGTGCGGATTCTCTCCGGTCATTTGGTTTTCAACGAAAAACAAGGGCCGACGGGTCTTGCCGACATCGTGATAATAAGCCCCCACACGGCAAATGAGCGGATCGGCCCCAACGATTTCCGCCGCCGCTTCTGCCAGGTTGCCGACAATCAGGCTGTGATGATACGTCCCGGGCGCTTCCATCAGCACCTTCTTCAACAGCGGGTTGTTGGGATTGGACAACTCCAACAGGTGAATGGCGGTCAACAACCCAAAAGCGCTCTCGAAAAACGGCAACACGCCCATGGTCAACACGGCGCTGACCACCCCGTTTAAGGCGATCAACCCGACGTGCAGCAGGAACGTCTGCCAACTCAACGAATGATCCGTCTGCAACAAGTGCCGCGCGCTGACCGCGAGCACGCCGATGCCCGCGACGAGAAAACCGGCCCGCATGAACGTTCCGCGCGACGTCACCTTGGCCACGCCGTAGGCGCCGACCAGGGAACAGACGATGCCGATAAAGGTGTACCAATAGTCAAAGCCGAGCGCCGCGCCGAAAAACAGCGAGACATAGAAGCTGCCCACAACGGCCAGCGAGGAGTCCACGAGCACAGCCAACAGCATGGCGCCCAGCGACACCGGCGTCAAATAAGCTGTGGAAGCCGGCCCGCCGGCGTTAATGATGGCTTTCGTCACCGCAATCAGGATAGCCATCAGCACCAGCACCAAGCTGGTCACCAACAGCATCAGGTTATCCAGACGCCGGCGGGAGGAGCGGCGCTCCACGTAGACAGCCAGCAGGCCCACGGACACGGCCACCATCAAGGCAAATCCAAACGCCATGCCGTAGTTGGGACGCGTGCTGTACAGACCCACGTCGCGCAGCTTGCTGAGAACACTGGCGGTGACCACGCCGTTTTTGGAAACGATGACGTCCCCCTGGTGGATGAGGATATCCGAGACCGAGTTGGCGGCCGCTTGGCGCGCTTCCTCGGTTTTCGCCCGCTGATAGACCATGTTGGGCCGCAGAACGCTGACCACCACGTCCTGTACGACGGCGCGCGCATTGCGGTCCAAATCATAGTTGAGCAGCTTGCTGTCCACCAGCAACCGGCCCTGCTGCGCCGACTGCTGATTGAAAGGAGCGCCCAACAGGTCCCTGACGATGCTGTCCGAAACCGTCTGGATGTCGCGTATTTGCCGCGGTGTCATGCTCATCAGCGACTTGATGGTGTCTGCCGAAACCCCAGCCGGTGCCACATGCTGCAACGCCTGCAGCTTCTCCTCCCTTGACAGCGACTTGTTCGCCACTGTCTGGGCGGCGGTGGTCCACAACTTGTCCATGCTTTGCAGGGCCTGGGTCTCCACCTGCGAGGACATCTCGTACTGTTTGGGGACCTTCGCCATCGCTGCCTTGCGTGCGGCTTCGGTGGCCTGTGTATCGACCGCGGTAATGGGCGCGCGAATCGTCACGGGGCTGATATCACCCACGGAGAACTGATACCGCACCGGTAGAATGCTCTCGAGCAATATGAGATACATGGCCACGCCCAGTAGCAAGTAAATGGCGATGCGGACACGCCGGCTGGCGCGAAACGCATCGTCTTCCAGGTACCGGCGAACGGCCTGCCACCATCTCCGAAACATCATCCGCGCAACCCCTCAACCCTTCTCGTACCCTAAAAAGGCTATGCCAACAGCCCTCTGTGCGCCTAGACCTGTTTGGCTTCCAGCGGCGCCATCCGGTCGTAAGCGTCGATAATCTTTTGCACCACATGGTGCCGGACCACATCATGTGTCGAGAAATAATGGAACGCAATCTCCGGAATGGACTTGAGAATATGAGATGCCTCTATCAGGCCGGAAAGCCGGCCGGGCGGCAGGTCCACCTGGGTCACGTCCCCCGTGATCACCATCTTCGAGCCGAAACCTAAGCGAGTCAAGAACATCTTCATCTGCTCGGAGGTGGTGTTTTGCGCTTCATCCAGAATGACGAACGAATCGTCCAAAGTGCGCCCGCGCATATAGGCCAGTGGAGCCACCTCGATGGTGCCGCGCTCCATGGCGCGAGCCACCTGCTCGGCGCCATATACGTCGTACAGCCCGTCGTACAGGGGGCGCAGATAAGGATCCACCTTCTCCTGTAGGTCTCCAGGCAAAAACCCGAGCCGTTCGCCCGCTTCCACCGCCGGACGGGTAAGCACGATACGCTTGACGTCGCCGCGTTTGAGCGCCATCACACCCATGGCCACCGCCAGGTAAGTCTTGCCTGTCCCCGCGGGACCGATGCCGAACACGATGTCATGGCTTTGAATCGCTTCCACGTAGCGGCGCTGACCCAAAGTGCGGGCGCGCACCACCTTGCCGCGGTAGGTCGTCGCCACCTCCGAGGTGAACAAGTTCACCAATTCCTTGAGTTCCCCGTTTTGCGCCAGCTCAATGGCGTAGCGATAATCGCTCTCGGACAGTTGCGCGCCCAATTGCGTCAAATGGGAAATGGTCCGCACGAGCTCAATCATTTGCTCGACTTCGGCCTCTCGGCCCATAAAAGAAACCTCGGTGCCACGGATGACGACCTTCGCCGCATACGCCTCGTCAAGCAAGCTGAGCAGCAAGTCGCCCGGACCCAAGGTGTGCATCGCTTCTACGTTGTTGGCAAAAACCCATTTCCGACAGGTCTGTTCCCCGGTCAACCAACTACCAGCTCCTTTATGATGAGCCAGCGGCGTGTCACACCCGCCACTCACGCGGAACCCGCGTGCGGCGCCGCCTTCTTCTCCTCGGGAGCGGGGGGAGCCGGTGCGGCCACAGCGATGTCCTCCTCCACCCGAGTAAAAACTTTTTCGTATAGCTTACCACGCGACACTTCGCGCTGTAAAACCTTTTGCTCGAGGACGACGCCGTCGCCGCCCATCTGTCGCTTCACGTCCGCGGCGGCCAGCGTCAACGCCCGCTTCTCCGCCGCCGCCACTGAATGGCGCACGGCGTACGGCTGCGCTTCGTACACGGTCGCCGTGCGCAGTTGCAGCGGCAGCCGCCACTTCCCAAGCCGCCAATCCGTATCGTGGTAGCGTTCGATGGAGGCCTTGTACCTCGGCTCCTGCCACCCCCAGACACGCAGGGCCCACGGACCCAGGAGCAGGTACTGCCGCTCGACCTCCTGGCCCGTCAACCCGCTCTGTCTCACCTGGAGCGGCAGCGACACCTGGGAAGTGTACCACACCTCGCCCCAGACCTCGCCTTCAGCCGGCACCGCCTTACCGTCCCCGAGCAGTCCGGAGATGAGCAGTTGCCCCGGCTGCACGACCTGGCCAGGGCGCACCACGGACTTGCCCCGGGTTGCAAATACACGGCGGATGGTCGCCGGTTTCGCGGCGACGATGTTGTGAGGGCGCTGGGATTTTTCCTGGACATCAGGCACCTTTTCGACAGCCTCGACGCGCGCCACGGTGCCCTGGATGTTGACCCCTACCCAGGTCAGATTGGGCGTGCGCTTCTGAATAGCCGCCTGCAGCCGATCCAGGTCGCGGACCTGGCCTTTCCACGCCCCGACGTACAGACCCGCTTCGGCGGCGGCTTGGCGCAGGGATGCCTGTGTTTCTTCCGACACCCCGCCTATGTTCACCTGCCAGATCAACTGGCTCTGCGTGTAGACCAACAGCAAGAACAGCCCCATCCCGGCGACAAACGCCTTGCGGCGGCGCACCCGGCGCACCGTGAACGGCAATCCGGAACGTTCGAGAAAGCGGATTTTTACTCGCCTGGCGCGGCATACCCTGTAGACTGCAGGAAAATCGCGCACCCCGGCCAACAACGTCGCCCGCTCCTGGCCGAGACGCACGTGCCGCATGGGCACGCCCCGACGCTGCAGTTCGACAATCGCGTCCGGCACCGCCGCGCCCCGCAACTCCATGTGCAGGGACCCAAACCACCACTGCTCCACGTATGTCAGGTTCATCGCTCATTCCCCCGGCGGCGGATAAACTCAATATGGTGGACGCGTCCCCGCACGTGGATCTCCCCGGACACGGCGAGCGTCACCTCAAAGCCCTCGCCGGCCAGCCGCACGTGAGCCTCCCCGATGTCCACGACGATCTCCGACTCGTCCACCCGCTCCAGGCCCACGATGTTCTCCATGACCACCTGTTCATCCGCCACAATCAGGACCCGCGGAACGCCAGCCATCGTGGCGGGGGGCAGAGACAACCATTCTGAGGCCCTACGCTTCCACGCCTTTCGCAACTTCCGCATGAGCATCCCCCTCGTCCGTGGATGGGACTGAACGCGGCCGCCGCAACGGGTCCAAACGTTCCACACTCTCTAATCCGTATGAACGGCTGGGTCAAGCTATGCCAGTCGAGCCGCCTCGGCCCGCTTGACACAAAAAAGACCCGCCACCACGGCGAGCCTTCAGCTAGTGAAACGAATTTTCCTATCGCGCAATTACTTATGATGAAAGGGAGGGAATTTGTTCATCCCCGCAATCCGAGCAAGCGGACCCAGCGGCTGCGGTCACCCAAGCAACTCTTGCACAATCCGTTGCGCGGCTTTGCCGTCCGCACGGCCACGAATCCGCGGCATCAGCTGGCTCATCACCTTGCCCATGTCCGCCCGGCTGGCAGCCCCGACCTCCGCAATCACGTTGGCTGCGAGCTCCCGCAATTGCGCTTCGTCGAGCGGCTGAGGCAAATACTCGGACAAAATCGCGATTTCCGCCTCGGCTTGTTCCGCCAGATCTGACCGCCCCGCCGAGACGAACGATGCCAACGCATCCTTGCGCTGCTTGAGCTCTTTTTGCAGCACTGCCACGACATCCTCGTCCGTCAGCGCCTTGCCGCTCTCAATCTCGCGGTTCTTGAGAGCCGACCGGACCATGCGAATCACCGATGTCCGCAGTTTGTCGCGATTCTTCATCGCTTGTTTGAGGTCGTCTGACAACCGTTCCGCCAAGCTCATCGCAGAGCCTCCCCGTCCATGGCCGTGCCTGTCACCTCAGGATTCAGTAGGAACGCCGCTTCTTGCGGGCGGCTTCCGACTTCTTCTTGCGCGCCACGCTGGGCTTTTCATAGTGTTTCCGCTTGCGGATCTCGGCGAGCACACCGTCCCTGGCTGTCGCCTTTTTGAAGCGCCGGAGTGCACTGTCGATGGACTCGTTTTTGCGGAGTTTGATTTCCGACATCTCTATCCCTCCCTCCGACACTTTCAAATCGAGAATCAGCGCTAATTATAGTACAGCGAAAAAACCAGTGTCAAACCGCCCATTCGCAGGGCGCGTCATGAAAATCCGCCTGTCCCCATACAAGTAGACAGGGGGTGTTGTCCATGTGGATTGCGGCCTTGGCGGCCGTCGCGTCGCTGATCGTCTTTCTCGGAGGCCTGCGCCTGATGCGCAGTGGCCTGGAGGCGATGGCCGAAAGCCGTCTCCCCGATCTCTTGCACAAACTCGCGCGCACACCAACGCGCGGCATTCTCACTGGGGCCGTGGTCACCGCCCTGGTCCAGAGCAGCGCGGCCGTCACCGCTGTCACCGTCGGCTTGGTGGCCGCCGCCAGCCTCAGCTTTCGCGACGCCCTCGGCATCGTACTCGGCGCCAATGTCGGGTCCACCATCACGCCGCTCATCCTGACGCTGGACCTGTGGCGGATGGCCGTCCCCTGCTTGTTTGTGGGTCTGGTGCTCATCGCGCTCCGGCGCCCGCGGCTGTATCCACCCGGCATGACCTTGTTGGGTTTTGCCTGCATCTTCATCGCCCTGCAGTCCTTGACGCGGGCCCTGCACCCGCTCACCACGACCCAGTGGTTTGCCGACAACCTAGCCGCCGCCGGCCGTAGCCCCATCTGGGCGATGGTGGTGGGGTGCCTGGCCAGCGCTGTTGTGCAGTCCAGCACCGCCACCACCGTGGTCACCATGGCCCTGGTGGAAAACGGCGCCATCCCGCTCGTCGGCGGCATCGCCATGGTGCTCGGCGCCAATGTCGGCACCTGCTTCACCTCAGTCATCGCCGCCATTGGCCAACCACGGGCCGCCGGGCAGGTCGCTTTGGCGCACGTCCTGCTCAACGCCGCCGGCGTGCTCGTGTTTCTCCCGTTTATCGCCCCGTACAGCGAGTGGATGACGTGGCTGAGCCCACACCCCAAGCAGCAAATCGCCGACGCCCACACCATCTTCAACATCATCTGTACGTCGGCCGTGTGGCCGGCCATCGGATCGTTCGCGCGGCTGGTGGAGCGGCTACTCCCCGAGCAGGGCCAAACCTGAACTGGCCCCCAAACGGCTCGCGCCCATGCGCAGAAACGCCCGGGCCTGCTGGGGCGTGCGGATGCCACCAGCCGCCTTGACGCCGCGGCCGCCCGCCGCCTCCAGGCCGGTCATCCGGGCCAGCAGCGCCACGTCGGCCAGCTGCGCGCCCTGGGGCGCAAACCCCGTGGAGGTCTTGAGAAAGTCCGATCCGGCCGCCAGTGCGGCGTACCCAGCCTTCACCATTTGGTCAATCGTCAGGTAATGGGTCTCGAGGATGGTCTTGACCCGCACCCCCGCGTGCTCGCGCGCGGCCTCGACAACCGCCCGCACATGCTCGTAAACCGTCCACACGTCGTCTTCGCACATGGACCCAATCGGAATCACCATGTCGATCTCGCCCGCGCCGGCCGCGGCGACCCGGCGCGCCTCATCCGCCAGCGCTCCCGCGTCCTCCGCGCCCAGCGGGAAACCGACCACCGTGCACACTTTCGTGCCGGTGCCGGCGAGGCGCTCGGCCGCGAGCGCCACGTGCTGCGGGTGAATGCACACAGCGCGGCACGCCATCCGGCGGGCTTCATCGACCACCCGCTCGATATCCAGCACCCCCGCCTCCGGGCGCAACAAAGTGTGCTCAAGCGCGGCGCGGACGCGTTCGCCCGCCTCGGCGCCCAATCCGGGCAGGGGCAGCTGCAGGGAAACGGGAGCCGGCAACTCACCCGCCCACTCCACGGTAGCCTCGAGTTCTCTGCGACTGACCGCCAATAGCTGGTCCACCCAATCCCTGACCTTCGTCCACAGGTGGGTCAACTGCTGCTCGTCGACGGTAGCCGACAGCTCCCGCCAGGTCTGTTCGTGGCCCTCTGTCAGCCACGCCCAGATCACCGCCGCCTTGTCCAACACCCAGTTCCAATTCGCGTACCCGCGCTCGGCGTGTTCGCGAGCCGCCGCCTCCCATGCCACGTAGCGGGCGCCCCGCACCTCTTCTTCCTGGGGACGCGGATGCTGGGACGTGTCATCCGGCTGCAGCAAAAACAAGCGCACCTGTTTCCGCACCGGGCGGCCGTCACGGGAGATTCGGTACTCAACCCGCCCCAAGGGTGCGAGAATCCGGGCTTTGATGCCGGTCTCTTCAAAAATTTCGCGAACCGCCGCCTCCTCCCAGGTCTCCCCCGGCTCCACATGGCCTTTGGGAAACGAGATGTGCCCGTAGGCGTCGTCAATCATCAACACCTCACGGCCGCGCGCTCCCTGCCGGACCACCAGACCGCCTGCCGCCCGTTCAATGGCCATGCTCGTTGTCATTCTCATACCTCCCGGCACTCAGGCTTCCATCGCCGCCGTCCAACCGGTTTTCGGCGGCGGCCAGCCGTCCTCGCTGCTCGTCACCTGTTCGACCAACTCGGCGCACTGCACATCGTCGGAGCAGCGCACCAGGCGAACACGGCACACCTCTCCGGTCAAGTCCTCAGCCTTCATGCCCGCCGGCACCGGGAAGGCGACCTTCAAGTAGTTATCCGTCCGCCCCACCAGCCAGAACCCGGCTTCGCCGTTGGGGCCGGCGCCAAGCTTGCCACCGTCGCCACAGGGTTCCTCCGGAATCACCTCCAGCAGACGGGAGCGCTGGCTTTGCGCGTAGCGCAGGGTCAGTTCACGCGACAGCTGCAACAGCCGCTGGGAACGCTCTTCCTTCACCTCGTCCGCCACTTGATCCGGGAACTTGGCAGCCGGTGTGCCCCGACGGGGCGAATACGGAAAGACGTGCAATTGGGCAAACTGCTGTTCGCGAATGAACGCTTCGCCCTCGGCGAAGAATTCGTCTGTCTCCCCCGGAAAGCCGACAATCACATCGCTGGTGATGGCCACCCCCGGCAGCGCTTGGCGCAAACGGCGCAGCTTGTCGGCGTATTCCTCCACCGTGTAATGGCGGTTCATACGTTTGAGCACCTGGTTGTGCCCGGCCTGCAACGGGATGTGCAGGTGCCGGCAGACCTTGCGTGACCTGTCCAGGACCTCAATCAGGTGGTCATCAATCTCACTGGCTTCAATCGAGCTGATGCGCACCCGGTACAGTTCATCAATGGCCTCCAGGTCCTCCAGCAGATGGGCCAGCCGATACCCGTTCAAGTCCGCCCCATAGCCGCCGGTGTGTATCCCGGTCAGGATGATCTCGCGATACCCCGCCTTGGCCAGCTTGCGCGCCTGGGCCAACACCTTCTCCGGCTGGCGGCTGCGAATCAAGCCCCGCGCCCACGGGATGAGACAGAAAGTGCAAAAGTTGTTGCACCCGTCCTGAATCTTCAGGTTGGCGCGCGTGCGCTCCTCAAAGTAGGGCACATCCAGCTCGTCGAAGGTCCGTGTCTTGAGGATGTTGCCAACCGATTTGCGGACGGCTGGAAACGGGTTCTGCTCGCGCCGGATGTCATCCACCAGTTCGACGATTTGCGATTTCCTGTCGTTGCCCACCACCAGGTCCACGCCCTCTATCGCCGCCACCTCGTCGGCCGCCACCTGCGCATAACACCCGGTGACCACCACCGTCGCTTCCGCATTGGTGCGCACGGCGCGGCGAATCATCTGCCGCGACTTGCGGTCGCCCGTGTTGGTGACCGTGCAGGTGTTGATGACATACACATCGGCCGCTTCCTCAAACGGCACTTGCTGGTACCCGGCCGCCTTGAAGCGCTGCCAAATGCCCTCGGTATCGTAAAAGTTGACCTTGCACCCCAGTGTGTGAAACGCCACCGTCGGCATGGCGCGGATTATCCCCCCAACTCATCCAATTCGTACAGAATCGCCGCCACGGCCGCTGGGCCAGCCGTCTCGGTGCGCAGGATGCGCGGCCCCAGGGTCACCGGGACCGCCTCGCAGGCGATTGCCCATTCCCGCCGCTCCGCGTCGCTCCAGCCGCCCTCCGGGCCCACAACAACCGCCATCGCCGCCTTGTCCCCGCGTCCACGAGCCGCCGCCACCGCCGCGCGCAGCCCATGGCTCGTCTCCGCCTCATCGAGCAGGAACGGCGACCAAACGGCCCGCGACTGCAGCCAGCGCGCTGCGTCCACTACTGTGAACGCCAAATCGACACCCGGAATGACGTCCCTTTGCGACTGAGCTGCCGCCCCGCGCGCCACCCGCCGCCAACGGGTCAGCTTCGCCTCGGCGCGGCCCGGCTCCACGCGGGCCACCGAGTGCTCGGCCTGTAGCAATAAAAAGCCAGCCACGCCGATTTCCGTGGCCTGCTGTATGATGGAATCTATTTTATCACCTTTGGCGAGCCCCTGAATCAGGTACACCGGCACCCCCGGCTCATGACTGGGCAACACGCGCTCTGGCAGCAGAGCAAACGCGGGCGCTTGCTTGTCCACCTCGACAATCCGCGCTAGACACGCCACCCCGCCGCCCGCCACGGCCACCTGTTCGCCGATGCGGGCGCGCAAGACGCGGGCAAAGTGATGTCCGTCGTCCCCTTCCACCCAGATCGTCCGCCCCAACTCTGGTGGATGGGGGATGAAGACGCGCGGCATCACCGCTCGTTCACCGCCACCAAGGCCAACCAGTCGCCGCGGCTGCGCCGCTCGACGACGCGCATCCCCACATTGGCCAAAGCGTCCTCAATCGGCGGCGCCTGTTCACGGACAAAGCCAGAACTGACAAAAACACCGCCGGGCCTAAGCTTGGCAGCCGCCTGCGGGGCGAGTCGCACGACAATGTCGCGCAGGATGTTGGCCACCGCCAAGTCAAAGCCCGATTCGCTGACGGCCGTAAGCAGGTCGCCCTGGCGCACCTGCACCCGGTTGTCCACTCGGTTGTAGCGCACGTTTTCCCGGGCAACATCGACAGCGACCGGATCGATATCGATGGCGGTGGCCTCCCGCGCTCCCAGCTTCGCGGCGGCTATGGCCAGGATGGCGGTGCCGCAGCCGATGTCCAGCACCCGACTGTCTGCACGCACGAAGTCCTCCAACGCCTCCAGGCAAAGTTGGGTCGTTTCATGCATGCCGGTGCCGAAGGCCATGCCCGGTTCCAGGCGCAGCGCGATGCGCCCCAGATGCTCCTGCGTGTCCGCGTCCGCCTGCCAGCGCGGCACAATGCGCAGCCGCCGGCCGACGGAAAGCGGGTTGAAATCCTGCTTCCAGACGTTGTCCCATTCACTCTCGTCGACCAGCCGCAGGCCGACGCTGGCGCGGGCTCCTGCGGTATCCAGGCCGCTTTGCTCGACCCTCGTCAGCGCCTCGTCGGCCCGGCGGCGGATTTCCTGCTCGCTCGTCAACTCGGGTACATAGACCTGGATGTGGATAAACCGGGCCTTGGTCAACAGCGAGTCGTCAAACCATTCTCCCCACTCGGGATGCCTCGGCGCGGTCGCCACATCCCCTTCCATTGCCACTCCGCCGACTTCCGGCCATTCCTGCAAGAGCGCCGCAAGCGCCTCCGCCGACTCGCTCGGAACCCGTACGCTCAACTGCCACCAGCGCACCTTCTTCATCCTTCCTGCCCTGTCCGGCCCTGCCGGTCATGCTCCGCGTCAGTTGTCAAACAGGGCGCTTTTCATCCGCTCAATCAACGTCCGCGACTGCTCGTTCGGTGTCTCTCCCAGTTCTTTGCCCAACTCCCGCAGCAATTCCCGTTGACGATCCGTCAAATTCGTGGGAGTGATGACGTGCACCCGCACATGCTGATCCCCACGGTGATGGCTGTTGAGGCGCACAATCCCGCGACCGCGCAAGCGGAACGACGTCCCCGTCTGCGTCCCCTCCGGGATCCGCAGTTTGACCGGGCCGTCGAGTGTCGGCACCTCAATCTCATCCCCCAGCGCCGCCTGCACGAAGGTGAGCGGGACGTCCACGTACACGTTGGTTCCATCGCGCTCAAACAGCTTGTGCGGGCGCACCTGGATGACGATGTACAGATCCCCCGGCGGCCCGCCGTCGGGGCTGCTCTCGCCCGCTCCGGGGATGCGCAGGCGGTTGCCGGTGTCGACGCCAGCCGGGACCTTGACCTTCACCTTGCGGCGAACTCGCTTCCGCCCCTGACCCTGGCAATCCGGGCACGGATGTTGAATCCGGACGCCGCGGCCGCGACAGGCGGTGCAGACGCGACGGTTGACCATGCGGCCAAACGGGGTGTCCACCACGCTTTGCTGCTCCCCGGTGCCGTTACATACCGGGCACTTGTCGACGCGGGTTCCTGGACGCGCCCCGGACCCGCGACACGTCGGACAGGTCTCGGTGCGTGGGACCGAAATCTCCTCCTCGACGCCGAACGCCGCTTGTTCAAAGTCAATCTGCAGCTCGTATTCCAAGTCGTCGCCCCGGTGCGGACCGCGGCTGCGACCGCCGCCAAAGAACATGTCGAAAATGTCGCCAAAGCCCCCAAAGTCTGCCCCGCTAAAGCCCGCTCCGCCCATCCCCTGGGCTGGGTCCTCGTGGCCGAATTGGTCGTAACGGGCGCGCTTTTGCGGATCCGACAGCACCTCGTAGGCCTCGGAGACCTCCTTGAACTTTTCGGCGGCGTCGGCGTCGTCCTTGTTGACGTCCGGATGGTACTTGCGAGCGAGCCGACGATACGCTTTTTTGATTTCGTCTGCGGAGGCGTTGCGGTCGACACCCAACACCTCATAGTAGTCTCGCTTGCTCACGCCTTATCCTCCGCTTCCCCAGTCTCTCCCGACAGTCGAAAAGGGCAAACGGCCGCCAGTCGCTGCCATGCCCTTTTCGAAGGCTCTCGGTGTTTGCACGCGCCAAGCCCGATTGGTCACTTGTCTTCATCCACAACTTTGTAATCAGCGTCCACCACGTTATCCGACGACCCACTGTTGGCGCTGGTCGACGCGCCGCTGGCTCCGGATGCGCTTGTCTGGGCTGCCTGCTCGTAGAGCTTGGTGGAGAGCCTGTGCAACACCTGGGTCAACTCGTCGGAAGCTTTCCGGATGGCCTCCACATCGCTTCCGTTCAGCGCGTCGCGCAGCTTCTGCTGCTTCTCCTCCGCCTCTTTGCGCAAATCGGCGTCCACCTTGTCCCCAAGGTCCTTCAGACTCTTCTCGGTTTGATACAGCAGCTGGTCAGCCTGGTTGCGCATTTCCACCTGCTCGCGCCGCTTCTGGTCCTCCTCGGCGTGCAACTCCGCCTCCTTGACCATGCGTTCGATCTCATCCTTGCTCAAGCCGCTGGACGAGGTGATGGTGATCCGCTGGCTCTTGCCCGTTCCCAAGTCCTTAGCGGAGACATTGACAATCCCGTTGGCGTCAATGTCGAACGTGACTTCAATCTGCGGCACACCCCGCGGAGCCGGCGGAATGTCGCTGAGGGTGAAGCGGCCAAGCGTCTTGTTGTCGCGCGCCAGCTCACGCTCGCCCTGAAGGACGTGGATTTCCACCGACGTCTGGTTATCCGCGGCGGTCGAGAAGATCTGGCTCTTCGAGGTCGGGATTGTGGTGTTGCGCTCAATCAGCTTCGTGAACACCCCGCCCAACGTCTCGATGCCCAAGGACAACGGCGTCACGTCGAGCAGGACCACGTCTTTGACCTCGCCCGTCAACACGGCCGCCTGAATCGCCGCGCCGATGGCGACCACTTCGTCCGGATTGACGCCTTTGGACGGCTCTTTGCCAATCAACCGCTTGATGGCCTCCTGGACCGCCGGAATGCGCGTAGATCCACCCACCAGCACGACCTTGTCAATCTGCGCCGCGGTCAAGCCGGCATCCTCCAGCGCCTGGCGCGTCGGTCCCAGCGTCTTCTCCACCAAATCGGCGGTCAACTCCTCGAACTTGGCGCGCGTGAGATTGACCTCCAAGTGCTTGGGGCCGCTGGCGTCGGCCGAAATGAACGGCAGCGAGATGGTCGTCGTCAGCGTCGACGACAGCTCCTTCTTCGCCTTCTCGGCGGCGTCCTTCAGGCGCTGCATCGCCATCCGGTCCTGGCGCAGGTCAATGCCGGTGTCGCGTTTGAACGTGTCGGCCAGGTAATCCATAATGCGCTGGTCAAAATCGTCGCCGCCCAGGTGGTTGTTGCCGCTGGTCGCCTTGACTTCGAACACGCCTTCGCCCAGCTCCAGAATCGACACGTCGAACGTGCCGCCGCCCAGGTCGTACACCAGGATGGTTTGGTCGTCTTCCTTATCCAGTCCGTAGGCGAGCGCCGCGGCGGTTGGCTCGTTGACGATGCGCAGCACCTCCAGGCCGGCAATCTTGCCGGCGTCCTTGGTCGCCTGCCGCTGACTGTCGCTGAAGTAGGCTGGCACCGTGATGACCGCCTGCGTCACCGGCTCACCCAGGTACGCTTCGGCGTCGGCTTTCAATTTCTGCAGAATCATCGCCGAGATTTCCTGCGGCGTGTACGATTTGTCGTCCACCCGCACCTTGTAGTCGCTGCCCATATGGCGCTTGATAGAAATAATAGTTCGGTCTGGGTTGGTGATAGCCTGACGCTTCGCGACATCGCCCACCAACCGCTCGCCGTCTTTCGAGAACGCCACCACCGACGGAGTGGTCCGATTTCCCTCCGCGTTCGGGATGACGACCGTCTCGCCGCCCTCCATCACCGCGACACACGAGTTCGTGGTGCCCAAATCGATTCCAATGACTTTTGCCATGTCACGCGTCCTCCTCTGTCCTCGACAACTTGACGGCCCCGCGCGGGCCTCTCCGTACGGCACACAGCACAAAAACACCCCTGGGGCAGACGCCTGCGCCCAGGTTCAACAAGCCTACAGTTTACACGGTCACCTTGACCATCGCGGGCCGCAAGACGCGACCGTGCAGCAAGTACCCCTTTTGCAGTTCTTCCGCGACGATGCCTACCTCGCGGTCACCCGCCGGCTCCTGCATGACAGCTTCGTGGATCTTCGGATCAAACGCTTGGCCAACTGTCTCCATCGCCTCGACACCGTGCTTGGCGAGCAGGGCCAAGAGCTGCCTGTATACCATCTCGACGCCCTCCCGCACCTCGGCCTGGCCAGTCATCGCGCCGAGCGCCCGGTCGAAGTTGTCCGCCACCGGCAGGAGATCGGCCAGCAACTGGCGGGTCGCAAAGTTCCGCAGGTCCTCCATCTCCTGGCGCGTGCGCCGGCGATAGTTTTCAAAATCAGCGCGCGCTCGCAGGAGTTGATCACGCAGATCCTGCACTTGCTCGCGCAGTTCTTGCACCTCTTGGCAAACGGCCGCCGGCTGGTCAGCATCCGCCCCAACCTCCGGCTCGGCCTGATCCCCGGCCCCATCCGCCGCGGCGTCCGCGTCCTGTGCAGCGGCTTCGTCCACCTGCGCCCCGACTGCAGCGTCGGTGCCCTCGTCGTGCCCAAGGTCAGCCTGCGACGTTTCCGGCGTCGTCTCCTGGGTCCCCTGTTCCTCGTTCTGTGCTTCGTTGGCTGTCATGTCCATCCCCCTCGAGCATCGCCCGTGTCAGCCCAATCGGCGCTGCAAAGTGTCTGTCAAAGCCCCGGCGGCGTAATCAAGGATCTGCATCACACGCGCGTAGTTCATGCGGGTGGGACCGAGCACGCCAATACGGCCGACCGGTTGTCCACCGACGGAATACGTGGCTGCAATCACGGTGCAATCCTGCAGCGCCGGGACGGCGTTTTCTTCGCCGATGCGCACCGAAATGCCGCCTTCTTCGTCCGGCAGCACACTGTACAGCGCGTCTACCTGTTCCAACAGAGCCAGCAACGGCCGCGCCTTCTCGACATCGTGAAACTCAGGTTGCGCCAAGACGTTGATGGCCCCGCCGACAAACACAGGCTCCTTTTTCTCCTCGGCGACCCGCAGCAATTCATCGAGGACACCCAGAGCGCCTTCGTAATGCTCCAGGACACCGGCCATATCCGTGGCGATTTCCTGGTACAGGGTCGATTTCATATAGGCCAGCGGGCTTCCGGCCAACTTGCTGTTCAGCAGATTGACCAACCGCTCCAATTCCTGCGCCGACATGTCGTCGGGCAGACGGATGGGCCTGTCGTGCACCGTCCCTGCGTTGGTCACCACAATGGCGACCGCGCTCCCCGGCGACAGAGAGATAATCTGCACCTGGCGGATTCGTTCCGAGTTCCGCCTCGGGCCTGATACAATCGATGTGTATGAAGTCAACTGCGAGACCACTACCGCTGTCTGCTGTATCATCCGCTCGACCGCGTCGATGCGCTGCTGGAACACCTCGCGCAGACGCTGGACGGTTTGGGCGTCGATCTCGGTCTGCATCATCAAATGGTCCACGTAAAACCGATACCCGCGTTGGGACGGAACTCGCCCAGCAGACGTGTGGGGCTGCGCAAGATACCCCATTTCTTCCAAATCAGCCATCTCATTGCGGATGGTCGCCGCACTATAACGGATCCGTTCATGCTTGGACAAGGTTCGAGACCCTACGGGTTCGGCAGAGAACACATAATCTTCGACAACGGCGCCCAGGATGAGCTTCTGTCTGTCAGTCAGCACCGCCATCGCCTCCTCCCGAGGATTCACTGCAACCCGACGAGCATCCCACATTAGCACTCACATCGATCGAGTGCTAAATCGTATCTTGACAATAGCAAAATGCCTCGACGATTGTCAATTCCCGCGGGACCACAGGCGGCCTGCGCAGCTCAGGCGGATGCGGCGCCGGTCAGCGCGCCGACGAAAGGAGCGAACGCCAGGTTGGCCACCGGCCAGGCTTGGCGGGTCAGGCGCAGGCTCGCTCCGTGCCACTCCACCAATTCAAGATCGATGAGCCGTTTGACCACCGGGCCAAACGCGTCGCGGATGCCGCACCCGTGCTGGCTCCGGAAGCGCGCGTCGGCCACGCCTTCCGCCAGACGCAGTCCGAGCATCATCGTATCCTCCGCCGCCTCCTGCGCGGATACCACTTGCGACTCCTGAATCGGCCGGCGTCCCTCGGCCAGCATCTGGCTGTATGCAGCCAGGGATTTTACGTTCTCGTAGCGGACGCCACCGACATAGCCGTGCGCTCCCACACCGGCTGCCAGGTAGGCGTAATTGCGCCAATAGACCAGGTTGTGCCTGGCTTGACCACCCGGTTTCGCAAAGTTGCTGATTTCGTAGTGGACGTACCCTTGCGCGGTCAGGTATTCACGCACCCTTTCATACATCTGAGCCTCCAAGTCTTCCCCGGGCAGATTGAGCAGTCCTTGGTCGAGCCAATCGGCGAACGGGGTCCCCGCCTCCACCTTGAGCCAATAGGCGGACAGGTGTTCGACGCCGAGATCGGCCATGGTCCGCAGCGAAGCCTCCACGTCTGCCATCGATTGATCCGGCAGGCCCAACATCAAATCCACATTGATGCGCGAAAAACCGGCCCGCTGCGCCTGATCGATGCTGCGCAACACGGTGTCCGCGTCGTGCAGACGGCCGATGGCGAGCAGCAGCCTGTCGTTCAGGGTCTGGGCGCCGAAGCTGATGCGGTTGACCCCGTGCCCGGCCAATACCCGCAGCTTCTCCAGGTCCACCGTGCCCGGGTTGGCCTCCACGGTGATTTCCGCATGGTCAGAGATGGGCAGGGCGCGGCGCAAACTGGTCAACAGCTCGTCCCATTGCCGGCTGTCGAGCAACGTCGGCGTGCCGCCTCCGAAAAACACGGTCTCCAGCGGCGTGCGCACCTCCGCGGCCAACAACGCCAACTCTTTGGACAGGGCTTCCAGATACGCCTGTCGCGCCGTCGCCGGCGCCACGTAGGTGGTGAAGTCGCAGTAGAAGCAGCGGCTCGCACAAAACGGGATGTGAACGTACAGCGACGCCGCCGGCGGCTGCCGATGGGGTCCAACCCCAGCCCGGGTGTCGGTCACCCTTTCATCACTCCATCTTCAGGACGGCCATGAAGGCTTCTTGCGGAACCTCCACGCGGCCCACTTGCTTCATCCGCTTCTTGCCTTCCTTTTGTTTTTCCAACAGCTTGCGCTTGCGTGTAATGTCGCCGCCGTAACACTTGGCCAAGACGTTCTTGCGCATGGCGCGTATCGTCTCGCGAGCGACCACCCGGTTTCCGATGGCCGCCTGAATCGGCACCTCGAACATCTGCCGCGGAATCAGTTCCCTCAGTTTCTCGCACAGCGCCCGCCCGCGCGCGTACGCCTTGTCACGGTGCACGATGAAGGAGAGGGCGTCGACAACCTCCCCGTTGAGCAGAATGTCCATCTTCACCAGATTCGATGGTCTGTAACCAATGAGCTCATAATCAAAGGAGGCGTACCCGCGCGTGGACGATTTGAGCCGGTCGAAGAAGTCGTAGACAATCTCAGCCAAGGGCAGCTCGTAGACCAGCGTGACCCGGGTGGAATCCAGGTACTGCATGTCCTGGAACTCGCCCCGCTTCTCCTGGCACAGCTCCATGACCGGGCCCACGAAGTCGTTCGGGACAATCACCGAAGCCTTCACGTACGGTTCCTCTACCCGGTCGATGCGGTCGGCCGGCGGCATGGCGCTTGGATTGTCAATCTCCCTGCGGCTGCCGTCAGTCTGATACACATGGTAAACCACGCTGGGGGCGGTCGTGATGAGCGTCAAGCCATACTCGCGCTCCAACCTCTCCTGCACCACTTCCATGTGCAACAGCCCCAGAAAGCCACAGCGGAAACCAAACCCGAGGGCGCTTGAGGTCTCCGGCTCAAAGCTGAGTGCCGCGTCGTTGAGACCGAGTTTCTCCAAGGCTTCCCGCAGGTCCTGAAAGTCGTTGCTGTCCACCGGGTACAACCCGCAAAACACCATCGGGTTGATGCGCCGGTACCCGGGCAGGGGCACCGCCGCCGGGCGCTCGGCCGACGTCACCGTGTCCCCGACGCGCGTCAGGCGCACGTCCTTGATGGCGCCAGCCAAATACCCGACCTCGCCCGGGCCGAGCTGGTCCGCTTGCGTCAGGGCCGGTCGAAACACGCCCACCTCGGTCAGCTCCACCTCCGCACCGGTGGCCATCATGCGCACCCGCATGCCTGGCCTGAGCACCCCGTTGACGACGCGCACATAGACAATCACTCCCCGGTACGGATCGTAATGGGAATCGAAGATGAGCGCCTCCAGCGGAGCGTCCGCATCCCCCGTCGGCGGCGGCACCTTGGCGACAATTTGCTCGAGCACGTCGGCCACGCCAACCCCGGTCTTGGCGGAGGTCAAGACCGCTTCGCTGGCATCCAGACCGATGACGTCTTCGATTTCCCGTTTGACCCGCTCCGGGTCCGCGCTCGGCAAATCGATCTTGTTGATGACCGGCAAGATCTCCAGGTTGTTCTCCAGCGCCAAGTAGACGTTGGCCAGTGTCTGAGCCTCAATGCCCTGCGCCGCGTCGACGACCAGGAGCGCCCCTTCGCAAGCGGCCAGGCTGCGCGAGACTTCGTACGTAAAGTCGACGTGGCCAGGGGTGTCAATCAGATTCAGGATGTACTCCTTTCCATCCCGCGCTGTATAGATAAGCCGCACCGGCTGCAGCTTGATGGTAATGCCTCGTTCCCGCTCAAGGTCCATCTGGTCAAGCAGCTGGTCCTGCATCTCTCGCTCGCTGACGGTGTGTGTCAGTTCCAGGATGCGATCCGCCAGTGTGGACTTCCCGTGGTCGATATGGGCGATGATTGAGAAGTTGCGGATGCGCTCTTGCACATGGGACTGGTTGTCGGGCACGGACCGTGCACCCTCCTCCATCTCCGCCTGGGGCGTCCAGCCAGGGTGCACACCCCTGCCGGACGCCCGCACAAAGTACGAAGGAGATTATACCACACCATGACCATGCCCGTGGCCGTGTCGGCGCCACAGTCCGGCCTCCAGCGACTCCCAGGCCTCGTGAAGGATGAGGACACAAATCGCCGCGGACGCCAACGGATCCACCCACCACCAGCCGCCGACGCGCTGCAGCGCCTGCCCGCCCAAAAGCAGCCAGGCCATGAACGCGCAGGTTAAGGTGCAGGCCGCGTCCGCGCGCAGGGCCGCGCTGTCCAACTGGCGCCCGAGCCGGCGTTTCGCCCCGGCCAACCAGGGCGTGAGGAGGCTTGACACTGCCGCAACCGCCAGCCCCAGCGCACTCGGCGAAGAGCGTGAACGCAGGGCGGTCACGGCTCCGGCGCCCCACGCAATCCACAGGGCCAGCACCAGGAGACAGGCCCCCACCACCACGGCGGTCGCCCGCTCCACGGGGAGGACGCCGACGGCACGCGCATCTTTTGGACGGCGCCATTCCCACACCAGCCGCGCCAGCAGGCACAGCCCGGAGAGAAGCTCAATCGCGCTGTCGATGCCAAAGGCGGACAAGGCCATCCCACCGTGGCGCCGCGCCGCCCACAGGCTCAGCACCGATTCGGCCCCAATCCAGATGAGGCTCGCGGTCTCCCAGGCAATCGCCTGGGAGAGCCAACGCGCCCGCTTGACGCGGTCGGGCCCGGTCAGTTCCCAATCAGTCCAAGGTCCGGCGTGGTCGTCAGCCATGCGACCGCCCGGCCGCCGTGTCCGACAGTGCCCCCGCATCCCCATTGCCGCCCGCTGTGCCGGCCGGCTGCTCGAAGAACAGCGCGCGCAAGACGCTGCCCAACAGGTGCCCGAACCCCTGCTGAACTTTATCCCCCAACACGACCCCTCCTTGATCAATCGCCTCGCCAACAGGACTGTAAAATTCTCCTCCCTGGCTCGATGAAACCGAGCCAGCGCCTGCGTCGGTCCCGGCCTCGGACGCCGAGCCGCCGGCAGACGCGCCCCCGAGAGTGGATGCCCCCTGGCCGTCGGCCGATTCCGTCGCGGAAACAGCGCCGTCGCTCCCGCCTGTGACCGCGTTGCTGACCGTTGCTGCTGCGTTGGCATACGCCCCAGGCTGGGTGCTGGCGGGCGCCGATGCCGACGCGGACGGCCCCCGGCCCGCCGAGAACTGGGAGAGAGAGTTGATGCCGGCCGCCAAGGCGGTGAGCACGGCCGATCCCGCTCCAACCAACAGGCAGACAAACACGACTGCGGCCAACAGGCGTTTGCCCGTCCGCCACAGGGACTCCAGTTCGTCGTTCATCTTCATCCCCCGCTTCACGCCCACCCGCGGGGACAGTGCGCCGGCTTGTCCCAGCCGATGAACATCGCTTCTTGCCACCATGTATACGCGCCAGCCATAAGTTTATGATTCTAGCGAGGCCATGCCGAATGATGATAGGTAAGGCTGGCAGGGTTCGCCGCGAAGGATGTCGAATGAAGGATGTCGAATCAGGAATGTCGAATAAATCAGGGCTTTGCCCGCAGCGGTTCCGCTGCCGGCTGAAACCACGAGAGGGGGGTTCGTGTGAACGGCGTCAATTCTGTGCAGGCCAGCACGGCGTCGCAACCGCTCGTCAGCGCCGGCACCGGTGGAAACACAGAAGCGTTTGCCGCCCTCTTGGCGCAATCGCTCAGCGCGTTGCCAAGCCTGCCACCAGAGGAAGACAGCCTCGACCAAGCCTCGCCGACGTCCGGATCGAGCGCCTTGTCCACCGCGGTGCAGATGCTCTTGCTGGCGATGCTGGAAAGTGCGCAGACCTCGCCCTTGGATGAAGGCATCGGGCAGGATGGGGAAGTCTCGCCCGCCAGCCCATTGAACCCAGACCTGGCGGGTCCAGCCAATGACTCCACATGGGCGACGTGGTTGACCGCGTTGATGGGCGCCGCAGTTCCGTCCAACCCGGACCACAATCCAGCGGATGGCGCTTCGGCCCTGACCACGGGGGCGACGGGCGGGACGAACACCGGTTCATCGACTGGCGATGGCACTGCTGGGCCCAACCTCGGAGCCGGCCTGAATTCGATTGTGGATGCGGCCGCCGCCCGCTACCATGTGCCTGCGCCGCTTATCCGTGCCGTCATCCAGCAGGAGTCCGGCGGAAACAGCGATGCGGTGAGCCACAGCGGCGCGGCCGGGTTGATGCAATTGATGCCGGCGACGGCGCGCGCCCTCGGGGTGACCGATGTATTCGACCCGGTGCAGAACGTCATGGGCGGAACCCACTACCTGGCCGAGCTTCTCAACCGGTTTGACGGCAACGTGCGGTTGGCGCTAGCCGCGTACAACGCCGGCCCAGGTGCCGTCGAAGCGTACCAGGGTGTGCCACCCTATGCGGAGACGCAGCAGTATGTCAGCCGCGTCCTCGACCTGGCCGCTCACTATCAACAGTCAGGAACCAGCGAGGCTTGAGCCAACGGCCCACCCTGTCCGCGGGGCGGGCCTGGCGGCCTCGCACCGCCCTGGACCTATCCGTGTGTCAACACGTCCGCTTCCTCCATCGTCATCTCCGGATGCAGGGCCAGGTTTAACGCCTTGGCGACCAATTGCGAGATGTCTTCGATGAACTCGTCCACTTCTTTCGGCGTGACCATCAGGTTGTCGCCCATCGGCGCCAGCACCTCGTCCACCATCTGACGTTTTTCCAACGCTGAAAATTGATCAAAAATCTGGTTGGCCGCGTTCCCGGGAACCGACTGTCGCAACCGGTCGAGCAGCCGTTCCAAACAGTCGCCGGCGATGGTCGACGCTTGCACCACGGTCGGGACGCCGATGGCGTACACAGGCACACCAAGTGTCTCCGCCGTCAACTCACGGCGGTGGTTGCCCACACCCGACCCGGGGTGAATGCCGCTGTCGGCAATCTGAATCGTCGAATGCACACGGGACAGGGAGCGGGAAGCTAGCGCATCCAAGGCGATGACCAAGTCCGGCTGCACATGCTCAACAACCCCGCGCGCCACCTCCAGGGTTTCAATGCCGGTTACACCCAGCACCCCCGGAGCCACTGCCGCCACAGTGCGGTACCCCTCATCCAGCAATTCCGGCATCAACCGGAACAGGTGACGGGTGACAAACAGCCGCTCGACAACCAGCGGCCCGAACGCGTCGGGGGTGACGTTGGCGTTGCCGAGGCCAATCACCAGGACGCTGGCTTTGTCGTCAATTTTGAGCAAGGCGCGAAACTCGTCACGTAATACCTCGACCACCCGGTTTTGCAGATCCGGATCGCGGCGGCGCAGGCCCGGAGCTTCCAGGGTGACGTACCTGCCCTTGCGCTTGCCCAGCCGCCGCTCCCCTTGCTTGGTGCGCACGTGCACACGAGAGACGTGGATATCCTCATAAGGCTCTTCTTCCACCAGGTCCACGCCGGGGATGTTGGCATCGCCGCCGCGGGCCAGTTCGTGGGCCTCAAGAGCCAAATCGAGCCCGGGCCAGCCGTCCGGCGGTTGGACGCGAACGGCTTGCGCCCGATCCCGTTCGCGCGCAAGCAACTGCCTGTAGCGAGACAATGGCTTCACCTCACGTCCTGTTGCAGGTTGCAACGCCGATGTGATAAACTATGCTCCGTCATTTGAGCCTTTGGCCCGGGGAGGTGAAATGCGTGCCAAACATCAAGTCCGCAGAAAAACGTGTGCACATCACCGCTCGCCGGACGCTTCGGAACAAATCGCTGAAGTCGTCGTTGCGCACGACGTTGAAGAAGTTTGATGCTGCGCTGACGCAGGATGATGTGGAACAAGCCCGCCTGGTTCTGCGTGCGGCGACACGCGCCTTGGACAAGGCTGTCACGAAGGGCATCATACACCGCAACAACGCAAACCGTCGCAAGTCGCGCTTGGCTAGGCAGTTCAACGAGTACGCGAAGGCGCACGCCGCCGAATAGGCGGATTGGCCCTCGCTTGTGGGCGCAACGATTTGCATACGAAAACGGCCCGTCCATGGGTCGTTTTTTATTGCCCCGCGCCTGCAGCTTCCTGTGTTCCCGGGCCCCGGACAGCGCCGGAGCTCACAGCAACGGCCGCTCCTCCTTCTGCGCCAGTTCCTGCTCCGCTATCTCAATCAGCCGCTTGACCATGTTGCCGCCGATTTCCCCGCCCAGCTCGCCGGCTTCCCGCGTCGTCAGCTGACCGCCATCGATGCTCCGAGTCTTATCCACCGAAGCCCGTGCTCGCTGCCCGCGTGCGGGGGCGGCCGCTGGCGCCCCAGGTCCGGCAGCGGTCAGGGGCGGCGCTGGTGGTGTGGGAGGGGCGGATCTCTGAATCTCGTCGCTCACCTGCTGTTTCAACTGGTCTATGGCCTGTCTGGCTTCGGGTACCAACAGGCGGTTGCGCCGCCTGGCCATCGCAACACCCTCCTTACCGGCTCCTGTGGCGCCGTCCTGCACATCCCCGCCACTTGGCCTCAGAATTACCTTGCCCAAGCCGCCCGGCCGCTACTCGCCAGGCAAGCCATGACCACCCACTCCAGCGCCAAATCTGCGTCTGCCCGCCCCGACTTGATGTCATGCTCGGCGTCGGCGACAATGAGCAGCAATTGCTCAATCTGCGCCAAGGACACCGTCGCCGCCATGCGCGCCGCCTGTTTGACGGCAAACGGATGCGCGTGCAGGCGTGCAGCCATCGTGGTCTCCGGCATTCCCTGCTGTTGAAAGATGCGTACGAAGCCTATCAGACGCAGACGATGGGCAATCAGTGCCAGGAGGGAGAGCGCGTCCGTCCCACGCATGCGCATCTCGTTCATGATGCGCACACTCGCCTGTGCCTTGCCCTGAAGGACACCCTCGACCCAATGAAAGACGTTGTCCTCCACCGGCTCCGCGACCAATTCCGCGACCATCGCCGCGTCGATGCGGCCGCCGGCCGCGTACGCGGAGAGTTTGTCCAGTTCTTGTCGGCACAAGGTCAGCATGCGGCAGCGCCGCCACAGTTCCTTCAGCGCCGAGACCTCGATGGACAGACCGAGCTCGTCCGCCAGTTCTCGCAAGAGGCGTTGCGCGTCCGCATCCTTGGGAGGATGGCAATCCACGATCCGGTGTTTTTTGAGCAGCTTGGACGCGCGTTTGCGCTCGTCCAGCTTATCCGCCTCCACCGTGAGCACCAAGACCCGGTCGGGCACCGGATGGTCCAAGTAGGCCTCCAACGGCGTGAGGTCAACCTTGCCGTTTCCCCGCACGCTGGTCAGAGCGTAGACCTGTTCCAGGACGACAATGCTCGCTTCAGAAAACAAAGAAGGGGTCTGACAGGCGGCGATAGCGCCCGCGCACCCCTCCTCGTCAAACCGGTGGCGCTCCACAAACGGGAGTGCCCCAGACTCTCCCATCCTTTCCGCCAAAAGGCGCACAAAGCGGCGCACCAAAAACGGTTCTGTTCCAACCAGCGCATACACTGGCCGTACAGGCTCCCGCTTCAATGCGCCGACAGCTTGCAACCAATCCATTTCTCAATCCCCATTTCTGCGGCAGCTACGAGGCTGACAACCACCGGCACCGCGGGAAAGGGGAGGCGGCTACCCGGCGCGGGACCGGGTTGAAGCGGCGGTTCCGCACCGCCGCACCTTGACTCTCCCCGCGACGGAGGCGCAGCCGGCACGCCATCAAAAGTGGGCGATTTCTGGGGTCTTTTGCGCGGTCAACCGCAGCCCCCCAATCTGATACAAATACTTCAGCTTGCTGGCCTCCTTGGCCAGGCCTGCTGCCAGGCCTTTGACCGGAATCCCGAACATATTGCCGACCCCCACCTCGGGTCCCACCGAGGCGAGCGTGCCCATGTTGTGGGCATGGAAGGCGCGCAGAGGCTGACGGTGGATGGCCGAGCTGACGTTGGCCGCCAGCACGTAGCCCATTTGCGTGGCGTACTGCGCCGTTGGTGGCAACGGGCGCCCATTCTCATCCTCGACCCAGGCGCTGTCTCCGCCGATGAAGATGTGGGGATCATCCACAGACTGCAGATACTCGTTGACCTTCGCGCGTCCACGTCGATCCACGGTGAAACCCGCCTCGGTCAACAGCGGGTTGGCACGCACGCCGCCGGTCCAGATGATGGTGCGGGCCTTGACGCTTTCGCCGCCCTCCAGGTGCACCTCGTTTTCCGTGACCTCGACGATTTTGGTGTTGGTGCGCAAAATCGCGCCTTTCTCGGTCAACATGCGGGCCGCTTCGTTGCGCAGCGACTCGGAGATCATCGGGAGAATGGTGCTCATGGCCTCGATGTTCTGCAGTTCCACCAAGTTCCGGTCAATGCCGTACTTCGCGCTCAACGACGGCAGCCAGTCCAGCAGTTCACCGGCCAGCTCCACGCCAGTCAGACCAGCCCCGCCGACCACGACGCGAAGCCGTTCTGGGTTCGGATCGTCCTTGTAGGCGGCAAACTGTTGTTCGATGTGCTCCCGGATTTGAATCGCCGTGTCCAGGTCGTTGAGGACCAGGCTGTGTTCCTTGAGCCCGGGAATTCCGAAGTACTCCGATACCCAGCCGAGGGCGATGACCAGCCACTCGTACTCGTACTCCTGACCAGAACGGGTCTTCAGCACCCGTTTCTCGCGGTCAATCCCTGTGACTTCATCAATGACAATGTTGGACGTCTCGCGCCGCACGAGGTCACTCAGATTGACCGTGTAATTGGTCGGGGTGCCCCGCCCCCCGGCTGCCTCGTGCAACAGCGTGACAAGCGTGTGATAGGGCGTTTTGTTGATCAATGTGAACGGTTCAGCAATCTTGTCCAGCTGCACCGCTGCCATGGCCCCTGCGTAGCCAGCGCCCAGAACAAACGTCTTTGCCATTGTCCTCTCCCTCTCCGTAGTCTCTGTCCGGTTTGTTTGTTACCATGCGCCGCCACTTGGCCGCGCATGCCACACCAGTGTGCCACTTCGTGGCGCGCTATGTACGACCGTTCCAGAGTACGAGTATAGCACAGTTTGAGGAGCAGGTAAGAATTATTATCGATTCTTGTCGACGGACGTCCATACCTGCACCGCGAATTTCCGTACCTGAGGGGAAAGCAACAGCAACACGTACCAGGCGGCGATGAGCGACAGGTTTCCCACTTGCGCCTCCACCAAAGCCCCTGGCAGATTCGCCACCCACCGTGTCCACTGCAAAAACACGTGCAGCAAAGCCAACGTCACGGTGAGTAATCCTCGTGCCAGAAGAACCGTCGGTGCCACCTGAGGCAACAGGGCGAGAGCGTCTGTCACGGTCGCCAGCGGCAGGAGCAGGGTGAGCAACGGCTCAGCCAGGAGATTGGCGAGCAGCGCGTAGGGTGTCAATTGATGGAACACAAGCAGCGTGAACGGGGTCAACCAAGCCTCCACCATCAGACATACCCAGAGCGCCTCCAACGCCTTTGCCCACAGGCGCTGGCGCAGGCCGCGACCAGCGACGCGGGGAGCATGGGAGAGGGCGTGCTGAATGGCAGCGGTCGCGGCAAAGGACAACCACGCGCTGAGGCCCAGGAGCGTGGAGGGCTGCCAGATGGCCATGGCACAGGCGGCCACCAGCATACCATCGAGGGTCTTCGGCGCCCTGCCCCAGGCCACGCCCACTTCTCGATAGGCCGCCATCAGAGCCGCCCGCACAATCGACGGCTGCCCGCCGCACAGCCGAGTGAATTCGCACAGGAACGCAAGCTTTACCACGTAAAACGGAAGGCTGTGCGGATACAGCCAACGCAAGGGGCGCAACAGGAGCGACAGCGCGGACAGCAGCAACACCACATTGGCGCCGCTGGCCGCCAGCACGTGCAACAAGCCCGCACGGAGGAACTCCTGGTGCAGGTCGGACTCCACCTGCCCGTTGCCGAACACCAGGCTGTCGAGCAGCGGTACGTTGCCAGCCTGCGCGGACGGGACGAACTCCGCCAAACGTTCATCCATTCTGCTGTGCAGCCATCCCTCGAGCGAAGGAGACGGCGCGCTCAACTGCCGAATGCGCCCGCGAAAACCGTATTCCGGCGGCTGCCAGGGTAGGAGAGGGCGGCTGGGTGCGGTCAGCACCCCCGCCAAGGCCACCTTATCCCCGGGTTGGAGCGGATGGCCTGGGTTATCAGCCGGCCACAAAACGGTCACTTGACACGGCTCCCACACGCTGGCATCCGCCACCGCGCGCAACCGAGTCACCTCTAAGCTCCACAGAGGGCCGCCGCGGCTGGCAGTCACCTGCTCAAGGACTCCCTCTGCCAGCACAGGCTGCCCGAGCCACGCGTTTATCCACACCGGGCGCTGGGTTTCGCGCCAAGCACCGCAAGCGAAGGAAAGAGCAGAAATGGCCATGCAGACGCAGAGCCACGCGGCATAACGCCGCTTTTGCCTCAACAGTCCAACGACCAGACAGGCCATCAGGCCCAGAGTCGCGGCGATTGCAGGCAGCTGCCTTGAGGCCGCCCTTCCCTCGACGAAAAATCCGCAAAGGATAGCGACAATGACGAGACACAGGAGCCCGCGCCAACGCCCGATTCGAATCAATGCGCCCCCTTGATTTCAATAGAATGGGTCAGAATATGCGTAGACCAAAAACCGGGTGGGTCAAACCACATGTCCTGCTCAGCGCCCCAAGTGGTGTCCAGCGCCAGCCAGCGGTGCTGCTGGGCGTCCCAAACCTCGTTCCAGGCATGGGGACCGTGCTGCTGCGCGGTGCCACCGACTCCCTCGTCAATCTTGACGGTCAACCCCACCGCATGAGCCATATCCGCGTACAGCAGCGCGTAATCGGCGCATACCCCCTTGCCGGTGGTCAACGTCGTCAAAGGGCTCTGCTCGTCCCAGCGTCCATGGTAGACATAGTCGTCGTACTTCTTCCAGTCGTAATGCACATGGTGAATCTCCCACTCGTACAGGTCGTACGCTTTCTCTCTGTCCGTCTGGTCCCCGCGCGTTACCCGTTCTGCCAATTGAGCGATTGGCTTTTGCACCACCAATACGCCCTGGCTCTCGTCGCCACCCACCGGCACAGCGACCAAGTTGATGTTTTCTGTCAATGGCCGCAGAGCGTCCTGGCTGAGCACCGGAATCTCGCGGCTCATCAGCGGTCTCAGCCAGGGTTGATAGACGGTTTTTTGCAGCCATTGATACGGCGGCGACGCTTGCGCCCATGCCTCCACGGTGGGCATGCTCAGATACTGCAGGCCCAAGAACAACAGCCCGCCCAGCGCCACGCACCGCACAGCGCCGATAGCACCGCCCATCAGCCCGCCGAGGATGCGGTTTTTCCGCAATGGTCTCGGGACGATGCGTACAGCCCCTCGCGGCAAGACATCCAACCAGCCACGAATCAGGCTGGCGGACAGCAAAAAGATCAGCACGAACGCCAACCATTGAGCCGTCCCCGGCGCCTGCTGCCAGAACTGCACAAGCCGCGCCAGTAAACCCGGCTCCGCGTCGGGACGGGCGCCCATAACCAACCCATTCAGCCGGTTGCTGCCCCACCAGGCGAGGCTCAATGCCGCCGCTCCGACGACAAGCGAAACGACCAGCGCCACCGCATGGCCACTCTCATATGCCAGCCCACGGCGGACCCCAGCCCATATTGAGAATACGACAACCGCTGCCAATCCCGCGGTCACCCAGTTGATATCCACGCCACTCCTCCTCGTCTGTCTCCGATGTCTGCGTGTACGTCCGTTCTCATCCCCGGTCCGGGTTTGCCGACACGTACAGGTACGGCTTCAGGCGCGCCAGCGTGGCCGGCCCGATGCCGGGCACGCTGTCCAAATCGTCCACGGAAGCGAACGGCCCATGCTCCTGCCTGTACTGCACGATGTCCGCGGCGCGGGCGGGTCCCACACCGGGCAAGGTTTCCAGTGTGGCCACGTCCGCGGTGTTCAGATCCACCTTGGCCACATCGGCGCTGCCGCCCCCGGCAGCCGCGGAAGTTTTGTTCGAGACCCCGGCCGGCTGCTCTCCCGCTGCCGGTTCTGCGCCACTGGCGGGTGCGCCCGGGCTGTTGGCCGCTTGTGTGGATGACCCCGCGATTCCGGAAGACCCCTGATGGCTGTGGGCGTCAGGAATGACGACCTCCTCGCCGTCGTCCAGCAGCTCGGCCGCGTTCACCACCGCCTGGTCGGCGGCGTGGCGGTAGCCTCCCGCCGCCCGCACCGCGTCGCCCACGCGGGAGCCGGAAGGCAGCGTGTACACCCCAGGCCGCTTCACATCCCCATGTACGTCAATTATAATTTGGTTTCCCGAATCAGAGTTCAAAGCATGGCTACCAGTTTTTTTCGCTCCGCCCGCCGCTTGACCAGAAACACCATTGTCGGGAGTCATCGACAAGCCGGAGCCCAACGCTCCCGCGAGGTAACCGACAGCCAGGAGAACCAGCGTGAATGCCAGCCACCCGGCGGCCCGGTGCAAACGGCGGCCGGCATGGCCTTGCAGGACGCCTTGCACTCGCTGTCCACCGTGACTGCGCTGCTCGGGAATGACATGCCCATCCGGCTCCACGCTGCCCGGAGCAGCCGTGTCGTCCTCCCAAACCTCCTGTGTGATCCAGGGAACGTCAAAGATCCGCATATCGGCTTCTGCACTGACCTTTGGACCCGCGGCCCCGGAGACTTCATGGGCTGGGTGTCGGCCACCCGATTTGCCCTCATGCCAACCCGCTTCTGCGGCCTCCCATTCCCGCTGCTTCGCCTGCCAGATTGATAGGACGGGTTCGTCCTGTCGCTCTCCCATCCAAGACCCTCCAGCTTTTTTGTCCAGAGATTCGGCCCGCGAGCGAGAACTCCTGTTTTCCCGGCGGCAAGAAGCATATCCCTTTGCAGAAATCGACGCATAGATTGCCGATGAGCGCTCGTATGTGTAAGATAAAGGGGCACATGCCCGGTCCACGGACGGGGCCCAGTGGGGGTTATAAACTTGTTGACTCCGAGCATGGAGGATTACCTAGAAAAGATATACGAGTTGATGAACGAAAAGGGCTACGCACGGGTTTCAGATATCGCTTCGTCGCTGGATGTGCAGCCTTCCTCGGTGACAAAAATGTTGCAAAAGTTGGATGAAAATGACTACGTGACGTACGAGAAGTACCGCGGCATCGTTCTGACCTCCCGCGGGCAGCGACTGGGCAAGCTGATGAAGCAGCGCCATCACCGCCTGGCCGCCTTCCTGCGCATGCTGGGCATCGATGAAGACATCATCCAGAAAGACGTGGAGGGTATCGAACACCACGTCAGCCCGTGCACCCTGGACTCCCTGCAGTCTCTGGTGCTGTTCTTCGACGAGCACCCGGAGTGCCTCAAAGGTTTTCAGGCGTTCCGCGAAAGACGACGCCAGGCTGGCGCTGACGCCGGCGACGTCTAGGCGCAGGACTCACAGGGGAAGCACCCACGGGAGCCGCACGAGCCTACCCCTCACGGATGGCCCGCACGATCCAACGCTCGGCCTGACTCACCGGTGAGCGGCCAAAATCCCCCAGCACCTCGACTTGCGTGAAGCCGCACTCCTGAAGCAAAGCGCGCACCTCCTCCTGCTCATAGAAGCGCTGCTGGTGTTCCTCCACGATGCGCCGATAGTCGCCGTCCTCCTGCCGCAAAAAGGCGTGCAATTCATATTGGACGAGCCTGTCGGCCGCGACGGTGCTGGTGAAGATGACGGCCGCCTCCTCGCCCAAGTCATAAGACAGGCCGCCCGCCAAGGCGGCGACACGGCTCGGGCCTATCAGATCGAAACACAGCCACCCAGACGGGACAAGGTTGCGCCTGGCAGCCAGCAGAGCGCCGCGAAAGTCGTCCGGATCGGTGAGATAATTGAAACTGTCACAGGTGGACACCAATAGGTGGACCGGCTCCGGCAGGCGCAGGTCACGCAGGTCCTGGAGCAACCACCGCACCGGCACGTGCAGCTCCCGGGCCCGCTCGTACGCCACCGCCAGCATCGCCTCCGACGCATCCACGCCGACGAGACGTTTCACCCGCGGAGCCAGGCGAACCGTGAAGCGGCCGGTTCCGCAGCCCAGATCGGCCGCCGTCTTGTCTTTGAGATCCGGAATCTGGCCATCCAGCCAATGCAGCCAGCAGTCATCCGGGGCATCCGTCATGAACCGGTCGTACACGGACGCCAGCTCTGTGTAAGCTCGGTTCATGCCAGCGGAATCTCCTTGGCATCGCCCCACAGCCGTTCCAAGTGATAAAACTCCCGCTCTTCCGGGCGAAACACGTGGACGACAAGGTCGCCGAAGTCGATGAGGACCCAGCGTGCCTCGTCCAACCCTTCGGTGCCCTTGCAGTCAACACCCATCTCCGCCAGTTTATCGCGGACCGCCCGCGTCACCGCTTCGACCTGAGTGCCCGAACGAGCCGAGCAGATCACAAAGCAATCCGCGATTGGCGTCAGCTCATGAATATCAAGCGCCACGATGTCTTGCGCCTTCTTATCGGCGGCCGCGTCGGCCGCGGCCTTCGCCAATTCCAGGATGGATGTTGGCATGCACGTTCCTCCCTATTCACACATGATTGGCGTCTGTATGAGGCGGTGTGTTCCCGGTTGCCTGGACCTGCCGCCATAGGTCGTTGCGGGCAGCGACCGTGCCCGGGTAGATGGCCGCATGGCGCACAATCAAATACTGGATGGTGGCGTCAAATGACTCGGCCAAGGCCCGCGTCAGGTCCCGGCGCGCCAGCTCCCGCAGGTGCTCGACCTGCGGGTAGCGGCGTGTAGGTTCCACGGCGTCGGCCAAACACAGCACGCACTCCAGGCGGGACATGCCGATCCGCCCGGTGGTGTGATAAAACACGGCGTTGTGAATGTCTTCATCGGCGATGCCGAATTCGCTTACTGCCAGGTGTGCCGCCACCGGGCCGTGCCACAGCTCGGGGATGACCATCATCTCCTCCGGCAATCCCATCTTCTCGACCACCGCCAACAACCTCTCTGGCGGCCACTCCCGAGCATAGTCGTGAAGCCAGGCGGCCAAACGCGCCTGCTCCACATTCACGCCGTGGCGCAGAGCCAGCTCTGCCGCCGTCGACACCACCCCCTGCACGTGGGCGAAGCGGGCGGGTGAGAGCGCGCGCTGGACCTTGGCGGCAACATCCGACTCCTTCATCCGGAACCCCCTCCCTGTTCGAGACGTCAACCCTTTTCCATCGTGCGGGTCATGCGGCGGCTACACGGGCGCGTCCGCCCGCTGCCAGACGCGAATGACCCGCTCCGGGACCAGGCCGCAGGCCGATTTGCCCGCCAGCAGTCGCTGCCTGAGCCACGTGGAAGACACATCGACGATGGGCATGTCGATGGCCCGCAGGCGCAGACCGGGCAGCTGACACGACACCCGTTGGAACAACTCTTCAGTCGGGTAGCCGGCGCGGGGCGCGACGAGAAACGGGATTTCCCCCACCAGCCGCTCCGCGCCATGCCACGTCGGCAAGGTTTGCAGGCTATCGGCGCCGATTAGAAACCAAAAGCTGTGCTCGGGGTGACGCCGCCGCAGCTCCGCCACCGTGTCCACGGTATAGGATGGCGGCGGCAGTTCTCGCTCAATCGTGCAAACCAAGAGCCCATCCCGGCCGTCAATCAGCGCGCTGACCATCTCCGCACGCCACGCGAAGTCCTGATGCGGTCTCCCCTTGTGGGGCGGTACGGCCGCCGGCATGAACCAAACTTGGTCGGCTCCGGTCTGTTCCCGCGCCAACTCCGCCATCGCCAGGTGGCCGATGTGGGGCGGATCAAACGTGCCGCCAAAGACGATGACCTCCGTCCTCTATCCCCTCTTTCCCGCGCCGGGTCATAGCCCCAGCGACGCACGCGCCGCCTGGCGCATCACGTCCACCGGGGCGCTGACGCCGAGCCAGAATTCGAACGCCTCCGCTCCCTGCCGCACCAACATGTCCAGTCCGTCCACCCGCTTTGCGCCGCGGCGGGCGGCCTGCCGCAACAGACGCGTCTGCAACGGACGATAGACCATGTCTTGCACGACCTGGCCCGGGTGCAGGCAGGTTTCGTCGTCAATCGGCGACACGTCGTCATGTGGCCACATGCCCATCGGCGTCGCGTTGACGACCAGGTCAGCGGCCGCCACCGCTTGTTCCCGCTCCCGCCACGGCAGCAGGCTTACAGATATGTATTCCTGAAACGAAGCGGCTGTCTCGGCCGCCTTCTGCGGGTTCCGCGCCGTCAGCACCACCTCGGCCGATTGCGCATACAGCGCCAACCCGGCCAGGGCCGCGCGCGCAGCCCCGCCGGCGCCGAGGATGACCACTCGCTTCGGCGCATGCGGCAACACCGTCCGCAAGCTTGTCCACCATCCAGCCACATCGGTGTTGTGGCCGATAACCTCCGGCGCCGCCGGGTCATCCGCGTCGGAGCGGGGACGCAGGCGCAAAGTGTTGACCGCGCCGGCTAAGCGCGCCTCGTCCGAGTGGCGAGGCGCCCATTGGTAAGCGCCTAATTTGTGCGGAATCGTGATGTTGACCCCACCCGCTCCGAGCGCCAACAAGCCGTCCAAAGCGGCCCGCAGGTCCGCGGGCGGCACAGCAAACGCCAGGTACACCGCGTCGATGCCAAGCTCCGCGAACGCCGCGTTCATCATCGCCGGCGATACCGAATGAGCCACCGGCCACCCCAGTAATCCATACAGTTTCTTCATTCCTGTCCTCCCCACCTGGCCGCGAACTTTGCGCGCCTCGGCACGTTCAGCCTCCGGCATCCTCCCATGCGTGAAACTCCAGCACCGCTTCTAGGGTTCCTCCGCATACCCGCAGCCTCACGTCGTGCAGACGGCTGTCCGCGAGTTCCGGGTGCTCCCGGCGCGCCGTTTGCACACACTTGCGAATCTGGTAGAGAAGCTGGTCCACAGGCAACGGATGATCCCGCATGATGGTCACCACGACCTCCCGGCACCCCATGTCGGCTCACGCTCCCCCCGCGTATTCGCCCACGGATGGGCTTAACCTGTGTCCACACAGGCAGCTACCGTAGGTGTATTCGCAGGCGGGAACCGTTATGCCGCCTGGGCGCCGGCGTTAGCGGCGGCTGAGTTGGCCCAGCAACCGCGGCCGCACCGCGACGGCCAGCGGCCTGGGCAACCAGAGATTCCCGCGCAGCGGCCGGCCGAACAGAGCAAGCCAGCCGATGCCGGCCAGCGTGAGATCGGCGCCCTGGCGGCCAAACCGGATGCCCCCGGCCGTCAGTTGCGGCTTTGGCCGAGCCGGAGCGGTCACCTCAAGTGGCTGCAGCGGCCCCAGCCGATGGCGGCACGCCGGACAGGGCACGCGCAGGATGTCGTCGGCGTGCATCTGACCGAAGGTGTCTGCCCGTTCCAGTTTGGTACGGTGCACCGTCAGCCGGTTGCTGACGTAGCACACGACCGGCTGATGATCGCCTTCCACCAAGTCAAAACGGGCAAAGTTGCCAATCCACAGCGACTGCCCGGGATCCAGCTGGTACACGCGCGGGCGCAGCCGCGTCTCCGGCACCGCGGTGGCCAAGCAATCGGCACATAACTGGTCAATCGCACGCCGCCCCTGAATCAATCCGGGGGTATCGACCAGGTGAACCTCACGGCCGCCCTTGGTCGCATACTCAGCTCCCACCAATCCCACTGTCGTGCCCGGTACGCGGGACACGGTGAAACCGGCGGCTTCCGGATAGGTCCCGGCCAACAACCGGTTGAGCAGGGTGGACTTGCCGACATTCGCCATCCCCACCACGTACGCGCGGGATTTCGCCTCCGCCTCAATCCATCCGTCCACTGCGTCCAGTCCCTGCCCCTTGCGGGCGCTGACAAAACAAACCCCCGCCGGTTGCACGCCGGTCGAGCGTACACGTTCCGCCACCCAGCCAGCCAGGGCCTCGACACGCACCTCCTTAGGCAACAGGTCCACCTTGTTGACCACAACCACCACCGGGCTCTTGCCGATGTGTCGGGCGAGATTCGGCACCAAGCTGCCCTCCAGGTCGAACACGTCCAGCACATATAAGACCAAATCCGGGCGCTTGCCGACTTCAGCCACCTGCTGTTCATACTCGGCGGCCGGCACCACCACCGGCGAGAACTCACCATAGTGCGTGATCCGGTAGCAGCGCCGACAGACCGGCTGCAGGCGGGTCAAAGCCGACAATGGCACATACCCGGGCTCGTTCTCTCGCTCACTCTGCAAGGCCACCCCGCAGCCGCTGCATACCAGCTGTTCGCTCATTCACGCCCTCCCTCCTGAATTGGCCGCACCAATCCACGGCGTTCCAGCATCTTGAAAGCCGCCCGCTCGGCCAAGCGCGTCAACCGCGTCCCCCACCATTCCCGATTCGATACAGGCAGCACCAAAATCGTGTAGATGCCGAGGCGGCGGGCGCCGCGAATGTCGGTAAACAACTGGTCTCCCACCATCACCGTCTGCTCGGGCGCAGCGTCAAAACTGGCCATGGCTGCCAGAAAGGCCTGAGGTTTTGGCTTCTTGGCCGCTGGGATGGCGCGCGCGCCCAATTGCTGTGCGAACTCTGAGACACGCGGATGGCGGTTGTTGGACACGATGCATAAATCCATCCCGGATGCCACCACGCGCTTGTACCAGGCGGACAAAGCCGCGGGAACAGCCTCATCGTTCCACGGCACCAGCGTGTTATCCAGGTCCGACAGCAACAAGCGGCGGCCGCCGTCGCGCAGCTTGTCCAAATCTATCGCATAGACGCTGGGCACATATTCGTCCGGCATCAGTTCCATCCACAGGTTGCGCATAACATCCCCCGTCGAGAGTTCGATTTCACTCTAGCACATCCGGCAGCCGCGACCAAGAGGCTCCGTGCCTCAATGGGCCCGGCCCGCACGCATCTGCTCGTAGAGACGGTTGAGGGCCTTGCGCTCAATCCGCGACACGTAGGACCTGGAGATCCCCAGCTCCTGTGCAATCTCGCGCTGCGTTTTCTCCTCCCCGTCCGGCAGTCCAAACCGCTTGCACAATACCTCCCGCTCCCGCTCCGGGAGGTTGGGCAGGTGTTCAAACATTTTCTGCTTTTCCCAAGACAAATCGACCGCTTCCACCACGGCATCCGCGTCCGTCCCCAAGAGGTCGGAGAGTGTCAGTTCGTTGCCCTCCTTATCCTGCCCAATCGGCTCTTCAAGGGAAGTGTCGCGCCGATGCTTGCGGTTGCTGCGCAGGTACATGAGGATTTCGTTGTCGATGCAGCGGGCGGCAAACGTGGCCAGCTTCGTGCCGTACTTGGGGTGATAGCTTTCCACCGCCTTGATCAGGCCGATGGTGCCGATGGAAATCAGGTCCTGTGGGTCTTCGCCCGTGCCCTCATACTTCTTCACCAGATGGGCCACCAGCCGCAGGTTGTGTTCAATCAGCTTGTTTCTGGCCGCCGTGTCCCCGGCCAGCATGCGCTCAGCGTACATCCGTTCTTCTTCAGCGGACAGCGGCTGCGGAAAGGCGTTGTTACGGACGTAGGAGACAAACAGCGAGACATCTTTGAGCACCAGCAGTAAAAGCGTGAACAGTCCCGGCACAGTCCGCACCCCCCTGTTGGCTGCGCGAAGCCCTACGCGCTATCCCTAAGGTATGTCGGCGGGACTGTGAAACTGCCTGTACCACCAGATCAGCTTGCGGACCGCCGTGAACACCTGGTGGTGCGAGGGCGCTTCGGGGGCGTCGAACACTGCCACGCAAAAGGCGATGCGGGGCCGGGAGGCGGGAAAATAGCCGACCATCCAGGCGTGGACACGCCCCGGCTGGGGCAATTCCGCCGTCCCCGTCTTTGCCGCCACTGGCACCGGCAGACTGCCCAGAGCGCGCGCTGTCCCCTCTGGATCTCGCACAGCCGCCCGCATCGCCTGCCCGACGGCATAGGCCACTCCCGGCGACAAGGCGCGCCGGCCGGGCCCGGGCGTCAGCTCTCGCCGGCCCGCCGCAGGCGACTCCAGGTCGATGACCAGGCGAGCGTCCCGGTACACCCCGCCGCGGGCGATGGTGGCTGCCAGATTTGCCGCCTGCAGCGGGGACATGCGGACGTCCTGCTGCCCGATGGCCGTGTTGGCGAGCAGTCCTGTGTCCCGCCGCGGAGCCACAAACACGCGGCCGGGGGCAGCCTCTGCCAGCACGCGCAGCCCACTGTGTGTCTGCAGTCCGGTCCCGTAGAGCCCGAGCCGTTCGGCCATCAGCTGCAGTCCGGCGGGTCCGACCTTAGCCCCCACCAGCGCAAACGCCACATCGCAGGAACCGGCCAACGCTTGCGTCAGCGTCTCGCGACCGTGCGCGCGCCAACAGCGCATACGCACTCCGGCCAACGGGACGGCGCCGGCGCAAAAAAAGCGCGCGTCCGGCTGAAAACGATAGGATTCCAGGGCCGCCGCCATCGTGACCAGTTTGAATACAGATCCGGGCGTTTCCGGCTGCACGGCGTGGTTGCGCCAAGGGTTATACACATCGCGGCTGGCCATCGCCAGCACATCTCCGCTGGCCACATCCAAGACGACCAACGCCGCCCGGTTCGCTCCCGATTCTGCCAGGATAGCCTCGGCCTCGCCCTGCCACGCCGCGTCGACCGTTGTGCGCACATTGATTCCCGGGGTACCCGGGCGCGCATACCAGCTGCCGCGCGTCCGCCCGCGGGCATCCTCCAACCGAGCGACAAACCCCGGCCGCCCCGCGGCCAGCCAGCGGTCAAACGTGTACTCGAGCCCGGAGCGGCCCTGCTCCAACACCGAGCGGCCCGCATCCGGCCAATGGTCGGGCAGCCCAATGCAACCGACGATGGGATTGAAAAGCCCCGAGTGCGCTTCCGTGTGCACCCGCCAGTTCAATCTCGCCCCGTCCGCTGAGGAGAACTGAATCCACCGCTTCACCCCCGACCAGGGCTGGCCGCTGCGAAACAAAATCTGTCCCCGCCCATCGTCCACCATCAACGGGTGGAAGTGCTCGGAGTCCATCCGCCAACGCGCCTCACGCTCGTCCCCAATGCCTGGACTCGCCGCCTGAGGGTTGGCCGCGACGACAAACAGCCGCCCCAACAGGGCGGCCAGGACAACCCACCAAAGCGTCACCATCCACAACCAGCGCCTGCCGTCCACGTCTCGCGTCTTCAACCTCCCGTACGAGACAGGATGCCCGGCCGAGAACCCCTACATTCCCAGCCACATCAAGACGGTCTGAATTAGGATTGCGCGTGCAGGTTGTGCTGGCTGCGGGCCTCATTGTGCAACTGCTGGGCGTATGTCGTCGCGAAATAGTGCTCCCCGGAGCCGTCGTTTTTCGCCACGTAATATAAGTAGTCGGTGTGGGCCGGATGGAGCACAGCCCGGATGGACGCGAGTCCCGGACTGGCGATGGGACCGGGTGGTAACCCGGGGTGCAGGTACGTATTGTACGGGTTGTCGACGTGCGTGTCCTCAACCGTCACCACGTCACGATGCCCCAGTATGTATTCGATTGTCGCATCAATCTGCAACTTCATGGGCGGGTGGTGGTGTAGCCGATTGTTGATCACGCTGGCGATGAGGGGCCGTTCGGCGTCTACCTTGGCCTCCTTCTCTATCAAGGACGCCTCCGTAACGACCTGGTTCAAGGACTGCCCCTGCCTGCGCATCGTCGGCCCGTAGGCACTCGCCACGCGCCGTTGGAAATCCGCCAGCATGTCGTCGACGACCGCGTGCGCCGACTCACCCTTGGTGAACTCATATGTATCCGGGAACAAGTATCCCTCCAGCCGCCACCGAACCTGCGGGCCATGGCCGATGTCGGCCAAAAAAGGTTCGTCGAAGTGCCCCGATTGCACCTCCTGCAAAAACGCCTGGCGCTTGACCACCCCTGCCGCCGCCAGCCGGTCGGCGATCTGCGTCACTGTGAACCCCTCCGGGATGGTCACCCGAATCGTGGCCGCCTCCGTGCCTTCCGTCAGCGCCGTCACCAATTGCGGCAATGTCTGTCCGTAGGTTAGGCGGTATGCACCCGCCTTGACCTCTTGCCCCTTGTGCACGTAGCTCACGTACCAGCGAAACAGGGTGGCGCTGCGAATCAGCCCCTTGTTCTGGAGTTGGTCCGCGACCTCGGCAACAGATTCACCTGGCTGCACCATCACCAATACGTTGCCTTCGTCGCTCGCGGGAGGGCGGAGATTCAGGCCGGCCCATCCGGCAAATGCGATCCCGGCGACAACGACGGCCGCCGCCGGCACAAGCCACCACCACCAACGGTGCCGCTTCGCCTCATCGACTTGGCTGTCCGAACGTCTCCTCGGAAAAAGTGACAATCATGACCCGCTCCCATCATCCGTTGCCCGTTTCCGCCGGCTGTCCAGCCATCCTTGCAGCATCAACGCCGCGGCCAGCTTGTCCACCACCTGCCGGCGTCTTGCTCGCCCAACGTCCGCGTCAATCAGCGTGCGCTCGGCGCTCACCGTGGTCAGCCGTTCGTCGTACAGGTCCACCGGCAATCCGGCGGCACTGGCGACGCGCTCAGCAAACGCCTGACACTGAGCCGCCCGCTCGCCGAGCGATCCGTCCATCCTCCGCGGCAGGCCGACGACAATCAACTCGGCCGCCTGCTCGCGGGCGATGCGCGCAATCTCCGCGGCCGCTGCCTCATCTGTCCGCCTGGGGATGACCGTGAGACCTTGCGCAAACAGACCGGTCGGATCACTGACCGCCACGCCGATGCGGGCCCGACCGTAGTCAATGCCGAGGACCCTCATCCTGTACATGCTCGGCATAACACCGCACCAGTTCCTCTATCAGCTCGTCCCGCTCGATGCGGCGAATGGTATTGCGCGCATCCAGGTGACTGGTGATGTATGCCGGGTCCCCCGAAATGAGATAACCCGCTATCTGGTACACCGGGTTGTACCCTTTCTCTGACAATGCCCGGTACGCCAGCTGAAACGCCCGCCGCGCCTCCGTGTTTTCCAACCGCGACTGAAACCGCATCGTCTCGTCGGATCGAAACACCATAGAACACCTACCCCCCGTCTACCGTTCCCCATACATTGTACTGTATTTTCGTGCAAGACGGGGACCCCTTCCCCATCGCCTTTGCGGCTTGTCAGCCGCTGACCTTGACCGCGTCCGCGACGATCTCTGGCACCCGCTCGATGGCCAGTGGCAGTTTCGCCGCATCGCGACCACCTGCCTGCGCCATATCGGCGCGGCCGCCCCCGCCGCCGCCGGTCACCGCCGCGACCTGCCGGATAATCTGCCCGGCGTGCAGACCGCGCGGCTGCAGGTCCGGAGACACCGCCGCCACCAGCTGCACCTTGCCGCCGCTCTGGCTGCCGAGGACAATCACAGCGCTCGCCAGGCGTTCACGCAGCCCGTCCGCCAACTGCCGCAGGCCCTCCATGTCGGTGTCGGCAACCACCGCCGCGACAACCGGCACGCCGGCCACAGTGACCACCTGCTGGGCCAGCTCCTGCGTCCGCGCCTGGCTCAACCGGCTGCGCAGCGACGCCAACTCGCGGTCTCTCTCGGCCGCATCGGCCAACACGCGCTCCACCCGCCCGACCAAGTCGGCCGGCGTTGTTTTCAGCCGCTGCGCCGTCTCCTCCAGCAACCGCTCGCGGCTGAGGGCGTGGCGGTAGGCTCCGCGGCCGGTGACCGCTTCGATGCGGCGCACGCCGGAGCCGATGCCCGATTCGGAGACGATGCGAAACTGGCCAATCAGGCCGGTGCGTTCGACGTGGCAGCCACCGCACAGCTCGATGCTCCAATCGCCCGCCTTTACCACGCGCACCCGCTTCCCGTACTTTTCCCCGAACAGGGCCATGGCCCCCATGGCCTTGGCCTCATCCAGGTCAGCTTCGAAGATCTCCACCTTGTCATCGCGCCAAATCGCTTCATTGACGAGTTCCTCCACGCGCGCCCACTCTTCTTTGCTGAGCGCGCCAAAGTGGGAGAAGTCAAAGCGCAGCCGGTCAGGCTCGACCAGGGACCCCGCCTGGGCCACGTGACTCCCCAACACCTCGCGCAACGCTTTGTGCAGCAAGTGGGTGGCCGTGTGGTTTTTGGTGATGTCCCGACGCGCGGCCGCATCCACCACCGCGTGCACGTGGTCCCCCGTCGCTAACGATCCGGAGTCCACCCGCACCGTGTGCACGTTCTGCCCGTGCGGCGCTTTTTGCACGTCGAGCACGGTCATCTGCACATGCTCGCCCAGGAGCCGGCCGGAATCGGCGATTTGCCCGCCACTCTCCGCGTAAAACGGCGTCTCATCGAGGATAACCTGCACCTCGGCCCCGTCCTCGGCCGTATCCACTCGCTTGCCGTCCCGGACAATGGCCAGCACGGTCGCGTCGCACTCCAGGCGCTCGTATCCGACAAAGCGGCTTGGCGCCGTGATGGTCTCCAGCGCCCCGCGCGTCGCGTTCATGCCTTCAACCGACTGCCGCGCAGCGCGCGCCCGCTCCCGTTGGGCTTCCAACTCGGCCTCGAAACCCGCGCGGTCGACAGCCACCCCGTGTTCCTTTGCGATCTCCTCCGTCAGGTCGACGGGGAACCCGAACGTGTCGTAAAGCCGAAACGCCTCTGTCCCCGACAGCCGGTCCCCGCCGCGCTTGCGAATGTCCTCGACCAACTGCAGGAGCAACGCCTCGCCCTCCGCCAACGTCGCCTGGAACCGCTCCTCCTCCGTGCGCACGACACGCCGGATGAGGTCTAGCTTCTCCCGCAGCTCCGGGTAGTCCGCGCCCATGATGTCGGCGACCACCGGCACAAGCTGATGCAAGAACGGCTTTTCGAGCCCGAGCTTGCGGCCGCTGCGCACGGCCCGCCGGAGCAAGCGGCGGATAATGTAGTGGCGCCCCTCGTTGCCCGGCAGCACCCCGTCCCCGACCGCAAACGCGGCCGTGCGGATGTGATCGGCGATAATTTTAAAGTGCACATCCCGCCCCGGGTCCTTGCCGAACGGCAGGCCGCTGATGGCGGCCGTCTGGTCAAGAAGAGGCCGGAACAGGTCGGTCTCGAAGTTGCTGTCGACCTCCTGCAGCACCGACGCCATCCGCTCCAAGCCCATGCCGGTGTCGATGTTTCGCTTTGGCAGCGGGGTGTATTCGCCCGCCTTGTCCTTGTTGTACTGGGTGAACACCAGGTTCCAGATCTCAAGGAAGCGGTCACAATCGCACCCCGGACCGCAGTCCGCCCGGCCGCAGCCAAACGACTCGCCGCGGTCATAAAAGATCTCCGAGCAGGGCCCGCAGGGACCTTCGCCGATCTCCCAGAAGTTGTCCTCTTCTCCGCGGACAATCCGCTCGTCGGGCAATCCCACCTCCTGGTGCCAGATCTGATAGGCCTCGTCGTCGCTGACATGCACCGTCACCGACAGCCGCTCGGGATCCATTTCCAGATACTGGGTAAGGAACTCCCACGCCCAGGTGATGGCCTCGCGCTTGAAGTAATCGCCGAAGGAAAAATTGCCGAGCATCTCGAAGAAGGTCTGGTGGCGGGCCGTATGGCCGACGTTTTCAATGTCATTGGTGCGAATGCACTTTTGCGAGCTGACGATGCGCGGCCGCTCGGGAATCTCGCGACCGTCAAAGTAAGGTTTGAGCGGCGCCATGCCGGCGTTGATCCATAGCAGCGTGGGGTCGTCGTGGGGAACCAGGCTGGCGCTAGGGAACACCAGGTGCCCGCGCTCCGCAAAAAACTGCTTGTAGAGCCTCCGAATGTCTTGTCCACTCAACCGTTTCATATACCGAATCCTCCATTCGCCTGTTCACCAAAAAACTCCCCGCATCCCGGCAGGGACGAGAGGAGTTGCTCGCGGTACCACCCTGATTACGCGCACCCGAGCCCTGGGTGCGCGTCACTCGTATCCCGCGGTAACGGGCGGATCCCGGTGGTTCACGCTCCAGACTGGCTTGGGCCGGACGGGCGGGGTGCCTCGCAGCCATGAGCGCCCTCTCTGAGCGCCCGCAACCCGGCCTACTTGGGTCCTTCATCGCTTGTGCCGATAGACGTGTCCGTGAACACGGTAATTTCCGCCCTATTTTACACACTGGAAAAAGAACTTGTCAAACACTCAACGGCCCGCTTCACACCGGCTGGCCGCCGATCCAGCTCAGCAGGCTGACCAGCGCCTGGCAACCGGGAGCGAGGGCGAACAGGACGCACAGGGTAGCGGTGCGCAGATGGCGCTGCGGAGAGCGGATGAGCAGAACAAAGCCGTACACCCCGAGAACCAGGCCCAGCGCCGCCAGCGCCTCATAGACCGGCATCCAACCGCCGGGCATAGATTGTAGGGCCCGCCAGACGGCCATGGCCACAAACAGCACACCGTCCACCAGCGCAACCAGCGTGATCGCTTTGTGCATCGATTCGCCCCGCCCTCCTGTGCCCAGCCCTCGCCGCACCCGTCCGTTCTCAGCCCAGCGCCCCAACAATGCCCAACCGTGTAGGATCACGCCCATTTTGCCATGCGCGGGCGCCGCGTGTCCAGGGAGAACGTCTCGCCCGGCCTACTCGGCGCGGTGACGGTAAGCGCGGATCTGTTGCCAGGCGACTTTGATCACGGCCACCAGCGGCACCGCCGCAATTAGGCCCAGCATGCCGCCCACCTCACCGCCCACGAGAATGGCCGCGACAATCAGCATCGGATGCAGATCCAGGGTGCGGCCCATGATCTGCGGGGAAATCAGATTACCCTCCAGCTGCTGCACCAGAGCATTGACAATCATCACCTTCAAGGCCATCTGAGGACTGATGGCAAATGCCAACAGCACGGCCGGAGTCGCGCCCAAGAAGGGGCCGATGTAGGGGACCAGATCCATGAGCGCCATCAGCAGGGCCAACAGTAGAGCGTACGGCATGTGGACAATCAAGAGCCCCGCGTAAGTCAGAACCCCGACCACCAGCATCACCAACAGTTGGCCGCGCACGTAGCGCCCTAAGGTGGTGTCAATCCCGGCGAGAATCTGGCGCACCTGGTCACGGTGCCGGGCCGGGCACAGCCGCACCATGGCACGCCCGATGGCGCGGGCGTCCTTGAGCATGTAAAACACCAAAAACGGGATGGTGAACGCCACAAACACAGCGTTCAGCGTGCCGCTCAGCCCGGAGATCAGCCGGCTGGCCCAGCTGCTGACCCGTTCCTCCAGGCGATCAGTCGCCGCTTCCACCGATTTGCGCAGCGCGTCCGGCAAGTAGCGCGTGTGCGCGGACACGTTGTCGAGCCAGCTGTCGACGCGCCGCGCCAAGGCGGGGAGGTGAACAATCAGTTGATTGAGTTGCTGCGAGACCAGCGGGATGCAGTTGACCACAATCACCGCCAGGACGAGGATGAAAGAGATGTAAATCAGGGCAATCGCGGCGGCCCGCGGCACTCTCCGCCGGGCCAGGAGCTCGACAATCGGCTGCAAGATGTAGGAAATGATGAGGGCGGCCAAAAACGGAATCAGAACCACCTTGATGACATCCCAAATGTCCCCGAAGAAAGCGCGCAGTTGGCCGATCAAATACAGGCAGAGCAAGGTGACGAAGACAGCCGTCACGAAACGCAGGTAACGATCGCTGACGTTCAAGCCTCATCCCCCCCTGCCGGCCCAGCGAACAAGCTCCCTTTTCCAGTATATGCAGGCTGGTCCGCATTCCATTCGGAGACGCCGTATGGCGGCTGCGCACGGTCGCGTCGGCTTGTTCACAACCGCTCCAATTTCGTATACTCAAGCTGCGCTCCGGGCGCACGCCTGGACGGAAAGGGGGCTGCTCATGCCGTACTTAGCGGTCGCTCTGGGTGGGGGCATCGGCGCCTGCCTCCGCTACCTGATCAGCGAATGGGTCGGTACGGTGCACGGCTTCCCGGCGGCGACCTTGGGCATCAATCTGGCGGGCAGTTTTTTTCTAGCGTGGTTTTATACCATCACACTGGAACGCGTCGCCATCCATCCGCACCTGCGGCTGGGCATTGGCACTGGGCTGGTCGGGGCGTTTACGACCTTCTCCACGTTCACCAGCGAGGTGTGGTCGCTGCTGGCCGCGCACGCTTATCTATGGGCGCTGCTGTACGTGTTCCTGTCCTTTGCCGGCGGACTCGCGCTTGCGGCGGTGGGCTTTGTCCTCGCCCATCGGCAAAACCGCCTCAGCCTGGCGGATGATGTGAGCGAGGAGGCGTAAGGATGCCATTTTTCTGGGTGGGTATCGGAGGCGTCGTCGGTGCCCTGCTGCGCTACCAACTGTCGCGCTGGGTGTCGGAACGACTGGTGGTGTCCTTTCCGTTGGCGACGCTCGTCATCAACGTGAGCGGTTCGTTTTTGTTAGGATGGCTGACACGCTGCCTAGGAGTCTGGCTGCCCAGCGGGTTGGCGCCCACCGCCATGCTGCTGCTCGGAACCGGACTGTGCGGGGCGTATACAACCTTCTCCACGTTCTGCTACGAATCGGTCATCCTGTTGCGCGAACGGCGCCTGCAGGCGGCCGCCGTCTATATCCTGACCTCCCTGTTCGTCGGCCTGGCCGCTTCAGCCGTAGGACTGTTCGGTCTGCCGGCGGGCGGCAAATCCACCCATTAAAAGGGCGCAAAAAGGAGCGCACGGTTGCTTCCCGTACGCCCTGGCGGGTGTGCGATGGCCTATACGGCTTCTGAACCCAAACCCAGCGAAGGCCCTTCCAGCTGGTCCACGGCCACCAAGGACCCATCTTCGGCCACCTCGTAGACCTTGACCTCTTCGCCGGCGACGTTGAACTCCATGAAACAACCCCAGCAGTAATACTGGTTGGCACCAATCCTTCCGACATCCCGACAGTTACAATGTGGACACCTCATGGTTCCGTCCCCTTTACCGAGAATCCTAATCTTATCTTATCCACTTGCACCAGCCGGCAAACGGATGAGGAGTCAGAAAGAGAGCAACCTCTTTCAGAAAACTTATACAGATGAATATTTCGTATACAGAAACAAGTGCATACGAAAACCTAGGGATATGGTAAACCATCTCCCCCCACTGTTGCAATGCAGGAATTGGTACAGTCACAGCAACTTCCAAGCGTGGCAAGGGAAAACACGTTTCTCTGCGGCATACAATCAGATAGTTTTCCGAAGCTCCAAGACCACTCGGGCCAGTGTCTCCGCCGCCCTCCGCACATCCTCTTCCCTGGTGTCTTCCGCAAAACTGAAGCGCACGGCCGATGCCACCCGCTCCCGCGGCAACCCGCACGCCAAAAGGACGTGGCTGGGCTCCAGACTGCCCGCAGAACAAGCCGCTCCAGCGGACGCGGCGACCCCCTCCATATCCAGGCGCATCAACAAGGTGTCATTGCGAACGCCGGAAAAACTCACATTCACGATGGCTGGTGAGGCATCAGGCGGACTGTTCACCCACACGCCAGGGATGCCTTCCAGCGCGCGCAGGAACTGCTGGCGCAGACGCGCAAGAAGACGCAGGCGATGCTCCCGCGTCCCGCTCAGGCGTTTGGCCGCTGCCCCGAAACCGGCGATGCCGGCCACGTTTTCCGTGCCCGCCCGCCGGTCCCGCTCCTGGGCCCCGCCGCGCAGCACAGGCGTCCACCGCGCCCCTTGGCGCACGTACAGCAGCCCGACTCCCTGCGGCCCATGCACCTTGTGCGCGGAAAAACTGGCCAAATCCACGCCCAACAGGTCCGGGCCGAGGTCCACGACCCCCAGCGCCTGCACCATGTCCGAGTGGACGACCACCTGCGGCAGCCGGGCACGCACCAGGCGCGCCACCTCACGCACCGGCTGCAGCGTGCCGAGCTCGTTGTTGACGGCCATCAGCGAGACAACGCGCGTGTCCGGTTCCAGCGCGGACAGCAGTTCATCCACGCGCACGCGTCCGGCGCGGTCCACGCCAACCTTCACCACCCGGGCTCCCAAGCCTTCCAGCCACTCACAGGTGTGCAGAACCGCATGGTGTTCCACCGCCGAAACCACCACGCTGCCCTGGCCCCCCGCCGCCAAGAACGCCCCCACCAGGGCGGCCTGAACCGATTCGGTGCCACCGCTGGTGAACACCAACTCCTTGGCTTCGCAGCCCAACAGCGCGGCTAATTCGGAACGCGCCTGGTCTATCGCCCCGCGCATGCGCCGCCCACCCTGGTGCAGGCTGGACGGATTGCCAGGGGGGGCGGTCAGCCACTGCTGCACCGTCGCCACCACTTCCGGATAGGGCTTGGTTGTGGCCGCATTGTCGAGATAAATCACGAATCCACCCCCCTGTCTTTGGCATAGACGAGAGAAAAAGCCGCAGCCCCTGGAGCCACGTTGTGGAACCAGGGTGCGACTTGCGCGCACTGACCGGCGGACGACCGGGCGGACAGGTCAAATATAATACATGAAGGTCCCGTTGTATTTGTCCTTCATGTTGACCAAGTCTTCCAGCGTCAACCCTTCCAACACGGACAGAATCGCCTGCCGCAGGCGCTCCCACAACTCGTCAAAACCGTCATCGATGTCGTCGTCCACCAGCTCCAACGGCCCTTCCAAGGTCAAAATGACATCCTTCACGGTGATCTCATTTTTGCCTTTGGCCAACACGTACCCGCCGTAGGCGCCGCGGATGCTGCGCACCAACCCGGCGTTGCGCAGGGGCGCAATCAACTGTTCCAGGTAATGCTCGGAGAGCGACTGGCGCTCCGCAATCGATTTGACAGAAACCGGAGTGTTCCCCTCGCTCGCGGCCAGGTCGACCATCAACATGAGGCCGTAGCGTCCTTTTGTCGATATCTTCATCTTGTCACCCCCCGCCGGTCTGTCGGTTGACTGGCTCGTCCGTTCTCCGGCTGTCCCGGGGCCGGCGGACAGACCGCCTCGGCTTCGTAATACACCCGCGGCTCGACCCCCTCTGGCCAATAATTTTGCTCTACATACCGCCCTGGATAATCGTGCGGATACTTGTAGCCGACGCCGCTGCCTAAGTGCGCCGCCCCCTTGTAGCCGGTCCCACGCAAGTGGGCGGGCACGGTCAAGGGAATCCCGCTCCGCACGTCCGCCAGGGCTTGGTTGATGCCACGATAGGCGTGGTTCGATTTGGGCGCCGTCGCCAGGTATGTGGTCACTTGGGCGAGCGGGATGCGCCCCTCCGGCATACCAATCGCCTCTACGGCGTGCAGGGCCGCAACCGCCAGCGGCAAGGCATGCGGATCGGCATTGCCGATGTCCTCGGAAGCCAGGATGATAAGCCGCCTGGCAATAAACCGCGGGTCCTCCCCGCCCTCAATCATTTTCGCCAACCAGAGCAAGGCGGCATCCGCGTCCGATCCGCGCACCGACTTGATGAAGGCGGAAATGGTGTCGTAGTGCTCGTCACCGTCTCGGTCGTAAAGGACATGCCGCTGCTGAACCACTGTCCGCACGTCGGCCAGGGTGACCTCTGTGCGCCCGTCCGGGGCGAGCGTCGACGACATGACCGCCATCTCCAGCGCGTTGAGCGCCCGCCGCGCGTCGCCGCCGGCGTAGCGGATGAGCGCGGTCCGCGCCTCTTCGGTCAGCGTGACCTGGTAACGGCCGAGCCCGCGTTCCTCGTCGGCCAGGGCGCGCTCAATCAACTCCTTAAGGTCCGACTCCGACAACGGACGCAGGCGAAAAACGTGCGAGCGGCTCACCAGCGCCGGGTTGACGTGAATGTGCGGATTCTCCGTCGTGGCGCCAATCAGCGTCAGAAGCCCGGCCTCCACATGAGGCAAAAGCGCGTCCTGCTGGGCCTTGTTGAAACGGTGAATTTCATCGATGAACAACAGGGTCCGACGGTGGTACATAGCCTGTTCGTCCTTGGCGGCCTGCACCACCTGGCGGATTTCCGCCACCCCGGCGGAGACCGCGTTCAGGCTCTCAAAACGCGCCCTGGTCTCGTTGGCGATGACCTGGGCCAGCGTGGTCTTGCCGGTGCCAGGCGGGCCGTACAACAGGACGGACACCAGCCGGCCCGATTCAATCGCTCGCCGCAGCGTGCTGCCGCGTCCGACCAGGTGCGGCTGCCCGACCACCTCGTCAAACCGGCGCGGCCGCATGCGGTGCGCCAGCGGCGCGTTTTCCTGTTCCTCCTGTTGCGCCTGCCACGTAAACAAATCCAATGCTATCGACCTGCCCGTCTGCGTCGACCGACCGGATGCGGCCGCAGTCCAATCTTAATTTCCCAGTAACCTACTCAACATTAACCTATTATAGCCAGTCCAGTCCATCGCCGGCAACCTATGCACGCACATACCGGGCGTGTCTGCCAACCGCGCGCATCCGCGCAGAAACCGGATAAATTTGTCGACAATGGAAAAGGCAACGCGTCACATCCACGTTGCCGCTTTTGCTATGTATCGCGATGCGCCCCGCTCCTGCCGTGAAACCTGGGGTTTTGAACCTGCTCTCGCAGGTGGGTGTCCTGCTCCGCCGTGAGACAAGTCCTCGTTCCCGAGGCAGGTGTTCACGAAAGAGACTCCGAACTCCCTCTCAAATGGGTGTTGGCTCAAAACGAAGAGGCTTGCACCAACAGCGCAGGGCGTCATCGGTTGTGTGACTATCGTATCACCCTCGGCCCCACCTCCGCAAGTGCGGTCAAGTGCCACACATTCTGGGTTCGGTCCCGATTTTACCCGCGCCCAGCACCGACCGCGCCCGAGCCTGCTGTTGTGCGCAAGCCCAGCACCGCCAACTGCTCGGGACTGACCCCGCTGGGCGCGCCAGTGAGCAGGTCCGTGCCGCTGGAGGTCTTGGGGAACGCGATGCAATCGCGCAGGGACTTGCGCCCGCCCATAATCATCACCAACCGATCAAACCCGAAAGCAATGCCTCCGTGCGGCGGCGTCCCGTATTCGAACGCATCCAACAAAAAGCCGAACTTCTCGTACGCTTCCTCGGGACTGAAGCCAATCCGCTCAAACATCTGGTTTTGGATCTCCCGGCGGTAGATGCGCATGCTCCCGCCCGCCACCTCGAATCCGTTGAGCACCAGGTCGTAGGCTTGGGCCCGGACGGCGAGCGGATCGGTGCGCAGCAAATCAAGGTCCTCCCACTTCGGCATGGTGAACGGGTGGTGCATGGCGACATAGCGCCCCTCCTCCGGGTCGTACTCCAACAGTGGGAAATCCACCACCCAGAGGAAGCGAAACCCAGGCTCCAGCAGTTCCAGGTCCGCGCCGAGACGGCTGCGCACCGCGCCCAGCGCCGGCAGCACCACCGCCCGCGGGCCGGCAGCGATGAACACCAGATCTCCAGTCTCCGCCCCCGCCCGGGCGGCCATATTGGCCAGCGCCTCGGCGCTGAAGAACTTGCCGATGGACGACTTGACGCCACTCTCCGTCAGGGCGATGGTCGCCAGCCCCGGCAGGCCATGGGCCGCGGCGAACTGGTTCCACTCGTCCGTCTGCTTGCGGGTGAAACCTGCGCACTTGGGAGCGCGCACGGCCTTGACGACGCCGCCCGCGGCCAGCGCGTCGCGGAAGACGCGGAATTCGCTGTCGGCCACCAAATCGGACAGGTCCACCAGCTCGAGGCCAAAGCGCAGATCGGGTTTGTCCGATCCGTACCGCTCCATGGCCTCCTGGTAGCTCATGCGCGGGAACGGGGTCGGCAATTCGACGCCGAGGACGCTGCGGAACACCTCGACCATCATCTCTTCCATCATCGACTGGAAGGTCTCCTGCGGGATGAACGACTGCTCGATGTCAAACTGGGTGAACTCCGGCTGCCTGTCCGCGCGCAGGTCCTCATCGCGGAAACAGCGCGCCATCTGATAGTAACGCTCCACACCGGCGACCATCAAGAGCTGCTTGAACAGCTGCGGCGATTGCGGCAGGGCGTAGAACTCGCCCGGCTGCAGGCGGCTGGGCACGAGATAGTCGCGGGCGCCTTCCGGCGTGCTGCGCGTAAGCATCGGCGTCTCAATTTCGAGAAACCCGTGGTCGTCCAGGTAGCGGCGCATCGCCCGCGCCACCTCGTGGCGCAGCCGCAACATCCGCAACATCTCGGGCCGGCGCAGGTCCAGGTAACGGTAGCGCAAGCGCACGGCCTCGTCCACGTCCAGGCCATCTTGGATATAGAACGGCGGCGTCTTCGACTCGTTGATGACCTCCAGCGCCTCCACCGCCACCTCAATGCGCCCGGTTTCGATTTTCGGGTTCACCGACTGCTCATCGCGCGCCACCACGGTCCCCCGCGCCGCAATCACATACTCGCTCCGCAGTTGCCCGGCCAGCTCCAGGGCCGCCCGTGGGGTGCCTTTTGCGGCGTCAAAGACGAGTTGGATGACGCCACTGCGGTCGCGCAGGTCGATGAACACGATGCTGCCGAGGTCGCGCCGCCGGCTGACCCAACCGCTCAGGGTCACCACACTCCCGGGCGCAACCTCCAGCGTCTCCCGCACCATGTGTGTACGAGTCAGTGTCTGCGCGCTCATACCGATGCCTCCTCGAGCTTCTGTACAGCCGCCACCAGCTCCGACAGCGGGATGGTCGACTGCTCTCCACTCACCAGGTCCTTCACTGTCACCTGTTGCTCCGCTTGTTCACTGGAACCCACCACCACCGCCAGGCGTGCGCCCTCACGATCAGCCGCCTTGAACTGGGCCTTGACGGACCGGCCCTGGTAATCGCGATCCGCCCGCACCCCCGCCTCTCGCAGGGTCTTGAGCACCTGCATCGCGTATACGTCCGCCTGTTCGTCGGCGACAGCCACGTACACGTCCAGGTCTCGGCGCACCGCGGGGCTTGTGCCCCCTTGTTCCGCGAGAACGAGCAAAATCCGCTCCATGCCGGTGCCGAAGCCGACACCCGGGGTCTCGGGACCGCCCAGTTCACGGACCAGGGCGTTGTAGCGGCCGCCGCCGCCGAGGGTGCCAAAGCCCTCCACCTTGATTTCCCACGCGGTGCGCGTGTAGTAATCCAGGCCTCGGACCAGGTGCGCGTCGGTCCTATAGGGCACGCCGAGCGCCTCCAAATAGCGGCGCACGGCGGCGAAGTGGGCCTCGCAATCCGCGCACAGCGACTCCAGAATCGTCGGTGCCCCTGCCTCCACCAGCAGCCGCTGGCAGCGCTCGTTCTTGCAGTCGAAAATGCGCAGCGGGTTGCGCTCGAGACGGTTCTGGCAATCGCTGCACAGCTGGTCCTTGACCGGGAGCAGCCGAGCCAGCATCTGCTCTCGGTGCCGGGGCCGGCAAACCGGGCAACCGACACTGTTCAGCACCGCCGTGGCTCCCTGGACGCCTACCTCCTGCAACTGGTAGACGTGCAAAGCGACCACTTCCGCATCCAACGCGGGTGAATCGGACCCCAACACCTCGCAGCCGTATTGGTGGAACTGGCGCTCGCGTCCCTTCTGAGGCTTTTCATAGCGAAACATCGGTCCAAGATAGAACAGCTTGGCGATGCCAGGCTGTCCGTACAACTTGTTCTCCACGTAGGCGCGGATGACGCCGGCGGTGCCTTCCGGCCGCAGCGTCAGACTGCGGCCGCCGCGGTCCTCGAACGTGTACATCTCCTTCTCGACGATGTCTGTGGTCTCCCCGACACCACGCGCGAACAGCTCCGTGTGTTCAAACATCGGTGTCCGAATCTCGGCGTAGTGATACTCAGCAAACGTCCTGCGCACCACGTCCTCTATCTGCCGCCAGGCGCCGATCGTGGCCGGCAAAATATCCGAGGTGCCTCTTGGCCGTTGCACCAGCATGTCCTCACCTTCTTTCTTGAAATCGTGTTGGCCGCGAGGCGGCCGAACCATGGCGGCAACAAAAAACGCCTTCCGTCCGCCGCCGTCAACCGGCAGGGACGAAAAGCGTTCGCCTTCCGCGGTGCCACCCTGCTTGAGCCGCCCTGCCTGTTGACCTATGTCCTGAAAGACCCAATCCAGGCGCGGCGCGACTCCCCTCGCTGCGCGTAACGGGCGCCTGCCGCCTGCCCTTGGGACCGCTTCAAGTGGGTCATTGAGACAGGTTCTCGGAGGTGTCGTTCCCACCCGCTCCGTAAACCTGCTCGCAGCCAGGACAGGTCTCTCTGGGTACAGACACGGGGGTACTCGTCCTCGTCATCAAATCGGCTCCATATGCTCGTGCGAAAATGGTTGTGCTCCGGCCGGAGACAATTAATTGCAAATTATACGCAGACACCGCGGAGGTGTCAATTTCTTCGCACCAGACCCGAGCGCCCCGGCCGCTCTCCGGGATGCCAGAGTGGTTCCGCAGGCCGTGCGTGAAAACTTTCATCCTCCGCCTGTCTCTGCGCCCCCGCCGCATCGCATACCTCGGTCAACAGCAGCGCACCCTGGTTGATTCGCACCTCAGACCTGCGCACATCCCCACCTCCAGCCGCAGCGGCTGCCCATTAGCGTACGCGAAGCCCCTTTCCGGCATGCAAAAGTGTGTTACCATCAAGGACAGCTTCAACATTCCTTGAACCAAAGGAGAGCATGGCATGAACGCTCGCAGTCTAGACATCACCCAATCGCGTGCCTGGTTCGACCGCGCCCAGGACGTCATCATCGGCGGCGTGAACAGCCCGTCCCGGTCCTTCAAGTCGGTCGGCGGAGGCGTCCCGATTGTCATGGAACGCGGCGAAGGCGCGTACTTCTTTGACGTGGACGGCAACCGTTACATTGATTACCTGGGAGCCTACGGGCCAGGCATCCTCGGCCACGCCCACCCATACGTCATGGAGGCCCTGCGCCAGGCGACGTACGACGGCATCTTGTACGGGACGCCGACGCGTTGGGAGGTCGAGTTCGCTGAGCGTCTGCGCGCCGCCGTGCCCGATTTGGAACGGATTCGCTTCGTCAATTCCGGCACCGAAGCGGTGATGACCACGATTCGCGTGGCGCGGGCCGCAACCCAACGCAGCAAGGTGATCAAATTCGCCGGGTGCTACCACGGGCACTCCGACCTGATGCTGGTGGCGGCCGGATCGGGCCCATCGTCCATCGGCGTCCCCGACAGTGCAGGCGTGACCGCCGGAACCGCCGGTGAGGTTGTCACGGTGCCGTACAACGACCTGGAGGCGCTGTCCGCCGCGCTCGCGGCGCACGGCGAGGATGTGGCGGCCGTCCTGGTGGAGCCGATTGTCGGCAACTTCGGCATCGTGCCGCCCAAGGAGGGATTCCTGAAGGCGGTCATTGAGCAGGCGCACCAGCACGGGGCGCTGGTCATCTTCGATGAAGTCATCACCGCTTTTCGTTTTCATTATGGAACCGCGGCGCAACTGTACGGTGTCCACCCGGACCTCTACGCGCTCGGCAAGATCATCGGCGGCGGACTGCCGATAGGAGCCTATGGGGGCAGGCGCGAGGTGATGGAACTGGTGGCTCCGCTAGGACCCGCCTACCAGGCGGGAACGATGGCGGGCAATCCCGCGTCCATGCGCGCCGGCTTGGCGTGTCTCGAGGTGCTCGCGCGGCCGGGATTCTACGACCACCTTTCGCGCCTCGGTGAGCGCCTGGAGCAAGGAATCTTGGCGGCCGCCCAGGCCGCCGGGATCGACATTATCATCAATCGCGTGAAAGGGGCTTTCACCGTCTTCTTCGGGCGGCACGCCGTCACCAACTACGCGCAGGCCCAGGCCACCGACAGCCGGCAGTTTGCCCGTTTCTTCCACGCCCTGCTGAAGCGTGGAGTGTTCATCGCGCCGTCGAAATACGAAGCCTGGTTTGTTTCCGAACCGCACTCGGATAGGGATGTCGACGAGACTCTGCAGGCGGTCGCTGAGGCATTTGCGGAGATGGCTGAGTCCGGGCCAGCTGTTTGACAAAGCGGGGCAGGTGTATGATCGAATTGGGCAAGACAGAAACGGGGGTGTGACGGGGTGAGACAGACCGCGACACCGACGGTGAACGTGCGCGCGCACCGGATGGTCGTTCAGGCGGGAGATTGGCGGTACCATTTTGACCGCACGGGACGATTTTTGTTTGGCGTCCGCGCGCACGAGGTGGTGCGCCGTGGCTTGGACGACCGCGTGGTGCAGGTGCGCACGCAGGCGGGTGCGGGCATCACCGGACGCACGTACCGCACCCTCAATCCGGAGGAAAAAGCCGCCTTCTACCGCAGGGTCTACGCGCTGGCCCGCGCGTCGCTGGACTCTCTGCCCGCCACGGAGGCCGCGCGGTGGAGAGCGCTCCTTGAAGGCTGGACACCCGAGGCGCTGGCTGCCGACGCGCAGGCGTTTCGGCAGGTATACCTGCCTATCAGCATCCTGCCTCCAGATCAGTACCATGCGCTCGTCGTCCAAATCACGCACGGCTGCTCGTACAACCGGTGCCTGTTCTGCGATTTTTACCGGGATCGGCGGTTTCACATCAAGTCAGAGGACGAGTTACAGGTTCACCTCGACCGTCTCCAGCGTTTCATGGGTCCGCGCATCGCCGACCGCAGCGGCGTGTTCCTCGGGGACGGGAACGCCTTGGTGGTGCCCACGGGCAAACTCCTGACGATGATGGAACTGGTGCGCGAACGGTTGGGGTCATCGGTCGGCCAAGACTTCTACACGTTCATGGACACGTTCACGCTGGAGCACAAGACGCCAGAAGACCTGCGCCGAATATATGAACAGGGACTGCGGACTGTCTACACCGGTTTGGAAACGGGATCAAACAGATTGCGCGCCTTTCTTCGCAAACCGGGGACAGCGGAAGAAGCCGTGGCTGCGATGAACCGGTTGAAAGAGGCGGGTTACCGGATTGGCGTCATCTTGATGGTCGGAGTCGGCGGGCCGAAATTTGCCCGTGAGCACCTGGCGGCGACCCGGCAAGCGCTGAACGGCATCCATTTTACGCCGGGGGACCTGGTGTACCTGTCCCCATTCGTCGATCCGCATGACACGGGCTACGACGAGCAGGCGCGCGCCCACGCGCTGGGCGCATTCACGGACGAACAGACGAGGGAGGAGCTGGCGCGCTGGAGACGGGCGCTCGCCTCGTTGCCGGCGAAGGTTACGCTGTATTCCATTCGGGAGCACTTGTACGCCTAACCGGAGCAGCCGGTCACACGCGACGAGCCGCCGCGACGGATATGGCCTTTGTACAGACGCGCGGCGGGCATGTGGGCCCGCCGCCTCGCTCCTGCATGCGCTCTGGACTCAGAGGACGTCCGCCAGCTGCGCCACCATGTCGCTCTTCGGCCGATAGCCAATCAACTGCTTGACCACTTGGCCATTCTTGAAGACGAGCACGGTGGGCACGCTCATGATGCCGAACTTCTGTGTGGTCTCAGGGTTCTCATCGACATCCAGTTTGCCGACCTTGAGTTTGTCGGCGTACTCGTTGGCAACATCCTCTATCACCGGTGCGAGCATCTTGCACGGGCCGCACCAAGTTGCCCAAAAATCGACCAGCACCGGTTGATCCGACTGAATGAAGGAAGCGAAGGTCGCATCCGTCACCACTTCCGGCATGTTCTCACCCTCCAATCAACCGCTGCGCCCTCACCCGCTGCTGCGGCGTCCCCGCCGCAGCCGCCGCTGGGTCAGGGCGCCCGCTCGATGTGATGTTTAGCTGCGCGGGTTCACGCACAATCATTGTACCACACTGCGGTCCCCGGCTTGAAGAGCCGCCATGCGCACAGGGGGGCTAAGGATCGCTGCGGTAATGCGCGCCCATGGCCAACGCCAACAGCATCATCACCCCGGCCAGGGCGCCCCCCGCCCAGTAAACGATGTGCGCATCATAGCGCAGCGCCAGCGCCTGCAGGGGCAACACCCAATACAGCACCGACGCGCACAGGAGCACGCTCGGCGACAGCGTGCGCCGCAAGCGGAACATTCCGAATACAAATGAGGCCGCGGCCAGCGTCAGACCCCCGGTCAACAACGCCTCCATGTTCAGCCGCCAGGGCGTCAACAGAATGCCGATGGCGGGCACCAGCGTGCTCTGAAATACCATGGCCCCCGTAATGTTTCCGGCCGCCAGCGCGTCTTTCCCTTGATGTATCCACACCACGCTGTTGAGCGTCTCCGGCAGTTCAGTAGCGAGCGGTATCAAGAGGGCGGACAGGATAAAGGGCGGGATGCTGAGCCATTTGGCAATCTGCTCCACACCACCGCTGAGCAGGTGGGCGCCGCCCACAATCAGGGCCAGCGAGAGCATCAACTGCAGGCAGATAGCCGACAACCTGGGCGCATCCAGCTTGCCCTGGAGATACAGAGGGTGAATCGGACCGGCGCCTGCGCCTTGGCCGCGGTCGCGCAGCGTCAACCAGAGAAACGACGCGTACATCGCGACGAGCACCCAGGGGACTACCCGTTTGAGATACTCCGTGTGGACACATCCGAACAAAATCGCGAGCGAATATGCGGTCAAAAAAAAGGCCATGTCGCGCTGAAAAGAGGCCGGTTCCACCTGCAAACTGGGGAGGCTGCGGCGGCGCACGACGAGCACGGCCACGGCCATGATAAAGGAGCCGAGTGTGGTCAACAGAAACGGCGCGCCCAGGATGCCGCCGATACCGACATCCTGCGCATCGCGGGTCCCGCCGCTAAACGTGATGGCCGTGATGGGTACCGCCGTCTCGGGCAACGCCGTACCCAAGGCGGCCAGGACGCTTCCCACCGCCCCCTGGCCGAGACCGAGCCGGCGCCCCAACCATTCGACGGCATTTGTGAACAGCTCGGCCCCGAACAAGATCATCGCCAGGGACAGCAGGATACTCACACCCACGCGCACGCCCATCCCCCCTGCCAGGCATGTCCGTCTCTAGACTGTACGCCCGGACCCGGCGGGATATGACAATGGGCACGAAAAGGGGGGCCAGGCCCTCCGCGCCTGTTCACTGGTAGTTTCGTTCATCCCCGGGAAGCAGCCGCCACAGCTGCGGCCGCAGCCGAAACACCGCCGGTACTGCGAGCACCGCCACCAGGGCGGCGTAAAAGCCGAGAAACAACACCCAGGCGTGCCGGGTGACGCTGACCACGCCGGCCAGCGACGCCTCCATCCAGAGCGGATTGAGCGCCAGCAGGTCATTGGACCAGCGCAGCGCAAAAAACTCCATCGGGCTTTGCGCCAACAGACGCAGACCATAGCCGACCACGCCGCTGAAAATGACCATGAAGCCGACCGTGGCATAACTGAGCACGGTGCTCCAGCCGGACCGAAGAGCGATGGTGGACCACAAGACGCTGAGCGCCGCAATCAGGACGATGTTGAGCAGCTGGAACCCGAACACGGCCAGCACCTCCTGCGGAACCGCGCCGCCGAACAGGAAGACAAGGCTGTACAACGGTAGCGAGACCACCAGCAGCAGGGCCAGCAGGGCGCTGGACGAGAGCACCTTGCCAACAAGTATGCCAAACGGCGACAACGGCGTCGTCAACAGCACGACCAGCGTCCGCCGCTCACGCTCGCCGCTGATGGCGCCAGCGGCAAAAGCGGGAGTGAGAAACGCCACCACCGTCATTTGCAACAGGCTCATCAATAGGAACACCTGCTCGCTGCGCGCCGGCAACACCAGCACCAATTGACCCTGGACGTTTTCGTACAGCAGGAAAAAGGTCAACGCCGCCATTGAGACAAAGTACCCGGCCACCACCAGGGGTGTCCGGCGCGCCCGCATCCGCTGCCGAAACTCCTTGTACAACAACGGATTGGCCCGCATCAGTCCGCCTCCTCCCCCTGGTCGGTCAGACGCAGGAAAAGTTCCTCGATGTCGGTGGGCCGCTCCGCAAATTGATACAGCACCACCCCTCTGTCCATCAACGACTTCATCAACTGTGCCTGCTGTTCCACCGTGCCAGCGTACAGAACTTCGACCGCCGGACGCTTCTCCACGACATTGAGCACGTGCGGATCGTCCGCGAACGCCCTTTCCCAGGCTTCCCGCGGCCCGGTGCCGCTGATCCACAGGGTGCGAAACGCATCTGAGTGGGCGAGCATGACGTTGACGGAAGCGATAGCCGACAGCTCCCCGCCGCGCATGATACCAATCTCGTCGGCAATCGATCCGAGTTCGTGCAGGATGTGCGAGCTGATGAGGATGGTTTTGCCAAGTGACCGCAGCCGCTGCAGCACAGCCCGCATCTCCAACCGGGACCTGGGATCCAGCCCCGAAGAGGGTTCGTCCAGGATGAGCACCTCCGGGTCGTGCATGAGGCAGCGGGCAATCTCCAGCCGCTGCTGCATCCCGCGGGAGAGAGCATTGACGTAGCTGTGCTGTTTGGCACCAAGGTCCACCCACTCCAGCAGTTCCTTAGCTCGCCTCTCCGCCGTCCCGCGATCGACGCCGTAACAGTCTGCGTAAAAACGCAGATACTCCATCACCGTCAACTCATCGTAGACCCCGAACGAGTCTGGCATGTACCCGATGGCCCGCCGCACCTCGTGCGGCTGATGGGTCACCTCGTAGCCGGCGATGAACGCCTGGCCGGAGGTGGGGACGGTGAGCGTGGCCAGCATCGACAGGGTTGTCGTCTTGCCAGCCCCGTTTTCGCCCACGATGCCAAACACAGTGCCCTGGCGCACGGTCAGGTTGAGTTGATTCACCGCAAACTCCCGGCCGTAACGCTTGACCAGATTCTGAGTCTGAATCATGACTGCATCATCCTGTCGGACGTGAACACAGGCGTGACGGACTGGAACTGGCGCACCACGGTCAACTGCTGTTCCGACGCGACGTGCTGCAGAGTCCTCAGCTCAGGGATCGCCGCTGTGTCGGAGGTGCAAGTGGCCACCAGCATGGCCTGCCCGGACGAACTCGGGTCCGCTTTGCCGTTGGCGGCCAAAACCTGTGCCAAGGCGCGGCCCACGCCGTGCGTGATGTCCGCGTTGTAGCGGCCGTAGGTGGTCACCCAGTTGCCATCAAGGGACAACGCCTTCGTCCGGTCGTCCAACACGACCGATTGCCCTGGGCGCAAAGTCCCCAATTCGTAGAGATGATGGTTCCAGATGACCGCCACGTCCTCGAGGGTGTAGGATGTCTCGTTACTCACCATCCCGCTTATCGTGCCCAAGGACGAGTCCAGACTGGCGTTCAGCCGGCCCTGCCCATGAACCGCCCCAATCGTGTACAAATAACGCACGCCCCACCGGCCGACCGATTCAAACCGGGCGCTCACGCCGCCGTCCTCGGCCACGTACGCCTCGCCCAACGCCCGCACATTGGTCTCCGCCAACGATAATCCATAGGACGCGTCCTCCGTCGTCACGCTGGCGCTGGTCACCAACGGCGACATAAAACCGCGCATCCCGTACACCTCAGCGCTGCCGTCGCCGACCAACTCCAACACGCCAACTCCCTCCGTCAGCACGCCGTTCGGGCGTTGAGCGATGCCAAAACCGTATATCCCAACCGTAGTCACCACGCTGAGCAGGGGCAAAACCACCCACGCCCAACTCTCGCGTTTGCGCCGGCGCAGGACGAAGAACAGAATCGGGCCTATCACCAGCGCATAGACCGCGAACAAGGAGCCCCAGATGCGCAGCGACGGGACCCGCAGCGGCGGCAGCGCGTCGCTGGCCGTCGCCAGGTTGAGCGCCCCGCCCGCTCCGGTCAACGGAGGCAGGGCCTGTTGGCTCTGGGAGCCGCCGCTCCTAAGGACCCAGGTCCACAGCGCCGCGTTGCCCGACCATCCGATGACGGCGGGCTGCAACGGAGAAAAGGCCGTCTGGACGACGACGCCGCGTCCGACCGTGCGGGCGGCGATGAGCGGCTGCTCCCGCGTGCCCGCCCACACCTGAACGTCATCGCCGGCAATCCGGCCCTCGGCATCGACCTTTCCCGATGGCGGCTGGACACTGCCTTGAATGACCGACGCCAACGAGGCCAAAGAGACCCGATGGCTGGATGAAGGACGCAGCGGCAATTGCTCCTGCCAGGCGGCATCCACCTTGCCCACCCCGGTGACCAACAGCAGGCCGCCCAGTTTCACCCACATCGACAGGGCAGAACGCTGCTGACGGGTCAACTCAGATAAGGTATCCGGACTCAGAGAAACGGCCGTCAGGTCCTCCAGCAGATACGGAAAATCCGGCAAAGCCCGCGGCGTCACACGCACCGGGAGCACCGGCTGGCCATTGCGTCCATTCGAACTGCTGGTTAAAAACTGGGCTGCCTGCGCCCGGCTCGAGACCACCGCCACCAAAGAGACGCGGCCAAACGGGTTTCCCCCGAGCGAAGTGGACACACTGCTAGCGCCCGCCTCGCACACAACCTGGGCCCCGTCTGCGACAGCTTGCCCGGGAACCACAATCCGCTTGTCCACCGACCCATGCGCCGGCAGATGCACGCTCCAAACAAGATGACCGTCCATGACGCGGTCATTCGGCAGCGGCTGGTGCACCACGACACGTAGGCGCGCCGTGGACGAGTTCCCTCGATTGACAATATGAAGCACAACCGGCACAAGCCGGTCCTTGGAATAGTATCCGTTCAGCCCCACCACCGCACTCATCTGCAGCGTGGCCGCCTCCACTCTGACCGGGACGCACACAGCCGCGGCGAAAGCCGCCGCTGCGCTCAACAAGCCCGTGACTGTCCATCGGCCGAGCCATCTGAACGCACGCACGTCAACCGTCCTCTCCAGAATGATGGCATGTCTGCTGCTCCAACCTTCTCATATTCGCTGGCAAGGACGCAAGTTCCTGCCCTGCCCGTGAGAGCGCGGCCGCCCGTCTGCAGGGCTTGGAGCTGCGGGAGCGAGGGCAAGAGAGGAAGACGAAGACGGGACACCCCGAGCCGGCATCCGTCCCGTCATGTGAGCCGATTGGGCCTGAAATAGACCCTCCAGGTTCAAGTCGTTTGCCCGTCACCCGAAGCCTCCTCAGGATGCCACTTCGCGTGCACGACGGTGTGAATGCCGCCGCGGATGGTGAAATCGGCTGTCACCTCGGCGAAGCGCGGTTTGGCCGCCGCCACGAAGTCGTTCAGGATGATGTTGGTGACATCCTCGTGATAATGCCCTTCATTGCGGAAACTCCACAGATACAGCTTGAGAGACTTCAACTCCACCAGGTGCGGGCCTGGTTGATAATGGATGCGAATGGTGGCAAAATCCGGTTGTCCTGTCATCGGACACAACGTGGTGAACTCAGCCGTCTCCATGGTCACGTCGTATACGCGATCCGGGTGTGGATTGGGTACAACAATCAATTCACGCGAAGGGCGGGTGGCCATCGCGTTCACCTCCGTTTCTTGTCTGTTCCGCACCACTATACCCCGGGGGCGGGGAGTGTGGCAATCACGGCGTACGTGGAATGCGCGTGCGCGGCGCGGGTGTGCGTGATAAGGTGGATCATGCTACCGGTGGATGCCGGAACGTCAAATCACGGGCGAAGGATGAACAGATATGGACTGGTTACCCACAGACTTTAAACGGCTCATGAAGCCGTTGTTGGGACGGGAATGGCAGGACTTTTGCGCAGCTCTCGAGCAGCCGCCCATGCGAGCCGCGCGCGCGGGGGACCATGCCGGGCAGGCCGCTGGCCTGTCTCCACCCCGGGGAGCCCACCCTGAAACAATCCCTCGGCCCGCCCACGCGATGCCAGTGCCATGGCGGGACGACGCCTTCTTGTTGCCCCCTGGCTCTAGGTTGGGGTCCAGCCCCTGGGTGATGAGCGGCGCCTGTTACATTCAGGAGCCGTCCGCCATGGCGGTTGTGCCCGCACTTGATCCAAGGCCGGGGGAGCGGGTACTCGACCTGTGCGCCGCCCCCGGCGGCAAGGCGACCGACATCGCCCGCCGATTGCGCGGGCAAGGGGTCTTGGTTGCCAACGAACCGCACCCCGCCCGTGTTCGCACCTTGGTCGAGAACCTGGAACGAGCAGGCGCCCCGGCGCTCGTCACACAGGCGCTCCCCCACCAACTCGCTGCAGCTGTCGGCGTCCGTTTTGACGCCATACTGGTGGACGCCCCCTGTTCAGGAGAGGGGATGTTCCGCAAAGACCCGGAGGCCAGAAGGCAGTGGCAGGCGAGTTCGCCCGCATCGTGTGCGCGGCGGCAGCGGGAGATCCTGGCCTGCGCGTTGTCCATGCTGCGCCCAGGCGGCAGGCTGGTCTATTCCACATGCACGTTCAACCCGTTTGAGAACGAACACATCGTAGCCTGGGCGCTCGATTCGTTCCCGGTGGTCCTGGAAGACATCCCGCTTTGGCCTGGATGGGAGCCTGGTCGGCCCGAGTGGCTGGGAGACCCCGAACTGACGCGCCGCTTTGGCGCCGATATCACCCGCACGCGCCGCCTCTGGCCCCATAAAGGCGCCGGTGAAGGTCACTTTGTGGCGCGTTTCCGGCGATTGGAAGAGCACTTCGCGGGGGGGCGGGACAAGCCTGCACGGCGCAGCGAGCGACAGGCGGCGGGGCGGCGCCGCTCGCCGTCTGCCAACCCGGCAGAATGGCGGCGGGCTGTCGCCGAATGGGTCAATCCGGAGCAGGTTCCGCTGCCCTGGCACGAGCCCCTGTGGCGCGGTCCGCATGCGTACGCAGCACCCGACCCCGAGCTGCTGGTTCGGCTTGAACAGGCCCGTGTCCGCATCCACCGTCCGGGGCTGTGGCTGGCTAGTCAGGAACGCGGACGGTTGGAGCCCCAACACGCGCTGGCGATGGCCGTCCCCCCCCAGTTGGCCAGACAGTCCGCGCTGCTTGACGAAGAGTTGGCCGTGGAGTATCTCTCGGGTGCCCCATTGCCAGACCTGGGCCTGCGCGGACGGACGCTGGTACACCTGTCTGGCTGGCCGCTTGGGTGGGGGAATGGGGTCAGCGGGCGCACCAACAACCTTTATCCCAAGGGGCTCAGGCGCACTGACCTGCGACCGCTCTGCGGCGAAAAAACGTAAATTGGGTATTGCATATGTGAAAGTAGTTGTTTAAAAATATGGATAGGATACTTTGAATTCATGAAAGGCGGTGTTCTCCTATGAGCCGCACGCTGCCGGTGCAGTGTCCGTCCTGCAATGAAGTGATGGAGATCAGCGAACTCACGTGCCCCGCTTGCGACACGCGGGTCCAGGGACACTTCCCCGCCCCCGCCCTGTTGCGGCTCAGCGCAGAACAGATGCAGTTTGTCGAGACGTTCCTGCGCTGCCGCGGCAATATCAAGGAGGTGGAGCGGGACCTGAAGATCTCGTATCCCACCGTCCGTTCCCGATTGAATCAGGTTATCCGCACGCTGGGCTACCCGGTCACCCAGGGTCCCGAGGATGAGCGGATGGAGCAGGTGCTCAATGCGTTAGACAAGGGTGAACTCACATTTGAACAAGCGATGGATTGGATTCGGGAGGAGAATACGCGTGAATGAACGCCGCAAGATTTTGGAGTTGGTCCAGGAGGGCAAGTTGACCGCTGAACAGGGGGAACAGCTGTTGGCGGCGCTCGATGAAAAACTCGCGTCGCCCCGTGTACGCCCTATTGACCTGAAGTCGCTCAGCGAGTGGAAACAGCTGCGAAACCAATGGGGCAGCCAGCTCTCCTCGCTGTTGGGCCAATCGCTGGCCGAGGCTCGCCGCAACCTAGAGCAAGAGGTGCGCCACCTCAACCGCAGCTTCAGTTTCGGCTTTGGTCAAGGGCCGACCTTGGCCGTCAGCACCGACGTGGAACTGCCGGCAGCGATTCAAGACCTGTACATCGAGACCAAGCACGGTGAAATTCAGGTGGTCAGTTGGGAACAGTCTGCCATTCGCATTCACGTACGCGGCCAGGTTCGGGCCAGTGACCTCGGCGAAGCCAGGCAGGCGCTGGAACAAGCGCTGCAAGCGCAGCAAAGTGAGGATTCATACCTGTTGACGGTGGTGAACGACAGCAAGGAGGGCGTGGTCGGGGCGCACATCGAGATCTCGGTGCCCGCCGGCATGCGCAAGCTCAGCCTGACGTCGAAAAACGGTCCCCTGCATGCAGACAGCGTGAGCGCCGACGAGTTGCAGATGCGGACCGAGAACGGGGGTGTGCGCGTCCTTCACTGCCAAGTGCAGCGGCTGCGTGTCGAGACGAACAACGGCAGCCTCGATGTACACGACAGCCTCAGGCCGATGACGCGCAGCGTATACGCGCGCACCGATAACGGCACCATTGTGATAGACGGCATCCCGGCCGACACGCACGCCTCCGGCATCGCCCGCAGCGGCCTCGGCAAGGTGGAGGTGACCGGCGCGCGCGCCCAGGTCGCAGGCCTGGACGCGGTTGAACCGGCCCGGCAGGCGGAAACCCGTTTCGAAATCGGCGAATCCGCCAGCGACGGGGCGCGCGTGTATTGCGAAAGCCGGAGCGGATCGGTCCGTATTCACGCCTAAACCAGTCGGTCGCGGGTCGGTCCGTCGTCTGAGGAGGCGCCGCCATGACACACCCTGTTTGGTATGACACCGGATGCCTTGTACTGGCACTGTTGTTGATGTGGGCGCTCTCGCGCGGCCTGCGCAGGGCGCTCGATTCTGCGCGGGACCGTCCGACCCCCAAGCCGCCGCGGGAGCAGTGAGGCGGCAGCCGCCGCGGACAGCCCGGGGCGCTTGGCTCCCAGTCAACCACGGCGCAGATCAGACAGCGCCTGCGCGAATCGAAGAATGTCATCCTCCGTGTTGTAAAACGCCGTCGATACGCGCACCAACCCGCGCTCCGGGATGGTCTGGATGTCGATATCGCGCGATCGCGCCTCGCGCAGGACGACATCCAGACCCACCCCTTCCAGGGCGAAGTGAACCAGGCCCGCCCGCTGGTCGCGCGGGGTGGCCAGGGTGACTCCGGGCAGATCCAGCAGCTTGTCCATCAGCATCCCGGACAGCCCATGCGTGCGGCTGAACACGTATTCCCAGCCGGCCGTCACGCGCAGGAAGCGCAAGCTGTGCCACCAACCGAGCCAGGCCGAGACCTCCCCTTCCGTGTGTTCAAAGCGGCGGGCCGAGGCGGCCGGGAGATAGTGTCCGTCCGGGGTCCAAGCCGCCGGGTCGCGCACCGCCGCCGGCCCGACCAATGTGGCCTCCAGCTCCTCCAGCCGATCCGCCCGTACATACAGCGCTCCTGTCCCCTGCGGACCGCACAGCCACCTGTGACCAGGAAAGGCGTAAAGATCCACGCCGAGACTGCCCAGGTCCAGCGGTTCGGCTCCCGCGCCCTGTGAACCGTCCACGACCACCCACAGCCCGTAACGGTGCGCCACCTCAACCAGCGCCTCCAGCGGCAAGCGATGCCCCGTCGCGTAGGACACATGCGAACACACCAACGCGCGGGTCCGGGGAGTCAGCCGCTGTTCCAATTGGCGGCAGAGCTCATCCTTCGGCAGAGTGCCGTCGAGCACCCGGATGCGGACGCCACGCCGCTGCCTCTGCACCGCCACCGGCAGACCAACCTCCGGGTGCTCGACGTTGGTAGTGAGGATTTCATCGCCCGGTTCCAGCGGGATGCCCCAGAGCGCCAGGTGGATGCCCTCGGTGGTGCTGTTGGTCAACACAAACGTTGTCTCCGGCACATGAAACAGGTGGGCCAGTTCATCGCGTACCAGTTGGCGCATCTGCGTCAACGTCTGCCAATAGCTGTCGCCGCGGCGGCCTTCGTGCAGTTGCGCCGCCAAGGCTTCGCTTATCGCCTGCGCCGTTTCGTCCGGCAGGGCGCCGGCTCTGCCTGTGTTCAGGTACACCACGCGCCTTAACACGGGAAAGTGTCGGCGCAAATTATCCACGTGTGCCATGCATGCCGTCCTCCATTTCCTCGCGGCTGCCGAGTTGAAAGGCGGTGAAGTCCCCTTGCCGCTGCCCCACGCGCACGGTGTACACCGCGTAGCGGTTTTGCACTTTGTGCACAGACTCCACCACCGCCAGGGCCTTCCACGGGTGGACCCAGACCTCTTCACCGACCGAGAAGCGACGCTTCTCCTCGACGACATCTTGTCCATCGTCATAGGCGAGAATGTCGTAGCCGCCGGTGACCTCGGTGACCGTGCCGCTCACGTACTGGCTCTCCTCCTGGCACAAGAAAAGCACGACACGGGCGATGTCACCACCTACCGGCGCGCGCGCCAGCGGATTGTGCGCATCCCAGGCCTCGCGGACCAGCCGGGTTTTCCACGGACCGCGCACATCCCCGGGACAGACCATGTTCGCGGTGATCCCGCTTTGACGCTCCTCGCGGGCGATGCTGCGGGTAAGCGACGCCAAGCCGGCCTTGGCGGCCGCGTACGCCGCCCGGTACTGCCAACCCGCGGCCCGGCCGGCACCGTCAAACCCTATCGTGATGATACGGCCAAACGCCTGCCTGCGCATGCCGTCTACGACCAGCCGATACATCCACAGGAGGGTGCTCAGGTTGCCGTCGAGCATCCTTCGCCACATCTCATCTGAATAGTCGGCCAACGGAACCCGTTCAAACACAAACGGACCAAAGTTATGTACCAACGCATCGATGCGGCCAAAAACGCTCAGGCAACGACGGACCGCGTCTTCCACCTGCCCCTGATCGAGCAAGTCAGCCTGCACCGCCGTGGCGCGCACGCCGAGCGATTCAGCCAGGCTCAGCAAGCCGTCCGCCTCCGCCTGACTGTGGCGGTACGTGAAGCCGACATCATAACCGGCCTCCAACAGGGTCCGCACAATCGCAAACCCCACTCCGTTGGCGCCGGCGCTGACAAAAGCGACTCGCCGCTGCATACCCGTCCTCCTTTGGCACCATGATACCATGAACGCAAGGGATGCAGGGCACCACAGCGTGTCTTACAGTTGAGGTCGAACGGATTTCATCCACACGCCGGGAAATTCGATGATGCGTTCCGAAACCGGGTACTTGCGGCAAACATCCTTGCCGCGGTCGACCAGTTCGGAGATAACCGCCCGGCGGTCGTCCCACGGCAGCTCCATCAATTCAATCTGAAAGTAACTGACCCCGCGCACCAGAAACTGCACCACCCGCTCCGGGTCCTCGAAGCGAAGCGGGGTGTTGACATACTCCACTTCCAGACTGTGCAGCCCAGCTCCCACAAACCATTGGCGCAATTGATCGGCCGTGGGCATGTAGTTGGCGGGCCGGTCCGCGTTGCGCCGGCGAGCCAACTCGAACATCGGCGCAAACCACTCGCGGAAGAAGGGGCGGTTGAGGTCCACCTGCAGTCCTTGGTATATCGAAACGCAGCCGCCCGGCCTGACGACGCGCCGCATCTCGGCCAGCGCCCGGGGCGCGTCGACAAAGTGGATGAAGTAGCTGCCGCAGCACACATCGAACACCGCATCGGCAAACGGCAAATTTTCCACCGACGCCTGCTGCAGCACCACCTGCGGCGGGCTGCCCAACTGCCGCCACTTGCGCGCCGCTTGCTCCAACATCCCCTGCGACACATCTGTAGCTGTCAGCATGCCCAAACTTCCGACCTGTTCGTACAGTCCACTGTCGAACGTCAACGCCCCTGTGCCGCACGCGACCTCCAACACATGGGCGCCGCGCAAATCGCCCAACCAGGCGATGTAGTCGCGCCGCTGCTGCGGCGTCTCAGGAAAGACCGCGTTGAACAGGTCGTCAAAATTTTCGGCGCGATCAAATTGGTAAATATAGGACATCATCACCCGCTTGCCGATGTACCCCGAATCGACGAACACCTGGTGGATAGACTCGTACATTTTCAGACCGCGCCGCGTGATGCCGACCACCCGTTCCCCCTGCCGCTGGCGCACCCGGAACATCCCTCCAGCCAGCCCCAGCATCAACACCATGTCCAAGCTCTCGGGCCGGTACGGGTGGTGACGGCGCGCCTGGAGGAAGTCCGCCTCGGTCAGTTCGCGGTGATAGAACAGGGGCTGCAGGGTGTCGTGGACGATGACCCAATAGTACAGGCGATAGAGCGCTTCCATCCCGTGCTGCGAGAGGAACGCCGAGACCCGGCGGTGGGCTTCCAAGAGCACCGCCGGCGTGGGGATGACATTGCCCGTCTGCTCGTGCATGACGGACATCGCGGTCGACAGGAGCGTCTCCAACAAGCCGCTGCGGGCCAGATTGATAGAAAACGGTATGTCCTCAAGCTGCGGCATCCGCTCGTAGTGTGTAAAGTGCTGAAACAGGCTGTCGGTCATGGCGGAGGCCTGCTCGTAAACCCGGCCAAAAGCTGCCTGGGAATAGGTGTTGACCAACAGCGGGTCTATGAGAATTCCCGCCTCCATCATGTTTTTGATGCTGAGAACCCACTCCTCGCGCTCCACCCGCATCCCCTCGCAAAGCTCCTGATGCTCATTTATAATATGAGTCATAATAGGAGCCTTCGTAGTTTCTTTTCAGCGCCGGCCCAAGAGCAAGACCAGACCCGCATCTCCTCTGTGCACCCGCCAAAACGGTCGTTGCGAGCGCCGGTCCCTGCCACATACGCCTTTTGTCCGCGCCATACACTATACAAACACCCAGGAGGTGTCGCCATGTACTTTCGCTACGACGACCGCCTGCAGATTGAACTGCCCCATTTTCCGGCGCCGTTTCCTTCGCTGCCGCCCGACGTCCAAGAAGAAGTGCTGGTAACGTGGGAAAAAATCCGCGCCCACATCCCCGAGCGCATCATCGATCTGGAACACCGCATTGAACAGGTGCTCGAAAAAGTGCACCACGAAGAGGATTGGGACATCATCGCCGCGCACTTTCAACAGATCTCCGACTACGCCAGCCGCATCAACGAATTGAACACGTGGCGCCGGGTTGATCCGTCCCTGCCCGCGTACTCCTCCGAAGACAGCCCGCTCTCGAGTGAACATCGGGATCGGGAAAAGTGAGCCCTTGGATCTGATTTCCGACACCGTGTCTGTCACTTTAGATTAGCACATCCGGTCCGGCGAAGTCACGAATCCTGGGCGGCGGATTGCGGCCTTGTCATCCCGGCCGGCTCCGGTACAATTGGAGTACGGATGGGGCCGGGATGCCGATGAATTCCGCCCACCCACCACTCGCCATCCCCCATGTCTATGGGGCGGCCGTCCTGGCCACACTGGGAACAAACACGGGCTGATGCAGCCTCATCGGAGTGACGAATGGCATGGAAGCACAAATCCCCGACGAATCACGCTCCTCCTCCTTGGCAAGTGAGGTGTGGGCACAAGGCCTCGACCTGGCAATCGATTGGGTGCCGTTTGCGCACATGAAGTCGCGCCTGCGCCGCCTGGCCCGAGAGTGGCAGGACGAGGCTGACACGGCGGCGCAGGACACGCTCGCCCTGGTTCGCTGGGAAGTGTGGGAAGCCGAGTGCGGCTTGGCGCCGCACCCGGAGGTCGCTGTAGCGCGGGTGGACGGACGGACCTGCGGCGTCCTGTCAGGATACAGCCACGGCGGATGGCGCTGCTTCTTCGTCAGCCACCTGGCCGTCGCCACACGCTCCCATCCGCCACTGGCTCCGCGCGTTCGCCAGGCGCTGCTAACGGCCGCCATCGACCGCAGCATCGAGCTGGGTTGGCACGGTTGGGTCGCGTCCGAGCCGGCAAAAGGGGAGGAAGAGCTGTGGCGAGAACTGGGATTCCGCAAATACGACGATTTCACTTACCGGCGCATGGGTTATTTCCATTGAATGTCTAGTACATGAAAGAAAGCGCGCTCAAGAACATGCCGTCTGGCATTCACCGTGGCGGCGGTCAGGGTGTAGGCGGTGAGCCGTCCACCCCGCACCGCCCGACGATCTAACGGCTGCGTGCCGTCACGCGTTTAAAACGTCTTTGCGCACGAAGCACACAAACGCTCCCACCAGCGACAACACCCCCCAGACCGCCAGCGTGCACAATCCGGAACCGAGGGAGACGCTCAACTCCAGGCTCTGCGCTGTCTGTCCGGCCCAGTCGGACGCCAGGTTCATGTGAGTCGGGAACAACAGCGGCACCACGCGCGATCCGTGCAGGAACTGGCTTACGACAAAGCCTATCACCACCGCCCCCAGCGCAGCCGCTGTGCTGGCCATGGCCGATTTGAACAGGGTGCTGCAGAGCAAGGCGATGGTCGCCACGACCATCATGGCGACAACCTCCAGCCCCGCCGAGGCCAACACGTATGCCCACATCGGCAGCACGTGTGCGTGCGCCAAGAGGGGAATGACGACATTCGTGGAACTGCCGTCGTTGGCCATGAAGTGTTGAAACTGGTAGCTCAGGCCGACCACCTGGGGCTGCCACGCACCGTGCGTTCCGTACTGCAGGCAACCTATCAACCAGACCACCGCCAACAGCCCCGCCGTCAACAAGGCGGTGGCCAGGCACGCGACCAGCCACTTGCCCAGCAACACCTTCCAACGCGGGACCGGACGGACCAGCAGGAGTTTGATGGTGCCGCTGGTCGACTCGCCGGAGATGAAATCGGCGGCGAGAATGACGGCCAGCAGCGGCAAGAACACACTGGCTGAAAAATCTGTGAACTCCATCACCATGCTGTAGGGGTCCTGCGACCCGCTCGGCAGCGGTCGCACGCCGTGCGTGAGCCGGTATGAATCACTCAACAGGGAGAGGCGCGTCTGCGCGATGTCGGACTGGTGCTGGGCGGCGGGCAGGCCGCTGGCCGGTGCGGTTTGCGCCTGGGTCCGCGCCAGGCTCTTCTGTTCCTCGCGCACCGATTTGGCCTGCTGCTGGCGCCACTGTGCGTCGCTCTCTGTCTCTTCGGAGATCTGCTGCTGCAACTGGCGAATCGAGTCCTGAACCTCTTGAATCTGCCGGGCCACCACGTCCGAGGTTCCCGACTCTGGGTTGTTTTTCCCAGGGTGTTGCTGCTGGCGCCGCAAATCGGCCAACTGCTGCCTGTTCGCCGCCAGTTGCTGCCGCCAGGCAGCCAACGAATTGTATTTTTGCTGCATTTGATAGCTGTGGTAGGTGCCGTAGGCAAACAGGCCGACCATCGCTACTCCGAGCAGGCTGGCGACCCACAGGCGTCGCCGCCGGACCAACTTCATCCACTCGTTCAGGCACACCCGCATCAGTTCACGCACCCTGCTCGCCCCCTGCGGCCGATCGCCCGTCGGCCAGACTCTCTGCGCCCTGCGCCTCCGTCAGTTCCAAGAATGCCTGCTCCAGCGACTCCCGCTGCGGCTCCACCGCGTACAGGTCCACACCGCCGGCGACCAATGCCCGGACCAAGCGCGGTATGTCGGACTGCTCGGCCTCGACAAGGAGCGCCTGCCCCTCTGTTTTGACGTGGGACCAGCCGGCCGCCGCCAAGACGCCCATCGCTAGTCCCCCATCTCCCACCTGGAGCCGGACCCGGCCGGTCGCCGCCTGAGTCAAGTCGGCCACCGTATGCTCCCCGACCACCCGGCCGCCCTTGAGGATGGCGACGCGGTCGCACATCATTTGGATCTCGCTCAACAGGTGGCTGGAGACGAATACGCTCGTCCCTTGCTCCGCCAGCGCCCGCATCAACTCACGGAACTCGCGCATGCCGGCCGGATCGAGCCCGTTGGTCGGTTCATCCAACACCAGCAGCCGCGGACGCGCTAGCAGCGCCTGCGCCACGCCCAGCCGTTGACGCATGCCCAACGAGTAACGCCTCACTTTTTCGTCCAGGCGGTCCTTCAGCCGCACCATCTCGGCCACTTCGTCGATCCGCTTGGGCATGGCCTCCAACCCTGCCAAGCGGGCGTAGTGGACCAGGTTCTGGCGCCCGGTCAGGTAGCTGTAGACCTCCGGGTTCTCCACTATCGCCCCCAACGCCGACATGGCCTGCCGCCGATCCCGCCACACGTCGTGGCCGAGCACCCGGATCTGGCCGCGGGTTGGCCGGGCGAGCCCGACAATCATGCGGATGGTGGTCGTTTTCCCGGCTCCGTTCGGACCGAGAAACCCATAGACCTCACCTTGATTGACGGTCATGTTCAGGTCTTCAACAATCCAGCGCTTCCCGATTCGTTTCGACACGCCTTCAAGCGTAAGAACGGACAAGCGATTCTTCCTCCTCTGCCACGATGAATGGGATTATCCGCGGCGTCCGCCGGCACCGCGCTGCAGGTTCCGCCGCGCGGCATAGAGGCCCGCCCACAAGAGCGCGACACACACCACAAACACAACGGGAACGAGCCCCCATCGGCCGGTGCGCGCGCTGGTGGCTGTGGCCACCACCAACCCCAGAAGGACGCTCACGACGGGAATCACCAAGCGCCACAGAGCGGGCAATCCCAGCAGGGCGTCAAAGTCCTCGGCGAGCATGCGGGCGAAAGCCCGCTGACCGACGAAATAGCCCAACCAAGCCAGGAACAGGAGCCACGGGACAACCAGCCAAGGGATGGGTACCGCCGCCGACAGCCAGGTCCAGGGGGACAACCGGGCCACCGCGTCGGGCCAAGTGGCATGCGTCATCTCAGGTGGGATGACGAGCGCCACCAATCCCGGCAGCCAGACGGGCATGTCTGCCAACAGGGCAGTGAGCAGAAAGGCCGGGACAGCACCGGCCACGGCGCAGGAGACCATGAAAGCCAAGCCGTAAAAGGCCACCCAGAGCGAAAACTTGTCGCAGGCAAAAGCGGCCATCTGTCCCGCAGAGACCGGGTTGGGAGCCGTAAGATTCAGAATGGCCAACAAGAAGAGCAGCAGCATGAGCGTGCACAAAATCCATCCGCAGCCGACGACAAACTTGACGCGCAGGAGGTCTGCCCGCTTGACCGGCCCCATGAGGACTCCCAACAGGTCGCCTTGCGCCCGCTCCCGCGCCACCTGACGGGTGGCCACCGCCATCATCGCCAGCACGGCGACCGCCCCCGTCGTTCCCTCGCTTGACAGTTGCCCTACGCTGTTGGAAACGTAGGACCAAAGCCCGGCCCAGGCTGCCTGGCGTATGTCCGGCAGCCCGCTGCCCGAGACCAGCTGCATGCCCAAGGCAACCAGGCGCAGCCAGAGTTCGCCTAGGATGAGCACCGTGCCGCCAATCAACCAAGAGCGCTGTTCCTTCCACTCTCTATAGATGAGTGCCTTGGGCAAGTACGAGTCCATCCCGCGCATACCCCTCCCGCTGCATGACCAGTTGAAACAACTCGTCCAAATCGAGACGGACCACTTCCAGCGCCTCCGCCCCCTGCTGGCGCAGGTAATCGGTTACCGGTTCCGCCGGCCCTTCCACCGTGAGCGTACACCAGCGTCCCGACTGCTCCACGTCCCACACACAAGCAGCCAAATCCGGAGGCAGGGATGCCGGCAGCGGGGCGCTCAACACCGCCCGCACCTGGCGAACGCGCTGCCGCAAGTCCTCCAGTCCTCCGGCGTACACGATGCGGCCTTGGAACATGAAGGCGATGTGGTCCACCATGCGCTCGACGTCAACCAGGTTGTGCGTGGCCATGACCAGCGTCGCCCCGTCCGCCGCCTCCTGCGCCAACAGCTGCAGGAACTGACGGTGCAGGACCGGATCAAGCCCGTTGGTCGGTTCGTCCAGGAGGAGAATCGACGGGCGCGCGGACAACGCCACCGCCAGCTTCACCTGCATCCGCATCCCGGGCGACAGCCGAGCAAGTCTCTGATTGGTCGGCAGTTCCAAAGCGTGCGCCAAACGCCGGCACCGCTCTTTGTCCCATCTTTCGTACAATCGGCTGGCGTACGCAAACATCTCGGCGACGGTGAAGCGGGAAAACGCGTTCCCGTCCTCGCCCACGTACACCATCTGCTGACGGATGTCCGCCACATCGCCGATCATGGACTGGCCCGCCACCTTCAAGTGTCCTGCGTCCGGCCGGTACCACCCCATGAACAGCCGCAGCAGCGTGGTCTTGCCGGCGCCGTTGGCACCGACTAAACCAAACACGCTGCCTCGCGGCACCCGCAGGTCCACTCCGCTCACCACAAGGCGCCCGCCCAATCGTTTGCTGACGCCGACAGCTTCAATAGCCGGCGCCGTCAGGGTCTCGGTCCCCTTCACGTCTCCCCCTCCCGCTGCTCGCGCCACTGCGCCAGCACACGCTGGAACAGCCGCAAGAGCTCTGTCTCGTCCATGCCCAGATGATGCGCCTCGACCACCAGCTTGCGCATCGTGTCGACCATGGCCTGCCTGCGCGCCTCGGCGTCCCAGGCTTGACCGGTCTCACAGATAAAGGTGCCTCGTCCGCGCACCACCTCGATGACACGCTGCCGTTCCAACTCCTGGTACGCCTTGGCGATGGTGTTGTGGTTGATGGTCAGCATCCCGGCCAGTTCGCGCACCGACGGCAGCCGGTCTCCCGGCTTCAGCAGCCCCTCTGCCACCCGAGCCTTGACTTGGTCGACAATCTGTTGGTACATCGGCTCAGATGAGCGCGCGTCCACACGCAACCACATGGGAATGAACCCCTATCACAGCAAGGTTGTCGCACTGGATTATCCGTGTGTACCGGTACATGTGGTACACTCGGAGTATACGGGAGGCGCTTCGTTGGCGTCAACCCGTCTCCCGTACATTTCGTTACTTTTGGCAATCGCGAATCGCTTTCGCCAGTGCCGCTCGGAAGGCGGCCAGTTCCTCTCCGGGTTGTTCCAGATCCTTGTGGCGAAACCGGTGCAACCACGGACCGCCGCGAAACGGAGCCACACTGTGGGCCGCGACACGCACTTCATACCAGTCTTCTGCATCCCCTCCGTCCATTGGCGGCAGACGCCGGACCGTGCGCACCAGCACGTTGGCAGTGCGGGCGTCGATGGGCGGTTGCATCAACTCAATGTCGGCCAGGGGAAACAGTGTGTGCAGCCAGGTCCACTCTCCCATGCGCTCACCTCCCCTCGCAGCGCCTGGTCCAATGCTTCGGCCAGTACCTGGGCTGAGCTGGGGCGACTACGCCTGCATGCCCAGACGTTCGCAGAACCTGGCCAAGAAACGTGCCGAGTCCAAGCTGACGCAGACATCGGCGTTCGCCGCGGCGGGCGCGGCGGGACGCCAGTCCACGACCGTCATGCCGGCGGTCAGGCGGCCTTCCGTCTCCACCGCCACGTGCCGACGCTCAGTGCGGCAGAGCGTGGGGTCAGACACCATCGCGACCGCGAGCGGATCGTGCAGGGCGCACCAGGCCTCCTGCGACTGTTGCGCACGCTGGTAGGCGTTCATGTAGAACCCGACCGCCTCGCGCAACAAGGACGCATAGGGTACGGAATCGGTCAAGGTATCCAGGTGGGCCTGGGTCAGGCGCGCCTGCATGGTGACATCCAGCCCGACCATGGTGATGGGAACCCCGGACGCGAATACCATCTGCGCCGCCTCCGGGTCCCCCCAGATGTTCGCCTCCGCCACCGGCGTGACGTTGCCCGGGCAAGCGGCGGCGCCGCCCATCATCACGACGCGCCGGACTAGGCCCGGTAGCTCCGGATCAAAGGCGAACGCCTTGGCCAGATTGGTCATCCGTGCGACAGGCACCAATGTGACCTCTCCAGGGTGACGGCGGACGGCTTCGCGGATGAACGACATCGCATCCATCGCCTCGGCGCTCCGCCCGTGGGCAGGCCGGCGCGCGCCGCCGATGCCGTTGTCGCCGTGTATCCAAGGCACAGGCCCCTCCCACTCGCGCAGCAGCGGGGCGGCCGATCCGCGGTAAACCGGCACCCTGGCACCAGCCAGGTGGAGGACGGCAAGGGTGTTCTCGGTCGCCGTGTCGACATCGACATTGCCGAAACACGTCGTGATGCCCAGCAGTTCTATGTCGGGATCGGCCAGAGCATACAAAATGGCCAGGGCGTCGTCCACTCCCGTATCCACGTCGAGGATGACCTTGTGGAGGATGACCTTGTGTTTGTTTGCACTCGTCATCATACAATCCCTCCGTCCCATGTTATGATGGATCATAGCGAAAACCGCGCGAATCGCCAATCACGGTGAGGAGGCCCCATGGACCCGCGACTGGGCGACTTTGTGTACGATTTCAACGAACGCCGAGATTACTTCGCCTGCCACGAACACCTGGAGTCCCTCTGGTTAGACAGCGGTCGCCCGGAGGTTCTCAAGGGGTTGATTCAAGCGGCTGTCTGCTTGTACCATCTGGAGTCGGGCAACGTGCGCGGGGCCATCCGTATGTGGTCGCGCGCGAGGCCGCGACTGGAAGCGGCGGGGCCGACCGCCTGCGGGTTGGACATCGAGGGACTCGTGCGCGATTTGCGTCGCACTTTCGCCCAAGTGCCGGAAGCTTGGCGTACCCATACCCTGCCCCCGTCACAGGCGCGGACACTCGACCTCCCGCCCGTCCGCCTGCGTATAGTGGACCCCGAACTGGAAACGTGCGTGAATCGACGCAAGCAAGCACGCGAGTGACCCCGCACCCGGGAATGTTATAGTATAATGAACGTTAGTTTGGCAGGATATGAGATCCTGGCCACGCGCTCGTCCCACGCAGTGTCGATTGAGTGTCCAAAGAGGTGACTTCGATGAAGGTCCGCAAGGCCGTCATACCGGCCGCCGGCTTCGGCACAAGGATGCTTCCAGCGACCAAAGCCGTACCGAAAGAAATGCTACCCATTCTCAACAAACCATGCATTCAGTACATCGTTGAGGAGGCGGTGTACGCCGGCATCGAAGAAATTCTCATCATCACCGGTCGGACGAAAAAGGCGATTGAAGACCACTTCGACCGCTCGCCTGAGCTGGAACTGCATCTGGAACAAAGCCGCAAGTCGACCATGCTGACCGAGGTCAAGGCGATATCGGACCTGGTTGACATCCATTACGTCCGCCAGAAGACGCCGCTTGGTCTAGGACACGCCGTCTTGTGCGCGAAATCATTCGTCGGTGACGAACCGTTTGCGGTCCTTCTCGGAGACGACATCATTCAGTCCAGCACCCCGGTCACGGAGCAGTTGATGAGCGTATACGACGACATCCAGACGGCCGTCGTCGGTGTCCAGCCGGTGCCGCAGGACCACGTGTCCAAGTACGGCATCATCGACCCCGGCAAGGGAGGCACGTCGAGCGGTAGCCCTATCCGTATCCACAACGTGATTGAGAAACCGGCGGAAGCCGACGCTCCGTCCAATCTCGCCGTGCTCGGACGGTACATTCTGCCCAGTACCATTTTTGAAGTCTTGGAGCAAACCCCGCTTGGACACGGGGGCGAGCTGCAGTTGACAGACGCGATTCAGCGCCTGGCCCAAGACGGTAAGGTGTACGCGTACAAGTTTGAAGGCGTGCGCCACGATATCGGCAACCTTGAGGGATGGCTGCGCGCGAATATTTCCTTTGCCATGGACAACCCGACTCTCGCCGAGTCGGTGCGCAACCAAATTGCCGAACACGACAGCGGTGCTCGTCGCAGCGCGCTGTGAGCGGCCGTCGCTAAGGCGCTGGCAAAGTTGAAGAGGAGGTCGAAAGCGAATGGAGCGGACCCTGATGGTTTCCAGAGGAACTCGTACGCACGCGCAAGCCGCGGTCATCCTGGCCGGGGGCGCGGGTGAACGCCTGTTTCCTTATTCCAAGGCAGAGCTTCCCAAGCAGTTTCTCCCCTTGGTCAGCAATCGTTCGATGCTGCAGGAGACCTATCAGCGGCTGCGCAAACGATTCCCAGCCGATGACATCTTCATCGTCACCCAAGACGCGTTTGTCGACACCGTATTAGAGCAATTGCCGGCGGTCACGGGCAGCCACATCCTGGTGGAACCGGCGCGGCGCGACACCGCCGGCGCCATCGCCTTGTGCCTGGCCGAACTTGGTCGGGATTACGACGTCATCTTGTTCTCGCCGGCCGACCATCACATCGTCGACAGCCCGGAGTGGGACGACGCGCTGTCCATAGCGCTGCATACAGCGGAGAGCGAACGCCGCATCACCCTGTTTGGCATTGTCCCGAACTATCCAGAAACCGGATACGGGTACATTGAATACGAGCGTGACGACAGCCCTGTCTGCCCCGTCGTGCGGTTCCATGAAAAGCCAGACCGCGAGACCGCCCTGCGCATGGTCCGATCCGGCCGTTATCTGTGGAACTGCGGCATCTTCGCGATTCCCAGCGATACCGGCATTGCCGCCATTCGCCGCCACCTGCCGCAGCACGCGGCCCTGTTCGAACTTGGCGACCGGCAGGCTCGCAGCGAGGCGTTCTTGTCCTTGCCCAAGGTGTCTATCGATTACGGCCTGCTCGAACGCGAACACGCCTCCCTGGCCGTGGTGCCGGCGTTCTTCGCCTGGAACGACCTGGGCTCTTGGACGGCGCTTGAACGCGTGCTCAATCGGGACGAAAACGGCAATTATCTGTTCGGACGCGTCAAATCCCTCAAAGCCAACAACTCCATCGTGTTTGCACCCAAGCACGAGGTGTTCCTGTACGACGTGTCCGACCTGTTGGTGGTCTGTCATGAACAACAGGTATTGGTTACCAACAAGGCTGCCAGCAGCAACATGAAGCAGTGGCTGCCCGAGTTGACCAACGGATCGCCCTCTTGACGGGCCCCTTGTGAGCCCCGTCTCGTTCCACTCTTGTTCGGAGCCATCTCCTTTTACGACTAAAACGCGCCGCACGCACACGCGGCCTGCAAAGCCCGCCTGTACGTGCGGCGCCTCACTTCGTGAGACTGTCACAGCAACCTGCTCACACTGGCTTGATGGCCTCAAACGGTTGCCGGCAGTGTTCACAGTAGTATAGAGAGCGGCAAGCGGTCGGACCAAACAAGTTTTCCAATCGCGTTTCCTCGGACCCGCAGTAAGGGCACGCTGGCTTCGCCAGATGGGCCGAGGCCAGCGCGCACGGCGGCGGAGCGATGCCAAACTCCCGCAATTTCTCACGCCCCTCGGGAGATATGCGCTCCGTTGTCCAGGGGGGCGTGAAGACAAATTCAACGTCCACCGAGTGTATCCCTTCTACCTGGCGCAGGCGCCTTTCCACCTGATGCTGGATGATGGACAGCGCGGGACAGCCGAGGAAGGTAGGCGTCAAACTCACCGTCGCGCGTCCGTCCTCACAGCGCACGCTGTTGACCATCCCCAGGTCGACGATGCTGAGCGCGGGAATCTCCGGGTCCTTGACATCCGACAAAGCCCGCTCCACACGGCCGCGAAGGTCCTGCCCATCCGTCCTGGGGTTGAATTCCGTCTCGGTTCTGTTCACTGCATGTCCCTCCCCCTGCGGTTTGGCGATGGACGGCGCCGGCAGACTACCAAGTGGCCAGCGGGTCGGCGGAATACACCTCCGCCATCTCCGACAACAACCGCTGCAAGGCGGCCCCGTGGACTGTCCGACCATCCTCCGCCGGCCGCACGGCCCGCAGACCGGCGGGCACCGGCAGGCCCCAGTCCTCCAGCTCTGCGGCCACCTGTTCACACCAGGCGGAAGCGATGTCTTCCCAAGAGGCTGTGAGGATGCCGAGCTCCGTCAAGCGGGTGTCTTGCAAGCTTCCGGCGAACAGGCTGCCCACCTCGTCCGCCAGCGCGTACAGCGCCCGTTCCACCCGCTCCCGCGCTTCACCGCCGCGCCCCAGCCGCGCCAACACGGTTTGCATGTGCAAGCGATGGTAGTATTCCTCACGGAGCATCTTCACGGCGCCTTCGGCGAGCGGCCGGTAGCTGCTCTCGACCAGCGCCTGCAGGCGCAGACGGTCGAACGTGTCGTACAGGTAGTGGCGTACAATCGTCTCGGCCCAGTCGCCGTTCTCACGCTCCAGCAGACGAGCGTTGCGACGCTCTGTAGCGGGCCGCGCAAAAGCCAACACATCCGCCTCCTGACCGGTAAGTTCGGCAATCCGGTCAAAGCAGAAGGCCGCATGGCCGACCTCGTCCTGGGCTATCGAACTGAACGCGATGTCCCCTTCGATGTCTGGCGCCAATCCCAGCCACTCGGAGTCGCGGTGGCCTAACGTCAACTCGTCGTCCGCCAGCTCGGTCAAAAACTGCACCACCACTTCCTGATAACCCCGGTGCAGAGCGACCTCAGCCGGCTTGCTCACAACAGGTGGCATCCCCACATCAGTCCCCCAACATGTCTTCCAATTCCAGCGCCCGCTGCTTGAACTGTTTCCACTTGCGCGCGTTGTCTGCCGAATACCCATCGACGCGGCGGTACGAGCGGTCAAACTCCTGAGCGAAGAAATCGTCATCCCCATAATCCGTGGCGTGAATCTGGTCCTTTCTCACAACCCACACGTTTACGGCCCGCTCACGCCGCAGGAGGTTTTCCCTAGCCATCAACAGGGCCACCTCCGGGGATGGCGCCAAGACGCTCCCGACGTGCTGGTGGTGCTGCAAGTGATCGTATTGAACAAACACTTCATACGGATGGTACAGGCCCTCAGCTTCTTGCAAACGCATCCGGTTCACCTCCCGGCTCACTCCCGCGGCCTCATCCAGCCCCTGTCAAACGGCCGCCCTGTGCGGCGAGTCCACCATGGCTTCGCGCACCCACCGTTGCCCTTCATGCGCCTGCCGGCGCAGCGCGATGCGCTCCTGTGACTTCGGACCCGAATTTTCCCTGACCATACGCCCCCAGCGTTCCCAGTCCGGTTGCGTATAGGACCAGGTCTGAGTGGCCTCGTCGTAGTGCAGATTCTTGTCGGGCAGGGTCAAGCCCAACGAATGCACGCGGGGCACATAGCGCGACAGGAACTTCTGACGCAGCTGCTCGTTGGTTTTCTCACGAATCCGGTACTTCATCATCAGCTCGGCCGAACGCGAGATGGTCGGCGGCCCGAAAAAGAAGTACAGCGACTCCCACCAACGATTGACCGCGTCCTGGAGCATTTGCCGCTGCTCCTTCGTACCCTCGGCCAGCGCCAGGATGATGGATTCGCCGTGCTGCATGTGGAAGCTTTCCTCAGCGCAGATGCGCTTGAGCACCCGTCCATACGGCGCGTAGGAAGTGTCGAGCAGGGCGGTCTGGGCGATGATGGCGGCCCCGTCCACCAGCCAGCCGATCACGCCGGCATCCGCCCAGGTCGGGGATTCCATATGGAACACGTTGTGAAACTTGGTGCGCCCATGGAAGATATCGGTTATCAGTGACTCGCGCGTCACCCCGAGCGGCGCCCCCAGCTCCTCGGCCACCCGCAGCAACAGCTGGCCGTGGCCCACCTCATCTTGCACCTTCGACATCAACCCCAGTTTGCGGCGCAGGGTCGGCGCCTTGGGCACCCACTCTTTTTCGGGATATGCCCCCATGATCTCGCTGACGCCGTGCATCTGGATGAACTTCAGCAAGATCCGCCGATACTCGTCCGGCATCCAGTCGGTGGCCTCAATCTTTTCGCCGCGTTCGATGCGGGCCATGAATTCTTCGAGTTTCGCTTCGTCTTCCGGCTTGACCGCCTCGGTCATCAGCCTTCCCTCCTCGACAATCCGTTCAGGATGACGTCGGCCAACGCTTCAGACACCTGGTCTGGGTTGAGATCTCCGTCCGGGTGGTACCACTGGTATAACCAGTTCGCCACCGACAGCGTGACGATACGCGAAAAACGCGCCAGTTCCGGGGCGAAGTCGCCTCTCGCCACACCCTCCTGGATGATCTGGTCCCACAGGCGCTCGTAAGCATCCCGCTTGGCCTGAATCACCGACCGCCGCTCGTCGCCGAGCGCCCGCCATTCGTGGCAGAAGACCGCGCCCGCCGGCAAATTGTCGCTGACCACCGCCACGTGCGCGGCCAAAGCGGACCGGAATTTCTCCTCGGGCGCGGCTTGGCTCTCTACTATCGGCGTCAACCGCTCCAGGAACGCATCGGCCACCGCGTCCGTGATCTCGAACAACAAATCCTCTTTCGTCCGGATGTGCGCGTACAGGCTGCCCGACAGCAGGCCGCTCTCATCCGCGATATCCCGGATGGTCGTGCCGTGATACCCTTTGGTGCTGAACAGCACACTCGCCGCCTCGAGAATCTGTTGACGGCGGCCTCGTCCCGCCATCGGACCACCTCTCGTTCTAACAAACAAGCGCTTGTTCAGTGTCATTCTATACGGACATCAGCAGACTTGTCAAACGCGGACCAGGCGCTGCCGGCTTCCCCTGCCTGTGCTTTGAACACGGCCGACAAATCCACGTCCGCCATCGGCACGTCGGCCCGCGCGCGGACAAAGTACAGCCAAGCGCTGACCGGTCGTCCGCCCGCCGCGCTCTGCACCACCCGCAGATAGGCAGCCACCTGGGCCGAGTACTCAGCCGCCTGCCGCTCCACTTCCTGCCGATTCACCCTGTCCGTCTTGTAGTCGACCAGAACCAAGCCGTCCGAATCCTCAAACATCAGGTCGATGACCCCTTGGACGACGACAAACGGGGCCTGTCCTGGCGTTCCCCAAATCGGCGCATCGGCCAGTTCGAGACGGGCGAAGAAAGGTTGCTCCCGCCACAGGCGCAACGCCCGCCGGGCGCGCTGCCCCAGTTCGGACTGCAGGAAGGCCACAATGTCCTCCACCGACACGGCAGCCCGCTCTCTTTCGGTGATGCGCCCGCTGGCCCACAGCTCGTCCACCGCGGCGGCCACCGCGTCGCGGGTGGCTGGGATGCGCAGGTCCAGGTGCTGCATCACCGCGTGGTAGGCACTCCCGCTGGCCCGTCCCGAGGCCGGCGCCCCGGTGAAGCGCGGGGTCTCGAGCAGGCTTTCCGCCGCGCTCTGCGACAACCCGTGCGCCTTCCCGCGGCCACGGGTCTGCGCCACCCACAGACGGCGCAGGTCGGTCGCGGAAACCTTCCCGGGTACTTCCGTGAACGCCTGCCCGGCGTTCACCCCCGCGAGCGCCGCCGCCACCTCCGCTTGCGCCGAAGGTTCCGTCGGGGCGCATATCCAGTCGGAGAACGCGGCGAAGTCCGGCCAGGGCAGCGCTGTCTCTCCAGCCTGCCAGGCGTCCGCCGACACGCGCTCCAATCCGTTTGGCGCCGCGTTCCACAGCCGCACCTGAAAACGCGCCGGGTGGTCATAGACACCCGCCAGCGGCCGCAGGTCCCACTCGTCGGCCTCGGCTGTCAATCGCCGCAGCGCCGCCCCGTCGCGATGGCGGAGAAGCGCCGGCAACAGCCAGTCGAGGTACCCCGCCGCCCGCAGCAGCCAATAGCCCGGCAGCGCCCGCCCGGACGGAGGCACTCCTTGCCGCGCCCACTGGACGCGGCGCGGCAGGTCGGTAGCTGAGGCCACCAGGATCAACCGTTCGCGCGCCCGCGTCAGCGCGACATACAGCACCCGCGCCTCCTCGGCCAGAAACTCGCGCCGGTTGACCTCCGCCAGCGCCACGGAAGCCATGGTCAACCAGCGCCGGCGTCCACCGGCGTCGACAAACTGCGGTCCCAATCCTAAATCCGGGTGCAGCGGATAGGATTTCTCCTGCGGGTCTTGATAAAACAGCTTGCCCAGGTCGGCCACAAACACCACCGGAAACTCGAGCCCCTTGCTCTGGTGGATGGTCATCACCCGCACCACGTCTTCTCCCGCCGCGATGGCCTGGGCTCCACCGGCATCCAGTTGGTGTCTTTGCAGATCGCCGAGCCGGCGCACGAATCCGAACAGGCCATCGCTCGACGTGTGGTCAAAGGCGCGCGCCTGGTCCAACAGCTGCTCCACGTTCGCCCTGCGCGTCTCCCCGCCCGGCATGGCCAACAAAAACGGCATCAGTCGGGTATCAGCCAGGATTCTCCGCAGCACCGCTTCCGCTGAATCCTGGCGTGCCAACTGGCGCCAGGACTGAAACACGCTCCAGAAAGCGTTCAGGCGCGCCGCCAGATCGGGGGCCAGCGGGCGGGTGGTCTGCCCTTCGCCAGGACGCCGCGCGCTGGCCACCGCCTCGCGCAGCGCTTCGTAGTAATTGCCCCGCGCGAATAGACGGATCTGCGCCAAGTCGCGGTCCGAAAAACCGCCGAGCGGTGAACGCAGCAGCGCCGCCAGCGCCACCTCACGGCGCGGATTGTCGACCGCCAACAGGGCGCTGGTCAACCAGCGCACCTCCAAGGCCCCGTAAAACCCGGTGGACGTCGCCCCATGGGCCGGAATCCCGTGGCGAGCCAACACGTCGAGGAGAACGTTGGTGCGGCCGCGGGCGGATCGGAGCAAAATCACAATGTCCCGGTACCGGAGCGGACGGTACTGACGGGCGGACGCATCCCAGACAGCGCGGCGGGCATGCCCGTCCACCAGCCCCATCAACTCCAGAATGCGGCGGGCTATCACGGCGCCTTCGCGCTCCAGTGCGGTCAAATCCTCAGGCGAGGGCGCGTCCGCCTCGGGCCCGTCCGCAGCCGCGTCTTGCGCCGCGTCACGCCCGGTTTCCGCCTCTTCCTCCGATTCGTCCTGACGCGAGCGGTCGGCATCCGCGCGCTCAATCAGGTGCACCTCTATCGGACCGGCCAGGTCGGGCTGTCCGTGCGGCGGAGGGTACTCGGCACCGGCTTTCATCCAAGTGTCTTCGCTGTAATCAATGCCGCCCAAATCGGGGACGAACAGCTGCATGAACAGGTAGTTGACCGCGTCGACCACCTCGCCGCGGCTGCGGTAGTTAGCGGTCAATTCCACGACCTCGCCCGGCTCGCTGCGCCCCATGGTGCGGTAGCGGTGCAGGAACAGCCGCGGCTCGGCCATGCGAAACCGGTAGATGCTCTGCTTGACGTCTCCGACCGCAAACAGGTTGCCCTCCGGGCGGCTGACGGCGGCCAACAGGGCATCCTGGATGGGGCTGGTGTCCTGATACTCGTCGACGAACACCTCCACAAACCGCCGCCGCAGCCGATCCCGCTCCCCACTCTCCGGATCGCTTAACACCCGCAGCGCCAGGTGCTCCAAATCATTGAAATCCAGCGCCTGTCGGCGCCGCTTGGCTTCGTCGCAGCGCACCTGCAGGTCCTTGACAAACTGCATCAGTTGCTCCACGCTGGGCGCCAGGTCCACGATGTCCTGGCGCAGCGCCGCCTCGCCGCGGCCCGCGATGGCTATCACCTTCAAGAGCGACTTTTTAGCCCTGTCGCGCAGCCGCCGCACCTCCTCCTTGAGGGGATGGTCCTTGCCGCGCACAGTCGCCGCCAACAGACCGGAGAGCGCGGCGGCATGCGGCACAGACGCGTCCAGCCCTTGCTCGGCCAGGGCCTGGCGCCATTGATTCAATGCATCCCGCACCGCCGCCAGGTTGTCCGCGTAACGCGCCAGCTCTTCGGCCTGCGCCGCCAGGGCGAGTGCGTGCGCGCAAAGGCTCGCGGCATACGCCAACTCGCCGTCCATCCACTGGAGAAACACCGGCGTCCAGGGCAACTGCGAGAACGATTGCTCGCGGGCCTGTGCGTACATGCGGCTCACGCCATCCAGCCACCCGGTCGGATCCGGTTGGCTGCGCGCAAACTCGTCCAGACGAAACACAAGCTCCATCAGGCGCAGCGGATCGGCCGCCCGAAAGCGGACCAGCATTTCGGCGAAGCGGCCTTGCTCGTCGCCCTGCAGACGCTGCTCCAACAGCTGTTCAAACTGCTCCCGGCGCAAAATTGCCGCCTCGTCCTCGTCCAGCATACGAAACGACGGCTCCATGCCCAGCGTGAGAAAGTTGCGCCGGACAACCTCCATGCAAAAGCTGTGCAATGTGGAGACTTGCGCCTGGTCGAGCAGCAGCAGTTGCCGGGACAAGCGCCGAACCGCCGCCGCCTCCCGGCCCCTTCGCGCTTCCTCCAACAGCTGCTCTAGCCGCGTCGCAATCCGATTGCGCATTTCGGCCGCCGCCGCCTCGGTGAAGGTGACGATTAACAGCCGGTCGATATCAACCGGGTTTTCCCCCGCCACCCGGCGCACCACGCGCTCGACCAACACCGATGTCTTCCCGGATCCGGCCCCCGCCGAGACCAACAGGTTATGACCGCGCCCCTCTATCGCCCGCAGCTGCGGGCCTGACCAGCGTTCATCGCAAAGCTCCATCGCTTGCTTCCCCTTCCCAATCCGCGTATGCCGACCACTCCCGCAGCCGCTCGCGGGCAAACGGCTCCAGCCGGCGCAAGGGCCGCGCGTCCCAGCGCACATCCAGGTGGCACAGCGCCTGATACGGACAGTGCTGACAGGCGTTCTTGCGGCCCGTGTCGTAGGGGGCGACGGCAATCTCGCCGGCCGCGATGCGTTCCCCCAACTCCGCCGCGTGGCCCACCGCCCGGCCAATCAGCGCCCGCCACTCGTCGTCGGCCAGCACCGGCGCGCTCTTGCGCCAGCTTCCGTCCTTGGTGTAAACGACCGGGAACAGTTCGGTGCCCCCCTTGCGCAGGCGCTCGTCCATCGCCTGCACCAGGTCGTCTTGGGCGAGCAGCCAGCCGCGGCTGCGCATGTCTCGATAAGCCCGTTCAGTCGCCTCGGTTTCCGACACCGGCACCGTGTCCGCAGGCAGCGTGCGCCGAATCGGGAAGTAGAGCATACCAGCCGCCGCCAACGGCTGGCCAAACAGTTCCTGGCTGTGCCGGGCCACCACCGCTGTGTAGATGGGCAACTGGAGGCGCAATCCGTGCGCGACCTCCGTCAGGTCCAAGGTGTGCACGCTGGACTTGTAATCCACCACCCGAAACCCTTGCGCCTGCCCGTCGCTGACCACGTCCACACGGTCGATCCGGCCGCGCAGCCGCACCTGGGCTCCGCTTTGGCTGCTCACCTCAAACAACGGCAAGACGTCATCCTCGTGATCCCCGAAGGACAGTTCCATGAACGCCGGTTGGAAGCGGCCGTGGCGCATGTGCCGCGTCAACACGACGGCGGCGTCCTCAATGACAGCCAACGCCTCCGCCGCCTGCTGGCGCTTGATGGCCTTGCGCCGCCACGGCTGGGCCTGGGCGCGCCCAAGCACTTCGGCGAACGTCTCGCGCGCTGCCGCCCGCGCCGCTTCATCGGTCATCCGCCGCCAGGCCGCGGTGTCCCCCTGCAGCCTCTGCACCAACGCATACAGGGCGTCATGGATGAGGGAACCGCGCAGCGCCGGGGTTGGGTCCTGAAGCTCCTGCTCGCGCAGGCGCAGCCCGTATTCGGCAAAGTGCCGGTAAGGGCAGGCGGCGAACGTCTCCAACTGGTAGACGTTGACGGTCAGCGGCTGCCCGTACAGTTCCCGCGTCAGGTCCGGGGGCAAGGGGGCGGCACTGGCCCGTTGCGTCAGGCCGCCGAACACCTTGGCCACGTCCTCAGCCCAGCGCGGCCGCTCCAGGTGCCAGCGCAGCACGGCGCGATCGACCGCGTCCGCTGCGCCCCGGCGCAGCCGGCTGATGGTGTCCGCCAGGGCGCCGGTCGGCGTCGACGGAACTGGGCGGAGGGTATCATCCGCGCTCCGGCCGGGCACTCCTGGCGGATGGGCCGGCGCGGCGTTCCCGTCTGCGCGCTCCACCCGCACGCGCACACTCCCTTCCTGAAACAGAGACAGCAACCGCTCGAGCAGGCGGGCGGGCCGCAACTCCCGACCGTCGGCGTCGCTCTGCGGATAGCTAAGGTAGAGACGCTCAGAGGCGCGGGTTAAGGCAAAGTACGCCGCGGTGCGCGCCTCTGCCCGCCGGTCTGCCAGCGTCCCGCCCAGGCGTCGACCAAACCATTGTTGAAACTGCTCCCGCTCCTCCTGGCGCAGCAGTCCCGTCTCGTGCACGCGCAGCGGCAGCGCCCCGTCGTGCGCGCCCGCGACAAACACCACCTTGCGCTCCCACCCCGCAGCGCGGGCGTGATCGCTGATGAACACGCGGTTGAGCCCGGCGGGAATGGCGGCCAGTGTCTCCCCCTCCAGCGAGGCGTGGATGAGGCGACACAGGAAACTGCGCGGCAGCATCCGCCCCGGCAACGTGGTAGCGAAATCGTCGAGCAGGCCGAGAACCTTTTGCCAGGCCTGCTCATGCACGCCGGCCGCCACCGGGTTTTCCTCTGCCACCCGGCCGGCTACGACCCACCTGGCCATCTGGGCGCGGGCGTGAACCTGCTCCAGCAACTCCCAGAGTTGGCGCGCCACCGTGTCCGGGCTCACACGGGGCGACGCCAGGACCGTCAGGAACGGCAACAAGAAGCCGGCGATGCGACGCCGCAGCTCGTCCGCGCGGGCGTCCTCGGCGGCCAACGATTCCCGCGCGCGGAAGCCGGCTTCCGACTGTTGGGAAAAACGCCACGCCTCCGCCTGCGCCCACACCTTGACGCCTTCTATCTCGTGCCGCACCAGGTACACTTCCAGCCAGTCCGCCTCCGCCATCGACAAAGGGCAGAAGGAGGTGCGCAGCAAACGCTGCATCGACTCCAGGGAGCAGGACTCCTCGACGGCCGCCAGGACAGCCTGGATGAAGCGGGGCAAGGGATGGCTGGCCAAAGGCGGGTAGACGTCGCTGTCACAGGGAATCTGGTGTTCGGCGAAGCGCTCCTCCAGCAGGGTCGCGTACTCGTCCAGGCGGGGCGCAATCACCGCGATATCGCCGTATTGATACCCCTCCTGATGCACCAGGCGCGCTATCTCGGCGGCGATTCCGTCGGCCTCCACGCGCCGGCTCTGCGCGGCCGCGACTTCAATGCTGGTGGCCGCCAGCTTGGTCTCCGGGTGGTCATCCGCCAGCGCGTAGCGCTCCACCAGCGCCAGGTCCGGTCGATGCTGGTAGCGGCGGTTGGGGACCGGCATGTGACGGATGCGAAACGGCAGCCTCAACTCCCGCACCCGTTCCGACAGCTCCCGCAAAACCCTCTCGGCGGACGGACAGATGGCCCGCTGCGAAGCCTCCCTGTCCAACGGCAGCGTGAGCACGGCCCGCGCCGAACGCTCTGCCAGCGCCAGGACAAATTCCCGCTCCGCCGGCGTCAAATCGGTAAACCCGTCGACGAAGACTTCCGCGCCCGCAAGGTGCGTCCACCGCGGCAACGCCGCGGCCGCCCGCAGCAACAGTTCATCGTCGTCCGCCAATCCCCGAGCATCCAGCTCCTGACGGTAGCGCACGTACAGGAGGCAAAGGTCGCGCAGCTTGCCGAACAGCGAGCGGCTGGCGGCCAGCTCGTCCGCCGGCAGTCGCGACGCCGGATGTGCCGAGCCCTCCAGGACGCCGGCACGGCTGGCCGCGGCCTCCAGATGGGCGGCAATTTCCGCCGGTGAGGCGAGGTGTTCGGTCAATTCCCGGAACGTGTCAAGAATCGCGTCCAGAAACGGCACCGACGGCTCCACCCGGTGCAGGACCTGCAGCTCCTGCACCGACTGTTGATACACAGCGGCCAACAACAGCCGCTTGCCCGTGCGGTTGATGGGCACCATTTCCGGATTGACGTCCGCGAGCAGCCGCTTGGCCAGGCGCCGCAGGCTCAATACTTCGGCCCGCAGCGACGCCGGCACGGCGCCGAGCAAGGCGCGCTCGGCGGCGTAGGAGCCGGCTTCCGGTACCAGCCAAAACAGGCGTGGCCCCAGAGGGTCCTGCTCAATCCTGTTCCGGATGGCGTCCGCCACGCGCCGACTCTTGCCGCTGCCAGCCGGTCCCGCCCAGATCTCCAAACTCGCCATTCGCCCAGCTCCTTTCCATGGCACACACCGCGTCCTTTGGTGCGACCGTGTGCCGGCCTGTCCACAAACGGCGCACCCAAACTCTCCGCACCCGCCGCTCGGCCGTCACCGCTCCGGACCCGCAGCCGCAGCCTGTCTGTGGGCCGCCGACAGCGGATGGGGCGACATCACCTGCACCTGCACACCCTGCTGGCGAGCCCACTGTACGACCGAATCGTGGCATGTCAGATAGAGGATCTGCTGCTCACCAGAAACCTCCAGGAGAAGGCGAAGCAGACGCGATCGGCGCAGAGGATCCAGATTGACCAACGGATCGTCCAGGATGACGGGCAGGTGGACGCCGCGCTCTCGATAGTCGGCAATCAGCGCCAGCCGGACGGCGAGCGCCGCCAGTTCCCGCGTGCCCCGCGACAGGGCCGCTGGATCCCATTCTTGCCCCTTTGCGTCTGTCACGATAAGGTAGCGTTGGCCGTCAGTGGATTCCTCCACCCGCAGCTGCGGATACCGCCCGTCGGTGGCGAGCGCGAGGATCTCGCCAGCCCAGCGCAGGGCGCGCGGCTGCCGGAGGGCCTTGTGGCGGGCCGCCGCCTCCTTGAACAGCGCCTGCGCCAGCCTGTACACCGCCCACTGTTTGGCCAGCAGGTCTTTTTGTTCCGCAAGCGCCGCAACCTGCCACTCCAACTCCGTGCTGGTGCTCGGCCAGTCGCGCAATCGTGCCTCCAGCTCTCCTATCTGCTTGACCAACTCGTCGTGCCGCTCCGTCAACCTCTGCACTGTCTCCCGGGCGTCGTCCAGGCGGGCTCGGATGGACTCCTCTGTCTCGCCGCGAAGCTGCATACTTGCGGCCGCCCAGTCCTTCCCTCCACCCGCTCGTCCTACCGCTTCAGCGTGCGCCCGCCGCCAGTCGAGCAGCGCCTCCTCCAGCTCGCGCAGCCTGTCCTCCTGCTGGCGGCGCCAGGCACTAAGCCGCGCCTGCACGCGGTTCACATGTGCCCACAGCGAAGACGCGTCTTCCCCGGCGACCGCGGGCGGGTCCGCCAGGCCGTGCGCCGACCACCACGCCGCCAGCTCCGCCAACGTTTTCCGCGCTTCGTCCAGGCTCCGGGCCGCAGCTTGGCGGCGTTCCCACAATTCGCCCCAGCGGCGAAACTCCTCCAACACCTCGCGGGCGCGCTGGGGCGGGTCCCCAGTCCCGCCGTGCTCCTGGCACCAATCTGCCAAGGCTCGCCTGTGGGCGGCAAGCGCGGTCCGGGCCGCCCGGCGCGCCTCGTCCATCCGCTGCACTTGCGCGCAGGCCGCCTGCCAGGCCCACACCAACTGCTCATCGCTCGCCACCCGCTGCATCGCCTGCTCCTGCTGGCGCATCCTTGCCGCGACCGCCGCGCCCGCATCGAGCAGCAACGGTTCTTCCGGCCGCTCCACATCCACATGCACCAGGCGGGCCGCCAACTGCTCCAGCTCGGCCTCCAATTGGGCCAGGCGCCCGTCCAGCTCGGCCAGGCGCGCGCTGGGAGCGGCTTGCTCCCGGTCGGCTGGCGTCTGTCCTGCGCCGGCCCTGGCCGCGACCCACAGCGCCAACAGGGCGGCCAAGAGGGCGCTGCCGGCCGGTGTCCACTCCTGTCGCAGCCCGGCCGCCACGGCGGCCGCCAGCGCCAAACCGCCGGCCAGCCACAGCATCCACCGCCTGACCACCGGCTGCCTCCGCCGTGGTGCTTGCGCCAACGCAGCCCGTTCGCGCTCCAGCGCCGTCCGCTCGCGAACCTTCGCCAACATCGCCTGCACACGCTCGGCGTCAGCCGTCAACTCGGCCAGGCGGCGCTGCGCCTCCGCCTGTCGCCGCGCCAGCTCCTGGACCGCGTCCGTCTCGACGAATCCCCGCTCCGACAGCTGTTTGCGCCGATCCGCCTGGACCACCGACGCTTCTTCCCACGCCCGCTGACTCGCCTCCAGCTGCTGCAGCAAGCGGTCTTCCTCCTGCACCAGCGTCTCCAGCGTAGCCAGGTCGTGTGCAGAAGCGGGCTGACCGGCCAAGGCAGGCGCCTGAAACCAGGTGAAGGTGGTGGCCGTGGCGGCCGCGGCCGCGGTCTCCTCCGCCACGCGGGCGAGCAGGCCCTCAAGCTGTTGCAGCCGCCACGACCACTCGGCGGCAGCGGCGGCCTGTGCTCGCAGTCGCGCCAGGTCGGCTTGGGCAGCCTCCCCCAGGTCAGCGCCGGCCGGAGCGGAGGCGGTAGCCATCGTCGGGTGCACGCCAGCGCAAGCCCTATCCGCCGGGCTTCCCAGACCTTCGGACCTCGGCTGAACGCCGCTCAACACGGCTTCGAGTCGAGCCGCGGCGCGAACGCCGGCCAGAAACAGAGGATAGAGTCCAAGCAGCCACTGGTGGTGCTGGCAGCGCTCGGTCTCCACCACCCGTTGTTTCGCCACTTCCGCCAGCGCGGCCCGCCGCCGTTCCAATTCGGCCTGCACGGCCCGGTACGCCGACGCGGAGTCGTCCGCCCGGCTCCTGGCCTCCACAAGCGCCCGCCACTCCTGCAGACACTGAGTCAACTGGGGCCGACGCGCGCGCGGATCCGGATTGAACAGCGCCTTCGCCCGTTGAGCCAGTTCGGCCTCCACGGCCGCCGCGGAACGGAGGCCAAGACGGCCGACCGTGAACAGTTGATCGCGAATCTGGCCGTGGTCCGGGGCCAAAGACGCCAAATCCGCCAATTGGAAGGTGAACACCGACTGGTAGGCCACATCCTCCACCAATCCCAGTTCAGGCAAGGCCTGGCGCAGGGCGTCCTCGCCGCCCAGCCTGCGCCCGCCGGGGCCCTGGATGAGCGGCCGCCGCCGGCGGTCCAGGCTGCGTTCAATGCGCCAGGTCTCTCCGTCGCGCACCACCACGGCCACCCCGTGCGCCCCTGGCCGCCAGGCGGGCCTCGGCTCGGCACTGACCACGCGGCCGAACAAGACCCCGCGCAGACCGAGGAGCAGGCTGCTTTTTCCCGCCTCATTCGGTCCGCACACCACCGTCAAGCCATCTCCCACGTTATCCAGCACCAATCCGTTGTGCGGCCCGACCTGATACAGTTCCAGACGCCGCAGCCTCATCCCGCATCCTCCTGCACAGCCCATGTCGCCAGCAGCCGGAAGGCGGCCGCCAGCAGTTCCGCCACGTCGGCGTCGGACAGGCTGTCCACAGACAGATCGTTGCCGTGGTGAAACACGTCCGCCAACTCCTGCCGCAAAAGCTCTCTGGCCGCCGCCGGCTGCTCCCGGTAGCGGCGGTATACCCGGACCAACTCTCCCAACAACTCCGGGCTGTGGGCGAGCGCCTCAAGGTCCAATGGGGGAGCGACCTGAGACTCCAGCGCGACCACCCACAGTGGCCATGCGCGCGCCGCCACCTCTTGACGCACTGCCTCCAGCACCTCGGCCGGATCGCCGAGCGCCGCGGCCACTCGGCCCTCTCCAACCAGCCGCACCCGCACCAATAGCCATTGTCCCGGGCAGCGCTCGCACAATGCGCCCAGCTGCTCCAGCACAGCTTGACGCAGGCCCGCCAGCGAGTCTCCCTCCGTCCTCACTTCGCACTCCATCCAGACCAGGTCGGCGGTCGGCCAAAAGCGGGTTTGCACCGCCCCCTGCGAAGACACGTCCAACAAAAAACAGCCGCGCGGCCCGGTCTCCTGCAGACTGCGCCCTTGCGGATTGCCTGGGTAGACGATGAGCGGGCTGTGCCCGCGCAGCACCTTGGGCTGGTGGATGTGGCCGAGCGCCCAGACGTCAAACCCCCGCTGCGCCAGTTCCGTCTCGCTGGTCGCACAGTAAGCCGCGTGCCCGTGCGCAGAGCCGACCGCGCCGTGGTACAACGCCACAGCAAAATCCGCGCCCGGGTCGCGTACGAAGGCATAGGCCAAAGACGGCGTCAAGGCGCGGGCGGGATAGGAAAAACCGCTCACCTGGAGCCTCGTGTCGGGTGCCAGCGACAGATGCACCGAGGGAGCCACATACGACGCGTCGGGAACAACGGGAGCGGCCGGCAAGACGTGCACCAGGTCCGGCCAGGGAACAGGGGGTGGTGAGACGAGCGGATCGTGATTGCCGTGGCAGAGCACGACCGGGATGTTGGCTGCAGCCAGCCGCTCAAGACCGCGTAACCACTCGAAATGAACGGCCATCGGCGCGTCCGCGCGGTCGAACAGGTCGCCGGCGATGGTCACCACGTCGACCTGCTCGGCCAGCGCCAGGTCGACAATCCGCTGCCAGACGCCGTCCACGGCATGGCGGATGCGCTGGCGCCAAGCCTCAGGCAGTTGCTGCGTCCACCCGGCCATGGGTGAACCCAGGTGCAGGTCGGCCGTGTGCAAAATGCGAAACGAACGCAACGCTTGTCCCCCCGTTTCCTGCGGCGCCGGAGCTGGTCCGCCGCCCCATCCACCGGATGCACCACCGTGGCCGCAGCGGCATATGTCGGTACCAACCTCGCCCCTTGGGCGGGCGCCAAACCACCTGTTGAGAAAGGAGTGACCGCCATGAACGACGTCACTGTATCGTCCCCCGCGGCCGATGAGCGGCAGCCTTCGGCAGCGCGCCTGTTGTCGGTATCCGGAATCGGACTGTTGTTCGATTCGATGGACAACGCCCTGCTGTCGTTCGTGCTCACGTCCATCGCCGCCCTGTGGCACCTGGGCCCCAGCGTCATGGGCGTACTGGGCAGTGTCAGCTTCATCGGTATGGCGATTGGCTCGGCGTTTGCCGGCTCCCTGGCCGACCGCTTTGGACGCCGCACTGTATTTATGTGGACCATTCTCATCTACAGCCTGGCCACGGGGCTGACGGCGTTTGCCGGCTCCCTGGCTGTGTTCATCGTCCTGCGCTTTCTCGTCGGACTCGGCCTGGGCGGCGAATTGCCGGTGGCGACCACCTACGTTCTGGAATCCTCACCTGAGTCGGTCCGTGGCCGCAGGGTGGTGCTCCTAGAATCGTTTTGGGCGGGCGGGTCTTTGCTGGCGGCGCTGATTTCGTTCTTTGTCGTCCCCTGGACCAGTTGGCGCATCGTGTTCTTAATCGGTGCGATTCCCGCCCTGTTCACGCTCGTCCTGAGACAGTCGCTGCCCGAGACCCCTAAGTTTCAGGCCCTGCAGCGCCGGTCGATGTCCCGCTCCATCGCGACCCTGTGGCGCCCCGGGATTCTGCGCGGGACACTGGTCACATGGGTGCTGTGGCTTGTGATGAACTTCGCGTATTACGGCATGTCGGTGTGGCTGCCGTCGGTGATGACGCTGAAAGGCTACAACCTGGTGCACAGCATCGGCTACGTGCTCATCATGACCATCGCCCAGATCCCCGGCTATCTGACGGCCGCCTGGTTGGTGGAGAAGTGGGGCCGTAAACGCATCCTGGTGCCGGCCATGCTGTTCACCGCCCTGTCCGCCCTCGGCTTCGGGTACGCGCCGAACACACTCTGGCTGATCTTGTTTGGCCTCTGCCTCAACTACTTCATGCTGGCCGCGTTCGCAAGTACCTATATATTTACAGTAGAGCAATTTCCCACCTTCGCTCGCGCCTCCGGGATCGGCTGGGCCGCCGGTTTTGGCCGCATCGGCGGCATCATCGCCCCGTTTTTGGTCGGTGCGCTGCTGGGCAGCGGCGTCAGCATCACGGCGATGTTCACGATCTTCTTCGCCACTGTCATTGTGGGTTTCCTGGTGGTGCTCATCTTCGGCCGGGAAACGCTGGGACGGTCCCTGGACGCGGCGCAAGGCGGAGACTGAAGCCCACGCGTGGGCCGTTCAGACCGCTGGCGGATGATTGCCGGCCCGACCAGCGGCGGGCCTGGCGCCTGCCGCCCAGCGCGTCAAGACGCCTTCGAGAGCATGCCGTCCAAAAACGCCTCCAGGCAGCCCCGCATGCCCACGAGGGTGGTTTGCTGGTTGATGACGCCGCGCATCTCCGCGCATCCGGGAAGGCCCTTGATGTACCAAGCCGCGTGCTTGCGCATCTCCTTGACCCCGATGTCCTCGCCCTTGTATTCAACCAGCAGCTCCAGGTGGCGGATGGCGGTCCGGATGCGCTCCTCCACACTGGGAGGCGCCAATTTTTCGCCCGTGCGCAAGTAGTGGACGACCTCGCGGAAAATCCAAGGATAGCCCAGCGCAGCCCGCCCAATCATCACCGCATCGCAACCCGTCTCGTCGAACATGCGCTCGGCGTCCTCGGGGCTGGTGACGTCCCCATTGCCGATGACCGGGATACGCACCGCCTCTTTCACCGCACGGATGATGGACCAATCGGCGCGGCCGCTGTACATCTGCTTGGCGGTGCGGCCGTGCACGGCCACCGCGCTGGCTCCGGCCGCCTCCACCGCCTGCGCCACCTCCACCGCATTTACGTGATCGTCGTCCCATCCCTTGCGGAATTTGACAGTGACCGGCTTGTCCACGCGGTCAACCACAGCCCGCACAATCGAGGCGGCGTATTCAGGGTCGCGCGCCAACGCGGCGCCCGATCCGTTCTTGTAAATCTTCAACACGGGACAGCCCATGTTGATATCAATCAGGTCCGCATTGGTTTCGCCGACCATCTCGGCGGCGCGAATCATCGACTCCCGGTCATACCCCACCAATTGCAGACTGACCGGGTGCTCGTCCGGCAGGATGGTCAGCATCTTATGTGACTTTTTGTTCCCGTTCACCAACGCCTTGTCGCTGACCATCTCGGCACAGACCATGCCGGCGCCAAGCTCCTTGGCCAGACGGCGGAAAGGCGGATTGCATACCCCGGCCATGGGCGACAAAATGACCGGGTCCTCAATGCGTACGCCCCCAATCGTCAGCTCGCGCAAACAGCATCCCCCCATCGCTGCATCCTCGTTCCAACATGCACGGTCATACATCTATCCCCAAAGCATAGCAGACCGCACCCGGTACGAGCAAGGCGACGACCGGGCCGTCGTCAGCGCTGGGGCTCCTGCGCCATCCCGGCTGTCAAAAACAGGTCCACCAACCACCACACGCCGACGACGAACATCAGCAGGTGGCCGATCAGGATGGGAAACGTGACGCCGCCGAGAATGGTGAGAGTTAACATGATCACCCCGCTCACCACCCGCCCGCAGTACATCCGGTGGATCCCGAGATACCCCAAGAAAAACCACAACACATACGCCAAGGCAACCGACCGCCGCATGGTGCCACCCCCATCGCTCCGCTCAAGCAGCTTCCTTTCGCAAGGCGCGAAATCCGTCCTCCGCCCCCGCGCAGCGTCGTCACCCCAACATATTCGGGGACGGCTTGTTTCGATGTGGCACACGCCGCAATCGGTTGGCAGACGGTGAATGAGCAAGGGGGTGGGAGAGGCGAGCGTATGAAACGGTGGCCGCAGACCGGGGGTGTTGACCCTGGCTACCTGCTTGTGCATCAGCCGTTCGACCCGATGCGCGGGTCCCTACACAAGTTGGACAGCTCGGTTATCCGCCGCAAAGCCCAGCAAACGCTGCGTCTCCCGGTACATCGCGCTCTTGCGCGGCGCCCCGAGCACGACCGAAATCCGCAGGCGTCCATGTTGGCGCACGGCAAACGCCAAACAGTACATGGCTTTGATGGTGTAACCGGTCTTGCCGCCCACCACCTCGCCAAACGGGGTATCGCGCAGATAGATCAGGCGGTTGCCGTTGCGGATGGTCTTGTCGCCTATGGTGTACTGCTGCGTCTGCATGGCTTGGACAATCTCGGGATGGCGGACCGCCTCGCGAAGAATCAGCGCGATATCGCGGGCCGAAGCCTGGTGTTCATCCTCGTGCAGACCGTTGGGGGTGACAAAGTTGGTGTGCGTGCAGCCCAACAGCCGTGCCTTCACGTTCATCATGCGGGCAAATCCCAACTGCGATCCGCCCACGGTCTCGGCAACAGCGTAGGCGACGTCATTGGCGCTCTTCATGATGAGGGCGTGGAGCGCCTGTTCGGCTGTGATGTACGTGTCGGGGCGCAATCCGAGCCGAACCCGCGGCTGGTGGGCGGCCGCCTCGCTGATGTACACGGGATCGTTCAGATGCAGATACTCCACCAGCAGAATCGCCGTCATCAATTTGGTGGTGCTGGCCGGGTAGCGGGGCTCGTCGGCGTTTTTGGCGTACAGAACCCGCCCACTCTCGGCATCAAGAACGACGGCGGCGCGGGCGTTGATGTAGACACGCTGCGGAGCCTCCTCTCGCGCCAAGGCCACGCTTGCCGTCCACGCCACAGTCGTCAAACACGCCGTCAGGCAGCGCAACCAGCCCCAGAATGTACGTTTCCCAGCAAAACTCACGGGCAAACACTCCTCCACCTTGCAGGTCGCAGTGCCGGTGCAGCTTGCTCCGGGGAACAGAGCCAGCTCTCTGCTCGCGCCCTGCCACGCGCATAGGATCCAGAATCGGATACCCTCGTTAAGGTGGACGAAAGGTTTGCTGGTTATGCCCAGGTCAGGCCGGCTGCACCAACACGCGGCGGGCCACGCTCTCGTCCAAGGCATAGGTGGCCCCGCCGACCACCACTTCGATGCCGGCCTCGTACGGATTTATCCCGCGCGCCAGGTGCAACCGGTTGCCTGGGATGATGCCGGCCTTGTGCAAGAAACGCAAAAGATCAAGGTCTTCCTCCGCGATCTCCACAATGCGGATGACCTTTACGTCCGCGGGCGCCGCGACCTCGGACAACGGCTGCCCCGCCGGCTGCGATGCGCCGGACCCGGGAATGACGTTGCCGTGCGGGCAGGTGGTCGGGTGTCCCAGCCGCTCAAACAACTGGCGCTCCACCAGAGGGGAGATGCTGTGCTCAAGCCGCCCGGCCTCCACATGGGCGTCAGCCCAATCAAGTCCGAGTTCGTCCGTCAACCAACGCTCCAGGAGGCGATGCCGCCGCACCACCTGTTCGGCCCGCTGGCGTCCGGTCTCGGTCAATTGAATTTCCTTACCTTCGCCCGTGTGCACGTAGCCAGACTGGGTCAGACGCTGGACGGTTTGCGTCACGGTTGGCCGAGCCACGCCCAGGTAGTCGGCCAACCGGGAGGGGATGACCGTTTCCCCTTCTCCTTCCAGGACATAGATGGCTTCTAAATACTCTTCCATTCCGTGTTTTCGAGCCATAGACGCCTCCTCAGGTGCGACATCCGCTCCACGAGCGTGAGTGGAACCCGCGTCCTGATTCTATCATAAGAAGGAAACCGACCACCCGAGAGTCGGGTGGTCGGCACCCCGGACGCGGACCGACCGCGAGCCCAGCCGTCCCGTACAGCCGGTCAGGCGCAGAATTCGTCAAACAAGGATTTCAACTTGCCCGCCACGGTCTCGGCGTCGGAGCCCTCGATGTCGTGCCGGTGCAGGGCCCCGACCAATTTGCCGTCCTTGAACAGGAACATCGACGGCGAGGAAGGCGGCAGCCCCTCGAAATATTCGCGGGCCCGCGCGGTCGCCTCTTTGTCCTGACCGGCGAACACGGTCACCAAGTTGTCCGGGCGTTTGTCGTGCTGGAGCGCCTGTCCCGCGGCGGGACGGGCGATGCCGCCGGCACAGCCGCACACCGAGTTGACAAACACAAGTGTGGTGCCCTCCTGTTTCTGCAGAGCTTCGTCCACCTCTTCGGGTGTACGCAGTTCACGAAAGCCAATTTGCGTCAACTCGTCGCGCATCGGCTGGACCATCATCGCATAGAAATCCAGTTCCATCGCCATCTCCATACCTCCTTGGGAAATTGTTCCCAAATGCAATGGGGAGACCGAAAGGGTCGTCTTCCTTATTATAGCTCATCATGGTTGTGACCGTTAAGCGACAGTTCGCACGCCGCCATCCACGTTGCGCTTGGTCTTGGTTGCAAGCCTGTCCAGGGAATGAGTATAACTGGAATGGAACAGATGCCAGGCTGCGCGCACCGCCGCGCCATTCGCAGCCGAGTGAACCGGCCGCGCTGGCGGCGGCTTGTGACAGAAGAAAAGAGGGTGCTCATGTCGAGGTCAAGTCGATTTCTAAGGGCCTGTTGGCGCGAACCGGTGGACGCCGCGCCCGTCTGGTTCATGCGTCAAGCGGGGCGCTACCAGCCGGAATACCGGCAACTGCGGGAACGGTACTCGCTGCTGCAGATCTGCCAGGAGCCGGAATTGTGCGCCCGGGTCACACGCCTTCCGGTGGAGCAGCTGGGTGTGGATGCGGCTATCCTCTTTTCTGACATCTCGCTGCCCATCGGCGCGATGGGAAGACAGTTTGAGATTCAGGAGCACATCGGCCCGGTGCTGGCCCAGCCGCTGCGGGACCGCCGCGATGTGGAATCGCTGCACCGGTTTGAACCCGAGGAGGCACTGCCGTATGTGTTCGAGGCCATCCGGGAGTTGAAACGGACGCTGACCGTCCCGCTCATCGGTTTTGCGGGGGCGCCGTTCACCCTGGCTAGTTACCTCATCGAAGGCGGTCCATCGCGGGATTACCGCCTGACCAAACAGATGATGTGGGCCCAGCCCGACCTGTGGCAGGACCTGATGGACACCCTGGCGGACATCACCGTTCGCTATTTGAAGGCGCAGGTTGAAGCGGGAGCCGACGCGGTCCAGTTGTTCGATTCTTGGGTCGGGAGTTTGGCGCCGGAGGATTACCGGGGCTTTGTGCTGCCGACGATGCGGCGCATCATGGACGAGCTGCGGCCGTTGGCGGTGCCTTTGATCTACTTCGGCGTGACGACGGGAGAACTACTGCCCATCTGGCGTGAGACCGGCGCCACCGTTATCGGTGTCGATTGGCGGGTGGACATGGCGGACGCGGCGCGCCGGGTGGGAAATGAAATTGCCCTGCAGGGCAACCTCGATCCGGCCCTGCTCTTCGCGCCCTGGGAGGTCATCGAAGCGCGCGCCCGGTCCATCCTCGATGCCGGCCTGTCCCATCCTGGCTTCATTTTCAACCTGGGACACGGTGTGCACCGCCTGACTGACGGCAGCAAGCTGAAGCGTTTGGCGGCTTTTGTCCACGAATACAGTCAGCAAAAGCTGGCCGAGGTGGAGGTGAAATGATGAACGCACGCATCGGCGTCCTGCTCATGGCGTACGGTACACCACGCAGCCTGGACGAAGTCGAGGCGTACTATACGCATATCCGCCACGGACGTAAGCCCACGCCCGAGTTGTTGAGCGATTTGCTGCGCCGCTACCAAGCCATCGGCGGGGTCTCTCCGCTCAACGAGATCACCCGGGCGGAGGCGCAAGCCCTGCAGCGGCAACTGGACGCAGACGGTAAAGTGCAAGCGCAGGTGTATCTCGGCTACAAGCACACCCAGCCATTTCTCGCCGACGTTACGGCCCGCATGGTGGACGACGGAATCCGCGACGCCGTCGCCCTCGTCCTGGCCCCCCACTACTCCCGTCTCAGCGTCGAAACCTACCTGCAAGAGGTCGAGCGGGCCGCCGCGGACACGCCGCTGACCGTCCATGCCATCCGCTCTTGGCACCTGCACCCGGGCTTTATCCAGCTTTTGAGCGTGCGTGTGAGCGAGGCGCTGGCCAAGACGGAGCACCCAGAATCTGCTGTGGTCATCTTCAGTGCTCACAGCCTTCCGAAACGAGTCTTAGAATGGGCCGACCCCTACCCGGATCAGCTGCGCCAAACGGGAGAGGCGGTGGCAAAACGGTTGCACCTGAAGCAGCCGGTATACGCGTGGCAGAGTGCAGGGCGCACCCAGGACGAGTGGCTAGGGCCGGACATCCTTGAAGTGCTACGCCAGTTGGCGCAATCCGGGACGCGCGAGGTGATCATCTGCCCGGCTGGTTTTGTCTCTGAGCACCTGGAGATTCTGTACGACATCGACATCGAATGCCAGCAGCTCGCCGACAAGCTGGGAATCCGCCTGGTACGAACGGCCGCGCTCAACGATGACCCGGCCTTCATCCGCGTGCTGGCGGACCTGGTGTGCAAGCGATGGTTTGAAGCAGGGAGGTCTGAGGGATGAACGAACGTCGACGCGTGGTCATTGTCGGCGGTGGCATCAGTGGCTTGGCCAGCGCGTTTTACCTGAAGCAGGCCAGCCAAACGGGGTCCGCACCCGAAGTCGAGTGCGTCCTGGTCGAGTCTGACAGCCGTCTGGGCGGAAAGCTGCTCACGTACCGCGAGGACGGGTTTGTCTTGGAAGGCGGGCCGGACTCCATGCTGGTGCGCAAGCCGGCGGGCATGGCATTGGTACGGGCCCTGGGCATCGAATCCGAGCTTGTGCCGTCCGGATCGTCCGCGCAGCGCACCTACGTGGTCTCCCACGGGCGATTGGCGCTGCTGCCGACGGGTACGTATATGGGCATCCCCCATCGGTGGGACGCCCTGTGGGGCAACGACGTCATCTCTGCGCGCGGCAAGTGGCGTGTGCTCCGTGATTTGACCCTGCCGCCGCTGGCCGACCCTGGGGACGTGTCGGTCGGCGCCTTTTTGCGCCGGCGGCTGGGTGATGAGTGGGTGGACCGGCTCTGCGAACCGCTGCTCGCCGGCATATATGCGGGGCAAGCGGACGCGCTCAGCCTGGACGCCACATTCCCGCACTTCCGCCGAATGGAACTGGAGCACGGCAGCCTCATCTTGGCGGCGGCCGCGCTGCGTCGACAGCAGGCTGAAGCCGCTGCAGCGCATAGCAGCCGCAGCGCTTTTGTCGCCCTGCGGGGCGGCTTTACGACCCTGGTGGAACGCCTGTACGACGAACTGCACACGTGGGCTCAACTGCTCACTCAGGCGCAGGCTGTCGACTTGGCCCGGACTGAGGCCGGCTACCGCATGCGGGTTCGGCTGCCGCACGGCGAGCGCCTCCTTGAAGCCGACGCGGTCATCCTGAGCACGCCCGCTTTCGTGACCGCACAACTGCTCAAACCCTGGCTGCGCACGGCTGACCATCTGCTCTCCATCCCGTACGCCTCCACAGCGACAGTGGGATTGGTCTACCGGGGAGAAGACATGCCGCGACTGGACGCATCGGGCTTTCTAGCCCCCCGCGTTGAACACCGGTTTATCACGGCCAGCACGTGGATCTCGAGCAAGTGGCCGCACACCACCCCGCAGGGCTATACCTTGATTCGCGGCTATGTGGGCCGCGCCGGGGATGAGCAGGGCTTAACCCTGGACGATCCGGAGATCATCCGGAGGGTGCGCCAAGAACTGGCCGATCTCACCGGCATCACCGCCAAGCCAGTGTTTGCACGCCTGACCCGCTGGGACAAGTCCATGCCCCAGTACACTGTGGGACACTTGGAGCGGCTCGCTGAGGTTGAAAAGGAGTTGGCACAGCGGCTCCCAGGGGTCTTTCTGACAGGAGCTGGATACCGCGGCGTCGGTATCCCCGATTGTGTCGCACAGGCACAGACCGTGGCGGAAGCTGCCGCCACCTATCTCAAGCAGCCAACGCCTGTCTCCACGCATTCCCGACGGGCGACCCCTTGACGCAGGAAAAGGGCTCTCATGAGCCCTTTTCCTGCCACATGTATCGCGGGTGTGAGGAAGATTCAAGCCCCTTTTTGGGTGGACGTAATCACGCCGTGAGTTGGGTCGAGGATATAGTTGATGTCCAAGATGCCGACCGCCTCCCCGTTCACGTTGGCGACAGCCCGCACCGCCTGGTTGCGGGAGCGCGCATCCTCCTTGTCCAGGTCCGCGTCCGCAATCTCCCGCACCTCCCGCGCGTATTCCACCAACAGGCCCAACGTCACGTCCGCCGATTCCACCACGACCACGCGGGCCTGCGCCGACTGCAGCGTCTTTCCCAACTCCAGAAAATGCGCCAAGTCGATAACCGGGGTCAACTCCCCCCTCAGGTTCATCAGCCCCTTGACGAACGGCTTCGTGTTCGGCACCTTCGTCAGCCGTCCCACACGCTCGACCGACTTGACCGCGTCCATGGCTATGGCGTACACCTGTCCAGCCGGTCGGCAAAGAATGTACTGCACGCTTTTTATCACCTCTGCCCCGCGGCCTGTGCAACCCAGGCGGCCGCGTCAAAAATCAGCACCACCGCCCCATCGCCGAGGATGGCAGCGCCTGAAATGCCCGGAATCCGTCCCTGCAGATAGCCTCCGAGTGGCTTCACCACGATCTCCTCTGTATCCAAAAACTCGTCGACGATGACCGCCAAGGCCTTGTCCGCCCGGCCCAACACCGCGACTTGTATCACGTCCTGCGCGCGGTCGACCGGTTCCAGCCCCAGCCACTCCCGGGCGTCGACCAATCGGAGCAGTCGCCCGCCCAATTCGACGTAACGCCGATTGCCGTTCTCCTTGACCTGCTCCGGCTCCACTTGATAGATCTGGACCAATGAACTGAGCGGGATGGCGTACCGCTCATCCTCAATGCGGACCAGCATGGCCTGTATAATCGACAGCGTGAGGGGCACTCGCAAAATGAACGAAGTCCCACGGCCAGGCTCTGATTGGACATCCACCTCTCCACCGAGGCCGACAATGGTGTCACGCACCGCATCCAGGCCCACGCCGCGGCCGGAGACGTCCGAGACCGATTCGGCCGTGCTGAATCCGGACGCAAAGAGCAAGCCGTACACTTGCTCGTCCGACAGCTTGGCCGCCTCATCCGCCTCCAGGAGGCCCATCTCCACCGCCTTGCGGGCAATCTTCTCGCGGTTGAGCCCGCGCCCGTCGTCCCTCACCTCAATAAATACATCGTCCCCCTGCTGGTAGGCCGACAAGCGGAGAACACCCGTCTCGGGTTTCCCTGCCTCGCGCCGCTCGGCCGGTGTCTCCAAGCCATGGTCGAGGGCGTTGCGGATGAGGTGGACGAGCGAGTCCCCGATTTCGTCCATCACGGTCCTGTCCAACTCGGTCTCCTGCCCTTCCAGCCGAAGTTCCACCTGTTTGCCAAGAGACTTCGCGAGGTCCCGCACCATTCGCGGAAAGCGCTGAAACACCGTGTCCACCGGAAGCATGCGGATGCGCAGCAGCAAACTCTGAAGCTCGTCGCACACCCGCTCGAAATGGTGAACGGCGTCCTCCAGGGCCGCGTCCTGGCGCTCGGACGCCAACTGTCGTAGCCGCGTCTTGTCCATGACAATCTCGCTGAATCGGTTCATCACATCGTCCAGGCGCGACAAGTCCACACGGATGGATTGGCTGGCGCGCTGGTTTTTCTTGGCGCCCGCCTGCGTCGCGGCACGGGGCGCGCCCGCCGCCGGCTGCGATTGCTTGCCCGAAGCGCTCTGCGCCGTACCAGGAACAGCCCCCGATGAAGGGGCCGCAGCGGGAGCCGCGGCGGCCACCTGCGTGACCTCCACGCTGTCCACCTCGGCTACCTCCAGGGCTTGGCTGCGCACCGCGTCGACATCCACGCCGGAGGCTGAAAAAATGTGGAACTCCAGGCCGCATTCGCCAGCCATCACCCGCTCCAGCGCGGGATCCGTCCGCGTGACCGACAATCCTTCCTGCAGCGCTTGATACACCATGTACGCGCGAACCGCGGGCATCGAACAATCCGCGGCAAACCGCACCTGAATGTCCCATTCGCCAGTCGCAGACACGGCCGCGTCCGCCGGTTTCGCTGCCGCCAATTCCCCGGTGGCCGCAATCTCTGCGCTGGTCGTCGACCCAAGCGCAGCTGCCAGCTTGCGGCTGGCCTCTTCGACCGATGCCGAGGCGTCGCTGCCTTCCTCCACAATCGCCTGCAGACACCCCTCCAGCGCATCCACGCAAGCGAACAAGGCGTCGATAAACGCATCCGCAAGCGGGGCACGACCGGATCGGATATCATCCAGCCGGTCCTCCATCTCGTGCGTCAGATGCGCCATGCGCTCAAAGCCCATACTGGCGGCCATGCCCTTGATTGTGTGGGCGCTCCGGAACATGGCCTGAATGAGATTGGCATTGCCCGGGTCTCGTTCCAGCTCCAGCAGATTGTCGCTGAGCGCCTGCAGGTGCTCGCGGGCCTCTTCAATAAAGAGGTCGATGTATTGTGATGTGTCCATAGTCTCAAGCCCCCCCTGGTCCGGCTTCGGTTCAAACCACACCTCCAAACCGCGGTGGACTATACCCGGAAGTGAGCGATGCGCTCCTGCAGTTGTTCCGCCAGTTGGCTGAGCGACCCCGCCGATGCGGTGATCTCCTCCATGGAAGCCAGCTGTTCCTCCGCTGAGGCTGCCACCGTCTGCATGCCCGCCGAGGTCGTTTCCGTGACGGTCGCCACCCCATCCATGCCAATCCGGAATTGCTCGGTGTGCTCAGCCATCTGGGCCACTGCCGCCGAGACCGACTCAATCTGCGCCGCCACATCGGAGGTCGCCTGCAAAATCTGCTGGAAGGAGGCGCTGGCCCGTCCGGCCTGTTCCACACCCTGCCCAACCGCCTCGACGCTCTCCGCCATCGACCGCACCGCCTGGTCCGTATCCTTGCGCATGGCCTCGACGCGCGCGACAATCTGCTGCGCCGACTCTGCCGATTGTTCGGCCAGCTTGCGCACCTCGTCGGCCACCACCCCGAAACCGCGGCCCAGTTCACCGGCCCGGGCGGCTTCGATAGCGGCGTTGAGCGCGAGCAGGTTGGTTTGATCCGTGATGTTGGTGATGACCTCAATAATCGTCCCAATCTCTCGCGACCGTTCACCAAGTCCCTGAATCTGTTCAGCCAGCCGATTGACGCGGTCCTGAATCGCCCGCATTTGGGCGATGACGCCATCCAAATCCGTCTGGCCGCGCGCTGCGACGCGGGAGGCATCCTGCGCGGCGCTGGCCACCTGTTCGGAGGCGTCCCTGACCCGCTCCATCTCCCCGGCCATCTCCACCACCTGCTGGCGCCCATCCTCGACAATCTGCGCCTGCTTTTCCATGCCGGCCGCCGTTTCCTGCACGGTCAGTGTGACCTGCTCCGTCGCCCGGCTGTTCTCTTCCGCGCTGGCGGTCAGTTCCTCCGCGGAAGCGGATACTTGCTGCGCCGTCTGGCCCACGTCCTGAATTATGCTCTGCAGCGACTGCGCCATGGCGTTAAACGTATCGGCCAGGCGTCCCAGATCGTCACGCCGTCCGACGCGAATGCGCCGGGTCAAATTGCCAGCGCCGATCTCTCGCGCCGCTGTGACCAAATCGGCCAGCGGTTCCGTGATGGAGCGGACGACAAAGAACATCAGGACAAGCCCGATGACCAGCGTGATGACAATGTCGTAGATGGTGACATTGCGAATGGGATCTGTGGCGGCGCTGTATTCGCTCGGCAAGATGACGCTCGCCACTTTCCAGCCGGTCAGCGTGTTGGTCATAAATTCGATGTGTTGCGTTTCCTGACCGTTGCCCGCCACATCAAACGACCCCGTTTTTCCTGTAAACATCGGATTCCAGGCGGCATCCTTGAGTACCGTGCCGGTGCGCATTCCTTTTTCCGAGATGACCACACGGTCATTCGTGATGACCGCCAAGTGCCCTGCCCGCCCGATTTTGACGTCCTGCGCCATGCTGACTATCGGGCTGGCCAACAGATCCAGGCCAATGACCCCGTCTCCGTTCGGCAACTCCCGCGCAATCGGGATCACATAGGTATCGCTTGCTTCGTCATATCGCGGCGCTCCAATGACGATGGAGCCAGCAGCATTTTCCGCCTGTTTGTACCAACTCGACTTGGTGGGGTCAAACCCGTTGTTCTGTGCCCCCGTCGGTTGGACGAAGACTCCCTTGTCGGTGCCCACATAAGCGCGCAGGACGAGACCGTCGTGCGAGGTGTAGAAGTTTTGCAGTTCCGTGTTCAGCAGGCTCGTGTTTCCCGACATCAGGATGGAGTCGACATCGTCCGCGAGGAATGTGAGGTTTTCCTCCTGCTGGGTGAAAAACGTCGTCAAAGATTGGTCGAACACCGTGGCCCCGGAAACAGCGGAGGACGTCACTTCCGACTTCACCTGGTTTCGTGCGACCCAGAAGGAGAAGCAGCCAATCACCACAGTGGGCACTACCAAGAAGATGAGGAAGGAGACTAACAGTCGCATCCCGACAGACCCGACCCGGCCGTAGTGGCCGACCGACGGCAGACGAAACCGAAGATCCGCAAACTTCACCACAACACACACCCTTACCTCTTTGCAGATTGGCAACTTGCGCTGCCTGTCTCTGTCTGACGGCCTGCAAGCAAAAGGCAGCCCGCACAGGCTGCCCCATCCCACGGCAACCTGGCGATCCTAGGCTTGGCCCTAGCCGCAGCCCGTAGACCCATGGTTTTGCGTCCCAACGTTTCCGCTGGTTTGCCCTGAACGTTGCTAACCCTATGTATTCTCTATATCTGTTTTCTCTTCATTCTCTTCCATCACGGGACGGGGCCAAACAAAACTTTGTCTCCCTCTCCCCTACGGCGGTCACCCATGCGTCCGACCGGCGCATCCGCTGGACGGCGCTCGGAACCTTTGGAACCCTGACAGGCAGGGCTTGGGTACACCATCGCAACCATGGTACCACAACCAACAAATCCCGACAATAACCGACATGGCCCTGTCCAAACCCGCCTTGGGCGCGTAAAATGCCTGATGTACATGCTGATGTGCTGTTGTATGCTGAGAGGGACCAAATTCAAAGACTGTACACTGGACTGCGAGGGTTGCCGCCATTGACGACGATGAACAGATCTTCACGGGACACCTGCGGTTGGCCGAAATTTGTACTGATTGGCGCCTCCACCGGCGGACCTGCAGCGCTGGCACGGCTGCTCCCGGAATTCCCCTCCGGGTTCGCGGCCCCTATTGTCGTGTGCCAGCACATGACGACCGGTTTCACCGCTCCGCTCGCCCAACATCTGGACAGGCTCTGCCCACTGCCGGTCAGTGAGGCTGTGCACGGCGAGCCCGTGCAGCCGGGCCGCATCTACCTGGCTCCAGCCGGGCGGCAGACGCGAATTTGTGAAGACCGGGGAGCGGTTTGCTTCCAAATTGAGAACGGTGGGACATACTTGTACCGGCCCTGCATCGATGTCACGCTCACATCCTTGGCCTCCCTGTATCGGCAGGACCTGCTGACCATCATCCTGACCGGGATGGGCCGGGACGGAACCAACGGCTGCCGGGAGGTGCACAAATACGGCGGCTACATCATGGTGGAGGCCCCAGAGACCTGCGCAGTCTACGGCATGCCCAAATCCGTCTACGAAGCGGGGCTGGCGGACGTACAGCTGCCGCTGCACGCCCTGTGGCCGCACATTGAGGAGCGCCAGCGCGCCCTGCGCATGCTCTCGCAAGCGGACGAATCCGCCGTCCAACGCGCCGGAGAGACAGGGAGGAAGCATTCATGACCCGGCGGTGGATGCCCGTCCGCTCAGTCCCTTTCGGCGAACGGCCGCAGAAACGGGTTGGTCCTCCGCTCCACCGCCATCGATGTCGGCTGCATGTGCCCTGGATACAACTGCAGCCCATCGTCTAGGGCCAAAAGCCGCCTCAGCGAGGCCTCCATCGCGGCGGCGTCGGAGAGCGGCAGGTCGGTTCGCCCAATGGTGCCGGCGAACAGCGTGTCCCCGGTGAACGCCAGCTCGCTCCCAATCAGACAGACGCTGCCCGGCGAGTGGCCGGGGGTGTGCCAAACCGAGAACGTCAACCCTGCCAACGACACCTCGTCCCCGTCCTCATAAAACGCATCAGGCGGCGCCAGCTTGTCGACCGTGCGGCCAAGCCACATCTGGGCGTACTCGGGCACCTGCTGCCACAGCGGCAAATCCGCGCGGTGCACGTACGCCGGCACACCGTAGCGCCGGCGCACCGCATCGACGCCCAGCACGTGGTCGATGTGGGCGTGTGTGTTCCACACCGCGGTCACCCGCCAGCCCTTCTCTTCGATGTGCGCAAACACGGGATCCAAGGACACATCCCCAGGGTCCACGATGACCGCGGGCGATCCCGCACCTTCCGCCGCCGCCAACACGTAACAATTGGAGCCGAAAGGGCTGACGACAAACGACTCGACGCGCACGTTGCAGCCACCTCCACCATTCCATTCAAAAGCCTCGCGCGCTATCCACGAGAATTGTGACGGGCCCGTCGTTGACCAACGAGACCTGCATCATGGTACCAAATTCTCCGGTCTCCACGCGCAGCCCACAGCCGCGCAGCCGCGCGTTGAACCGGTCGTACAAAGCGCGCGCCAACTCCGGCGCAGCCGCCGCCATGTAGTTGGGACGGCGTCCCTTGCGCACGTCCCCGTACAGGGTGAACTGCGAGATCGACAAGACGGCGCCGCCCACGGCCAGCACGTCACGATTCATGCGTCCCGTCTCGTCTGCGAAGATGCGCAGGTGAGCCACCTTTTCCGCCACGTAGTCGGCGTCTTGTTCCGTATCGTCCACGCCCACACCGAGCAGGACCACCAGCCCATGGTCAATGCGGCCGACCACGCGGCCGTCCACCGTCACCTCGGCCGGGCCTGATCGCTGCACCACCGCTCGCATCGGTTCGTCCCCCTTCTTGCCCCGTCATCCTGGTCTAGTGGATCACGCGCCGCACGCTCTGCACATCCTTGAGCCGCTTCAGCCGCTCGACCACGCTGCGCAGGTGTTCCAGGTTGTGAATGCGTACACTCAAGTGGATGTGCGCAATCCGCTGGTGATCCGCCCGGCCGCTGACCGCGGTGACTTCGGTCTTCGACTCGGCCATGGCCATCAGCACCTCGTTGAGCAGGCCGTTGCGGTCGAGAGCCAGGATCTCCAGCTCCACGCGGAAATCGGAATCGGGAGTTGGAGCCCACTCCACAGGCAGCATCCGTTCCGCGTCGGCGCGCAGTTCCTTCACGTTCGGACAGTCCGTGCGGTGCACCGACACCCCGCGCCCGCGCGTCACAAATCCGAGGATCTCGTCGCCCGGGACCGGGTTGCAACAACGGGCAAAACGCACCAACAGGTTGTCCGCTCCCTGGACACGCACACCCGTCGGGTTGCGTCGCGCGCGGGAGGGAAACTCTCGGTTGACGACCTCAATCGTCGTCTCCTCATGGTCCTTGTGGTAGCGCTCGACCAGCCGTGTCACCACCTGGGCAGGGCTCAAGGCGCCGTAGCCGATGGCGGCAAACAAGTCGTCCTCGCGGCTGAAATTAAACTTCTGCAGGACATCGGCGACGTAGTTGGAGGTCAGCAGGTCAGCCGGGTTCAACCGCTGCCGGACGAGTTCTTTCTCAACCAATTCGCGGCCGCGGTTGATGTTCTCCTCGCGCTTCTCCTTCTTGAACCACTGCCGGATCTTGCTCTTGGCCTGGGAAGATTGCACAATTTTCAGCCAATCACGGCTGGGCCCGTAGCTGTGGCGGGAGGTGAGGACCTCGACAATATCTCCGGTTTTCAGCTTGTAATCCAGCGGCACAATCTTGCCGTTGACCTTGGCGCCGATGCAGCGGTTGCCGATATCGGTGTGAATGCGGTAGGCAAAATCAATCGGGACCGATCCGGTCGGGAGTTCGATGACATCGCCCTTGGGCGTGAACACAAACACCTCGTCCGAAAACAGGTCAATCTTCAGCGTCTCCATGAAGTCCTGGGCGTCGCGGAAGTCCTGCTGCCATTCCAGGACCTCCCGGAACCAGGCGAGTTTTTGGGCGAACTTACCCTCCGCCCGCTGCGCCCCCTCTTTGTACACCCAGTGGGCGGCAATCCCATACTCCGCCGTCTGATGCATCTCCCAGGTGCGAATTTGAATCTCCAGAGGGTCACCGTTGGGGCCGATGACGGTGGTGTGCAGGCTTTGGTACATGTTCGCCTTGGGCATAGCGATGTAGTCTTTGAAGCGGCCCGGCATCGGCTTCCAGAGTGTGTGCACGACGCCCAGAACCCCGTAGCAGTCCTTGATGCTGTCGACAATCACGCGCACGGCGAACAAGTCGTAGATCTCGTTGAACTCTTTGTGCTGGGTCACCATCTTCCGGTAAATGCTGTAGATGTGCTTGGCGCGCCCGGAAACCTCCGCCTGGATGTCCAGTTCCTGCAGGCGCTGGCGCAGGATCTGCATCACGCCTTCGACGTACTGCTCCCGTTCCCGGCGTTTTTTTGCCATCAGGTTGACAATCCGGTAGTACTGCTGCGGGTTCAGGTAGCGCAGCGCCGTGTCCTCCAGTTCCCATTTCACCGTGTAGATGCCAAGCCGGTGCGCCAGAGGAGCGAAGATCTCGAGCGTTTCACGGGCCGTGCGCGCCTGCTTCTCCGGTGTCTGGTAGCGCAGGGTGCGCATGTTGTGCAGCCGGTCGGCCAGCTTGATCAAGAGGACGCGGATGTCCTTGGCCATCGCCATGAACATCTTGCGCAAATTTTCCGCCTGGTGCTCCTCCCGGGAGTCGAACTTAATTCGTTTCAGCTTCGTGACCCCATCCACCAGGGCGGCCACCTCGGGGCCGAATTCCCGCACGATGTCCTCGTCGGACACGGCGGTGTCCTCGACCACATCGTGCAGCAGCGCGGCTGCCAGTGTCGTGGTGTCCAAGCGCAGGTCCGCCAAAATGTCCGCCACAGCCAAAGGGTGAGTGATGTACGGATCGCCCGACTTGCGCCGCTGGCCGCTGTGCGCTTTCTCGGCCAGCGCGTAAGCCCGGCGGACCAGATGGAGTTCCTCCGGTTTCGCGTATCCTGCCACCTTTTCGCAGAGGTCCTCGATGGACACACGACCACTCCCCTGCCGCACCCATTGCTGTGCCATAACCATCAATACTCAACCAACGTCCGTATGGTGATGTCGGGCAGCTTGTCCCGGCCGCGCAGGTGTGTCAGCTCAATCAAAAAAGCAGCGCCGACCACCTGCCCGCCCAACTTGCGGACCAACTCAATGGTCGCCCCGATGGTGCCGCCGGTGGCCAACAGGTCATCGGCGACCACCACCCGCTGCCCGGGGGCGACCGCGTCCGTGTGGATTTCGAGCACATTGGTGCCGTATTCCAACTGGTACTCCACGCTCACCGTCTGCGCGGGCAGCTTCCCCCGCTTGCGGACGGGAACGAAACCCACGCCCAGAGCATAGGCCAGTGGCGCCCCGACCACGTACCCGCGCGCCTCCGGGCCCACTATCAAGTCGGCCCGCAGCCCGCGTGAAAACTCGGCCAGCGCGTCAATCGCCTGCCTGTAGCCGGCGCCGTCGGCCAAGAGCGGCGTGATGTCGCGAAATAAAATTCCCGGCTGAGGAAAATCCGGAATCTCCCGGATAAGCCGCCTAAACTCCATAGTTTCCTTCTTATCCAATATGAAACCGACCCTTCGTCAAACGGACCATGCCGCGTTTGTCCGCAAATGGTCACGGTAGTGTGCGGCTTCCCGCAAATCGCGCGGCGCCGCCGATTCAACAACATGATACGCATGATCCGACAAGCGAGCAAACCCGAGTTCGACAAACGTGTCGAGCATCGTCGCCACCTGATCCAGTCCGTAGCCTGGCGCTTCCCGCACCGCTTCGATGGCGCGCAGACGACGGCGCGCCCGCAGCAGGCGGTACAGGTCGGCAAAATGCTCGCGTGTCAGCACGCGATTGGAGAGTCCCGCCTGGATGACCCGCAGTTGGGCGCGCGCCCGGCCCTGCCAAACGCTCTGCTCCAACTCGACAATCGCGGTCACCGTATCGCCCGGCTTCCACGTGAACACCGAGGGCGGGGCATGGAACCAAACCAGGTCCTGGCAACCTCCGGCCTCACTGACCTTGAGCCGGACATGGCGGCCGTCCCCCATCCGGCGCACTTGGACAATGCGCACCGGCCCGACACAGAACCGCCACATGGGGTGCCCCGGCCCGTATGGTCCCAGGCGGTCTATCCATGCCGCCAACTCCAGCGTCGCTTCGGCGAGGGGCAGGTAGTCATCGGCCAGAACCTGCGGCGTGTTCGCCGGGGACAGGCATTCAGACTGCCAAGCGGCAGCGAACGCGCTCAGCCGCTGGCGGACGTCCGTCAGGCGTTCCCGCGACAGGCCGCAGCCGACCGCCTCGTCGTGGCCGCCGAAGTGGTCGAACAGCTCTGCGCAATCCGCCAGTGCCTGGTGCAAGGGAAAACCGGCCGGAGCGCGACCGGATCCCCGCAGGAGGGTATCCCCGGTGTCGGCCAGCACCAAGGCGGGCACCCCGTACGTCTCGGTGAGTTTGGCGGCGACGATGCCGACCACGCCGAGCGGCCAAGGCCCGTGGGAGACCACGAAACCCGCGCCGGACGAGATCTGTTCCTGGGCCTGCACCTTGGCCTGCGCCAAGGCCCGCTCCGTTTCCGCCTTGCGCAGGCCGTTGAGCCGCTCGATTTCCTCGGCGCGGGCCTGGGCTTCGCCGGGATCGGCGGCGAGCAGCAGGGCCAGCGCATGCTCGGCCGTGTCCATGCGTCCAGCGGCGTTCAACCGCGGGGCAATCCGCCACAGCACGTCGGTCGCTGTGACGCTGTCTGCATCAAGACCCGCCACCGCGCACAAGGCCAGCCAACCCGGTCTGCGGCAGCGACGAAGGGCGGCCAAGCCCTCGACGACCAGGCGCCGATTTTCACCTACCATCGGCATCACGTCCGCCAAGGCGCCCAGAGCCGCCAGGCCCAGGCGAAACGCCTCCCCCGCCCGCGCGCGCTCCACCGCGGGTCCAGCCAGTCCGCCGGCTTCGCTGAGAAGCGCCTGGCACAGCTTCCAGGCGACGCCGGCGCCCGACAACCGCTTGAGCGCATCCGGATGGCTGGCGCGTGACCAGTGAACGACCGGAATCTGGCTCGGCGGCCGTCCCTCCCCCGGCTCGTGGTGGTCCGAGACCACCACATCCAGCCCCTGCGCCAACGCGTAGAGCACGGCAGCGCCGGCGCGAATGCCGTTATCCACGGTCACAATCAATTGGCACCCGGCTGCCAGCGCCCGGTCCACCAGCGCGTGGGAGAGCCCGTACCCGTCCCGCTCCCGGTGCGGCAGGACGCACACGCACTTGGCCCCCAGCGCGTCCAGCGTGTCCATCAGGATAGCACTGGCTGTCACCCCGTCGACATCGTAATCGCCGACCACCGCAATCCGCTCACCTGCACGCACTGCCTGCCCAATGCGCGCCACGGCCGCCGCCATGTCGAGAAACGCGAACGGCGGGGTGTAGGGGACAGCAGACGGAGTCAGCCACTGGGCCGGGTTGTCCTCCCCATCCAATCCGCGCGCGCACAGCCAGCGCGCGACGCGCACCGGAATCGCCATCCGCCTGGCCAGCGCCTCCGCCCGCTCCGGTTGGACCTGTGCCGTGCGCCACAGCGGTGTGTTCACGCTCCACCCTCCTCGCTGTCCCGGGGCCCTCTATCCACGGGCGGATCCGGATAATACGGGTTGACATGGACAAGCACGTCCAGCACCCTGGGAAACTCCTGCATGAGCACCTGCTTGACGTCGGCCGCGATGGCGTGCCCGCGGGCCACCGTCATGTCCGCGTCGACTCCGATCTTGACGTCGACAATCACGTACTGGCCGTGATCGCGCACACGCAGTCCGTCGATCCTCCGCACGCCCCGCACACCGTTGACACACCTCTCATAAGGCAGCAGCTCTTCCCCTTCCAGCACCCGATCCATCAGCGGCTGGGCGGTCTCCCGGGCCAAGTCGTAGCCCATCTTCAGCACCAATAGAGCCACGAACGCGCCCGCCACCCCGTCCATGTACAGCAGCCAGTGCACGCCCGCCCACCGTCCAACCAGGGCCAGGACGATGCCGAGGAGAGCCGCCGAGGAGGCGAACACGTCGGAGCGGTGGTCCACGGCGCTGGCCAACAGGCTGCGGCTGTGCAGCCGCCGCCCGAGCCGGTGGAAATATTGGTATAGCGCCTCTTTGACCGCAATCGCCGCGGCGGCCATCCACGCCGCCGGTGGCGAAGGCGGCGAGACAGCGGTGAACAGGGAGCCGATGGAATCGTAGCCGACCTGCACGGCGGCCAGTACCAGCACCGCTGCCACCACCGCGGAACTCAGCAGCTCCGCCTTGCCGTGGCCATAGGGATGGTCCGCGTCCGGAGGCTTGCGCGCCACCCTCAGGCCGACCATGACCGCGATGGACCCGAACACGTCCGCGCCGGAGTGCACGGCATCGGCCAGCAGAGCGCGGCTGTCGGCATGCACGCCCACCGCCGCCTTGGCCAGGGTCAACAGGACGTTGACCACCAATCCGCTCCAGGCGGCAAGCTGCATTTGTCGATCCGTCGGCCCCTGCAACACGCCTCTCCTCCACGTGGATCAAGAATGCGCTCCCAGAGGAGCGCATCCCGTACCACCAAGCTTCCCGCCTATGCGCCCGGCACCCCTTCCGGCTCGCCGCGGGGCAGCCCCCGTCCGCGCCAGACGAACCAGATGGGACTCGCGATGAAGATGGAGCTGTAAGCCCCGCTGACCAGACCGACTATGAGGGCGAGCGTGAAGTTGTGTATCGACTGGCCGCCGAACAAATACAGCATCACCGCCGCTATCAACACCGTCACGACCGTGTTGATGGACCTCGTCATGGTCTGCCAGAGACTGCGGTTCACCAGCTGCTGGAGATCATGGTACGTCTTCGGCGGCGTGAGCTTGAGGTTTTCGCGAATGCGGTCAAAAATGACAATCGTATCATTGATGGAGTAGCCCACAATGGTCAGCACCGCGGCGACGAACGTCAAGTCCACTTCCAGGCGGAACATCGCGAACACCGAGATCACGATGAACGCGTCATGCAGGAGCGCGATGATGGCGGCAAGCGCAAACCGGTATTCAAACCGTACCGCCAGGTAGGCGACGATGAACAACGAGGCCAGCAGCACCGCCCAGACCGCCTTGCGCGAGGTCTGCTGCGCCACGAATGGGGACACGGTCGAGATGGCCGCTCCCTGCGAATGCGGAAACTGCTGTTTCTCCAGCCGATTGATGGTGGCCACCTGCGCCTGCGTCAACACCTGCGGGAAGCGGACGACGGCCGTCTGCTTGTTGGCACCGGCGACGGTGATGGCGTCCTGTCCCACCGGCAACCCGGCGTCGCTCATCATCGACCGCACCTGCGCTATGTTTACCGGCTGGCCGAGGTCCATCTGCACGCGTGATCCAGCCTTGAAATCGGTCCCCAAGTTGAAGCCCATGGTGGCCCACACAATCAGGCCGATAACGGTGATCACGAGCGACAACCCGAAGAACCAATGCCGCCGGCGCACGATGTCAAAGTGCACCTTCACGCCTTCACCCCCTCTCTCCTCGCGCCATACCACCACGGTCGGCGGACGGCACCCGAGCGAGTGAGCAACAGCAGCATGGCCCGGCTCAACAGCACCGCCGTCAACATGCTGATGACAATGCTTATCATCAGAGCCACCGCAAAACCGCGGATGTCCCCCTGGCCGAACCAATACATCACCGCGCCGGCGATGAACGTGGTCGCGTTGGCGTCGATGATGGTCCGCAGCGCCCGCTTGTTCCCGGAAATGACAGCCGACTGCAGGCTCTTGCCGGCGCGCACCTCGTCTTTGACCCGTTCATAGGTGATGATGTTGGCATCCACGGCTATGCCGACGCCGAGCACGAGCGCAGCCAAGCCGGAGAGGGTCAGCACCACATGCATGCCGGAAAACGTGACCAGCGTGAGGTAGCCATAGGCCACCAGGGCTAAATCGGCCACCAGTCCAGCCAGCCGGTAGACAAGCAGCATGAAGATGAAGATCAGGGCCACCGCCGCCAGGCCCGCCCACAGTGTCGCCCGCAGCGAGACCATGCCGAGGGTAGGACCGACATTCATGGAGCTGACCAGCTTTAAGGGGTAAGGCAGAGAGCCAGCGTTCAACTCCTTGGCCAACTCCGTCGCGCTTTGGACCGTGAAGTTCCCGGTCAGTTGCGTCTGTCCGTTGGGTATCTCCCCGTTCACTTTCGCCGCTGTCAACAACTGCCCGTTCAGGAATGTGTACAGCACCTTTTTGGTGTATCGCTTGGTGATGTTGGCCCACTTTTGTTTATCCTTGAACTCCAGGTTGACCGCTATGTTGCCGTATTGGTCCTGCCCTACCTGGGCGCTGTTCGGCTGGATATCAGCGCCGGTGATGAGCGGCTTGGCATGGGGGGCCGGCACCCATTTCCCGTTTTTCTCCACGGCGCTTCCGTAAATCTCTAGTTGCGCCGTTTGGCCTATCACTTGTTCCGCCGTCTGTTGGTTGAAGTTTCCGGCCAACTCGACGCGGATTTGGTCGCCGCTCTCCAATTCGATCACGGGCGAGGCCACGCCCAGAGAGTTGACGCGCAGTTGCACCGCTTGTAAGAGGGCCTGTTTCCCGGCCGCAGTCAGGGCCTGCCCTTGCGGGGGTTCAATTTTGTACAGCAAGTCCATACCGCCCTGCAGATCCAATCCGAGCCGGATGGTTTTCCAGACGTTCATGGAAGTGCCTGCGGTCACACCGAGAATGATGCAGACGATAGCTAGAAAGCCGAGAAAACGGCCCCACCTCATTAATGCCTGTCCTCCCCACCGCGCCGACGGAGGTGCTCAAAACAGTCCTGTCCTGTTTCGAGCACCCCCCCGCGAAAACAACACGTCCATTAGTATAATCAACCGCGCTTTCCACCGTCAAACCAGGGAAACGCGGCCAGTCGATCCTCCTCGTCCGCGCCTCCTCGATAAGCGTCCAAGGTCGCGTAACTCATGAACTGACCGATTTGCAGCCCCAAGATGGCCTCCACCATGCGGTGTAGCGGCTGGCTGCCGTGCGTCCGCTCACGCACACAGCGCCACACATCCTCGGCTGTCACGTGCTCGTAGCCCAACAGATGAAACTCTTCCGCCTTGATGGCGCAAAGATTCATCAGGTCACGTTCATAGCCGCGCCAGGGTTCCGCTAAGGCCCCTTCGTCGCGACCCGATTCCTCCTGCCAACCCATCTCATCTCCCCCTACCCACAGGCCACGACCATCCGCCTAAGCGGTGGTCCCGGCGCCTGGTCATTTCCATAAAGACAAGTTCGTCACCCATGGCAGACTTCCTGCAGACAGGCGACTATCCGCCGGCAAGAGCGCATACAGATGGCTGTAGGACGTGCCTCGTTTGTCCACAAGCGTCCCGGCGCAGGCCGCCAAGCGCACAGGCAGGTGTCCGGCAGACGCCAGTCCGATTCTCCGGGGAGGGGTTGCTGCGTGGTCCGCCGTTCGTTTCTCCAGGGCGCCATGGTGCTGATGGCCGCCGCCCTGGTCAATCGAATCCTCGGCTTCGTCTACCGCATCTTTCTCACACGCCTGATTGGCGCCGAAGGCATCGGCCTGTTCCAACTCGTCAGCCCCCTCCTCAGCCTCATCTTGACCTTTGTCACCGCTGGCCTGCCGGTGGCGATATCCAAGCTGGTCGCAGAGACGGTTGTCCAGCGAGACAAGGTTCGCACCTTGCGTGTCCTGCGCGTCAGCACCGTGGTCATCCTGAGCATGGCCGCCCTCTTCACCCTTCTGATGTGGCTGCTGCGAGTCCTGGTGCGACAATACTGGCTGACCAACCCGATGGCCTATCCGACCTACCTGGCGATGATTCCCATTGTCTCCATCATTGCCATCGCCAGCATTTTCCGCGGCTACTTTCAGGGGCTGCAGGACATGTCACCGCCCGCCTGGGCGTCCATCCTGGAGACGCTGGTCCGCATCTGCAGCGTCTGGGTCCTGGCCGCGTACTGGGTTCACGTCAGCCTGGCCTACGCGGCCGCCGCCGCCATGCTCGGCATGATGTGCGGTGAACTGGCCGGCCTCGTTTTCCTGGTCATCCAATACCGGCGGCGGGCGCGCGTATCGGTAGTGTTTGCCGACGCACCCAACCGCAGCCTGGAGACCGCCCGGCAGACGCTGTCCGCCATTGCCGAGGTGGCCGCACCAGTGACGCTCAATCGGCTCATCGGCTCGCTCCTGTATGCGGCCGAACCGGTGCTGGTCACCCGGGCGCTCGCGCTGGCCGGACACGGGACCCAGGCGGCGACCACCCTCTATGGCCAGTATGGGGGCATGGCCATCCCGCTGTTGGTCTTTCCGACCGTGTTCACCGGCGCACTAGCCACCACCTTGGTCCCCGCCGTGTCGGAAGCTGCCGCCGACGAGGAACCAGAGCGCATCCGCACGCGCCTGATGCAGACCTGGAAAGCCACCGCGCTGGTGGGGTTCCCGATGTCGGTCGCACTCACCTTGTTCGCCACGCCGCTGTGCCAAGCCGTCTACGGCGAGCCCAGCGTCGGCCCGATTTTGGCGCTGATGGCCCCAAGCGGTTTTCTGCTCTACCTGCGTGGCCCTCTGGCCGGCATCCTGCAGGGTCTCAACCGGGCCGGAGCCGCCATGCGCAACTCGGTGATTGGCGGCGTCGTGCAGCTGGCCCTCATGTATCTGCTGGCCGCTCGGCCGGGGCTCGGCATCCTGGGCGTGGCGCTGGCGACCTCCGCCTCTGTGGTGCTGACGACGGCGCTGAATTTTATCGACGTCTACCGGTACATCGGGTTTGCGGTGCGCATTGATGACACCGCAAAAATTGCCTTGGCGTCGTTCGGCATGCTGATAGTCCTGGAGTTTTTGCGGCAGACCCAGCAGCCCACCCGTACCCTCTCCCTGCTGTTGGCGCTGGCGGTGGGCGGAGCCGTCTACACCTGGTTGCTGGGAGCCATGCGGGTGCTGACCTCGTCCAACCTGTCGCGCATTCCGCGCATCGGTCCGCTATTGGCGCGCGCGTTGCGATGCTTTCCGTTCACCACCTGAACCTCCCGGCGGAGGGCGGCTCGTGGCGCAGATGTCAGCCGCAGATGGGAAGCGGACGGCGCAGCCTTCGCGGCGCGCCCTCACTCGTCGCGGGCATCGAGATGCAGCCGCCCTTGGGCGTCAATGGCGGCGTACGCGACATCCGCCAGCTCTCCGTAACCGCGCCGGCGCACCTCCGCCTCCAGCCACTCTCGGCTCTGCCCAATTTGGCGCAATGTTTTCTCGACCACCCGCCCGTCCAACACAAGCGGCATCGGGAAGCCGGCGGATTCCGGTATGAGGCCCGCGTCCGCCGGTGTCAGCGGCTGCTTGTCCGGGCGGGGAAAGACACTGAGTTGGCCGGACGTCTCCAGAATCGCAAACTCCACATCGGCCACGTTGGCGAACCCCTTTTCCCGCAACTGGGTCAGCAGATCGTGCATCGTGTAGCGCGAGCGGGCCATCTCCTTGTCGCGTATCTGTCCGCGTTCAATCAAGACGGTCGGTTCCCCCTCCACCCAATGACGGAATCGGTGGCTCTTCAACTGCACCAGCGCCACCAGGATCTGCAACACCACCAAGGCGCCGATGCACAGGAGAGATTGAACGAGCGGTACGCGGGTGTCTTCCATCGGCACAGTGGACAGTTCGGCCATCATCACCGAGACCACAAAATCGAACACGGACAACTGGCCAATCTCCCGTTTTCCCATAAAGCGCAGGGCCAACATGACTGACAGGTACAGCACCACGATGCGCACACACAACTGCCACAGCGGTAGTTCTAACATCCACACCGCCCCCAACCGCTACCAGCTTGCGGACGCCGCCATCCAGAAGAGGGAATGAGATCCGCACCTGATGGTCAGTATGAACCAAGGGCGGAGGCAGTATGTTTTGAGTCTGGAACCGCTCAGGCCCTCGAGGCCTCCTCCGCGTGCAGCTCCGCGAACATGTCTCCCACCCGGTCCGCCAAATCGGTGAAGTCGTTCAGCTCCGTGAACAGTTCCGTCCGGCAGTTGAGTTTCAGCGCCAGGCGCACTCCTGTATCGAGCGTGATAGGGTGGCTGGCGACCGCCTCCACCAGACGCTCCGCCACCCCGTCCAGCTCTGAGCGGGAGCGGATCGGCAGGAGGACGAAAAACTCGTCTCCGCCGTAGCGGCAGGCCAGCTCACCCTGGCGCAGAGACTCTTTCAGTATCAGGCTGACTTTCCTGAGCGCCTGATCCCCGGCGTCGAAACCAAACCTCTGGTTCACTTGGGAAAAGTGCTCAATGTCCAGACAGATGGCCCCCCAGGTACAGACCCCGTGTGCCAACTCCTCACGCAAACGCACGTTGATGAAATGCAGCGTGTATAGGCCCGTCGGGTTATCCACGAACAACTGAGCGTCGAACTCGGGCGCATAGACCACCGTGCGATTGCGCCCCCGCTGCTTGGCTCCCCAATACAGGGCGGAGTCGGCCTTGAGCAGGAGGTCTCTGTCGTTGCTCCCGTGGTCCGGAAAGGAGGCAAAGCCGCAACTTACGGTCAGGCCCTGCAGGCGGTGGCCATCAAACTCCACCACATGGCGACTGATCTCGCCGCGTATGCGCTCCAGGATGGTCCATGCCGCGCCGGGATCGACGGGAAGGATGAGCGCGAACTCCTCGCCGCCGTAACGCGCGACGATGGCACCGGGGCCGGCGAGCTGCGAGAGGAGCCCGGCAACCGATTTCAGCACCGCGTCCCCCGCCAGGTGCCCGTAGGTATCATTGAATTTCTTAAACAGATCCACATCCACGATGGCAACCGTGAGCGGCTGCCCGTGTTCGCGCGCCGCCTGCAGCCGACCTGCGAGCGCCGCGTAGAAAAATCGGTAATTGTACAGGCCCGTCGCGCCATCCCGCCAGGATAACTCCTGCAGTTCCTGGTACAACTTGGCGTTCTCCAGCAGCATGGCCACCTGGGCAGCCAACGCCGACACGTATTCCAGGGTGCTGGTGAACGCATGGCTGTTGGCGGCGAAACACATCACCACGCCGTGGGCGTGCCCCTGCGCCCGCAGAGGGAACATCGCCACGCTGCGAAACCGATCTGTCGGCAATCCACTGTTGCGGCTAAGGCGCGGATCTCTGTGCGCATCGGGAATGTAGACCATGCCCGTGCCTCGCGCGACCTGCCACACAACGCTGCCGTCCTCCTCCCGCCATCCGTCCAGCTGGTAAGAGGTTGAAGTCTCCATCGGGTAAATCGCGTTCGGCAGAAGGATATGATCCCGCTCGTCCAGCGTAAACACGGCGGTCGAGTCGGCATCCGTCAGTTTCGCCGCCAGGCGCGCCGCCTCTTCACAGATGCGGTCGACGTCAAACTCGGCGGCGAGCCGTCCAGTCAACTGGTGGACCTGTTGCATCAGGGCCATCCTGCGGTACATGCGCAGCAACTGGCCCAGCAACACGATGGGCAGAAAGGCGACGGCGGCCAGCACCGGATTGATAGGCTGGAGCGCCACCATGATCACGTCGAACGGGATCGCGATCAAGTAGGTCATCCCATCCCAAGCGGCAGCCTCGATGGCGCTTCGCCAAGAAAACCGTCCCCACAGCCAGGCGCAGACCTGAACCAGCCCGTGGTTGATCACGAAGAACACGGCAGCGCCGGCGAGGCCGGCAAGAAACCGCTGCACTCCGCCGGCCGCGGACATGTCGAACGGGGCCACCCCACGCATGACGAGCGCCATAGCCCAGGCGCTCACGGCGTACTGGCCCGCATTAAACAACGCGCTGGAGCAGCGGGGCCGCGACTGGCGCAGCCAGGGCGTACACAGCTCGGCCACCACCAGCAGCCACACCGCCGGAGCGACCCCGTAGGCCAAGGCGACGCCAATCGGCAGCGCGACAATCAAGGTGATTAAGGTCTTGCCAATCGGTACCAGAATGGCTTCCAGCAGGATGGCGAGGGCAAACCAATACAGAAGCAGCCAGAGGGGTATCCGGGTCAAACCCGGAAACGTGCTGCAAGCAAGGAGGATTCCAATCAAACCTACGCCCAACTCGAAGACTTTGGCTAAGGCCGCTCGGTCACTTTTCAAATGCCTTCACCCACTCCAAAGGCACCCTCCCGCCCCATGCGCCGCAATATCCCGTACTTCAAGTATCTCTCGTGTCTCTATCTGTCATGGATGGATTGCCCCGAATTTCCAACGTTGCACAATCTATTGTACATGAATTTCATAAATGATGGACAGGGGACATAGAATCAGCATGGCGGCACCGAAAACCGATCCTTTGCAAGGAGAGGATGCACAATGGCGGAGCACAGTTCCAACTCGTTCCGTCGGTTTCCCGTTCTGTTCGGACTCGCGTGGTCCCTGTTCGTCACCGCCGTCGGAGCTCTGCTCGTGGCCATGTGGGCCCACTTCGGGACTGCGTCCGCAGCTCAACTAGACACGGCCGCCTACTGCGTTCGCTGCGCCGCCGTGATTTGCGGTGCGCTGACCAGCAGCCGCGCCGGTACAACCAGGGGATGGTACTACGGCGGCGTCGTGGGGCTATCCTACGCAGGGATCATGCTGGGTATCGGGCTCGGCCTGTACCCGGACACAACGGCCCTGGACCCTGCAAGCGTGCTTCGCGTGTGCATCATCTCCTTGATCGGAGCCTTCACAGGCATCATCGGTGCGAGCACCGCACGCATCCAGGATTAACATCCAGAAGAAGGCCGCCTCAACCCAGGCGGCCTTGTCGCGCCCCGCCGGCCTGGGCCACGTCAATCATCCCCGGCCGATGAGTCCTCCTGTTCATCGGATTCCCTGTCCCGGGCCTCCACAGACTCTGAAGCTGCCTGGTCAGAAGCGGCGCGGACGACATTGGCTATCGCCTGCGGGTGCACCTGAACGGCGACATCCGGGGCAATCTCCACCGTAACCCGCTCCTCACCCACGTCGACGACCGTGCCGAAGATCCCGGCTGATGTCATGACCTCGGCCCCCGGCGACAGCTTGCGCATCATCTCAACGCGCCGGCGTTGGTTCCGCCGCTGCGGCAGAAACACCACCAGATAGAACAGAGCCAGGATGACAACGATAAAAATCAGCGAACTGCTGGACTGCAAACCGACACATCCTCTCTCGTCACGACCACCCACCCGTACACCGGCGGGCATGCGTTCACGCATTGTCAATTATTCATTATACCCGTACATCCTGTAGAATTCCTGCTTGTACTCCAGAAACCGGTCCTCTGCAATCGCTTGTCGGATATTTTCCATCGTCTTCAGCAGGAAGTGTACGTTGTGGTAGCTGGTCAGACGAATGCCGAGCACCTCATCAGCCTTGATGAGGTGGCGGATGTAAGCGCGGGAAAACGTCCGACACACTCGACACCCACAGTCCTCGTCCAGCGGCGAGAAGTCCCGGGCATAGCGTGCGTTGCGGATGACAAGGCGGCCGCGTGACGTCAGCACGGTGCCATTGCGCGCGATGCGCGTCGGCAGGACGCAATCGAACATGTCGACACCGCGCTCCACCCCTTCAAACAGGTCGTCCGGCGAGCCCACGCCCATCAGGTAACGAGGTTTGTCATCCGGGAGCAGAGGGGTCGTGTAAGCCAGCATCTCGTACATCAATTCCTTTGGCTCCCCGACGCTCAAGCCGCCCACCGCGTAACCGGGAAAATCCAGTTCAACCAGCGTCTCCGCCGCCTGTCGGCGCAGGTCCTTGTGCATGCCTCCCTGCACAATGCCAAAGAGCGCCTGTTCCTCAGGCCGCCGGTGGGCCGCCAGGCACCGCCTGGCCCATTCCAGGGTCCGGCGTAATGAGGTCTCCAGATAACTCCGCTCAGCCGGATAGGGAGGACATTCGTCGAACGCCATGATTATGTCGGCGCCCAACTTGTTTTCAATCGCCATCACCGTCTCCGGGGAAAAAAACAGGCGGCTGCCGTCCAAGTGGGAGCGAAAGTGGACACCCTCATCGGTGATCTTGCGCAGGTCGGCCAGGCTGAACACCTGGAACCCCCCACTGTCCGTCAACACGGCGCCAGGCCACTGCATAAACGAGTGCAGCCCGCCCGCCTCCGCCACCAGGTTCTCGCCGGGCCGCAGGTGCAGGTGATAGGTGTTGGAAAGAATAATCCCCGCCCCCATTTCCCGCAATTCCCACGGCGCCAGCGTCTTCACCGTCGCCTGCGTCCCCACCGGCATGAATACCGGTGTTTCAATCACCCCGTGCGGTGTATACAGGCGTCCGCGGCGTGCCTGTGTACGGCTACAACGTCGCAACAGTTCGTAACGGACCGGGTGTGTCATGCGCCCGCCACCTGCGCTTTTGCGTGGGCGGTGATAAACATCGCATCGCCAAAGCTGAAGAAGCGGTACCGCTCGGCCACCGCCTCGGCATACACACGCTTTGTGAAGTCCGTTCCCATCATCGCCGCCACCAACATGAGAAGGGTAGATTTGGGCAAATGGAAGTTGGTAATCAGGCCGTCGACAATTTGAAAGTGGTACCCTGGATAAATGAAGATTTCCGTCTCCCCTGATCCGGCCGTCACTGTGCCGCACGCCCCCGCGCTCTCGAGCGTGCGCAGCGCCGTCGTACCGACCGCTATCACACGCCGCCCTTCGGCTCGCGCCCGATTCACCGCCTCTGCCACCGATGCCGGCACCTCGTACACCTCGCTGTGCATGGTGTGCTCCTCGACGTGTTCCACCTTGACCGGGCGGAACGTACCCAGGCCGACATGCAGGGTCACATGATGAATCTCGACCCCTTGCCTGGCCAACTCATCCAGCAGCCGCTTCGTAAAGTGAAGGCCCGCGGTCGGCGCCGCCACCGACCCGGGCTCGCGGGCGTAAACGGTTTGATAGCGGTCCCGATTTTGCAACGGTGTATGGATGTACGGGGGCAGCGGCACTTCTCCCACCCTATCCAAAAAGTCTGTCATCGGCTCGTCCACCTCAAACCGAATCCGGCGCAGGCCCTCTTCCGCCACCTCCATCACCTGTGCGGTCGCCGCCTCCATCCCATTATCCATAAGGCGCAGGCGAGACCCTAACCGCAAACGCTTGGCCGGCCGCGCCAACGCCCACCACTCGTATTCACTTACCGGCCTTGACAGCAACAATTCAACCTTCGCGCCGGTATCCAGCTTCTCGGCACGCAGCCTCGCCGGCAGGACCTTCGAATTGTTCAGCACCAGCACATCCCCTGGCTGCAGATGCTGACCGATATAGGAAAACCTTGTATGCAGGAGTGTCTGATCCAGCGGATTGACCACCAACAAGCGCGAATCCTCACGATTGGCGAGCGGGGTCTGGGCAATCAATTCCTCGGGCAACGAATAATCAAAGTCTTCGACGAGCACGTCTTTTCACCCTTCCTCAGACAGCGGCAACGCAATCAAAACCCTATTATACGGGATCACCCGTCCGTCCCAAAACCCTCGGACAGACAACAAGGGCCGACAGTCCATCGGCCCTTGCACGTCCATAGCAACCCTAACAAACCAACGCGCCCCATCCCGCTGCGAGACTCTACGTTCGTTAATGTATCGCCGCGTGCAGGTGCGCGTGGGCCTTGGCTTTCACGCTGTGCTTGCCAGCTTCCCGCGTCTTGCGGTGTGACTTGGCCGGTGTATGGGCAGTTGAGTGTGAATGGGTCTGATTGGCATGGAATTGGGTTAGCCACCCGTCGCCGTGCGTGCGCACAGGACCGCCAACGGACGTGCGACCTTCTCCCCTCCCAGACGGGTGACCGTGGGAATGACTCCATAGCTGGATTCGACCGTGAGACTCCTGGTGCTCCGAGTGCCCATGGTTTTCGCTCAGCGGCGCCCGTACGCGCCCTCCCCATACCGGGGACCATCCGGCGCCCCCAGTGTGCGCCGCGGCCTGCACCTTGGTCTGAAAACTGGTCGGTTGGTCAGCCGTCTTGGCTCCCCCCTGTTTCAGGGCTGACGCCGTTCCCCCATCGTCGCTCGGGGGCGCGCTTGACGATTGCACCTCAACCCAGAGCGTGACACCGCCCACCTCAATCCGCACATACTCAGCTTTGTCCTGAGAAGAGGACGGCGCCTGAATCGGGGGTTCTCCCGTTCCACTCGCATCCCGCGGGGAAGATCCGGCCTTCGGCTGCGCGGCCTGCGGCTGTCCATGCTGGTTGGACGGTCCCCCGCTGTCGGATCGCGCGGCGCCTGCTGGCGTGCTTGCCCCTGCCGGGGCGGTGCTTGCGGGGGCGGAAGACGCGGGCAGGGAGCGAATGAGCGAAGCTATCGCCGCGTCATCCCCGTTTTCGAGCGTGCTCAAGAGCGATTTCGATGCCCGGGCTGTGGTCAGCACCCGCGCCAATGTCTCTCCGGAGAGGTCGGACAGCGCAACCGATTCGCCTTCTTTATGCGCCGCCAAATAGGCGGCCAGCTTGCCCGGAGACAACTTGGCTGCTGCCGCCGTCTTCCAGACACTGTGGGACAGGTCCAACGAATACACACGCGGATGGAGTCGCCTGGCACTCGGGTTCCCAGAAATGGCCGATTTCACCGCCGCCGCCGCACGGGACGCAATGTCACCCACGGCATGACCTGATTCCGCAGGCGCCGCCGAGACCAAAATCGTATCCCCGGCAGACAGCATCTGCCCCGTGACCGTGGCCGTAACCAATTGTCCGATGGCTTGTCCCAGCTCATCTCCGTCCACGTGCACATGTTTCAGCAGGGAGCGCCCGGATGCATTGAGCGGCGAGGCCCGCAGAACGCGGGTGTGACGGTCGACCGTCAACGAGACACTGGGATTGATGTCCAACGACACGTAGGCGTAGGCGCGTCCCGAAGGCCAAAATTGTCCCGCGCCCAGCAGCCCGACCCCCGCGAACACGACCGCTGCGCAGACGGCCACGGCAGCCTTCTGCCACCCGCGAGTCCACGCGTGCCGATGCGCCTCCCAGCTTACTTCTCCACCCACCGACATGCCGCTCTGTCGCGGAATTCGACAAAACTCGCCATCGCGGGTTAAAACGATGGCATGCCGCCGAGTGATGCCAAGCACAACCCCCCTTGGCATCGGGCCGCCTCCTTTCGCCCCAGGACGGGCTGCCGGATGGCCTACCGCCGCTCCGGACGCCTTACGAAATATAGTCTTGCAAAGTTGCATAATCGCCGCACAACAACAGGATGACGGCGAGAATGTACTTTCTCTGTCTTTCCAACGTCTTGCGCGACACTTGGACTCGCTCCTGCAGCTGCTTCAACGGCAACGCTCGCCGCTCCATGACATACCGACGCAACTCGTCGTCCGCCGCGACCAAGCGCGCAATCTCCATGGCGTTCTGCCGGGCGTCCGCGTGTTTCGGAGACACCTTGACCAGTTCTTGGAAAGACAACCCAAACTCCCGCAACCGCTTGGCGTATTCCTCAATCTCCTGCCGTCGCCGCCTTTCCTCCTCCTCTCTTTCATACGCATCCAGCGATGTCCGCACCTCGACGTAGTTGATGACATTGTCCCCTTCATCCACTACGTCGAAGTCGGTCCAGGGCACGGTGCGTCCGTGCAGGCGCTGGGAACGAAAGTAGTCAATCAGGCGGCGACGGATGATGGTTTCCGCAAATCCCAGAAAGTTGACCTTCTTCGATGGATCAAATCGATCTATCGCCTCATTCATACCCATCAGGGCTATGCTGAACTCGTCATCTCGGTCTGGATCGATGTATCGACGCGACGCTTGTGACGCAATCCTCAGCGCGAACGGCACATAAGCTTCAATTAGGTCACTGCGCGCCTGCTCGTCCCCAGACTGAGCCAACCTGAGCAGCGGGTAGAGACGTTCGGGGTCCTGCGACGTTTTGCGTCGAAAGGGGAATCCCCCCACACCTGCCACCTCGCTCTACATAAATTCGCGCCGCGCGGGAGTTTTTGGGGGTCTTCTCGCCAAATCCGCCCGGGAGTTTAGCCGACATCGCGGCTCAACCGCCCATCGCGTCCGCATCTTCTGCCGCAAAGCGGCCCGGCGGAATCGGTTTATGCAAATGCTCATAGGCGCGCGCAGTCGCCGCCCGACCGCGTGGGGTACGCTGAATCATGCCCAGTTGAATCAGATACGGTTCATAGACATCCTCTATCGTGCCTGCCTCTTCTCCCACGGCGGCGGCCAGTGTATCGAGACCCACTGGCCCGCCGTCAAACTTCTCAATCAGGGTCCGCAGCAATCTGAAATCAAGCTCATCCAGGCCAAGGCGGTCCACGTGCAACCGCGCCAACGCCCGCTCAGCAACCTCGCGCGTGACCGTGGGCTGCTTGTGCACTTGGGCGAAATCGCGCACCCGCTTGAGCAAGCGATTCGCCACGCGCGGGGTGCCGCGGCTGCGACTGGCGATCTCCAACGCCGCCTCTGCCGCCAATGGCAACTGCAGAATGCCTGCCGTGCGCATCACGATGGCCGCCAGGTCCTCCGTCGTATAGTAGTCCAGATGCGCAATCACGCCGAAACGGTCGCGCAGCGGCGCCGATAGCAAGCCTGCCCGCGTGGTCGCTCCAACCAGCGTAAACGGAGGCAAATCCAGGCGCACCGAGCGCGCCGTGGGCCCTTTGCCAATCAGGATGTCCAGGGCGAAATCCTCCATGGCCGGATACAGCACCTCTTCGACCGCTCGCGGCAAGCGATGAATCTCGTCGATGAACAGGACATCGCCGGACTGAAGGTTGGTCAAAAGCGCCGCCAGGTCTCCTGGACGCTCAATGGCCGGGCCCGACGTGACGCGAATGCTCACACCCAATTCGTTCGCGATAATCATGGACAGGGAGGTCTTGCCAAGCCCTGGCGGGCCGTACAGGAGGACATGGTCCAACGCCTCCTGACGTTCCCTGGCCGCCTGGATGAACACCCGCAGGTTGTCCTTGACCGCCTTCTGGCCAATGTAATCGTCCAAAAACCGTGGGCGCAACGTATCCAGGGCCGCATCCTCGCGGTGCCATTCAGCGGCCACCATGCGCTCCTCCATCCATGCGTCCCCTTCCGTGCGTTCGAAGATCCTAGCCACAAGCCCGCCCCGCCCGCGGCGAGCGACTTATGCGCGCGCGCCGCTCAGGTAACGAAGGCAGCCGCGCAGCGCCTCCGCCGCGTCCAGGGCTTTCCCCTCTTCAAACACGGCGGCAACCGCCGCGTAGGCTTGCTTTTCATTATAGCCAAGCCCGATCAGGGCCTCAATCACGTCCGCGGCCAGCCCTCCCGCCTCCGGATGTGCATCGGAGCCTAGGAGCGCCGTCTGCGGGGTCCAGGGCTCGCCTGCGCCGGTCGCGGTCCCCTTGACCACGGAGACCTTCTCCCTCAGCTCCAAGATGATGCGCTGCGCCGTTTTCTTGCCGACGCCGGGCAGTCGACACAAAGCCGCCGCGTCTTCATGCATCACCGCTTGGAAAAACTCGTCCCGGCCGGCGTCCGAGACAATCTGCAGAGCCCCCTTCGGCCCGATGCCAGAAACCCGCAGCAGCATTTCAAACCAGTCCCGATCCCGTTCGTCCAAGAAGCCGTACAACTCATCCGAATCCTCACGCACATACCGGTGGGTGTGCAAGAACGCTTCGCGTCCCAGAGCGACCTGCCGTGTGACGGGCGCGGGCACATAGACACGGTACCCGATTCCGTTCACGTCGAGGTCCACGTGGCCTGCGCCGATTGCATGCACCGTGCCGCGCAGAAACACAATCACGGCCACCGCGCTCCTCTCCTTACCCCATCCGTGGCCGACGGCCGTAGGCGCTCCGCGATGGGGGCCGCGTGGGCATGCGTGATAGCCAAGGCCAAAGCGTCCGCCGCGTCGTCCGGGCGCGGTTTGTCCGCCAGCCCCAGGAGCACCCGCACCATTTCCTGAACCTGGCTTTTATCGGCGCGGCCGTAACCAACCACCGCCTGTTTCACCTGCATGGGCGTGTATTCGGCGATGGCCAGTTGTGCCTCTGCCCCGGCCAGGAGTGCCACCCCGCGCGCCTGCCCGACACTGATGGCAGTGGTGGTGTTGCGACCCATGAACAACTGTTCAATCGCCATAACCTCGGGACGAGTTCTAGCAATAAGCGCGCTCAATTCGCGGTAAATCATCTGCAAGCGGACAGCCACCGGGGTGTGCGCCGGCGTTTCGATGCACCCAAACGCCACTGGGCGCAGCCGTGGCCCCTCCGCGTCCAGCACACCGTAGCCCATCCGCGCCGTGCCCGGGTCAATCCCAAGCACACGTTGCTGATTCATGACATGCCACTCCTAGCCGCGGGCAGCCCGCGCTGGATTGTCAGATCAGTTCTCTACGGGGATATAAAATTCCTACTTGACAACGTAGACTCGACATGCAGAGGCAGAACTGGGGCTGGCCGCCGCCAACGGCTGCCAGCGGCAGGCCAAAAACGAGGCGGAGCCTGAAGCCATCCGCCCGCATCGTACTGTATGTCCAAATACTGTTATGGCCGATGATGGTGCTCGCTCATTCAAACGGATCGCTGGCTGCTCAGGTTGGGAACCTCCCGCACGTAGACCGGCAGATGAAACCACAATGTCAGGCTGTTGTCCAGCCGCCAACACGGGTGTTCGGCGGCGAAGCTGACCACCGCATCGGTAGCCACCGGCCTGACCGTCAGTTGTCCGCGACCGTCCCCGTACAGGGTGATGAACACCGCCCGGCGCCACGGTCCATCGACCGCCCAAGCGTCGGCAGCCCGCTCGACCGAGACCTGTGCCTGGTCAAAATCGGTCACTGCCGGCGCATCCGCCCACACCCGCGGGGTGGCCGTGAAGGCCGCAGCCCACACGGCCGCGCCGCCGATGAGAAGCCGTATCCACACCCGCCCGCGTCGGCTGCGACCGAGTACGGCAGGCCGACGCCCGCGGGCGCCACACCGTGACATCATTCCCACCTCATTTCCTGTCCGTTCAGGCCTAGCATGCCACGGGCAGCCGGCATTATGCAGGGGCACCGGTTCCCTCCCCGACACTCCAGGTCGCGCCCGCGCGCCCCGATTCAGGCGGACTCGGTAAGCTCCAGGTTGGCATACACGTTTTGCACATCGTCGTGCTCGGACAGCGCGTCGATGAGGTCGAGCACCGATTCGGCCTGCTCGCCCGACAGCGGGACAGTGGTCTTCGCTTCATAGGTGATCTCGGCGTCCGTCACGGTCCACCCCTGCGCCTCCAGGCCGTCCCTGACTTGGGTGAACGCTTCGGGCGCTGTGATGACCACAAACTCGTCCGCCTCCTCGCGGACGTCCTCCGCTCCCAGGTCGAGTGCCGTCAGAATCACGTCGTCCAGCGTCAGCCCGTCCGTTTTGGCCACGCTGATGCTCCCCACCCGGTCAAACATCCAGGCTACACAGCCGGTCTCGCCCAAATTGCCGCCGCGTTTGGCGAAGATGTGGCGAATGTCGGCGGCCGTGCGGTTGCGGTTGTCGGTGACAATCTCCAGCATTACGGCCACGCCGTGCGGGCCGTACCCTTCGTACACAGCTTCCTCGTAGTGAACCCCCTGCAGGGTCCCGGTCGCCTTGGCGATGGTGCGGGCGATGCTGTCGTTGGGCACGTTATTTTGCTTCGCCTTCTCAATCGCCGCGCGCAGCCGGAAGTTGGTGTCCGGGTTGCCCCCGCCTTCCTTCGCCGCGTTGTAGATGTCGCGCGACAGCTTCGTGAACAACTGGCCGCGGACAGCGTCCTGCTTGCCTTTGCGCCGCTGGATATTGTGCCATTTCGAATGTCCTGCCATGTCTCACAACCCCCAATCGCGCAGATAGCGGAAATCAATCCCTATCGTCCGTCCCGACACCTTCGCAATCAGCGGGGTACGCCGCTTGTATTGGTTGCGCCTGACGCGCTCCGCCAACCGCCGCACCAGCTCCTCATCGTAGCCAAGTTCGACCAGTTCCCGCACCGACATCCGTTGGTCCACCAACTGGTACAGGATCTCGTCGGCGTCGTCGTAGGTGAAGCCCAGTTCCTTCTCGTCCGTCTGGTCTTGCCAAAGGTCGGCGCTCGGCGCTTTGTCCAAAATCGCCTTGGGCACCCCGACAGCGGCGGCCAGTTGCCGCACCTGACACTTGTAGAGATCGCCAATCGGGTTGAGCGCGCTGGCCATGTCACCAAACTGGGTGCCGTACCCAAGCAGCAGCTCCGTCTTGTTGCTCGTCCCCAGCACCAGCGCCCCCAGGTGTGCCGAGAGGTCAAACAGGATGCTCATCCGTTCCCGCGCCATCTTGTTGCCCCGGCGCAGGGGGGTCGATGGGCCGACCAGGTCATCCATCATGTCAAAATAAGCATCCACCTGGGCAGTCACCGGCACCACCAAACTGGGCAGCCCCAGGTCGTCCACCACCGCCCTGGCGTCGCCGAGGCTGGCCGGGGAACTGGTTTTATATGGCATCAGCACCGCCTGCACGCGCTTAGCCCCCAATGCGCGAACGGCCAGATAGGCCGCCAGGGCTGAATCGATGCCCCCGGACAAACCCAGCACCACGCGCTGAAACCCGGCCTTCTCCGTCTCCTCGCGGATGAACGCCGTCAACGTCGCCACCGTCAAATCGGTGTTGAGCACGAGGCGTTCGCGAATCGCAGGCTTCATCCCTGCACCCCTCCGTTTCCAGCGCGGATGCGATCCAATTCGGCCCGCACCAAGTCCATCCGCTCATCCCGCAGCATAGGCGTCGTGTAACGGACTCTGCGCACCGCCCGCATATCCACGTCCGCCAGCAGCAGCGCCTCCTCCAGCACAGGGCCGTCGGCAGCAAACTCGCCGTCGGGCGTCAGCACGAACGAGCCGCCGAAAAAGTTGACGCCGTCCTCAAAGCCGACACGGTTGGCGAACACCACGTAGGCCCCGAACAAGCGCGCGTACACCTGTAGCAACTGGCGCCAAAAGGACTGCGATCCGAACCTGTCCTGGTCGCCCACGCTGCGCGCCGGACTGGACGACGGGACGAGCAGCAGCGAGGCGCCGTCCAAGGCCAGCAGATACGGGCTGGTCACATGCCACGCGTCCTCGCAGATCAGCATGCCGGTGCGGCCGAACCGGCCCGAAAACGCCGCGAAACGGTTGCCTCTGGCAAAATACCGGCCCTCATCAAACATGCCGTAGGTCGGCAAATACGCCTTCCTGTGCACCGCCGCCACCTCGCCGTCTTTGGCGTACACGGCCGCGACGTAAAACAGGTGCTCGTCCGATTCCTCGACAAAACTGAACACGGTGTCAATCCCGCGGCTCGCGTCGATGACCCGGACAATCTCCGGGTCATCCAGGCGACGGGCAACTTCCAGGGTTAAGTCCTGAACCTGGTAGCCAGTCAAACCCAGTTCCGGGAAGACCACCAACTGCGCTCCCCGATCCCGAGCCTTGGTTATCCATTCCATGTGCTTTTCTGCGTTATGTGCGATGTCCCCGAGAGTTGGCCGCACCTGGGCGACGGCCAGCTTGCCGCATTCGCGCACGCTTGTCACTCCTCTGTCGATGGCAACCGGACTTCGTCCGCCTTCAGTACGCCTTCCAGTATAAGATTGCCGGCAATCCAACGGCAAGCGGCCGCCGCCCCGGCGAGCTTAGCTCCAGGGGCGCGCCACCACGCGCCGCAGCTGGGTGGCGCCAAACCGTTCCCGATAGTCCTGCTGCCAGGCCAACCAGCGCTGGCGTTCCTTGTGCAAGGCGGCGGACACGCGCAGCCGCCCGCGCGCCGGTAAGCCCTGGCCGTACCATTCCGCCAAGGCCCGCACCAAGACGTCCGGAAACAAGAGAAGGCGCCAAGCGCGCTCCTCAGTCGATTCGGAGAGCGCAGCGGCTTGTTGATAGGCGTCCATCCACCGCCGCACCTCGGTCGCTCCGGGCGGGGCAAAGTACACACTGTGATTGAACAATTGCATCACGTCGACGAGCGGATCATCCCAGCCGGCACGGTCAAAATCAATCAGGGCGATGCGGCCCGCACACGGATCCTGGACCGCCTGCGATGCCTCCCGCTTCGATTGGCCCGACAGCCAGATCAGGTTGTGCGGCGCGGCGTCGCGGTGGCAAAAGGCGACGCCGGTTACGGGCTCCGCTGGGCCGACGGGACAAGCCCCGGCCATGGCGAACACCAGGCCGCGCGCCCGGGCCAAGGCGGGCCAGGCCGCCTCTGCCTGCGGCCAAACGCTGTGGAGCGTCCGCAGCTTGCCGGTCATCCGCGCGGCCAAGCCCGCGCGTTGCACGAAACTGGGTAGCGCCGACAGCCAGGACTGTGAGAGTTCGTGCAACTGAAGCAGCGTCCGCAACGCCGACAACCGTTCATCTGGGTTGGACAGGAGCACGTGACGGCCAGCCAACCATGGTTGGAGGTATCCCAACTGTCCATCCCAGCCACTGAGCATGCGGCCGCCGCGGGTGAAGACGGGCGCAGCCAAGGTCAGGGCCGGGGCGATGCCCTGGGCGAAGCGCGCCAGTTCCAGCAGCCGCCTCTGCCCATCGTGCCGGCCGGCGGGCTTCCAGATGTAGCGGCCGCCGCGGACGTCGACAACCCCCCAGACCGTCTTGATAGGCAGGATGCACAGCGGCTGGATGCCGTACTCCCGCGTGAGCAGCCGTACCAGCGCCGCATCGGTCATGGCCTGTCGGACGCGGCGTCGCCCTCTGGCCGTTCCGAAGGCGGCCGGGAATCCGGGTCCTCCCACAGGGCCGATTCCGAATCCCATGTCCAGGATGACGAGTCCTCGTCGTCCCAGTCGTCAGCCCACGCACCGGCGTAGGCCGCGTTGTGTGGCGGACCGCCCCAGTAGGGCGGGTTTGCGCTCCAGCGGTACGGGTAGTGGGTGTGCGGACCCTGATCTTGCATCCACCCCGGCGGCTGCGGCATCGGGTACGGATAGCCCCAGGGCGCCCCGGGCGGGTACATCGCGCCTGGATACGCATACCCGTAGTACGGCTGAGTGGGTTGTCCGGGATAGCCGGTTCCCGGCTCCGGAACCGCCGGATAGCCCGGCGGTGCGATGGGCGGCGCGGGGCCCTCCCAGTCGGGAGGCACGGGACCGGCGCCAGCCGCCGCACCCTGACCCGCTGGTTGCCAACCAGCCGCCCCGCCCCCAGCGGCGGCCGGTCCGGCAGCCACTTTGCCAGCGCCCGGCTGCGCTACGCCCGGCGAAGGTCCTGTGCCGGGTACATAGACGATGTCCCCCGGCTCCAGCGTCGGCTTGTGCAGCGTGTTCATCTGCTGCAATTGGGTCACCGGCACCTGATAGGCTTGGCTGATGGACTGCCACGTCTCGCCGGGCTGCACCACATGCGACCACACGAACCCGAAATAGGGCGGCACCGGCTCGCCGCTGGCCGGCGTCTGCACCGTCCCCGGCCCGGCCGCGGTCCAATCCGCAGCTTCGGCCGCCGCGGGCACGGCGGCCCCCGTCCCCGGCTGCCCCGGACCGCCGCCCGCCTGTCCCTTGTTCAGTTCCGGAATCAGGATGATAGAGCCCGGCTGGAGTTGATTTGGATCGCGAATTTGCGGATTGGCAGCCGTCAAAAGCGGCAAGCGGACGCCGGTCCGCTTGCTGATTTTCCACATCGTGTCGCCTTCGCGTACAACGTACTTCTTCATCCGTCCGCCTCCTAGATGTCGCCCCACCCCCGCGGCGACCGCCGCGGAGAGCAGCATTCTGCAACCAATATATGCAGGAGCCCAGCCGATGCCCAACAGCTGTTGAAGTTGGGCTCTCGGCCGGCGCCCGCGCGGGAGGCGGACGATAGGCTGTTCGGCTATCGCACGCGGCAGCGCGCAAACCGGCGCTTGCCAACCTGGATGACCATTCCGTCGCGGACCTCTACCTGCGCATCCACATCCTGCAGGCGCTCGCCGTCCACGCGCACCCCCCCTTGCTCAAGCAATCGCCGCGCCTCACTGCGGCTGACGGCCAGCCCCAAGTTCACCAGCAGCTCGACAATCCACACCGCTCCCGCGCCACATTCGACTTCGGGCACGTCGTCCGGCAGGCCGCCGGCTTGAAACACCTGTCGCCAGCGCGCCACCGCCTCGCGGCTCGCGTCCTCCCCGTGAAACCGGCGCACCAGCTCGCTGGCCAGGCGCATCTTCGCGTCGCGTGGGTGGAGGGAGCCATCCTTGAGACTGGCCTGAATACGCTCCAATTCCTCCAGCGGCACGTCGGAAACCAGTTCAAAATAGCGGGGCATCAGCTCGTCCGGAATCGACATGGCTTTGCCGAACATGGTGTGCGGGTCTTCCGCCACGCCGATGTAATTGCCAAGGCTCTTGGACATCTTGTTCACACCGTCAAGGCCCTCCAACAGCGGCATCATCAAGGCGACCTGCTGCTCTTGCCCAAATTCGCGTTGGAGGGTGCGGCCCATCAACAGATTGAACTTCTGGTCCGTTCCGCCCAGTTCTATGTCGGTCCGCAGGTGCACCGAATCATACGCCTGCATCAGCGGGTAGAAGAACTCGTGAATGTGAATCGGCCGGTTGTCCCGGAACCGCTTCTGGAAGTCTTCCCGCTCCAGCATGCGGGCCACCGTCAACGTGGAAGCGAGACGCACGACATCGGCGAACGTCAGGGGCGCCAACCAATCCGCGTTGTAGACGACCTCCGTCTTGTCGGGATGGAGGACTTTGAAGATTTGCTCCACGTACGTCTGCGCGTTGCTTTGCACCTCGTCTTCGCTCAGCTGCCGGCGGGTTTCCGACTTGTCGGTCGGATCGCCAATTTGGCCGGTGAAGTTGCCGATGACCAGGTGGGCCAGATGGCCGAGATCCTGAAGCTGGCGGATCTTTTGCAGCACCACCGTGTGTCCCAGGTGAATGTCCGGGGCGGTTGGATCCAGTCCCAGCTTGATGCGCAACGGCTGCCCCGTCGCCACCGACTGGCGCAGCTTGCGCACAAGATCCTCTTCCGGGACAATCTCTGCCGCACCGCGGCGGATAATGCGCAGTTGGCGGTCCACCTCCGCCTCCTGATCTGGTGTCAAGGACATCTTGTCCTCGGACATCGCCAAAACCCCTTTCCTGTGCTTCTCAGATGCTCGCCGTGAGGCAGGCGTCACGAAAAAATCCCCGTCCCCACACGGGACGAGGATAGACTCGCGGTACCACCCGATTTGTCCTCGACACCAAGGGATGTCGAGGACCGCTCATTGGCGAATAACGGAGCCACCGTCATCGACTGCCGCCGACGCGCCTCCCAGGCCGTAATTTCAGTGGCAAGCAGGACCGGTTTGCACCCCCCCACCGGCTCTCTGAACCTCGCCGGCCACCTACCGCAGCCTGTTCACGGGCTGTTTTCCGAGCTGAAGTTTGTGCCAGTATACCAAGCCATCCTCTTCACCGTCAATGGTTTGCCGGGTCTGTTGACTCCCACTATAATTAATCAGGATATTGGGGAGGAGGTATCCGCATGGGCGACACGCCGAAACGGCCACCGCGCGGACAGTTGGGCCGCCGGCATACGGGGTCCGACGAGCAGGCGCAAGCGGCACGCTCCCAACGGCCGCGTGGGCGCCGCATCGCCATCGCCATTGTAAAAATCACGGCGATGTCTGCGGCCTCGTTGATTGTCCTCGCGTTGGGCGCCGGCATTGGCTACGCCAAGTCGCTGCTGAAAGGCTTGCCCGCCATTTCTGCTGCGACTTTCGCCAACCTCAGCCAGCCGTCAGTCGTGTACGACCGCAACGGCCGAGTGATAGGGAAATTCGACAAGAACGGGGCGCGGCAGCCCATCTCATCCATCCGCCAGGTATCCAACAACCTCGTGGACGCTTTTGTGGCGGGAGAAGACAAGACCTTCTGGACGAACATCGGCATCAACCCCATGGCAATGGGCAGAGCGCTGGTGCAAGATGTGCTGCACCACCACATCGAAAGCGGTGCCAGCACCATCACCCAGCAGACGGTGAAACTGGCGGTGTTTCCGGAGCAACAACAGACCCTGCGCCGCAAGGTGCAGGAGATCGCCCTGGCGCTGAAACTCAACCACATCCTCACGAAACCGGAAATCATGACCGATTATATGAATTGGGTGTGGATGGGCAGCATGGGCGGACAGCAGGTTTACGGCGTCGAGGCGGCCTCGCAGATTCTCTTCAGCAAGAGCGCTAAAGACCTCAACCTTCCGGAGGCGGCTTTCCTGGCCGCGATTCCGAACAATCCAGCGCAGCTCACACCGTACCGCTATGACAAAAGCAAGCGGCGCTACGTGATCGACCCGTCACCGGTGATTCCCAGACAACGCTACATTCTGGAACAAATGTTGAAGAACAAGATGATCACCAAGGCGCAATACGAGGATGCGGTGTCGTACGACATTCGCAATGACCTGCATCTGCCGCCGAAAGTATCCATCCAGTATCCCTATTTGATGAAGAGCGAAATTGAACCCTGGGTGACACAGCAGCTGGTCAAGCAAGGGCTGTACCCCAACACGGCGGCGGCCGATGCGGCGCTCTCGACGGCAGGATACAAGATTTACACGACATTCGACCTGAATATCCAAAATCACATGGACCAAGTCCTGAAAGATCCGAAGTTTTACGCCGGCACCACGGCGACTCGGATAGACGCCCAAGGTAAGCCGCAGAAGAACCTGTTTGAGGCGGGAGCGGCGCTGATAGACAACCACACGGGAGCCATCGTGGCGCTTGGCGGCGGCAACGGCAAGAGCGAACTCGACCACTCCGATGTCCCGCGCCGGCCAGGTTCCGCCATCAAACCGCTGGTCGATTACGGACCCGCCCTTGACATGCACGCCATCACAGCCGCCACGCCGCTCATGGACGTGCCGGTGTCTTGGTACAAGGATGGCGATGTCCACGACGATGACAATCGCTGGCGCGGCGTGACCACCGTCCGCGACGCCCTGACCTACTCCTATAACGTGCCAGCCATCGTGGTGTTGCACGACATCGGGCCGGAAAACGGAACGAAGTACCTGGAAAAGATGGGCATTTACCCTGGAGAGAAGACCCTGGATGGCCGCGTCACCCTGACACGCGGCGATATGTCCAATTTATCGACGGCCATCGGCGGTCTCACCTACGGTCTGACCGTGCAACAGATGACCAGCGCCTACACCACGCTGGCCAACGAGGGTGTGTGGCACCAGTCCTACTTCGTGTCGAAAATCGTCGGACGCGATGGCGCGACCGTATACCAGGTGCATCCGAAGGTGAATAAGGTGTTCTCTCCGCAGGCCACCTTCATCCTGGACGACATGCTGCGGGATGTCGTGACGAAGGGGACGGCTTCCGCCGTGGGCGAACATTTTCCTTCTCAATACATTTACGGCAAGACAGGAACCACCGACGATGAATTCGACGGGTGGTTCGTGGGCTTCACCCAGGATTACACACTTGGCCTGTGGACCGGATACGATTACCAGCGCCACATCCCGTCCACCATTTACAACGAGAAGTTCACAATGTGGAACGACATCATGGATCCGCTGCTTCAGGAGCACCCGTCGACCAAGCCCTTGCCGCGTCCGTCCGGCCTGGTCCGTGTCACGGTCTGCAAGGCGTCCGGTGAGCTGCCGACAGCCTTGTGCAAAGCGGACAACGACGTGGAGACCGAGTGGTTCATCCAGGGCACGCAGCCGACTAAGACGTGCGACGTGCACGTCCAACTGCCGTATGTCGTGTACCACGGCAAGAAGTACCTGGCGACCACCAAGACTCCGGCCAACGAGATTCAGGTAGGCGTGTTCCTGAAACTGCCGTTCACCATACCGGCCGGCGTGCAGACAGAGATTGATTCCCAATTGGCACCGATCCAGCCGGACCCGCGCGGCGGCCGCGTGCTGTCCGAGTTATCCACTTCCGAGTTGGCCCAACGACCGGCTGCCCCGGCTGTGACGGCAGCCATCCGCAACGACGGTGTCTGGCTGCGCTGGTCGCGGGCCCAGGGGGCGTCTTCGTACAGCGTTTGGCGATCCGTCCAGCCCGACGGCCCTTATGTGAAAATCGCCGATGGGTTGACGGGCACCCAGTATCTGGACAAGACGGTGCCCCAGACAACAGGGAACGTGTATTATCGCGTCTACGCGACCACGGCGTCTGGTCTGTCGACGCCCTCCAACACGGTGGTCGTCCAAGCCATCCCGGGAGGAAACCCCGGTGACAACACAGGAGCCAACAGCACCGGTAACGGACTGGCGGGAGGGGGCGGCAAAAACGCGGACAACACCCCCTCACCGCCGGGCGCAGAGTCGCGGCCACCGGGGAATGCCGAGGCAGGCGGGGGATCAGGGGAAACAAATTCAGCTCCCCCGCCTGGAGAAAGCGGCGCGCACTGACTTCGGGGCGCGCCACCTCAAAAAGCCACACCACATCCGAAAATGCCGGGGGGCTTGCCCAACGTGCCGAAGGCACTTGGCCAAGCCCCTCTACGTTGGCAAACGCGCCGCTACAGGGCCAGGGTGACGACTGTGGCTCCGTCTCCACCCTCTCCCGGGCCGCCGGGGGCCCAGGAACTGACGTGGCGATGGGCGCTGAGGAAACGGCGGACGCCGTCGCGCAGGGCGCCCGTTCCCTTGCCATGGATAATCGTCACCCGTGGCAACCGGGCCACCACCGCGTCATCGAGGTACTTGTCGAGCCTGTGCACCGCTTCGTCCACCGTCTCGCCGCGTACATCCATCTGCAGCGGCACCGACTTCACGGCGCTGCGGCGCACGCCGGTGGACTTTGGCGCTTGCGCCGGGCGATTCAGCACCTCGACCTCGCCCGCCGCCACCTTCATCCGTAACAACCCGAGCTGCACCACCAGTTCTCGCCCGTCGGCGGAAACCTCCAGCACTTCCCCTTTTTGCCCCACCGAGGGGACACGCACCAGCGTGCCCGGGACAAGCGCCCCCACATCGGCCGCAGGCGGCGTGGACACAGCCCTCTCGCCCGGCTCGGGCCGCGCTTGCTCCAAACGCTTGCGCAGCGCCACCAGCTCATGGTCCTTGACCACCTCAGCCCGCAGTTGCCGCAACTCCTGGATGACCGATTCAGCCTCCCGACGAGCGGATTCGAGAATCCGTTCCGCCGCGGCTGTGGCGGCCGCCTGCTGCTGCCTCGCCTGTTCATCCAAATCGCGTGTCCGGCGTTCCCAGTCTTCTCGCAGCTTCTGGGCCTGCGCTTGCTCCTGCGCCGCTTGCTGCAGGGCCCGCTCCGCCTCTTTGCGCGCTGTCTCCATCTTGGCGATGAGGTCCTCCATTTGCACGTCCGTGTCCGCTATCCCTTGCCTCGCCCGCTCAATCACCGCCTCCGGCAGACCCAGCCGAGCGGCGATAGTCAGCGCGTTCGAGCGCCCCGGCACGCCCATGCGCAGGCGATAGGTGGGACGCAGGGTGTCGACATCGAACTCGACGCTGGCGTTCATGGCCGACGGGTGGGAGAAGGCGTACGCCTTCAATTCAGGATAGTGCGTGGTCGCCACGACGCGACTGCCGCGGGCGTAAAACTCGTCCAAGATGGCCATCGCCAGGGCCGCGCCCTCGGACGGATCGGTCCCCGCTCCCAGCTCGTCGAGCAGCACGAGGCTATGTTCGCCCGCCGTTTGCAGCATGGAAACAATGTTGCGCATGTGCGAAGAAAAGGTGGACAGGCTCTGCTCGATGCTCTGCTCATCGCCGATGTCCACACAAATCTCGCGGCACCAAGCGACCTCGCTCGGCCCCTGGGTGGGCAGAAAACAGCCACACATCGCCAACAGGGTGAGCAGCCCCACCGTCTTCAGGGTTACCGTCTTGCCACCGGTGTTCGGGCCGGTGATGATGAGCAACCGAAACGATTCCCCCAGGCTCATGTCGAGCGGGACCGCTTCCCCGCGGGGTAGCAGTGGATGGCGGGCGCGACGCAGGCGCCAGACGCCGTCCCGGCGAATGGTGGGACGCTGGGCTTCCTCGTGCCGGGCCCACTCAGCCTTGGCAAACCAACTGTCCAGGCGGGCGACCACCTCCAGGTTCTCCTCGCAGACGTCCGCGACCCCGCCGACGGCCTGCGACAGTTCGTGGAGGATGCGCTCGATTTCACGCTCCTCCTCCACAGCCAGCCGCTCCGCGCGCTGGTTCTGTTCGACCACGGCCTGGGGTTCAATGAACACCGTCGCCCCGGAGGCTGAGTAGTCCCGGATGATGCCGCGGATCTGGTTTTTGAACTCCACCCGAACCGGCAGACAGAGACTGTTGCCGCGCATGGCAACGACGGGCTCCTGCAAGATTTTCGCGTGCGAGCGGAGGAAGCCGTCCAGCACCTCGCGGACGCGCGCTTGGATGGCGCGGCGCTCACTGCGCAACCGGCGCAGGGCGGAACTGGCCTGGTCCAGGACGGTGCCGTCCACATCGATGGCGTGGCGGATCTGCTCCTCGACAGCGCGCGTGGGCGTCAGCCTCTGCGCTGCGCCAGTGAGGGATGGCCAGGACGCCCCGTGCCGTTCCATGAACTGGCGGATGCGCCGCACCGCCTGCATGAAGTCGGCGACGGCCACCAACGACTCGGGGCTGAGCGTGCCGCCAATGCGTACGCTGCGCAGACTGCCGCGCACGTCGGTGACGCCGGCAAACGGAGGCGGCCCAAACCGCAACAGCATTTGCAGAGACTCGTCCACGGCGGCCAGTTCCCGCTCCGCATCCTCGGGCACGCTGAAGCAGCGCAGGGCCGACAGCCGTTCCCGGCCAAGAGAGGTTGCCGCGCGCTCCGCCATCCGCTCGATGACCTTGTCGAATTCAAGTAAGGTATATGTTCGTTCGTCCATGCTGGTTTCGTTATCCTCGCTTCCGGCGCCGCCGCGCCGCCATCCGGGCAGCGGCCCGACGGCGTCCAATGGTCGCAAGTTCCAACCCATTGTAGCACATGAGCCAGGCAGGTTGCGGACAGCCTATGAGTACAACGCATGGAAAGGAGGAGCGGCATGAACTGGCTGGGAACGATTGTCCGCTTCATCGTATCCGCTCTGGTCCTGATGTTTGTCGGCTTTTTGGTGCCCGGGTTTGCGGTCGTGAACTTCTGGACTGCACTGGTGGCTGCCGTCGTCATCGCCCTGTTGGGTTGGGCTGTGGAAGCCCTGTTTGGGCGCCGAGTTTCTCCATACGGACGAGGATTGGTCGGGTTCATCGTCAGTGCAGTCATCATCTACCTGACCCAATTGGTGGTGCCGGGGATGCGCGTCACCATACTGGGGGCGTTGCTGGCCTCGCTGGTGATTGGCATCATCGACTTGTTCGTTCCGACGGAGTTCCGCCGCAGCCGTGACACCTGAGCCCGCTGGGGCGAAAACAGCTGTTGAGTCGAAAGGAGACGATCCCGATGGACCGGATCGTCTCTGTTCTTCTCCGCTATGTCCTCTCCACCGCCGTAGTCTGTGTCTGCCCGTAGGGGGCAAAGTGCCGTTCCTCAAACCAGCTGGCAATCGCCGAATGGTTCAGTTCCTGCTGCAGCCGCGGGTTTTGCACATAGTGCAGGACCAAAGTCAGCACATACACCACGGCGAGCGCCAACACGGCGCCGGCTAAAAGCCCTGCCAGCCGATTGAGCGTGGAGAGTACAGGGAGCCGGAACAAGGTGTCCATAGCGCCAATCAACACCCGTATCACGAGAAGAATCACCACGAAGGCCAGGAAGAAGGCGATGGCGCCGTTGACGTCTCCAAGCCACTGGCCCAATCCGGGTCCAACCGGATTCGACGCGCCACGCAGGGGCCCAATCAACTGGGCCAGGTACGGACGTGCCCACATCGCTCCTGCGTAGGCGGCCACCACGCCCGCCAAGCGCATCACGGTACGAAAGAGCCCCTGCCGATAGCCTCGAATGGCACCGACCACCACGATGACCGTCACAATCAAATCAAACAGGTCCAAGCGCACACCCCGCTCCTGGCTGCATCAACGATTTTCACCGGGGCCGTCGGACTCCTTCGTGGCGGCAGCCGTCTGGTCGTCCAACAACGCCAGCAGTTCCTCGTATTCATTCTGCAGACGAATCAGTTCATCCGCCAGATTGATAGCCGCGAGCACGGCCACACGCCGCGATTCGAGCTGGGGGTTTGCCTTGGCCACCTGCTCCATCACCGCGTCCACCTTGTCCGCCACCTGGCGCAGATGAGCCACGGATGCATTTCCGCGGAGCGTATACTCAGTGCCAAGAATGAAGACGCGCGCGCGGTTTACCTCTTCTTTTGCCACGGATAGCCCCCCATCGAATGAGCATGCGTTTCATCCCTCATGGTTACAAGGTTCGTGCAAGGATGGCCAAACTCCTGCTCAAGCGCTCGCTTTCGCGCGGCCCCGCCATTGGACCCGGTCCGGCTTTTCTCTCAGCCGCGCAGGCGGGCGCCAAACGCCTGCTCCCACGCCCGGAGTATGGCCCGCTCGACGGCTTCCGTTTCCTCATCCGTCAGTGTCCGCTCATCCGATTGGTATGTGAACGCCACCGCGACGCTTTTTTGGCCCTCCGGCACACCCGGGCCGACATAGACGTCAAACACGCGACAGTCTTGCAGGATGTCGCCAGCTTGTTCGGCCGCCTGAGCCGCCTTGGCCAACAACTGCGCACTGGACACCGCTTGCGGCACCAGCACCGCCAGGTCGCGGCGGACAGCCGGATACCGTGGCAAGGGTTGCGCCTTCCAAGCGCCGCCAAGGCACTCATCCACCTTGTCCAGGTCAAACTCCGCGTAAACCGCCCCGCCTATCCCCAGCCGCTGCGCGGTTTCGGGATGCAGTTCGCCGACGGTTCCGACCTTTATCTGCCCGTCAATCCATACGCCGGCTGCGCGGCCTGGGTGCAGCCAGGGCGCGTCCGCGTCTTGAATCGGCACAAAGGCAGCCCGCAATCCCAATCCGAGGCTGGTCAACCAAGCTTCCAACACGCCCTTGGCGTCGTAAAAATCGTACGCGCGCCCCGCCTGCCACAACCGCACCGCCTGCTCACCAAACCACAGCCCCGCCCATTGCTGGCGTTCCAGCGGCTGCTCCCGCAGCGGCAGCTCGCGCGGCCAGTAGACCCGTCCGATTTCGAATATGCAGCCGCCTGTCATGCCGTGGCTGAGGTTGTACGCCGCCACCTGCGCCAATCCGGGCAGCATGTGCGTGCGCAAGGCAATCCGCTCGTCGGACATCGGCCGCAAGAGCGGGATCATCTTCCGGTAAAAGGAATCCTCGGCCAGCCGCAGGGCGTTCAGTTGGTCTGGATGCCCCAGGGTGTAGGTGAACACTTCGTTCATCCCCAGCCCGGCCAAGGTCTCGCGCGTCCACTTGCGCAGCCGCTGCGCCTGTGTCCGCATCCCGACCGTCGTCGGACCCACCGGCAGAGTTGCCGGGATGTCGTCGTAGCCGTGAATGCGGCCAATCTCTTCCACCAAATCCGCCTCCAGACGGATGTCGGCCCGCCGCGTCGGCACTCCAACCTGCCACTTTTCCTCCGACAGCTGTTGGACGGAGAAGCCCAGGCGGCGAAAAATCGCAGCCATCTCCGCTGCTGCCACATCGGTACCGAGCAGCTGATTGGCTCGCCGGGGCGAAAAATCGAGCAACGGCGGCTGCGCCGGCCGCTCCTGCTCGGCGCACACGACGCCGCCCACAGGCGCGGCGCCCGCCAACTCCTGCAGCAACTGGCGGGCACGCAGCAATGCGCCGCGGACAGCGACCGGATCGATCCCCTTTTCAAAGCGCTGCTGCGCCTCCGAACGCAGCCCCAGCCTTTGTCCGGTCCGCCGCACGCTGGCCGCGTCAAAAGCGGCCGATTCGACGACCACCCGGCGCGTGGACGCGGTGATCTCGGAATTTTCCCCGCCCATGACGCCGGCGATGCCGATGGCCCGCTCGGCATCGGCAATGACGATGACATCCTCGTCCAATACGCGTTCCTGCCCGTCCAGCGTCGCCAATCGCTCCCCCGGCTGCGCTTGGCGCACGACGATGGTCCCCCGCCGCACTTGGTCGAAGTCGAACGCGTGCAGCGGCTGCCCCCATTCCAGCATCACGTAGTTGGTGATGTCGACGACCACATCAATTGGACGCACCCCCATCGCCAACAGGCGCATCTGCATCCACAGCGGCGACGGCCCGCCGGCGACACCAATCATCACCTGCGCCTCATACCGGGGACAGCGGGGTGTTCTGAGCTCTATCCGCACGGGGGACGCGCCCGCATCCAGCACTTCGTCCCCCAGATGCGGTTCCAGAAAGCGCAGCGGCCGCTCCAAAAGCGCCGCCACCTCGTACGCCAGCCCGCGCAGCGACAGGCAGTCGCTGCGGTTTGGCGTCAGGCTGAGGTCGAGGATGACGTCGTCGAGCCCCAACAACGACGACACGTCCGCGCCCACCGGGGCGTCCTCTGGCAACAGGTACAGCCCCTCCGTCTGGGACTTGGGGAGCCAGCGCACCTCCAGCCCAATCTCCTTAGCGGAACACAGCATGCCCTGCGACTCGACCCCACGCAGCTTGGCCTGGCTGATTCGTCCGCCCGGCAACTCGGCCCCGACCAAAGCCGTGGGCACCCTTTGTCCCGGGGCGACGTTGGGCGCACCGCAGACAATCGTCAACAAGGCGTCCTGTCCCACGTCCACCGTGCAGACCTTCAGCCGGTCCGCATTGGGGTGCGGACCACACGTCACCACACGCCCGACGACCACCCGGCGCAGCCGTTCCACACGTGGCCTGACAGACTCCACCTCAATGCCGGCGCTGGTCAGGGCATCAGCCAGCGCTTGCGGCGAGACTCCGCCTAAATCGACATATTCGGACAGCCATTGATACGAGACTCTCATACCTTTCTCCCCTCATCCTCGACAGGCGTCGCTCAAAAGACAGACGAGAACTGGCGCAGCAGCCGCAGGTCGTTCTGATACAACAGGCGGATGTCTTCAATCCCGTACTTCAACATGGCAATTCGCTCGGGACCCATGCCGAACGCGAAGCCGCTGAACTCGCGGCTGTCGTACCCCGCCCCGTTCAGCACATGCGGATGGACCATGCCGGCGCCGAGGATCTCCAGCCAGCCGCTGTGCTTGCACACCCGGCAGCCGCGGCCGCCGCAGTTCGTGCAGCGGACGTCCACCTCGGCGCTTGGTTCTGTGAACGGGAAGAAGCTGGGGCGCAGGCGCACCTCCTGATTGGGACCGAAGATAGCCCGGGCAAACTGCTCCAACGTTCCTTTCAAGTCGCTCATGCGGACGCCCCGGTCGACGACCAGACCCTCAATCTGGTTGAACGCGTGCGAATGCGTGGCGTCATCCTCGTCCCGCCGATAGACCCGCCCCGGGCAAATCACCTTGATGGGCGCAAACGGGCGCATTTTCTCCATCGTCCGCACCTGCATCGGGGATGTCTGGGTGCGCAGCAACAGCTCCTCGGTCAGGTAGAATGTGTCCTGCATATCGCGCGCCGGGTGGTCTTTGGGGATGTTCAACATCTCAAAATTGTAGTGATCCGTCTCCACCTCGGGGCCTTCCACGATGGAGAAGCCCATGCCCAGAAACACGTCCTCAATTTCAGTGATCACCCGCGTCAAGGGGTGGATGGTCCCACGGGCAGGCGCGCGCCCGGGCAGGGTTACGTCGATATGCTCCTGACGCAGGCGGGCGAACAGCGCCAGTTCCTCCACCCGCTGCCTGGCACGCCCGAGTCGGTCTTGCAGCACCCGCTGGGCCTCATTCACCACCTGCCCAAGGCGCGGTCGTTCCTCTTTGGGCAATTCTCTCATCTGCCGGGAAACCTGAGCCAGCAAGCCCTTCTTGCCCAGGTATTGCACCCGCCACGCCTCCAGCCGCCGGCTCGCGTTCTCGGCGTCGGGCGCCGACTCACTCTCGATTTCTTCCAGCTCACGCAGGGCGGCGGCGCGAATGTTGTCGATATCCGCCTGCAACTGTTCCGTATTCATCCCGAATTTTCACCAGCCTTCCCAAGGGACACAAAGGTCCAAACGTGCTCGTGCCGCAAAAAAAGCAACTCGCCCCAAGGGACGAATTGCTCGCGGTACCACCCTTTTTGACCTGCCGCGCGTGACAACCCAATGTCCGCATCGGTACGCGCACAGGCCCACCTCGTTCCGGATAACGGATCCGCCCCGGCCAGCCCTACTCCCGCTTCTACCCTGGTTCGCTTCGCGGCGCTGGCCCCGCCATCAGACGGGCGCCGTCAGCCATCCTGGTCCTAGCGGACGGTTTCAGACTGGCAGCTCCAGGGTGAACTTCACACAGGACGCCTCCCTGGCGCGCTCTCAGTCCAAGGCGCCGCCTCCCTGGCAGAGGGCCTCCTGCGCTACTCTCCCCTTCACAGCCGTTCGCAGTTTTTTGGGTCCACCTCATCGGCACGCTGTTCTTTATAGTATACGGGAAGGCGTCAGACAAGGCAAAAGATCCGGTGATGGAGACCGCCAGGTTTCGGCAGGCGAGGCGTCAACCTGTTCGTTGAATCCGCAGATGGTGTTGAATCCTCATCTCCACCACCCACGCCACAACCAGCAGGAAGGCAATCAAGCCAATCACACCTGGCCACCGGAACCGGCTCCAACACAGCCCTCCACAAGCGCCCACAATACTGGAGCCGGCATAATAAAACAGCAGGTAAAGGGATGAGGCCTGGGCCCGAACCTGGTGAGCCAATTGGCCCACCCAGCCGCTGGCTACGGCGTGGGCACCAAAGAAGCCAAACGTGAACGCGCAAAGTCCCACGAGTTTCATCCACAGCGTGGGAAACAGCGTGGTCAGGCAGCCGACCAGAGCGATGGCCACGGCCGTGCGCAGCGCCCTGCCACGCCCCCATCGCTCAGCCAGGCGGCCCATCCAAGCTGAGCTGACGGTCCCGGTCAGGTACACCATGAACAAAAACCCGACCACCGTCTGACTGAGTCCGTAAGGTGGCTCCATCAGCAGGTAACTGAGGTAGTTATACATGGTTACGAAGCCACCCATCAACAGAAACCCCAACAGATAGATACAGCGCAACGCCGGATTGCAAAGGGCCTGGACAAACCGGCGCCACATCTCCGCCGTGCTGACCGACTGTGGCGTGAAATGCGCCGGCTTGGGCAGCCACAGCCAAAACAACGCTGCCAGCGCCAAGCCGATGACCCCGATGGCCGCTATCGCCAGCCTCCAGGAGTACATGTCGGTCAATACGCCCGTCGCCAATCGCCCCACCATGCCGCCGACAGACGTTCCACTGACGTACAGCCCCATGACCGGCGCCACCGAAGCCGGGTGAAATTCCTCACTCACATAAGTCATGGCAATCGACGGAAATCCTGCCAGAACGACGCCCTGGAGCGCGCGTAAGATCACCAGCAACGCAAAACTCGGCGCCGCCGCCACTGCCAGACACAAAAAAGAGGATAAGAGCAGGGACAGGGCCATGACTCGCTTGCGCCCGAACCTGTCGGAGACCCCGGATACAACCATCATGGCAAGCGCCAAAGCGCCCGTCGCAGCGGACAGGGAGAGGCTGGCTACCGCCGGACTGACTTGATAGTCACGAGACAAAAGAGGCATCACGGGTTGTGTAGTGTACAACACAGCGAACGTAATGAAGGCTCCGGCAAACAACGACAAAGTTGCGGACCGATACCCCGGTTGCCCGCGCTGGATATAAGACACCCGAAAGACTCCCTTCGCTGCTAGTATTGTGACACAATGCGCCACTGTACTCAACGAGCGAGGGTTGCCAATGAGTCTCGGCTATCCGGTGTCGCTGCTGTCCGGACGGGTCATGCGAGATGACGGAACCTATGGCCCTGAATTTGATCACACGCTGAGAGGATGACAAAAGCCGCCGGGCCGCGTGCGGCAATGGCCTCAGCCGGGCCCGGCGGCGCGCAATGGGCCGCGCTCCTTCCAAACGGAACTCGACTCAACGGAACTCAACTCAGAACTGGCCTGACCAGGTCCCACGCCTGCGCGAAACCGCCACCGCCCGCCTACACGTCCCCCGACGGTTCTGGTGTGTCCGGCCTTAACGCCACCCCGGTCATGAAGGAGAGTGCCAGGTGGGCGGCCACGCGCGTCGTCAGGTCGCGCACATCCTGGGTGGGGTCGGCGCAGACGATGTCCATCATGGCCGCTTGCGACTGAGCGCCAAGCCATTCCAGAACCTCCACCGCTTCCCACACCTGCAGGCCACCGGGACTGGGGGCAGGCACGCCCGGCACGACGCTCTGGTCCATCACGTCCATATCGAAACTGATGTAAACCATATCCGTGCCACGACTCGCCGTGCGCCACGCCTCCTCCACCACGGCGGCCAATCCCCGCCGCCGCACCTGGCGCGCCGTGATCACGCTGACCCCGTGCGCCAGCACATACTCGTGATACGCCTTGGCGTTCACAAAATCGCGCAGCCCAATCTGCACAATATGCTCGCCCTTCACCCGTCCTGACTCAAGCAGGGTGCGAAACGGTGTGCCGTTGTGGCGTCCGCCGTCCTCCAGGTTGCGTACGTCGTGATGGGCGTCAAAGTGAACGATTCCGATGCGGCGTTCGGTCGCCCGCGCCAGTCCGAGCACCGCGCACCCAGTCGTCGAGTGGTCGCCGCCAAACATCACCAACGGCACCTGATACGTGCTCCAATAGGACGCAACCGCCCCTTCGATGGCCTCGTGGCAACGAGCCAGGTCCGTCAGGTGCATGCGCACGTCGCCCAGGTCCACCATCCGCAGCCGCTGCGATAGGTCCAGGCGATGATGGACACTGTACGGCGTCAAGGATTGGAACGCCGAACGAATGGCCGCAGGCAACTGAAACGCCGCTGAGTGGCTGATGGACGTTTTGCTGAGCGGCGCGCCCAGCAAGGCCAGGTCAAACGCCGCTCGGTCCGCATCGCCCTCGGGGTAGGGCTGAATCCAATCCGCCACTTTCGGGTCCAGATGGTCGCGAAAGCGCCAACCGGGACGCTGCACGTGAGAAATCACCGGCCTCCACCTCTTTCGTCCAGCACGCGGCCGGATTGAACGACCGGGATCCCGCGCTTGAACACCGCCTCGACGTGGTTGACGCCGAAGTGATACGGAATGTACGCCAGCTCATCCGTGTTCCAGATGCAGAGGTCCGCCTGCTTGCCCACCTCGATGGTACCGACGAGGTGGCCGCGTCCAACGGCGTAGGCGGCGTTGCGCGTGACCGCGGTCAGGATTTCTTCCGGCGTCATCCTGTACAGGTTGGCCGCAAAGGCCATGATCAACTGCAGCGATTCGGTCGGACAACTGCCAGGATTGTAGTCAGTGGCCAGCGCCACTGCCCCCTCCGCCTGGTCAAGGATGAATCGGGCGTCCGCCGGTTTCGCCCCCAGGTTCCACGAGGTTCCCGGCAGGAGTACGGCAATCACGCCAGCTTGGGCGCAGGCGGCCAGCCCTGCCCGCGACGCGTTGATGACGTGGTCCACGCTGGTCGCCCCGAGTTCCGCCGCCAGCTCGGCACCGCCCAGGGCCTCGATTTCGTCGGCGTGTATCTTCAGCGCAAACCCCTTCTCTTTGCAGGCCTGGAGAAAACGGCGGCTCTGGGCGACCGAAAACACGCCTTCCTCGCAGAAAATATCGCAGAACTCCGCCAACCCCTGGGCGCGCACTTCGTCCGCCAGCTCCAACATCAAGTCGAGGAATGTGTCCGGGTCCTCCCGGAACTCGGGAGGCAGGGCGTGGGGGCCGAGAAAGGTGGACACCACATCCACCGGCTGCGCGTCGTTCAGCGCACGGGCGACGCGCAGCTGGCGAAGTTCCGTGTCCTTGTCGAGGCCATAGCCACTTTTGGCCTCCACCGTCGTCACACCCTGCTCCAGCATGCGCGCGAGCGAGACCTTCGCCTGTGTAAGAAGCTCCTCCTCGGCGGCCTGCCTCGTCGCCCGCACCGTTGCGAGAATGCCTCCGCCTTGGCGCAGAATGTCCAGATACGGCACGCCGTCCAGCTTGAGACTCAGTTCGTTCTCGCGTGACCCTGCATGCACCAGGTGGGTGTGCGGATCAACCAGACCCGGCGTGACCAGGCGGCCGTCTGCGTCGACCGTTGTCTTGGCCTCCAGCCGCGCACCATCCGCCGCCGCAGCGTCGCCTACGAACGCCAGCTTCCCGTCCTTGACACCGACCACGCCGCCCTCGACGTAGCCCACATCCCGCATCGTCCGCCCGCGCCGCGGACCTTCTCCACCCGCCAAGGTGGCCAAGCGACCGTTGCGAATCAACAGGTCCACTTGCATGCACACATCCCCCCTGCCATTCACACACCTTCACTGCCACATCGGAATCTTCACGCCGCGCTCCTTGGCCACCCGCTCGGCCTTGTCGTAACCCGCGTCGACATGGCGAATGATGCCCATGCCCGGGTCGGTCGTGAGCACGCGCGCCAACTTGCGTGCCGCCCTGTCCGATCCGTCCGCCACCACGACCATCCCGGCGTGAATCGAGTATCCCATGCCGACGCCGCCACCGTGATGGACCGAAATCCAGCTGCCCCCGGCCGCCGTGTTCACGAGCGCGTTGAGGATGGGCCAATCGGCCACCGCGTCGCTGCCGTCCTTCATCGCCTCGGTCTCGCGGTTCGGGCTGGCGACCGATCCGCAATCAAGGTGGTCACGCCCAATCACAATCGGCGCCGAGATCTCGCCGCTTTTCACCCGTTCGTTGATGGCCAGACCCAGGCGCGCACGTTCCCCGTAGCCCAGCCAGCAGATGCGCGCCGGCAGGCCCTGAAACTGCACCTTCTCGCGCGCCAGGGAAATCCATCGCCGCAGGTGTTCATCCTCAGGAAACAGCTGCAGCACCAACTCGTCCGTCTTGTAGATGTCTTCCGGATTGCCCGAGAGTGCCGCCCAGCGGAAGGGGCCTTTCCCCTCGCAGAACAGGTCCCGGATGTACGCCGGCACAAAGCCCGGAAACGCGAAGGCGTCCGTTACTCCCTCGTCATACGCCACCTGACGGATGTTATTACCATAGTCAAACACCGTGCTGCCCAGCTTCTGCAGCTCCAGCATCGCCCGCACGTGCGCGGCCATGCTCGCCTTGGCCCGGCGGATATACTCCTGTGGTTGAGAGTGACGAAGACCGACCGCGTCGGCCAGGGAGAGGCCCGCCGGAACGTAGCCGTTGAGCGGGTCATGCGCAGAAGTCTGGTCCGTGACAAAGTCGGGCACGACCCCGCGCCGCACCAGCTCCGGCAGCACCTCGGCCGCGTTGCCGAGGAGCCCAATGGAAAGCGCCCTCCCTTCCCTCTTCGCGGCCTCCGCACGCGCCAGAGCGTCGTCGAGCGAGACGGCCATTTCGTCCAAATACCCGGTCTCCATGCGCCGGCGAATGCGCTGTTCGTCCACCTCGACGACAATGACCACGCCCTCGTTCATGGTCACCGCCAACGGCTGCGCACCGCCCATGCCGCCCAGCCCGGCGGTCACTGTAAGGGTCCCCTTCAAGCTGGGCAATCCCCGCTTCTGGGCGGCCGCGGCAAACGTCTCGTACGTCCCCTGCAAAATCCCTTGGGATCCGATGTATATCCACGATCCGGCCGTCATCTGCCCGTACATGATCAACCCTTTTTTCTCTAACTCGCGAAAGTGGTCCCAATTGGCCCAGGCAGGAACCAGCATCGAGTTGGACAAAAGCACGCGCGGCGCGTCCTCGTGCGTCCGGAACCTGCCAACCGGCTTCCCGGACTGAATCAGGAGCGTCTCGTCATTCTCCAGCTCCCGCAGGTTGCGGACGATGGCGTCAAAACAGCCCCAGTTGCGAGCGGCCTTGCCGATGCCGCCGTAGACAACTAATTCCTCCGGCCGCTCCGCCACCTCTTTGTCCAGGTTGTTCATCAACATTCTCAGCGCCGCTTCCTGCTCCCAACCTTTGCACTGCAACTCGCTGCCGCGCGGCGCGCGGATCTCCCTCGCCATGGCGTCGACCTCCTGTACTCATGCTGACACACCCGTCCTGTCCCCACGCGCAGGGTGCCAGGCCTTGATGAATCTGGACACACGGGATGCGCGTTGCGTCGAAACCCGCGATACGCCTTTTGCCCTAGAGGGTACGCCAGCCGGTACGGACCGTAAATGGATGGGGTTGCGGTTTGCGAGCAGAAATTTGCGAGGACGAGAAAACGTGCGGCTGGACGACCCCGGGCTCTCTACACGTCCATCATGTCAACATCCATGCCTGTAATCCACTGTTGTCGCTTTCCTGTTCTGTTAGACACAGGTTCGCAAAAAATTACCGATCCACCGCAAATATTGCCAGAGACGGCCGTGAGATATCGTCTTACAATGTGCATACGTACTATGATTTCGACTCTTCAAGCCAAACTCACGTGCCGCCAGACACACCAAGGGGGGCTCGCCATGCACATGGAACAGCGCAGCATTGAGTATATCCCGGAAGCGGAGCGCCACGGCAGCGTACGCAATCTATTCAACATCTGGTTCTCAGCCAACGCCCAGATTACCACGGTCGTGACCGGGGCGCTCGCGACCGTCCTCGGCCTCAACCTGTGGTGGGCCCTCATCGCCGTTGTCGCCGGCAACGCCGTCGGCGGGATATTCATGGCCTACCACTCCGCACAGGGCCCGAAGCTGGGCGTCCCACAGATGATTCAGAGCCGGGCGCAATTTGGAGTCATCGGCGCCGTGTTGCCGTTGGTCTTGGTCATCGTCATGTACCTTGGTTTTTTCTCCACCAGCTCCGTGCTCGGCGCCCAGGCCCTGGCCTTGGCCCTACAGGTCCCGCAGAACCTGAGCCTCGTGATTGTCAATCTGGCGGCCGTTCTCCTTGTTACTTTTGGGTACGATCTTATTCACCGCTATGAGCGGGTGGTGGCCGTCCTCTTCTTGCTCTTGTTTATATATCTTACTGTCCGTTTGCTGCAACAGCCGTTTCCAACGCACATGGCCGAGCCCGGCTTCTCGTGGGGGCCGTTCCTGCTGGTGTTGTCCATCATGGCGTCGTGGCAGCTCACCTATGCCCCGTACGTCGCGGATTACTCACGCTACCTACCGAGCCGCACATCCACAAGAGCGACGTTTTGGTACACGTATCTGGGATCCGTCATCGGCAGCAGCTGGATGATGATCCTTGGCGCTATGGCAGGTGTCATCGCCCCCAAGGAGTCCCAAGAAATGGTTGCTTATTTGGGAAACTTGGCCGGAGCGGGTGCGGATATCGCGGTCTATCTGTTGATTATGTTGGGCGTGCTCGCCATCAACACCCTCAATTTATATGGGGGCTTCATGTCCGTCGCGACGACCGTCAGCGCTTTTGCTCCCTGGAGGGCGACACGGACAGCGCGGCTCCTGTTCATTGTCTTGGTGGCCACGGCCGGTACCGCCATCGCCATTTGGGGGCAAGGCAACTTCCTCGACAACTACTCAAAGTTCCTGCTGCTGTTGCTGTATTTCATGATTCCGTGGACGGCCATCAATCTGGTCGACTTCTATCTGCTGCGCCGGGGTCGATACAACATCGACGCGATTTTTGACCTGCACGGGGAATACGGAAAGGTCAACTGGATAGCGATTCTGGCTTATGTGGTGGCTGTATTAGTCCAGTTCCCGTTCATGAACACAGACCTGTACGTGGGCGTGCTGGCCAGACATATGGGCGGCGCCGACATCGCGTGGATAGTCGGACTGCTGGTAGCTGCCGCCCTGTACTATTTCCCGATGAAATCACGCTTAGGTTTCAACGCAACCATGCTGAATCAGGAGACAGGCCATCCGGACATGTGATAGGCTGCATCCCAAAACATGTATTCGAACCGGCTGGCGGTGACGAAGCGGTCAGACAGACGCCGGCGCCGCCAATCCGGCGCGCCTTCCGCCAGCTCATCCAAGCATGCCCGCAACCACGTCGTCAACTCGCCAAACCGTGGGTCTGCGTATTGTTCAATCCAGGAGCGATACAGCGAATCGGGCGGCAAACGATTCGACTCAGCCAGACTGCAGCCTACTTCCCAGTACAACCAGGCGCAAGGCAAAAGCGCGGCCAGTAGTTCCGCCAGGTCTCCGTGAGCGGCCGCATCGAGGACATACTTGGTATAGGCAACCGTGACAGGCGCGGACTCGGTCCTCTCCAACTCCTCCGGTGAGATGCCAAACCGGGCCGCGTAGCCCCTATGCAGGTCCATTTCCCGATTCAAGGTTGATTCGAGCAGTCCCGCAAACCGCCTGGCCCACTCCAGTTTTGGCGCCTTGATGACCGCCCAGGCAAACAGCTTGCTGTAGTCGATGAGGTATACATAGTCCTGCAAGATATAAAACCGGAATTTATCCACATCCAGAGTTCCTTCGCCTAACTCGCGCACAAACGGATGCTGATGGGCCGCCTGCCAGATGCTGCGCGCTTGTTCATGCAACCAATCGGTCACCTTCTGCCCCATCCACCTAACCTCCCCGTAGGATTCGCGCTTACACCTACTCTCTTACCCTTTCACCGCCCCGCTGGTCAACCCACTGACAATCCACTTGCGGAACAGAATCACCAACGCCACAACCGGAACCAGGGAGACCACGGACCCGGCGAAAATCGTTCCATAGGGTACATTGTACTGGCCGCTGAACAGGGCGATGCCGACCGGAATGGTGCGCATGTTGTCGGACGAATTGAACACAAGCGCCATAAAGAACTCCGTCCACGCCGCCACAAACGTGAAGACCGCCGCCGTGAACAACCCGGGCCGGGTCAACGGCAGGAAAATGCGCCAAAACGACTGGAACACGGTCGCACCGTCGACCGTGGCCGCCTCCAGCAAGGCTCCGGGCACCTGGAGAAAGTAGTTGCGCAGTATCCACACCGCAAACGGCAGGTTGAACGCCGTATAGGGAATGATGAGCGCTTGATACGAGTTGAGCCAACCCACGCTGCGCAGCAGCATGTACAGGGGGGTGACGATGGCAATGGGCGGAAACATGGAGATGACAAGCAGCATCACCATCAATGTGCCCTTGCCCCGAATCGGCAGACGCGCCACGGCAAAACCAGCCATACTCGCCAACGCCAACACACAGAATGTGCTGGCGACCGAGACAATCACGCTGTTACGGATGTACCCGGCAAATCCGTAGCGGCTAAAGGCGTCGTGATAATTGCTGAAGGTAAACCGCTCTGGAATGAATGTAGGTGGGTATTGGCTGAGCTCCAAGGGCGACTTGAACGACGTCAATAACATCCATACAAACGGCAACAAAATCAAGATCAGGAACAGAATGAGGACAACGTACCCCAGCGCCGTGCGACTTCGCGACTGGACCATCAGGCTCCCTCCGTTTCAACCATCGATCGAAACGCGGACAGGAACACCAGGCAGACTATCAGCACCATGACCACCGTACTGACCGCGACGGCTGTGCCCGGGCCAAAGTGCAGGTTTTGGAACAGTGTCTCGTAGCCAAGAATCGCCAGCGACTCGGTGGCGGTCCCAGGTCCCCCGTTGGTCAGCACAAACGGCAGGTCGAACACCCCGAAGGCCTGCAGAATGCGGAATAACCCGGCCAGAGCGATACTCCCGCGCAACATGGGGAGAGTCACACGCCAAAACGCGTGCCAGCGGTTGGCGCCGTCCATGTAAGCCGCCTCATGATACTCGTCCGGGATCATCTGTAAACCAGCTAGTAAAATAATCACAACAAACGGAGTCGTTTTCCAGATATCGGCCACCATCATGGCGGCAATCGCCAAGCCCGGGGAGCCCAGCCAGGCCACTGGCCCGCCAATCAGGTGCAGCGCTTGCAAGATGGCGTTCAGTACACCATACACACCGTTGTAAATGTAAGCCCACATCTGAGCCGAAATGACTGTGATCAGCGACCAGGGAATCAACATGATGACCAGGGACAGGTCCTTGAGCCGACGCACCCCGTTGATGGCCAGGGCAATCAGCGTGCCCAAGATGAGCTCGACCGCCACCGTGACGACGGCATAGTACACTGTGAACCATACACTGTGCCAAAACACGCGGCTGCCCGCCAGCACCCGGTAATTGGCGAGCCCGGTGAACGACAGCGCAAACCCGTTGGTCTCCAGATGGACATCGTTGAGGCTCATCCAAACCGAATAAAGAATGGGAAACAATGTGACCGCCGCAATCACGACAGCCATCGGCAACAACATGCTGTAGCCGGCCCGGCGTTGGTTCCGCAATAGGCGGACGCGCCGGCTGGGCGGCCGGACTACTCCGGACGAGAGAGTCTGATGCATCGCCATGGTTCACTCCCCTAATCCTCCGGCAGGGCCGGTGAGCCGACCCCGCCGGAGGGATTCGCACGCCTTAGAGGCCGCCGTTTCCTCCCAGAGCCGACTGGATTTGCTTGGCTGCATTTGCAAGCGCCTTGTCCGTACTGACACTGCCCGCCAGGGCCGCATTGACGTTTGAATACACGGCTTTGGCAATGGCTGGATAGTTCGGATTTTGCGCCGGACGGGACACGTACTTGACCTTCGGCACGATGGAGAAGATGGGACTCTTCTGTTTTACGGACGGATCGTTTTGCACTTGTTTGTTGGTCGGGATCTCACTGAACTGCTTGGCTAGGATGGACTGCGCCTGCTTGCCGGTCATCCAATCGATGAACGCCAGAGCCGCCGGCAGGTTCTTGGTGTGCGGGTTCACGTACAAATCCCAACCGCCGATGGTGCTGTAACCTGTGCCCCCGTTAAACGACGGCAGCGCCGTGACCCCGACCTTGCCGACCACCTTGGAGGCTTTCGGGTCTTGCGAGTTCGGCCACGCATAGGACCAATTGCGAATGAATGCAGCGTTACCCTCCGTAAATACGTTTTGCGACTCCTGTTCCGTAAACTGCACGACAGACTTTGGTGTCACACCGCTCGTGATGAGCCCGCGCATGAAGGTCAGCGCCTTCTTAGCCGCCGCGGAATCGATAGCAGGTTTCCCGTCTTTGTCCAAGACCTGGCCGCCCGCATCGGCCAGATACTCGTCGAAGTCGCACAGCAAGCCTTCATAGGACGCCCCCTGCCACACGAAGCCGTATTTGACCAGGCCTTTCTTCTGGAGAATTTGCGCGTCTTTCTGGACATCCTCCCAGGTCTTTGGCACCGAAAGGCCCGCCTTCGCCAACAGGTCCTTGCGATAGAACAAAAAGGCGGTATCCACGAAGAATGGGGCGGCGTACACCTTGCCGTGGTAAGTGGCCCCCTGTACGAGCCCGTCGGCAAACCGGTTCCAGAACGAATTCGGCACCAGGCCCGTCAAGGGCTTCGCCAACTGGTTGGCCGCGAACTGGGCAGGCCACACCACGTCGCCCAGGTACACGTCCGGCGTATTGGACCCGCCGCCGATGGCAGTCGTCAAGCTGGCGCGGTTTGTATCGGTGTTGTTATCCTGCAACTGCAATTTTACCTTGATGTTCGGATGGCTCTGCTCGAACGCTTTGACCATCGTTTCTGGCAGGCCTGTCTGGGTGATAGGAGGCGTGGCCCAGACGATGGTCCCTTTGGCATGCGCAGTGTCAATCGGCTTCGCGCCGCCCGACTGCGCGGCATTGGCCGTGTTTGACCCGCCTCCGGCCGATCCGCACCCTGCCGCAACACTGCACACCAGGGCAACTGCCGTGCCAACGACCGCGCCTTTGCGCGCACGATTCATCACAAACCCCTCCAAATTTGTCATTTTTGATGCACGCTCGCATCGTCTATCTGAACATGATTCGTGCATCCAATGCGTTGGAAGACCATCTTTTCATTGGGATAGCGCTTTCACCGTGCCGCGTTCAATGATCTGATGCGGGAGCAAATGAATGCCCCCACACGTCTCGGTCTGCCCGGCGGCAATAGCCTGCAGCAAGCATTCCACCGCCAATCGCCCAATATGCTGAAACGGTTGGGCGACAGTCGTGAGCCCGGGCGTCACCATCTCGGCCACATACAGATTGTCATAACCCATCACCGAGACGTCCTCCGGCACGCGCAGCCCATGCTCAGCCAGGCACCGGATCGCCCCCAAGGCCATCTCGTCGCTGGCCGCGAACACGGCCGTGAAACCCTCTTTACCCACTCTCGCCAAGATGCGCTCCATCGCTCGATATCCCTCGTGGAAATGAAAGTCTCCGAAATCCACGAGTTCCTCCACATATTCGGCCCCATAACGGGTCAGCGCCTGCCGGTATCCCTGAAGCCGCGTGGCGCCCGCCACCTCATTTTCCGGCGGCCCGGACACCATGGCGATACGGTTGTGGCCGCGTGCCATTAGGTAAGCTGTCGCGTCGAAGGCAGCCTTGACGTCGTCCGTCCGAAAGGCAGACAATGGCCGCATGCGCGAATGCGTCAAGGCGAGCACCACCGGGATCCCCAATCGATCAATCATCGCCTGGTAGTCGTCCGTTATTGATCCGCTGGTGAAGATGATGCCGGCCACATGGTGTTGTTTCAAAAAGGTGAAACCGTCCAGTGCCCGGTGGTGGTCCAGCTGCGCGTCAAACAGGAGCACCTTCATGCCGTGCTCCCCGGCGACCTCGTCGATTCCCTGGTAGAGCTCGTTGAAAAATAGGCCGTTGATGCCCGGGACTAACAACCCGATGGTGTCCATGTGCTGCATACTCAGCCCGCGGGCAATCGCGCTTGGCTGAAAGTCCAGCTCCGCCATCGCCTGCTGCACTTTCCGGCGCGTATCGGCCCCGACTTTGAGCGGATCGTTCAACACCCGGGACACGGTCGCCGGAGACACCCCTGCCCTGTTGGCCACGGTGCGTATCGTCACCTTCTTCATCCGCAGTCCCCTGCCCTATAAGCGCTTTCATAAACATTTTCATAAAACGGTTTCATGATCTTTCTGTCCTCACTATACCCGAAACCTCAGGGGATTGGCAAGGAAGATTCCATCGTTACGCAGTCAGCCCACCCAGACTTCGCCTGCTTGCAAAACGCGTTGCCATGGAGTGCTTGTCAGCTGCTATTCCCGCAGTACCTCGGCTATACGCCGCGCCACCTGGACACTGCGGACGAGGGCGCGGTGATCATAGGGAAAGTCGCCGAGGTGGACGGCGCCGTCCAACAGCGCGGAATCGTCAGGCACCAAGCCGTCGCTGGCCGTGCCGTACCGCCGCAACAGCCTCCGCTGCCCGTACCACACTTCTCCGCAGGTCCCCCAGTACCGCAAAGTGCCGTTCGCTCTTCCGCGCAGTGTGAATACGCGCCCGCCTGAAGTGAGGCGCAACGCCTGCGGCGCATGTTCTCGATTGAACTCGGCCATTGCCGCTGGTGTGAGCTCCCGGAGAACCTGTCCCCACCCCAAGCAGCCGGCCAGCTGAAGCCCCTGTGTGGCGAGCGGAGTCCCGTGATGGGGTGTCGCGATGGTGACCACGTGGCGCACCAAACCGGGCTCACGCTCTGCGAACAGCCTGGCGACCAGTCCGCCTAAACTGTGGCCGATGACGTCAATCGGAGCCGCCAATCCGCATTCTCGGCGCAGCAACTCCCACTTCACCTGGACCCGGCGCGCCTGCACCGACAAAACCTCCCGCCCGGGCAGGTACGGCCAATCGCGGCCGCAGCCGAAGACCGTTGCCCCCCCCACATCACGCCGCCAAACCTGGGTGCACGCGTCCGTGTAGACGAGCACGACCCGATGATGCGGCAGTGCCCGCGCAAGCCCGCGCAGGAACGGGCGCCCCCATGGATGCCAGTTCAGGAGACCGTGCAGCAGCATCAGCGTCCTCGGCAAGGCCACCATCCCCCTTCCCAAATTCCATGAGCAAACAAGAAAACCACCCCAAGCAATATGACACTTGCCGGGGTGGTTATGCATCGCGTACGCCTCAGCCTTCCAAAAGCAATGTCTCCGGGTCTTCGATCATCTGCTTGATACGGCCGAGGAACTGCACAGCTTCAGCGCCATCGACAATGCGATGGTCATAGGACAGGGCCAGGTACATCATCGGCCGAATTTCCACCTGCCCGTTGACGGCAACCGGACGCTCCTTGATGCCGTGCATGCCGAGGATGCCCACCTGTGGCCCATTCAGGATGGGGGTTGAGAACAGCGATCCGAACACACCGCCGTTGGTGATGGTGAACGTGCCACCCTGCAGGTCCTCCAAGCTCAGCTTGTTGTCGCGCGCCTTCTTCGCCAACCGGGCAATCTCCTGCTCAATCTCGGCAAACGTCAGGCGATCCGCTTCCCGCACCACAGGCACGACCAGACCGCCTTCGGTCGAGACGGCGATGCCAATATCGTAGTAGTGCTTGACCACCAACTCGGTGCCCTGAATCTCCGCGTTCAGCAGAGGAAACGCCTTAAGCGCACCGACCACGGCCTTGGTGAAAAACGACATAAAACCGAGACCGACACCGTGCTGCTCCTTGAACATGTCCTTGCGACGCTTGCGCACGTCCATGATGGCAGTCATGTCCACCTCGTTGAAGGTGGTGAGCATGGCCGCCGTATGCTGCACCTCGACCAGACGCTTGGCGATGGTCTGACGCCGACGCGACATCGGCACCCGCTCCACACGCTTGTCGCCAAACGGTGCCGGCGTTGCCGGAGCCGACGCGGCTGCCGGCGCACTCGGACGGGCGGCCGGGGCAGGCGCGAAAGTCGCCTGACCGGCCGCAGCCACGTCGCCGGCGGTGATGCGTCCTGCCGGATCTCGGCTGGGGACGGCCGTCAGATCAAGACCGCGCTCCTTTGCCAGTCGGCGAGCGGCCGGCGTCGCCAGGGCCTGTCCACCATCCGCTTGCGGTGCGGGCGCCGCCAGCGGCGGTTGATATTTCGGGCCCTCCTGACCCGGGACCTGCTCAGCGTTGGCGGACGCCGTCTGCGGCGCCGGGGCCGGCTCGGACGCGGGCGCGGCGGCCGGCGCTCCCTCCCCGGCCGGCGCACCGGCTCCCAGAATGGCGATGGTCTCGCCGACCTGCACCGTCTCGCCTGCTTGCTTCAAAATCTCCTGCAGGACTCCAGCTTCGTTGGCGACAACTTCCACGTTCACCTTGTCCGTCTCGAGTTCCGCCACCGCTTCCCCTGCCTGGACCGTGTCGCCTACCTGTTTCAGCCAGGTAGCAATCGTGCCTTCCACAATCGATTCCGCCAACTCCGGGACCTTAATCTCGCTCACGGCCTTGCCCTCCTACTTCACGGCTATCTTCGACTCATTTAGCTGCAGCGCTTCCGAAACAATGCGCGCCTGCTCGACATTGTGCACATCCGGCTCCCCTTCCGCCGGGCTGGACCGCCTGCGCCGGCCGATGTAGCCGACCGTGATGTGATCAGCCACAGACGCGTGGATGCGCGGCTCCATGTAATTCCAGGCGCCCATGTTTTTCGGCTCTTCCTGCACCCAGACAACCTCTTCCAGGTTGCTGAACCGGCTCACCACAGCCTCGATCTCCTCCTGCGGATACGGATACAGCTGCTCGACGCGCACGATGTGCACATGCTCGGGCTTCTCGGCGGCCGACTCCAACGCTGCCTCCAGGTCCAATGCCATCTTGCCGGTGCACAGGATGAGCCGTCTGACCTTGTCCGGCTGCTGTCCCAAGCCGGGCTGCTCCACAATCGGCCGAAACTCGCCCTCGCAAAGCTCCTGCCATGGTGAGGACGTGCGCGGGTTTCGCAGCAAGCTCTTCGGCGCCATGAGCACCAGCGGCCGCATGTGGGGCGTCCCCAACCGCGCAGCCTGGCGCCGCAGCAGGTGGAAGTACTGGGCAGCGCTGGACAGATACGCCACCACCCAGTTGTCCTCGGCGGCCAGCTGCAGGTAACGTTCGAGGCGAGCGCTCGAATGCTCCGGGCCCTGACCCTCGTACCCGTGCGGCAGCAGCATCACCAAACCGGAATCCTGGCCCCACTTGGCGCGCCCGGCAGCGATGAACTGGTCAAACATCGGCTGCGCTACGTTGGCAAAATCCCCGTATTGGGCCTCCCACAGCACCAGGGTCTCAGGAGCAAACACGTTGTAACCGTACTCGAAACCGAGCACGCCTGTCTCTGTCAAGGGGCTGTTGTGGATGGCAAAGGTGGCCTTCGCCTGCGGCAGGGCTTGTAGCGGAGACCAGGTGCGGCCCGTGTTCGGGTCGTGCAACACCAGATGGCGCTGGGCGAAGGTGCCGCGCTCCGTGTCCTGGCCCGTGATGCGCACCGGCGTGCCCTCCTCGAGCACGGTGGCAAACGCCAGCGCTTCGGCCAACGGCCAATCCACGCGCCCGTCACCCTCCAGGCTGGTTTCGCGCCGCTTCAAGATGCGCGCCAGTTTGGGATACACAGTGAATCCTTCCGGCCAGGTCAACAGGGCGCGGTTAATGGCGCGCAGGCGCTCTGCAGGGACAGCTGTGCGGACCAGGTCTGGCCGACCGGCGTCCGAGATCGGCGACTTGGGCGGATCCACCTCGCCCTGGGCCACCCGCTGATACTCCTGCTGCAAGCGCTGCTGCACGTCCTGCTCCATCTTTTGTACTTCCTCTGGCTGCACGACACCCTGGCGCACGAGGGCATCCGCATACAGCGTCCGCACCGTCTTGTGCTGGTTGATCTTTTGGTACATCAGCGGCTGGGTCACGGCCGGATCGTCCATTTCGTTATGGCCCCAGCGCCGATAGCCAATCAGGTCAATCAAGAAATCACGATGGAAGCGAGAACGGTACTGGCAGGCCAGATAGATGGCGGCCAGGCAGGCCTCCGGGTCATCCGCGTTGACGTGCACAATCGGGATTTCATACCCTTTGGCCAAATCGCTCGCATAGCGTGTCGAGCGGCCGTCAAAACTCTCCGTGGTGAACCCGACCTTGTTGTTGGTGATGATGTGAATCGTGCCGCCTGTTTGGTACCCAGGCAGGCGGGAGAGGTTGAGCGTCTCAGCCACCACCCCCTCGCCCGAGAACGCTGCGTCGCCGTGGACCAGCACCGCAAAGGCCCGCTTGGGGTCCTGTTTGGGCGCCCCGCCGCCCCGCCGGTCCTCCTGGGCCGCGCGGGTGAACCCTTCCACCACCGGGTTGACGACCTCAAGGTGGCTCGGGTTGTTGGCCAGGGTCAACCGCACCTGTACCGACTCACCCTCCGTCAGCGAACGCGCCATGCCCAAGTGGTACTTGACGTCGCCGGTCCAGCCGTAATTGATACCCATGGACCCTTCGGACGGCACCAGTTCCTTGTTGGGGGCTGCGTGGAACTCGGTGAAGATGACGCCGTACGGTTTGCCCAAAACGTGCGCCAACACGTTCAAGCGACCGCGGTGCGCCATGCCAATCATCACGTCGCGCGCCCCGGCCTCGACCGCGCAGCGAATCAGGTGGTCGAGCATCGGCACCAGGATGTCGACACCTTCAATCGAGAACCGCTTCTGGCCGACAAACGTCCGGTGCAGGAACCGTTCAAACCCTTCCACTTCCGACAACCGCCGCAAGAGCGCTCGCTGCTGCTCCGCGGTGAGGGGGCGCTTGAACGCCCCCGATTCCACCATCTGGTTCAGCCAGACGCGCTCCTCCGCCACATGCACATGCTCAAACTCATACGCCAACGAGTGCGTATAAATTTCGCGCAGGCGCGCGATGGCCGTGCGTCCGTCGACGACATCGGAAGGCGCTTGCGGCCAAATCAGGCGGGCGGGGATCTGCGCCAAGTCCGCCTCCGTCAAGCCGTAGGTGGCCGGTTCCAAGTAATGCGTATCCCGGCCCGAATCGTCTATCGGATCAATCTCGGCCGCCAAGTGTCCGTATGTACGGATGTTGCGGACCAACTCCGCGGCCGCCAGAACCTTCTCCCAATCGTGCACATCCGGCGCCCCGGCGCTTGCCTGTGCGGGCGACGGACCGGTCTCATCCTGCGGCGGCGGACCGTACTGGTCAAACAACACACGCGCGCTCTCGTCCACCGACTGCGGATCTTCACGGTAGCGTTCATACAACTCGTTGATGTACCCGAGATTGGGACCGACAAATTCCCGCCACGGATTGTGCGTGTCGGCTGGTGTCCCATTCGCCATACGTCCATCTCCTCATCTCGGAATCGCTCAATCGCCATACGTAGCGTGAGGAATAATCCGGCTTGCCATACATGCTGAAAACACAGTAAAGCGCGCCCCTGCAGCGGCGCGGCGTGCATGGCAGCAAACAACTGCCGGAAATGATCCTATCACTCAGGCAGAATGGTGACAAGTACAGGATACCCTGAAAATGGAAACTATCATGAAGTCGTAATTCCCAAATGATTCTCTCCGGATCCATATACGTCCGGGCGCACGTCGCGTAGCACCGACATGGCCGTCCGCACCTGATCCACCTTGGCCAAGTCGATGTCGACACAGACAACGCCTGGCTGTGGATTGCACTCGGCGACCGTCTCCCCCCAAGGATCCACGACCATGGACCCGCCCGCAAACTGGTCCTTGTCGTTGTACCCCACCATGTTCACCGCCACCACGTAGGCCTGGTTCTCAATGGCGCGGGCGACGCACAATGTCCGCCAGTGGGCGGCCCGCTGTCGGGGCCATTCCGCCGGTACAAACAGCACCTTGGCCCCCGCCAGCGCATAGCGCCGGCCCAGTTCCGGAAACCGCAGGTCGTAGCAGATCATGACCGCCGCCTCGACCGTGTCGAGCGAAAACGTCGCAGCTTCGCGGCCCGCCCGAAGGTATTTGTCCTCGTCCATCAGGCCAATCAGGTGCACCTTGCGGTAAACGTGCTTCAACTGCCCATCGGAGGCAAACGTCAGGGAGGCGTTGGCCACGCCCTCGGCGTCCCGCAGCGGCCAAGACCCCCCCACCACCCACAGACCAAGGCTACGCGCCGCGGCGGCCAGGCGTTGGCGGGTGGGACCGTCGATGGCCTCGGCGTGCTCATCCAGGCGGGCGAAGTCGTAGCCGCACGTCCACATTTCCGGCAGCACCGCCACCTGGGCGCCGGCTCGGGCCGCTTCCTCCAGCATCCCCTCCGCCGTACGCCAATTGGTCTCCCGCTGCCCCTGCCACACCTGCATCTGGCACAGCGCAATCCGCATCAGACGCGTCCCCCTTCGAGCACCTCGTTCACCACCAGCGGCAGCACCTGGGCCAGTTCCGCCCGCTGGGCGGCGGTGCCCACCGTCACACGAATGCAGCGGCTGAGCGGCGCGACCCCGGGCATGCGAATGAACACCCCATGCTGAAACAGTTGATCGACCAGCCGCCGCGCCACCCCTTCACTGCCCACATCGATGGCCACGAAGTTGGTCGCCGAGGGCAGCGCCCGGAATCCAAGCTGCTGGGCCAACTCGCCATACTCCCTTCGCCCCCTGGCCGTCTCTTGCACCACCTGACGCACAAATTCTTCGTCTCCGAGGGCGGCCAAGGCGCCGACCTGGGCCATGCGAGCGACCCCGAAGTGAAGCCGGACCTTGTCCAGCGCGGCCACCACGTCCGGCGGTGCGATGGCGTAGCCAATGCGGGCGCCGGCCATGCCGTACGCCTTGGAGAAGGTGCGCATGCGAATCAAGCGCGGATCATCCACCGCCATGGGCAGCGCCGTTCCGGGGGGCGCGAACTCCATGTAGGCCTCATCGAGTATGACGGTGCATGAATCCGGAACCTGATCAAGAAAAGCGGCCAGTTCCGTTCCGTCGTAGTACGATCCGGTCGGGTTGTCGGGATTGGCCAAATACAGGAGCTTCGCCCGCACCTGTTGCGCCGCCCGGGCCAGGGCCGGCAGGTCATTGCGAAACGTGTCCGTGTAGGGGACAAAGTGCAGCCGGCCTCCGTAGCCGTGGACATGGTAGTTGAACGTCGGGTACGCCCCCTGCGATGTGACCACCACATCGCCCGGCTCCACGAACACCCGCACCACCAGCCCCAGCAGGTCGTCAATCCCGCAGCCGACGGAAATCGCTTCATAGGGAACCTGGTGCCGCTGGGCGAGGGCCTGGCGCAGGTCGTAATTTTCGGGGTCCCCGTACCACGCCAGCTCGGCCAAGTGTTCCTGCATAGCGGCCAGCGCCTTGGGTGAAGGCCCAAACGGACTCTCGTTGGCGCCCAGCCGCAAGGCGATGGCAACCCCCGTTTGCCGCTCAAGCGTCTCCGGGCCCACAAACGGGACCGATGCGGGCAGGCTCTCTATCAACTTCGTAAATCGCTGTTGCCCTGAAGTCAACGTACCATCCTCCTATAGGGTATCGGTTCCTGACACCGTGGTGCTTTCAGCCTGCGCGGAAACCTGGGCGGACACCGGCAGGGCCATGTCCTCTTGCGGACACACGTCGGCGTCCCAGCCGTCGCTGCCGGCCAACCGGCACAGGGCCTCCCGGGTCTCGCGAAAGACGGTCGCCTGAAAGCGCACCATGTCCTCCACGTCGGCAAACATCGGATGCCTGTGTACCGCGGCCAGGCAAAACTTGCCACCCTCAGCCGGGCGCAAGCTGTGCAGGCGCACCATGCCCGCTAACGCCCGCCGCAGTGCCCGCGTCGTTTGCGTTGGGTCGACCAGCTCTGGGACCAGCCGCGCCCCGGGCGGCAGGTCCAGGACACGCTGGCGGACGGCCTCCCGGGCTTCGTCGGCGCTGAACACGGTTCCCGGCGGCAAGGTGCTCAGCCAGTCGCAGAGTACTTGGCTCACCACCACCGGCCTGGCCGCCGCAACCCACGCGTTTACCGCCGCCACGTCCGTTTTCACCTCTGGCGGAATGCGCCCCACGCGCACGTACAAGCTCAGGGAACGGTGCACGTACGGATCGTAGCTGAGCGAGAACGCGTACACGTTCCTGGCGAGTGGCGCCAACTCTATGTACGACTGCCGAAACCGCATCATTTTTCCGTCTTGAGAATACCGCCCTTCCGGCGTCAGGTAAAGCGCCCTCCCGGACAGCAGGACGGCCCGTATCTGGTCCAGTTGCTGGCGGATGCGTTGGCGCTGCGCGCGGCGAACCTGGCGGCGCAGGTCATCGACAAGGCACGTGCTCGGCATCCGCTCCATGGAGCGCTCGGCCCAACGCACACTCCACAGCCGGGACAGCGGTTGATCCGGGGAGAGGCCGAGCCGCTCCAACCACGGGGCGGTAAACACCTCACCCAACGATACGTTCCCGCGCAACTGCAACGCCTCGTAGGCGTAGCTCTGCAACGGCCGCGCCAGCGGCTGGTTTTCTATCGGCAGCACCCCGATGCTGCGAAACAGGGGCGCCAGGTTCAACCGGTAGAGCAACGGCCGCAGCCACGCCGGGCCGCGGAAGGCCAAGAACCCCGGTTCAAACAGGCGTTGACTGGCGGCGCAGTAGACCGGGTGCCGGTGGGTCCGGCGCAGGTTCAGCCAGGCGGGAATGACCATGCCTTCCAGGTCGTGTTGATGATTGGACACAATCAATGCCCCTCCGCCCAGCCGCGGCAGCGGCCCGTCGAAACGCACCCGGTAGCAGAGCCGCACGTAACCGGCCACGATGCCGGCAATCAAGAGCCGGAGCGGCACGCCCCACCACGGGGACGCCGGTGTGAGGGACGAACCCGGACCAGGCGCCTCGGGCGCGGCCGCAGCGGGCGCACTGGCCGACGGATAAGCTACCGTCCCTGGCTGCTCTGCGCTGACGGACCGGCCATCGTCCACAAAAGTCGGATGGCCCATACCGCGGCGCAGGCGGCCCTGACTGCGGATTGACCAGACCACCAAGGCGCCCGCCAAGAATGATGCCGCTGCAAGCAGGAACAAGCGCCGATAGCCGATGGTCGCGGTGGCGGCGCTGGTCAACACCCAGCCGCCCGCCATCGGCGCGAGGACCGCGGGAATGGCCGATGCGACGCCCCAAATGCCCAGGTCGCGGCCGACATGCTCCCTATCCGGCAGCACATCGACGGTCAGCGCCCAGCTGGTGGCCAAAAATCCACCGAAACCGAGCCCAAAGACCAGGGCAAACACGAGAATCCACCGTTCCGCCTGCAGGAAGGCAAACCCCCCGGCGGCGAGCGCCATCGGCACAATGGAGACGGCGGTCAGGCGGCGGCGCCGGTTGGAGTCCGCTAAGCGGCCGATTGCGATACTGGCGAACACTGAGCCAATGAGTGAAAGACCTGCCACAAACGCGGTCCCTTGGGACGGATTGGATATGTGCAGCACATCGTGAAAAAAGTACAGCACAAACGTCATCAAGAGCGTCATACCGAACGAGATCAGCGTTTGGGCGAAAAAGATCCGCACGAAGTCGCCGCGGCTGCGCTGGACGCGCAGGGCCCGGCGCGTCGGCGCGCCCGCCTTGGGCAGGCAGAGAGTGGTGGCGAGAAAGCCCACGAAGATCACGCCGGCCATTGGCAGCAGCGATACTTTCGGCGACAAGGCAGCCGTCCCGAGACCAAATATGGTCCCGAGCAGGACGGCGGCTCCGTTGTATCCGGAGGCCTGCCCCCGCATCGATTCTGGCACCACCTCTGACCACAGCGCCTGGTAGGCGACCGTGGCCGTACTGTGTCCCAACATGGTCACCAGGCACCAGAACATGAACCAAGCCTCGCTGGGCGCGAGATACATCCCCACCAGGCCAAGCGCGTTCAACCCCCCGCCGATACGGATGCTGCCGTGTCGGCCTCCGAGCACCCCTCTGTCGGCCCAGACCCCGACCGCCGGCGGGACAATCATGGCCACGAAGGCGCTGAGCGTCGCCAACTGCGCCAGGGCGATGGTGTGCTGGGCCGGAGCCAGCCGTATCAGCATCGCCGGAACCGAAATGGTCAACAGCGCGGAAGACTGAAAGTTAAGTGCAAAAGCATAGATGTTAGATGTGAACAACAGGTGTTGACCTTTATCTGTATGCAATGCGGCCTGCTCCCCCCATGTCATACAAGTCTCAATCTCAGTCTACTCTTTCTTGGCGCGAAAGATAAACAAGGGCGCATCCGAGCGAAGTCGGATACGCCCTCGCCAGTTGACGGGCCGCGCCTCAGGCCGAGTGGACGCCTCCCTGCACCCATTCGAGGATTTGCCGCGGATGCACAGGGATCTCGGTCACAAATACGCCGAACGGCGCCAACGCGTCCGAGACCGCTCCGGCCAGGGCGGGCGGAGCGGCAATCAGTGACCCTTCCCCCATTCCCTTGAACCCACCGACGTTGGCAGATGGGGTTTCGATGTGGGTTACGCGCATGCGCGGCACATCGGTGGCTGCCGGCAACAGATAGTCCATCAGCGAAGTGGTCACCAACTGGCCGCTGTCGTCGTACCGCAGCTCCTCCAGGAACGCGCTGCCGATACCCTGCGCTACGCCGCCATGAATCTGTCCCTCGACAATCATGGGGTTGATCAAACGGCCGCAATCGTTGACCACCACATAGTCGAGCACACGAACAAACCCGGTCTTTACATCCACTTCGACCAAGGCGACGTGTGTCCCATTGGAATACGTGGCGGACAGCGGTGGCTGGTAGCGCACAACCACCTCCAGTCCCGGCTGCATGCCCTCAGGCAACCGGGCCACATCGGTGTAGGCAATGCGGGCCAAATCCCGGACCGAATAAGCGCGGGCGGGGACGCCTTTGACCTGGGCGTGTCCGTCCACCAGTTCCACGTCTTCCTCCGCTGCCTCCAGCAGGTGGGCGGCCAGCTTAATGAGCCGCTGGCGCATCTCCTGACTGGCGCGGAGCGCGGCGCCCCCGCCGATGGTGCCGGATCGGCTGCCACCAGTTCCGCCGCCGAACGGGGCGCTGTCTGTGTCGCCGTGAATGACCACCACGTCTTTGATGTCGACACCCAACTGGTCTGCAATCAACTGCGCCATTGTCGTCTCGTGCCCCTGCCCGGACGGGCCCAGTCCCAGGGCAGCTGTCACGGTGCCAGTCGGTTCGATGCGGAGGGAGGCCGCCTCGTACGGGGTGGATCCCGCCTCCGATTCGGCCCCGGCGGAGGGTTCCACGAACGTGCAGATGCCGATGCCCAGGTAGCGTCCCTGCCGCCTGAGTTCCGCCTGTTCGCGGCGGAACCGCTCGTAATCAATGAGCGCCAGCGCCTGCTCCATCGACTCCGCATAGGACCCCGGGTCATAGACGTTGCCGGTCGCCGTCTGGTACGGGAAGTCTTCGTCGCGGATGAAATTGATGCGGCGCACATCGGCGACATCCTTGCCCAAGCGGCGGGCGACCAAATCGATGATGCCTTCCTGCACCTGCGCCCCCACTGGCCCCCCGACGCCGCGGTAAGCCCCCTCCGGCGCCTTGTTGCTGAACACACAGTCCACCGTGATGGACACGTGCGGGATCTTGTAGGGGCCGGTCAGCATGCTGGTGGCCCACCCGGCCTCGCCGACGGCACCCGGAAACCCGAGAAACGGGTAGGCGCCCGTATCGCCAAACACGTGATCGCGAACGGCCAGGATGCGACCTTCGTCATCAAAGGCCACCTCCACCTCGTGCCGGTTGTCGCGCGCGTGCGCGTCGGCCAGCAGACTTTCCGTCCGGTCGCTCACCCACTTCACCGGCCGTCCCAACCGGCGCGCCGCATCGGCGACCACCAGGTATTCCGGGTACAGCATCGCCTTGATGCCAAACGCCCCTCCGACCTCCGGAACGACGACGCGAATCTGATTCTCCGGCATCTGCAGCAAGCGCGTGAGCTGAGACCGGAACTGGTGGGGCGATTGATGCGAGACGTAGACCGTCAGCCGTCCGGTCGCCGCATCCAGTTGCGCCATGCAGCCGCGCGGTTCCATGGGAACGCCCGTCTGGCGGTGCGTCACGAAGGTCGCCTGGGCCCGGTGCGGGGCGTTGGCGAAGGCCCCGGCAAACCCATCCGTCTCATGCTCCGTGTGGTGAAAGAGGTTGGCTCGATGGGCGTGGACGCGGCGCCCCTCTTCCGAGAGCGCCTCGTCGAAAGTGAGCACGGGCGGCAGCGCATCGTACACCACGCGCACCCGCTCCGCCGCGTCCTCCGCCACATACCGGTCTTCCGCAAACACCGCCGCCACCGCTTCGCCGACAAACCGCACCTCGTCCTTCGCCAACACCGGCTGACCCACGTCGTAGCGCTCGGTGTACAGCGTGATCCCGCAGTCCTCGGCCGTCCATACCGCATGCACTCCGGGGACCGCCAACGCCCCTTCCACGTCGATGGACACAATCCGCGCCGCCGGCCGGTTGGAACGGACGAACGCGACGTGCAGGGTGCCGGGAACGTCGATGTCGTCCAGGTAGCGGCCGCGGCCGCGCAACAAACGGGCATCCTCAAGGCGCGTGACGCGCGCGCCGGTGAACTGGGGTTTCAACGGCCCTTGCGTGATGCTCACGCCTGCTCACCCCCCGCTGCTTCGTTCTGGCCCTGCGCAGCCACTTCCGTGTCCACCGCGCCGCCCTCCCGGAGCACCCGCGCGGCGTCCTGCACCGCAGCCACAATCGATTGGTAGCCCGTGCAACGGCAGAGGTTGCCCGACAGCACCTCGCGGATGGTCTCTTCGTCCGGATTGGGATTCTCGCGCAGCAGCGCTTCCGCCGTCACAATCATGCCCGGCGTACAAAACCCGCACTGCAGCGCGTGGTGGCGCTCAAACGCCGCCTGCAGCGGGCTCAGCCCTTGCTCCGGCGTCAATCCTTCGACGGTGGTGATCTCGTGGCCCTCCGCCTGCACCGCGAACATCAGGCAGCTGCGCTGCGGCTGCCCGTCCACCAACACCGTGCAGCTGCCGCATACACCCTGCTCGCACCCAACGTGCGTCCCGGTCAAACCCAACTGGTGGCGCAAGACATCCGACAACAGCCAACGCGGCTCCACCTCCAGGGTGTGCCGCTGCCCGTTGACCACCAAGGTCACGCTCGTCTTCGGCCGTCCAGCGACCGCGCTCTCGCTCACCGACTGCATGCTCAATTCCCCCTCCCGCTCGCTGTCGCACGCTGGTACGCCTGCTCCGCCGCCGCTGCAGCGAGTTGACGCCGATAGCGCGCCTCCACCTCGTCTTCCGGCCCGTCCATCTCGGCCAGAGCGGCCGCAAACTGCCGCTCCCGCGAAGAGGCATCCGGGGACAGCTCCATCTCCTGACGATCCGGCCGCCCCCCGACGCCAAACCAGGTCACGGCGCCCGCATGGCCCGTTTCGGCGACCTCCACGAACGCTCCGGCCAGCGCAAAGTCCCCGGGGCGCCTGGCATGCTCCGCAAAACCGTAGCGGACACCGCTAGGAAGTGGCAGCTCGACCGCGGTCAGGAGCTCGTCCGGCGCGATGTCGGTCATCAAATAACCATAGAAGAACGCGTCCGCGTCCACCCTCCGCTCCCCGCGGGCGCTGGTCAGCACCAGCACGCCCCGGTGCGCCACCATGGCCGCCGGCAGTTCGGCGGCCGGGTCTGCGTGGACAAGGGAACCGCCGATAGTGCCGCGGGTGCGAATCGCCCAGTGACCAATCTCTGCCGCTGCTGCGGCGAGGGCCGGGAAATGTTTCACGACCAAAGGATGGGCCAGCAGCTCCTGATGCCGCACCAACGCACCGATGCGCAGCACCTTGCCGTCTGCCTCCACCGCCGCCAGCTCGCGCAAACCGTTGATGTCCACCAGCGTCTTCGGGCGGCTGAGGCGAAAGTTCATCAGCGGCACCAGGCTCTGCCCGCCGGCAATCACTTTCGCCTCCTCTTCCTGGGCCAAGATGTGCAATGCTTCGGCAACGGAATTTGGGCGATAGTAGGAAAACGAGACCGGTTTCATGACATCCCTTCCTCATCGCTTTCGTCTGTGAATCCACTGCGCGAACCCGCATCCCACGTCAGACGCAGCAGCGCTGCGGCAGAGTGGCCGGGGGCCATGCGGTCGATGAACGGCCGCGCCGCCAACAGCGCACGGGTCCGCGGCGCAAATCCAGGTGTCCCCAACCATGGATGCACCCACAGAATGCGGCAGCCGCGGCGGCGGATGGACTGAAGCGCCTTCGCCAATACCGCCGGATCGCCGGCGTCCCAACCGTCGCTGACAACCACCACGGTGGTCTGCGGCGTCAGCCAGCGGCGGCCTCGGCCTTCCACCCATTCCGCGAGCACCTCGCCCAGCCGGGTGCCCCCGCGCCACACCTGCTGCAGGCGCTCGAGCCCGCGCTTGGTCTGCGGATAGGGTTGGCGAAACAGGGCCGTCGCGTCCACTAGGCGATTGGCGAACAAGAACACCCCGACCTGGGGCAAATCGCGCGCCAATGCGTACAGCCACGGCGCGTACAGGGGGATGAACTCCGCCATCGATCCGGACACATCCCACAACACGGCCACGCGCCCGGGTCGGGTAAACCGTCGGCCGGGAGCCACATGGAGACTCATGCGGCCGAGCCTCGCCCACAGCCGCACGGTGCGCCGCCAATCGACCCCGCTGTCGGGCCGCATCTGCCACGGGCGGCGGCTCGGTTGCAACGGCATCCCGGCCGCCCGCAGCGGCCGCTCAGCCCACGCAGGCAGGCGGGCTGGCAGAGAATCGACGGTTCCCCCTACTCCCCGGCTCGCGCTGCCGCCACCCAATTGGATAAACTTAGGCGGCCGTGAGGCTCCGAGGGACGCATCCGGCGCCGATGCGGGCGCGGACGCGGCGCGGGTGGCATACCCGGGCTGAAACCGCGGTGCCCTTCAAGTGTCCGGCTCCACCAGTTGCGCCAAGCGGGCGCGCACCGTATCCAGATCCAGGCTGTCCTTGATCACGCAGCCGAGCGTGCGTTGCACCCAGGAGGTCGTCCACTCTCCACCCACCGCCAGATACGCGCGCCCCCAGTCCAGCGTCTCGGCCAGTCCCGGGGGCTTCTGCAGGTCCCACGTGCGCATCGCCTGCACCAAACGGACCATGGAGTCCGCGACATCCTCCGCCAAATCCGGAACGTGGAGCTTCAGCACGGCCCGTTCCTGCTCGTAGGTGGGCCAATCAAAGCTGTGGTACAGACAGCGGCGGCGCAGCGCGTCGCTGAGCAGCCGGGTGCGGTTGGAGGTGACAACGACCACAGGCTCCACCACCGCGGACACCGTCCGCCACTCCGGGACCGTGACTTGGAAATCGGCCAGGAACTCCAGCAACAGGGCCTCGAACCCCTCATCTGCCCGGTCCACTTCATCTATCAGCAACACGGCACCGGTGCTCGACAATAACGCCTTGACCAGTGGCCGCGGCAACAGGTACGACTCGCTAAACACGTCGGCATCCCGGTGTTTTGTGAGGTCCGCGAGCTGCTTGTGGTAGTTCCAGTCATACAAGGCGTGCGCGGCGTCCAGCCCCTCGTAGCACTGCAGGCGCACCAGTTCACGCCCCAAGGACTCCGCCAGCGCTACCGCCAGCGACGTCTTGCCCACCCCCGCCGGTCCTTCCAGCAACAGCGGCCGCTTGAGCGCGACCGCCAGTTCGACGATGGTGGCCAGTTCACTGCTGGCGATGTAGCCCACACGCTGCAATGGTTCCTGCATCCCCGTCCGCAACTAAGCATCCCTCCAGCTTGCGACACCCAGCCGGCAACGGCGTACTCACGTCAGCGAGCGCTTGGCTTCCTTGACCACGCCGTTGAAAAACTGCCCAATCAGGAATTTGGCAACCCCGGCCAGAACGCGTTGGCCCACACCGGCTACCGTGCCCCCGACCTTGGCCTCTCCCTCGTACACCACCTCTGAACCGCCCGTCTCGGTGGCCGCCATGGAGACGACTACATCGGCATCCATGAACCCCATCGGCCCCTCGCCATGAACGACCAGCCGGTACCGGTCGCCCGGCTCCACATCCAAAAGCTCCAGCGTTCCTTGATAAGAGCCCTTGATGCCCGCTACCCCCACCTCCATCGTCGCTTCATACAAGGAGTCGCTCTTCTTCTCCAGTGATTTCACGCCCGGCATCGCCCGTGAAATGACCTCTGGGTCGACCAACAGTTCATAGGTCCGGAGCGGATCTGTCGGAAACGCCTTGCTTCCGGCAATCTTCATCGCGATTCTCCTCTTCTCGCAGGATTTGTCACGACTGTTGGATAACGCCGACTTGTGCAACAACTCTCCTTAAACCATTCTACATCTGGGACATAAAACCCTGCTGATCACGATATGATCGGCGCAGCATGCAAAACGCCTGGGACAGGCGGAGGGTGCGTCCCTGGTTCAGCCCGCACCAGCGCTGGTGGAAGTGGCTTTCCGCAGCTTCGCCGACGGAATCCAGAGCAGACACAGAGCGCCCCCGGCCAAACTGACGCAGGCGGTAAACCAGAACACGCCGGACAGCCCCAGCAGGCCGCCCAGCCACCCGGAAACAAAGGGTCCTGCACACATGCCGACGGAATAAATGGCCTGAAAGAATCCCATCGCCGTGGCCCGCATGCTGGGGCTGACTGAGCGAATCGACAGGCCCATCAAAATCGGAACCAGGAGCCCTTGCGCAAACCCGTTGACCGCCTGCGTCAACATCAGCACCGGCAGGTTGTGCACGACAGGCACGCACGCGGTCGCCAAGGCGGCAACCGAAAATCCGCCAAACAAGGTGAGACGGTCGCCGATGCCCCGCGCCAGGTACGCCCCGCCCACATACCCGGCAATGGCGTTGGGAAGGGTGGTGACCAGTGTCAAAATCGACAGGTCCGCCTTGTCGGCGCCCACCTGCACGGCCGCCAAACTGGTGAATCCGTACATGGTGGTGAACGTCACGCTCTGGCCAAACACGGCGAGCAGCGAGACCGACAACAGAGGCCAACTGCGTCCCAACCGCAGCAGTTCCCTGGTTGTCACTGGACTTCGCGAAGCCTGCACCGTCTCCCGAATGCACAGGGCCAACAAAAGGCCCAGTGCGCCGCCGGCCGCTCCCACCCAGAACGGGGCATGCCAGCCATAGTCCTCCGCCAAAAACCCGCCCAGGGTCGTCGCCGCCATCTGGCCGATGCTGGTGTAAAAGCTAATCAGTCCCATCGCGCGCTGGGCATCCTCCGGCGCGAAAGAACTGGCGAAAAAGACCGTAAACGCCACCCAGCTGGCGGCCGCGACGCCCGCCAAGGCTCGCCATCCCAACGCGGACCAGGGGTCGCTGGTCAGGGCGAAACCGAGACTCGACGCCGCCGAACAGGCGACCCCGGAGACGATGAACAACTTACGCCGCCCTAGGCGGTCCGACCCAATACCCAGCGGCACCCGCAGCAACATCTGGGTAAACCCGTAACTTCCAATGACCACGCCGACGAAGAAGTACGATCCGCCGATGGCCCGAATGTACGGCGACAGAATCGGCACGTATGTATACATCGAAAACCAATAGAGCATAGTGACCGCATAAAACAGCACGTGGGCCGTCCGGCCCCCACCCCGCAGGCTCAACGACATCTGGACAACGCGCTCCTTTTGCTGCAGAATCTCGCTAGTGCCGAGGTTCTGACTGAATTCCTCATACACCCTGCTGAGAAAGGCTGGATACAAGATGAGCATGCGACCTGTGGCGTACACAGAGCCATGGTTATACTTCGCGTTTCGCGAAAACCCAGACGGAACAGCGAACACGCAGCCGCTCGTCTTCACGCAACCGGAAGACATCATCACGGCTGCCACCGTGCCTGAGGTTCTGCCCGCCTTAGCCCGCGTGAAGGCAGCCTGTGAGGACGGCTGTTATGCCGCCGGGTACATCGCTTATGAAGCGTCCCCCGCCTTTGACCCGGCGCTGTCCACTCATCCACCAGTGGCCGGCCTGCCGCTGGTCTGGTTCGGGATCTTTCGCCATCCCACAAAATCGAAAACCGCCTCTTCCCCGGTGTGCCTCGCACCTCCCGTGACGGGTGCGCCGGATTCGGTGACACACAGGCCAGGGGAGAACCCTGATTGGCTCCCCGCGCAACCCTCGTTCACCCCTGAAGCGTGGCTGCCCAATGTGTCGAAAGCGGATTACCAGAAGGCGATTCGCGCCATCAAAGAAGCCATCGGCAAGGGCGAAACCTATCAGGTCAATTATACCTTCCGCATGAAATCCCAGTTGCGCACGAGCCCGTGGTCGTGGTTTACCCGCTGCACGCAGGGGCCGACTCCGCCGTTTGCCGCCTGTCTGGACCTGGGGCGTTGGGGCATCGTGTCGCTGTCGCCGGAATTGTTCTTTCGCACTGACGGCCTCTATGTACTCACCCGCCCGATGAAAGGAACGCACAAGCGCGGTCGCTATCCCCGGGAAGACGAACAACACATCGCATGGCTCCGGACGTCGGAGAAAAACCGGGCCGAAAACGTGATGATTGTCGACCTGCTGCGCAACGACCTGGGCCGTATCGCCGAACCGGGGACGGTCCGCGTGGAGTCGCTGTTCGATGTGGAAGTCTATCCGACCGCTTTGCAGATGACCTCGACGATTTCCGCCCGCCTGCGCCAGGGATACACGTGGCTCGACGCACTCGCCGCGCTGTTTCCTTGCGGATCGGTCACAGGAGCGCCCAAACCGCGGACGGCGCACATCATCACCAAGCTGGAGACAGAGCCGCGCGGCGTGTACTGCGGCGCCATTGGCTACGTGACACCCCAAGGACAAGCCATCTTCAGTGTGGCTATCCGTACCCTGCTGCTGGACCGATGGACCCACACCGCGGTCTACGGCACCGGCGGCGGAATCACCTGGGACTCTACCCCTGAAGGCGAATTCAGCGAGGCGCTGGTCAAAACGCAAGCGGCGCTCCAACCCGCTCCCGCCTTTGAATTGCTGGAAACCATGCGTTTGCAGCATGGCCGCTGGCACCTGCTGGAGGAACACGTCGAACGCCTCTTGGATTCGGCCCGCTACTTTCAGTTTACCATCGACGAGCAAAACCTTCGCCGCACACTCGACCGGGTTGCGGCCGAGCATAGCGAAGGATGCTGGCGGGTGCGGCTGTCGGCCGCCTGCGACGGCCGCCTGACCGTCCACACCACACCACTGGCTGACGCCGAGACCGCCGAGAGCGCGGAGGCGAAGCCCATCCGGTTGGCCAAATCGCCCATCGACAGCAGCAATCCGTTTCTATTTCACAAGACCACCCACCGCGCGGTCTATGACTCCCATCGGGCCGCTGCGGGCGATGTGTTCGACGTCTTGTTGTGGAATGAGCGCAAGGAGGCCACCGAGTTCACCATCGGCAACCTGGTGGCCCAATACAATGGACAGCTGTATACGCCGCCGTGCGCCTGCGGACTCCTCAACGGCACGCTGCGTCGCCGGCTCATCCAAGAAGGCAAGCTGCAAGAGCGGCGTATCCACGTGGACGAGCTGGCGGCCGCCGAGCGGTTGTGGCTCATCAACAGCGTCCGCGGTTTCGTGCCGGTTGCACTGGTGCCCGCGTCCAATCCGTAGGCGACCACCTGTGGAGGCGCCTTCGCGTGGGCCAGGAGGCCTTAAAACACCTTTTTCTCGCCCTCGTGGTCTTTGAGGATCTCCACCGCCTCGCGGAACCGTTGCGAGTGGATAACCTCGCGCTCGCGCAGGAACCGGAGGCTGTCCTGCAGATCGACGTCATCCGTCAGGTCAATCAGCCACTGATACGTGGCCCGCGCCTTCTCCTCGGCCGCGATGTCCTCGTACAGGTCGGCAATCGGATCGCCTTTGGCTTGAATGTAGGTGACCGTGAACGGATGTCCGGCCGCGTTGTGGTAGTGGAGGGCATAGCTGTGGTCCGCGTAGTGTTCGCCCAATCCCGCCTCCCGCAGCTGCTCCGGGGTGGCATCCTTGGTCAGTTTGTATACCATCGTCGCAATCATTTCCAGATGGGCGAACTCTTCCGTACCGATATCGGTCAACAGGCCTATCACCTTGTCGGGGATGGTGTATCGCTGGTTGAGGTAGCGGAGGGCCGCCGCCAGTTCCCCATCGGCGCCGCCGTACTGCTCAATCAGGTATTTGGCCAAGCGTGGGTCGCACTTGGACACCTTGACCGGGTATTGCAGTTTCTTTTCATAAAAACTCGGATCATGTATCCATCACGATAAGCCCTTGCGTTAGAGGGTGCTCTGGGGCATTTATGATCCAGTGTACCCGGAAAGAAGCATGAATGCTGACGTCTGTGGATTTGATGGATAACTCTTCGAGTTACCCACAATCTCCACAGGCGCGACACAGGGGAAGCCGCTTCGCTCCTCCCCTCTGGCCTACGGCCATTCACCCCTCCCACTCCTCCTTCTACGGACAAGGGACCGGGTTAGATTTTTACATGGGTTTACCATTTTTCATACCTTACCGGACAATTCGGGCGCAACAAGGCATTGACTAGTCGAACACGAGAATTTCGATCCACGAATAACAACAAAAGGAGAGGATTGGAGGCTGAGCTGACTTTGGGTCAGCCGATTAGGGGATTTCCTGATCAGCTTTCACTTTTGGCGATTCCTTCAATACATCCGATCTGAACGCAACCTCCAATGCTGCCAGCCACAACACAGCAGGTCCGCTACGTTCCGCAACCGACCGCGCCCATACTTCCTCTCTTTCACTTTCGGGGAGTAAGACGAGAGAATCGGGAGAGACAAAAACACGGCACCCAGGAATTTCGAACTTCTCGACACGAACCCATTGTTGCTGTTCGGTTTCCTGTGCCATATTTATCGCCCCCCTTCCCCAAAACTTATGTCAACACCGCTTGACCACTTGCCCGGTTATTGTTTACCACTCAGATATCCGCTGAAATAAAAAATGGACACGCCATTCCTGGGAATCAGGAAAATGGCATGTCCATTTTCAAACGCTATTAACTTGATTCGATTATAGCACACTTTCACTTGATTGTTCGTACCACGTTAAATGTCAAAGATGTAAAACCACGATTATGCGATTCCTCGAGAGCATTCTTGTTAAGCAAGCATTATTCCGCCCCACGTCCTTTTGTGACTTAGGGCAGACGTGGTTTAGGAATTCCTCTCCGGGCGTGTCGCCGGATGACGAAGAATGCCGTTTTCCCTTATTTGACGCGGAGTTTTAAGTATTGGTGTATTACCTCATACCGGCGATTATCGGTCGTTTGCTAACGGTCCGTTAGCATTTCTGTTAGCAGTAATGCTTTAGCCCTCAATCGATAGATGGAGTGTTTTACTTGCCAGGCGTTCGTTCATCCCGATTAGCGGAGCACCTAATTGTACAGAATTGCCCACTTGCGTGAAAAATCCGCGACACGCGCACGCCATGTCTCACGAAGTTCGGCTAACTGTTGCTTCGTGAACGTCGTCCCTCTCAAAAGGCTCTGGGAGTATCATCGGACAAACCGCCATCCGGCACTAGGTGCGGTCTATTTGACGCTTACCCTGAAGGGGCATTATCTTTGATTCGTCAAGCCCGACGCACCAGTTCCTTTTTAAGTTGCCCGTCTCCCAAGGGGCCACCCATCGGTTCCAACAAGTCTCGTTTAGGAAAGCCATACGTAGAATAATCAACGTACTGGCCGGAATACCTTAGCAACTTCAAGAAAACACGGTGAAACAACGTTTGATAGGCACGGGTGACGACGGCTACATAGTGCCAGTCATCACCCGTCAAGTGGCCATGAGCCATACTGTTCCGTTCCCTGATCGCAACCTGTTCAACGTCCCCAATAGGAAGTCCTATTTCTTCGAAGAAGACAGTGAACTGTTCATTCACTCCCATTTGGTTCGTTCCCGCAATTTTTCTGAGAATAATTTCTCGGGCTGATACGTCGCTTAGTGCCTGATCGATTTTTTCTACACCTTCAGCAATCAGCTCTTGAAATTCCTTGTATGGAACATATACACCATGAGATTTACTCTTTGTAGACCTGAACCAAGCTTTCATTAAGCATTCAAGGGCCGATGACAGGATCGGAAGGTTTGTACCTAGTGGCGTTCCATTTGCGATCCAATACCGCCAGAGAGCGTCTCTGAGCGAGAACGAGTCCCGTAACCTGAGATATTCCGCAGTCAAACTTCGTAACGTATCATCTACAAGGTTAAGCTCATCATGTTGACCTTTATGTATTGGTGAAAGATCAGGTCGAAGACAAGTTGCCTTAATATTGTCTCCCCATGGGGATATAGCATTTTGTTGCATTTGCTGTCCGAGTTGGTCAAAAGTCGAAGATCCCACATGTAGCAAATGCCTTCCCAGAATAAATCCGACAATCTCGGATATGGCCTCTCGAGTTTCTACCTGCGGTATCGGCCCGAGTTGAGGAAAATATGAGATGAATAGATTATTTGACCATGATGGTCCGTACGATTTTGGTACACGCCCAATGATAAATGTGACGTCACCCGATTGAATTAGGGAATGATCGTACATGGACCCTGAGAATTCACAACTTCCCTTGAATATTTGAGGAATTCCCAACCCGTCAAGGGAACTAAACTCTCGTTCAAATGTTTCTTTGTACTTTCTCCGTGAACTAGAAGTAAAGAGAAATGCATTGCGAGGACCATTTATGTACCAATCGCTAATCCATCCTAGTTCGTAGTCCGTATCAACTTGCATATCAAAACCAGCAGTGATAAGCAGTTGGGCTTTGTATATGGTTGCCGAGGTGGTCGGATTAAAATTCAACGTACTGCTTCCTTCCACAGCTCCCGACAATGAATAACGATATACACTGTGGTTTACAGAGGATAAAGTCCACGTTGTTACGTTGGTTCCTGCTGGAACTTTTCTTCTTTGTTCACGCCTATATTCGACGTCTCGGTGATCAACTCCAGTAATTTCAAGATCGGCAGCGATTTTGTATTCATCGTCACGGTATACATTGCACTTTGCCTGATTGCCAGTCGGAAGCTGCTCAGGTATTTCGCACTCAAAGGTAACTGGATTTTGTAACATTTCCCACTCTATTCTCGCAAGGTACGCCATTCATGTCACTCCTTCTCGGAGTATAGCTCCCTTCCGCCCCCAAGCGCTAACCCAATTGACGTTCCAGTTCCTTCAATCCTGCCTACTTCCGTTACCCGCACAGTTCGTCCTTGACGAACACCACTCTTCTACGTCAATGAGCTAGATAGAACTTATCCGTTCAGAGAGAGAAGGGATTCCTTAATAGGAGAATACGATACCACTGGAAATTATGTTTCTACGCGAGTTTTCAAAAGAGTCGGTACTACGATATCAATTCGAATAGCTAGTGCCCTTTCAGGTAACGTCATTATGGTTTTCTAGAGGTTGATGCACTGCGGTGCTATCTCACTACTCCCAGGTGGCGCATTTCAAAAACGCGAACCATGTTACCAGAAGGGGCACTGGGGCTATTGAATAAACCTGACTGGCGAGCCTACAGTTGCCCGCGACTTCTATTAAACGTCCCCCTTACTGTAGGCTGTATCAACTAACCGCGGTTGGACTGTAGATCTTCAAACCAATTCTAAGCACCCGCATACACCGGCGAAGGCACCGTGGGATATGCCCAAAACACGTGCCGAAACACCAAATCAGTCTTCTCATCAACGTCTTCATCTGTATAGCTATCCACTGGAAGCCCCGTAGATTCGCTGTATAAAAAGTCCCGAATTGCCACCCTTACTGCATCTCGGGTCGATTCCTTGTCGCGCCAGTGATCAATCTTCAACTTCTCTTCCTTCAGAATTCGGAGAAGTTCCACAGCCACCTGCTTGATCCGCTTCACTTCCTTGGCCGACAAGTCGGGTTTTGTAAGCAGATCGAATATAGCCAAGCTCTCCTCATCCAAACCTTCACGCATGGCCCGAGATTCTTCTTCATTTAAACTCTTAGCCAATTCTAGCAACGCCTCGAAGGTCTTCTCGATCGTAAGCCTGTCTTTCTCGCGATTGTACTCCTCCACAATCTCCTCGTAATGCTTCTGAAAATCCGTCCGCAACGGATTTTGCATGAGCAGACGCCGGAGCCGTTTTTCGATCACGCTCTTCAAATTCTGCACGGTCGTGTTCTTAGCAGAACTGCGCTCAAATTCCTTGCGTAATCGTTCAAAATCAATTTTGGAGATATCGTATGGTGTAGTCGACTCCCCAACCCTCTCGTTCGTAGTCGTGATCGCCTGATCAACAACCCCGTGTAACTTTTGAATGATATCCGAGATGTCCGCCAAGTCCCGATCTTCCTGTAAACTGCGATATACTATGTTAATAGCTTCATACTCTTGCCGGTACTCGTTGACACCGGAAACATTCAGACAGGCCTTGAATTTCTTGAAGACCTCCCGACACATCACTTCAAAGCGTTTTCGCGTCTCGTCGTTCTGATTGGCCACTTCCTTGGCTGCCAGAATGGCAGCATTACGTGCGAATCCAGTTTGATGAATGATATCGTCCAGGGGCGCATTGCCCTCATGTAAGAACGACCGAACTAAAGCAATTGACTCCACTAAATCTGCCAGCAGTTCTTCGTCAGGCTTAGCGGGATCGCGCCCATCCTCGCCAGATCCTCCAGGACCTTCGTCACCCCGGCCCGCATAGGTCGCCAAAGCAGCACGCAAATTCTTCAGAATTCCACAGTAGTCCACAATCAGTCCATTGTTCTTTCCCTCGTTTTTTCGATTGGCGCGAGCAATGGTCTGCATTAGTGTGTGAGCTTTCAGTGGTTTATCCAGATACAGCGTGGACAGGCTCGGCACATCGAACCCCGTCAACCACATGGCGCAAACAATCGCCACCCGGAATGGATGTGATTCCTTCTTGAACGCCGACTCAATGTCCAACCGCTTCTGATCGTCCGTTTCAAATCCGTTTTTAATAAGCTGGCGATGGGGCTTGATGTCCAGCCTCCATTTGCGGAATTTCTCGATCTCACCCTGTTCCTCGCTTACTACAACCGCCATTTGCGTGTCCTTCATCCAGTTGATTTGGCGTTGTCGGTAGATGACTTCCTGCGGATCGTGAACCTTGGACAAGTTCGATTCCAATTCAGCAATCCTTCTCTGCCAAGCGTCTTGAATCAGATTGTACATCCGAACGCAGGTAATCTTATCAATGCAAACAAACATCGCCTTACCGGTTTCCCACGCATTCGAGTAGTGAATCGCGAAATCTTCTGCAATCTGTCTCAGGCGCTTCTCGGCAGTGATGATGTGGTAGTCCCGGCGCAGTTCGCGTTCCAGCCGTTCCTCTACATTGATATCGTCCGTTTCAAATTCCTCAAGCTTCTCTGCGATCCGCTCGTTCAAATCATTGGTCGCAACACCTAACTTGTCGCCTCGCGCATCGTAGTAAAGCGGGACGGTGGCCTCATCCTCGACGGCCCGCTGAAAATCATAGGTCGATATGTAGTCTCCGAACATTTGCTTGGTTCGCTCATCACCTTGAAAAAGCGGAGTACCCGTGAATCCAATCAGGCTTGCGTTTGGAAGTGCGTTGCGCATGTTTAGATTTAACAATCCGTACTGAGTGCGATGAGCTTCATCCGAGATGATAATGATGTCATCACGAAGAGAGTAACCGATGTTCGGATCGACGGTTTGATTGAACTTTTGAATCAGCGTGAATATGTAGCTTTTATGCTCGCTGAGCAGTTGACGTAAATCGTCACCACTGGATGCCCTGCATGGGTCCTTTTCGTGATTGACAAGTCCACATCCGGCAAAAGTTTTGTAAATTTGCGTGTCCAAATCATCGCGATCTGTGACGATCAAGAACGTGAAGTTCCCACCAATCTTGCGATGCACCTTGCGCGCGAAAAAGACCATAGAGTAGCTTTTTCCAGAACCCTGTGTGTGCCAAAACACACCGAGTTTGCCCAACCGTTCTTGGCGATTTCGGACAGACTCAATGGCACGATTCACGCCGAGGAATTGGTGGTTCTGTGCAAGAATCTTGACCGTCTGTCCGGAAGAATCGTCGAACAAAATGAAGTTTTCAAAGAGATCCATGAAATTTCGTTTGTCACAAATGCCTTTGAGTAAAGTCTCCATATCAACGACACCAGCATCGCTCTCGTCCAGGCGTTTCCAATCGTAAAAATGCTCATATTGGCTGGAGAGCGTCCCCACCTTGGCGCGAATACCGTTACCAAGCACAATGAATGCGTTGTGGTGGAAGATGTGCGGAATGGTGTCCTTGTAGTCGGACAAATTCTCCTCGTAGGCGTGGCGAAGATCTTTATGCACATTCTTCAGTTCCATGAAAAGAAGCGGGATGCCGTTGACAAATCCGACGATGTCCGCCCGCCTATGATAGATGTCTCCGTAAATCCACAGTTCACGAACGCAGAGAAAGTGATTTTGAAGCGGATCGTCAAAATCAAACACACGCAATCGTTCCTGCTTCAATTCCCCATGCGCGTTACGATAGGATACTTGAATGCCATCCTTCAGGAGTGCATATTTTTCGCGATTCGTCGCCAGTGTGGACTGACTTGCGCTGTATTCCACGATATCGCGAACGGCATCTTCGTATGCGGAGTTCGGTAGACCAGGGTTCAGACGCTCCAAACTTGCCCTGAGATAACGGGTGAGCACAACTTCTCTTCGGGAATTGCGACCAAGCAGGCTATTCGGGCCAAAATCCTCATGATTATACGCATAGACAGACTCCCAACCGAGGGAATCCTGCAGGTATTGTGCGGTAGTCTGTTGGACAAGATTGTCTTCGGTCATCCGGCTCATATAGCAATCTCTCCGTTCATCAGACGGGGGAGTAAGAGGTCACGGGCAAGCTTGAGCTTTTGATTCTGTGTCGACAAGTTTTCAATTTGTCTTAACAATGGCTCAACGTATGACGTAAAGGCATTAACAAGCCAGTCGTTTGGAACTGCAAAAGGAATGAGCTTGAATGTATCGCGAACAATTGCATCGAACACCGAACCCGAGGCTCTGCTCTTAAATTGCTGTACCCCATGCACAAGTGCAAAGTACAGAAAGTATTGATTAAGAGGTGAACGCGCAACCAGAGCATAGCATGATTGATTCATTGCCATGGGGACTTGTGCTAGGTTGATCTTACCAACCGTGCCTCGAGCAGTGATAAACACCGTATCCTTTGGATATAATTTACTGTTACAATTTCGAAGCCCCTCCTCTGTGAGCTTTTTCTCTGTCTCGTACACATACACGCTATCCGAAGAGTCCTTTGGCGTATAAAACGGGATATCCCCTTCCCAATACTCGGGTACAGATGTTTTTGGAGTTCCACCACTTAGAATCTCCATCGCTTCGTATGCAGTGGTTTTAATCCACCCCTCCGGTACGCCATCAACAATCTTCACATGCTCATGGCCGGGAAACCGAAAATGCACGAACCACTCCTTGTACAACAGTCGTGCTGCCCGTTCGAGCAGTTCGATCCGGCGACGGTTGTTTTCGATGAGATCATCGTAGGCCGACAAGATGGAACCAATTCTCCGTTGGGTGTCCAATTCCGGCAAATACATCAACGGCAACTTTCGTATGTCTTTCATGTTTACATGTTTGGCTGTAGCGCCCGTCTCTGCTGATAAAAGCAAGGCCTGATGGACTGGTGAAAGGAGCAAATAACAAAGAAAATCCGGGTCTACGATTTCAGAGTTGGGACGCAGATGAACTGTTCTCTGGCCGAGACACACCGTCTGTCCATCTTTTATAATGGCAACATTACCAGCAGGGGCTTCTCTGGCAAGAATGAGATCATTCGGTTCTGGTACTGCACGCTGTGTCCAAATACGATACGTTTCCTCGGAAACGTAATACACATCATCGAGCACTAAGCGCCCTCTACCAACGTTAGGGGTTCTGATTAACGGAAACCCTTCTGGCTGTGTAGGTGCGGTACTATGCAGGCAATCTACGATGAACTCACATACATCATTTAGTGTTTTAGGCACGTGAGGTTGCCCCCAATTGCTCAAAATTACGCTGGATCTTGGTTCCTAATTCGATAGCCTCAGTATTTAGCCCTTCCAACTCCATATGAATTTCCCGCAATGCTTCCTCAAAATCAAAATCCTCGTCCTGTTCCTCGGGCGCAACGCCGACATAGCGACCAGGCGTCAGGCTCCAGTCGTTGTCTTTGATTTCTTCCTGGTCAACCGTCTTAACCAATCCAGGCACGTCGCGGTATTGCCCATCGGGGAATCGCTCCAACAGCCATTCAGCCTGGCGATAATAGTAGCGCACGAGTTTCAACTGTTCTACCGCTTCCTGTCGGCAAGACTCTACCGCCTTTTTCGCACGGTTGATCTCAGTGTGTGACCACAAACTACTTTCCTTTGCTCCAAATCCCTTCTCACACACGTCGATCAGACGGTTGACCAACTTGTTCACGTGTTCTGCCTGTTTCACGAGATCACGGCTTTGGTGAGCCAGTTCGGACATATGCTTTTCGACTTCTTTCAAAGCAGGCAAATCGAATTTCTTGTCACTCCACAGCCCGTCCTTTTTAATCAACAAGTCGAAGAAGCGAGTTACATCCTCGGAAAATGTCGCAAGAGTGGAATCGAACTCGCTTCGGGTTTCCGCAAGAACGGGACCATCGCTGACAAGATCGGACGATACAAACGGATCGATCCGCTCGCGCAACTCATGAAGAGCAGATATGTAGCCCCGTAGTAAGTCGGTTTCTTTGCCATCCTGGTCAAGGTAAAAATAGCATCGTCTCGCTTCCTCCGAGGTTCTGTGCAGATAGCTCTTCAGTAATTCAACAAACCGTTGATTTTCCCCACGATAGAGCCACACAATCGCAAGAAGGTTCTGCAACTGCTCTGGACTGAAATCATATATTTTCCGGGTCACCTTGCGATAGATGTTACGGGCGTCAATCATGAGCACCTTATCACGGTACTCGATCGGCTTTGCACGATTGAGAAACCAAAGTTCGCACGGTACAGTCCGAGTGTAAAAAAAGTTTGAGCGGATCGCGATCATGATGTCGACATCGCCGGTTTCGATGAGTTTACGGCGAACCTCCGCTTCATCCCGTCCGGCGCTTGATGCCTGTGAGGACATGACGAACCCGGCGCGACCGTGATCGTTCAGATAGCTGTAGAAATAGCTAATCCAGAGGTAATTTCCGTTTGACACCTTGCCACTTTTGTTCACGCCCGGTAAGCCAAAGGGCAGGCGTGGATCATTCTTCACCTTTTCGGCATCCACTTCATCCACATTGAACGGCGGATTGGCCATTACATAGTCTGCTTTGCCAAGTAGGTTATGCGGATCTTCATAGTAGGTAATAGCTTTCTGGATATCCCCTTCAAGCCCGTGTACCGCCAGATTCATCTTTGCTAACCGAATGGTCGTCGGATTTTTCTCCAATCCGTAAAACGTGAGTCGTTCGGTTGGGTTGGCGTGTAGGCGCTCCACGAAATGAGCGCTTTGTACGAACATGCCACCGGAGCCGCAAGCGGGATCCAGCACGATGCCTTTTTCAGGTTCCAACACATTTGCGATGAGGGAGACAAGGGACACAGGGGTAAAAAACTCACCACCGTCGTGCGCCTTCTGATCCGCGAACTGCGTAAGAAAATATTCGTAGATGCGACCAAAAATGTCTCCGGACGCCCGTTTCAACGCTTCCGGGTTGAGCGTGCGAAGCAGTTGACCGAGCACTTCGTTGTCCAGTTCCTGATATTCTGACTTAGGAAGAACCCCGCGTAAAGATTCGTAGTCCGCTTCGATAGACTCCATGGCGTCAATAATGGCACGAGCGCGATCATCACTGTCCTTCAGAGACACCAGGTAATCAAATTGCGCGATTTCACGCAAAAAGATGGCACCCTTTTGGGAGAAGTCTTCTTTTGACAATGCTCTGGTACGTCCGCCCCGTGTGGGAAGAGAGGCAAGGATTTCATCGCGTACGGCAAGAAATCGGCTATAGGCATGCCGCAGAAAGATTAAGCCCATAACGGGTAGAAAGTACTCATTGCTGGCGTAATTTGAATTGGCCCTTAGCGTATCTGCTGCACGCCACAAACGCTTTTCAATGGCTTCGATGTTTTCAAGTTGGGACAATGCAAGCTACCTCCATGTCTATCTGAACAACGGATAACGTCATATAAAATATAGCAAACGGCCCACTTATCGTTCATGTATGTCGCCAATTATCGAGGTCTTGTCCCGTTCCAGCGTCTCTGACCTTAAATCCAGCTCTTAACTCCCATAGCTCACGTAGTTATTTCAAAAACGAATACCGAATAATCCTCCATCGTCCGACGCGTCGGTAAGTCGTAACGGCAGTTCATAATCCAAGAGATCAAAACCTGGAGGGAACTCTTTAGGTAAGTCATCAGAGTTCATGGTAACGATATATTGAAAGCCACACTCATCGGCCAATCGTGCTCCGATGCTTAATGCCGTCGCAATCTGTCGATCATCGACACCATCAAACAGATGACTGTCATGAATTAGGAATCCTGGACCGATCGCCCGTGCTGAACATATTTTCATCAACATCATGTCAAAACAGAATATCTGCATATTGTTTATCCCTTTGCTCTTTCCACCTTGTATCTTCACCTCGAACTGAGGCCCGTTGGAGGTTTCCACGATACTTAAGCTCCCCGCATTTTCATACAGTGCGTTCGAAATCTCTTGAAAGGTGACAATGGCATCCCTTAAAACACTTGATTCTTCCTGGTAGTCTTGTTGTAACCGAACCAGCAGTTTCCGACGCTCAATCTCCAGTTCGGTCTTCTGACCCTCTAATTGCTCGGCAGCGATAAACCGTTGGCGAATGGATTCAACTTCAGCCTCCATCTTTACAAGATGGGACTGTAAATCCATAAAATGCTCCAAAGCCCCATGCGAACTAAGTACTTTCATGATGTCGGCACGCCGCTTCGTAAAGCGTTCCATTTCTGCGTTACGTTCCGCAATACGTTGTTTAGCTGCATCGATTTCACCCTGAAGGTAGGACCTGCGATTACTCACTACAGACTGATGAAACACTCGTGCATCCTCAATTCGTTTTTTCGCAACGTCAGGAAAAATGACACCGACTTCTCTATAGAGACGTTCTAGGCTGTCAACGGGAGGAATGGGTTCATTTTGGATGGAACGTTCGAGTTCGTCAATTAGCTCTCGATCGACCGTGTTTAAATTTGAATAGTTTGCCAACTTCTGCGTCAACTCATTGGCCTCGTTTTCGAGTTCGCGGTATTCTGGAAGAATATTAAAGGTCTCAATATTTTCACGTAACCGACGAACACGCTCTTCTGCCAACGTCAATTTTGTGCGTAGATCAGCAACTGTTCCAATTACATGATGTAGCTCCCCATCTGCAGCAATCTTCCGAAGTTCCTTTAGTGCCCCTTCTTTCTGCCTCACAACCTGCCATTGCTGTGGAATAGTCCAATCTAAACCAAGCAAATAAGAAATGGACACCTGTGTATCCCAAAGTTGTTGTATTGTAGAGTGCTTTTCAGGTGTGCTAAAGCCGTTTGCACTTTGCCTACGAGCAAAATACGTAACTAAAGACCTAAAACTTGGACCGAACTTTACATTGTCGTTATTGATTGGGAGATTGAATACCAGAAGGCCCAGGATAGACTTCCAATCGGAATTAGAAAACTTCAATTCATTTTTGCTTACGCCACTCTCGCGTGGCCATAATGTGTGATTATCCGTCGTTACGTAAATATCCGATGGCCTTTGGCCAGAGCGGCTTACCTGAGTCCGTGAGCCCCTTAAATCGAAATCCATTCCATAGTAATCATGAATCAACGCATCATTTCTAAAAATAGATTGTTTATCGCAGTTTGAACCAAGAAGAAAATGGATAATTTCTACCAAACTGGACTTCCCTGCTCCATTACGAGTCTGTCTGCTCGTCGCACCTGGACTCTTTTCGGTAATTAACAGGTTAAGACCGGGATGAAACGTAAGTTCTTTGAAAGTAGTACGACTACTGAATATACGATGGATCACTTGTATTTCCTCCGAATCCGACCGTCTTCAAGATCAACTGTGTTCAAGATGTATAAAAAATCTAGCGCCAGTACGAACCAGTCATATGTTAATGGAGCACCATGAGTATAACGACCATGCACATCCTTAATTTCGTTCCACAAACGCGAAACGGTCTTCGGCTCTGTTAGTAACCCCAGTATTTCGGCACCTACACGTATCAAGGCCCGTTCTTCAGACAGCCGTTTGGTTGGCAATATCATCATACTAACTCCTCGCGTGGACGTTCATAGATATCGCAACTCTCAAACAGGTGTGCCAAGACAGCTAGCACAGCAGTCTGATGTCGTGGAGAGTTTATTTCTGAACCCCCAGCGAATACTTGCAATCTGATGAAGATTTCATCAGGATCGTAGCCACTCATTTTTAAGCGAGTGTATTCTTCACGAAATGCAGCAGCTACACGGTCACCAAGAAGCGGATCATGCCATGTATAAAAAAAGTCCTGCACTAGATGCGCGCGCGTCATGCCAGCTTTAATTAGTGTTTGAACACTTGCTGACAGCCCATTTGCCGTTAACTTTGACAGTGGAACGGGATGCATATCCTCCTCAGTTCCCTCTGAAGCCTCGCCTATTCTAACTAATATTGGCTTTAAGTCCTCGAATCCGAAGCTCATCATATCCCTCTGAGTTGGAACTGGCCCAAGAAGGGATGCTATATCAGGTTCACTCAGTGAAAACACCTTTTGCCGCAATGACTCGAATCCGAATGTAGATATCTTTATTCCCGGAAATTCCAGGCGAAGGTCAGCGAGTTTTCGAGTAATGTCTGGACTCAGCCCATCCCGGGAATTATGAACAAATATCCATTCCCGTAAATACTTTGACCAATGTTCCAATGCGCCTCGGAAATCTGTATCAATCTTGCCAATTGCGTCATCTACCTTCATCTCATTCGGAGCGTATACCTGAAAGAACTGACCAGTTTCTATGATACAACCGTCGTTCTTTCGGTCACCGTGTCGACCCCATGGACGCACACGCTCGAATGCACCTGGATGACACTTTTCCATTATGTCTGAGAAAAAATCCTGAAAGGCATTACCTTTGCGCTCCATGAAGGCGACCTTGAATGCCAGTTCATAATACGCTCGCGTAAACTCATCCATTCGAATAACCCACTCTTGTATAAGGTTGGAAACATCTATTCCTCTGTTCGACAAAGATTGAAGATCCCCTGCGAGTAACCCACCCCCAAGGAACAACATAATCCTTTCATGTTTTCCCGCGAGGTTACACCTTAAATCACTCTAAACTTATGTTTCCGAACAGCCATTGCGTATAAGTATGAGTTATACGCAATATTATAGTACAATGTGATTGAGAAAAGCTTGTCATTCCAGGCGGAAGCATCGCGTGAACACCCGAAAATCATTGCGTATAACTCTGGAGGCATCAAAACCATGTCAATCATTGACCAATACGCCGAGCAAGCCCTTGTTGGCAAATCCGAAAAAACGATCAAGACTTACCGGACGCAACTGGAAAAATTCAACCAGTACCTCGTCGAATCAGGCACGTCGCTCGATGACGGACTTACCCGCGTGGATGTGCAATCTTATATCACGTATCTGACCGCCAAAGGCCTCAAGGCCAGTACGGTCAACCTCGCGTACAACGCGATTCGAGGTTTCGCAAAGTGGTCCGGCCAGGAATCCTGTGTTCAACACATACGCGTTGTCAAACGTACACCCATCCTGCAACGGATTCCAAAATCTCTCGAGCGCAATGATCGAAATCGCCTTCTGCGCCTAGTGGAGCAAAAGCGAAATCTTCGTGACATCGCGATTGTCACTATTCTGCTGTATTGTGGGCTTCGGGTAGGTGAATTGGTCGCGCTCAATGTGAAGGACATCGAATTGAAACGTGGAGGATTGGTGTACGTGAATCGCGGTAAAGGTGACAAGGAACGGGTTGTCCCCGCCACGTCTGAAGTAAGAAGCCGAGTACAAGAATATCTCTCTCAGCGAGGAGACGTTGCCCTGGACGATCCGTTGTTCGTGTCGAACCAGCGACGACGCATTTCAGCGAGAACAGTCGAACACATGCTCAGACAGTTGGGGGAGCAATACCACCCCCACGCCCTTCGCCACACATTCGTTCGTGGGTTACTTGATGCTGGTGTCGATTTAGTGACGGTCGCAAAATTGGCGGGGCACACGGATCTAAACGTTACCCGAAGCTACGCGACCCCCAGCCTCGAAAAGATGCGTGATGCTATGGAGGGACTGTATGTTTCGAAGTAACCCACTAAAGGGAGAGTGTTGGTGCTCTGTTTCCCGCAACTTAAAAATTCACGAAAATGTGGCGTTCTGATATAACCCGACACTATTAATACCAATCAAATTCTTTAGAGGTTAACCATCTATCTGAACACCATCAATCAACCAGTAGTAATGATGCAACGGCTTGTACAGATCGATGGTCAAGCTAAATGGCAATCCCTTTTCGACTACCTTGGCGGTGTGACCAGTGGATGAAAGAAGCGTATATGTCACCTTTACACCGTGATACGTTCCTACAAATTCCTTGGATGTATCCGAAGTCTGGATGATTGAGCCATCCGGTGCAAAGTTCTGTGTCCCATACAAAGCAACATAAACTGGACTTGCCTTCCACGGACTATGCCCGCCTTTTTCTTCTTGGGACATTTGATTCGATGTTTCTACAACTACTGTTCCATCAAAATATGAGGTATATTCTTGACCTTTACTCTGCGGCAAAAAATTTGGATTTGTGTAGATGGTGATTGCATCGGTGTTCATTTCATTTGTTTGCTTCGATGTTGTTGGCGCAGATAGATTCGAGCTTGTCGATCCAGAATTGTTGGTTGCTGTTGTCTCCGTATTCGTCACATTCGTTGTTTCAGATGGTCCATTGCCTGCCAAACCACACCCTGCAAGAATTCCCACGATAGTTAATGATGCTCCTGAAGTTGTTATCCATTTGCTATATCTTGTCATGTTTAGGTTGACCTCCTGATTTTGTACACATAACGTAGACGCAGAGACTCCATGCTTAGTTTCAATCCATTTTTTGGAGTGCTTTGTGAACGGCAAGAGGAGGAACCGAATCGCTCTGGCCCTATCCAACCAGTGACCGCTTTAGAGCCAGGACAACGATTTTAAAGAGGCACGCGAAATCTGAACGATCCTTCGAATAGGCGAATTGCTCCGACTGCTTAATGAGGACGAGGTGTAGTAAAATGTTGATTGAAAGTAGTTTCCGCGGATTTCCCCTCACTCAAGCATGCAGAACAACGTGGCGTCCCCCTATATACCGTATTTTGTATGATGATGCAGGGTTAGGTGAACCCCAATCTTGTACATTCGCCCCCTTATGTGCAATAGCAATGTTGCTAATGTCTTTCTAGAGTAATTGCAATCACTTCACGTAACGTTTCCCTTGGGTTGGTCCTAGGTGGAATTCGTCCAACGTATCCGCTTGTATCCATGCCTAGTTCACGAGCATAGAGTTGGGCACGTTCCTGATGATAGAAGTCCGTCACAATGATTGCTGTATGCATCCCTTGTTTCTGCATAATCTGTTTTGCGTCAAACAAATTTTCCCAAGTATTTTTGGATCGATTATCTAGGTACATCGCTGCCGAAGGTACTCCTTTACTCTCCAAATACCGTTGACTTGCTTCCGCTTCGGCTATAGGCTCACCTTCACCCTGTCCTCCAGTTAGGATAAATACAGGGGCATAATGCTCGTGATAAAGCGTGAGTGCCGAGTCAAGGCGTTCCTGTAGAACGGGACTCGGTTGATCGTTCCTCATAACGGCTGCCCCCAGTACGATAATTGCATCGGATTTTACAGGTTTTATGGAACGTCCATATGAATTGATTTGTTCATATTTCCAACCAACATATAGCGTGATTAACACGAGGAACAATCCCACAATGATCACTACGTTTCGAAAACGAATACGCAAATTAGGTCACTCCATCCTTGGTGCTTAATAAGCCGTCAATAGTTTTCCATAATATTAGCATAAAGTCGATTTGCGTTAACCTGCCCGTTAACTGAGTAATGACGACCCACGCAAACCGTATGACTATGCGACATTTTACCATAGTGCAGATGCGGCCACTGCACAAAATATCGTTGATACGACTGTTGGCGCGCAGATCCACTGAGGGTCGCGTACAACTGTGTCGTCTCCGGCTTCTCGTGGCCAAGGATGCTTTGCACAACAACCAGCGGGGCACCTTGGTTAATCAACACCGTAGCCAGCGTATGCCGCATTTTATGTGGACTCACACGATCCGCCAATCCACAGCGTTTTGCGATCCGTTTGAAAATGTATTGAATTTCATGGATCGACATGCGATGGGGCTTCCTTACGGTTACGAATAGGGCCGGATCATCGTCAGTCCTCTCGCTCAGGTAGCGTTTCATCCAGATATGGGCTTTTGCTCCGAAGTAGACCTCACGTTCTTTGTCTCCTTTGCCCAGAACCTTTACGGCGTTCCTTTGCCAGTCGATGTCGCTTCGATTCAATCGTTGAATTTCTGCTACGCGACATCCGCTGGCAAAGAAAAACTCAACCAGCGCGTGCTCCAAGGTGCATTCGCAGGAATCACGGAGTAATTCCAGTTCTTCAATCGTCAACGCCTTTGGAACCCGCTTGCCACGTTTAGGTTCATTCAGCTTGAGCGTAGGATTTCGCAACAATAGTTCCTCTTCAACAAGCCAGTTAAAGAGGGTCTTGATAGCCCTGATCTTGTGTCCAAGGCTCGAAGGCTTCAGATGTGTTTGACGGCTTAGATGTTCGCGCAAAACCGGAAGCGTGACATCTTCAATGTCCAAGTCCCCAATATCGCGTATAAGAAGTTGATGCTGAAGACGATAGGCACTGATTGTGTATCGCGAAAACCCTTCTTGCGTTCGGATGTTTAGGAATGACGCAGATGCTTCAGAAAGACGCACTTGCAATACCTCCCTCATTCATACGGCGGGTATATTGCATAGTCAGCAAAAACCCCCCGGCACAACCGGACGGCCATGATCGACCCACGAAAAACGAAAAATGGACATACCATTTCCCTGTAATCAGGAAAATGGCATGTCCATTTTCAGCACGGTATTCAACTGGATTGATTATACCATAAGTTTGGATGATGAAAGTCTTTTTGGGTTAAGTCTTCGCTCAAAAACATGATTAGCGCTGATTTGTCAGATACGATAAAACCGAAGCAAATGAGCCGGTACGAGGTTTTTTGCATTCCGGTTCTCGTCTGATGTTTCGCACAATATTGCGCATAACTCATTCTATGTCATTCCGCGATGCGGTGGGTTTATGTAACTTGGAGACAACCTCAAACGATGATTCTGCATTATCGGAGCGATCCCAGATAGATGTCGGTTACTTCACCCCGATGATGGCCGAGTAGCTCACTTACCCGTTCCTTCGCCTCACGTTCACTCATCCCTGCCCTGCGAAACTCCAAATAACGATCCCTGGCATATCCATGGCGAAGTCCATGAGCCGTCACCGTACTCCCCAGTGGACGATTATCCCGTATAAAGTCCTGCACCTCCCGAATCGCCTCATGGGTTTTCATCCCATGTGGCACGAACAACTTTTGGCCGGGTTTAACCGTCTTGATGGCGGTCTCCAGCACGTCTCGCGCACTTCCCCTCAGAGGAACGTTACGGATCAAACCGCCTTTGCCCTTTATCTCAATCTGATTCGTTCGCAGAGCATCTCTTGCATGCGCCACGTCGATCCGATGCACCTCATGAATGCGAAGGCCTAGATCTCGGGCCAGAATCAAAACACTTTGGACTCTCTCGGGTGCACGGTCAATAATCCGTAAATCTTCTGCCTTCCAAGTCCGATCATGGCCTCGAAGACTTCGACGCCCGATCTCCATTCTGGTGTTGAACGTACGCGGATCTTCGAGCGGACGCTTCAATCCGATTTGGTCCCCAATCCATCGGATGGCAGACAACTCCGTCTTGATATGCGCGGGACTTCGCCTGTTCTCCTGCATGTAACGAACATACGCCTCCAAATGTTTGTCCTGCAGATTCCGTAAATTTTTCAACTGAAATCGCTCACCGAGAAATTTCGCGATTCGCCCCCCGGTTTCCCGGTAGCGCTCACGCGTGAGAATGCTCCCTTGTCTGGTGTGGCGAAATACCGCATTCACCTGGTCAAGAAGCGTCTTTTCGGTGCTACGCATCATTGTGCCCCCCTCCCTGGACAGACTTCGCCCGTTGGCACACTGGCTCGTTTCCGCCCTTTTTCTCTTCGATCCCGTGCAAGATCGCTCTATTTCACGGCACTTTCAGATCTGCGTCCGCCACTGTCTCTGCCCCTTCGTGCAGAGACAGTGGCTCGGCCCGTGCCTTTGCCGTCCATATGTACAAGTGGTTAGCATCTGTGCCACATTCCCGCTCCGCGGGTGTTTTTACGACGCCATTTTCACAAAATGTCGTCGTAAAAACCGTGGCCGCCCACAGACCCTGACGGGTGCTTGCCACTGGCAAGCGGTGGGCGTCGCATCCTCGGCTTCCGCCTCGGCGCATTGTCAGGCGACCATCCTGTCGCTTACATTGACCTCCTTCCTTCTCGTCATCACCTCCTTGAAATTTGTGTTGCCATGCTTGAAAAACCGCACGGCACGAGCACCACATTCCCATCGCTACGCCACACGCGCGACAGAAGATGCTGATGGTGCGCCACTCCGGACACTTCTTCATTCCCCATTGGCCAAGAGAATGCTGACAAAGTGTCTGAGCGAAATTTGCCCGCCTTCTCAACTTGGGCGTACACCGCCGGGCTATAGCTGAGCCGAAATAGGTGCGCTACCACCCGGACTTTGATGTACCGGCAATCCTTACGCCGGTTCGGACGATACCGACACCTTGCACCGGATCGCGCGAATAGAGATAGTAGTCTATGACCTCATTGTAAAGTCGGTGTTATTTGTCAACCACAAGATAGAAATTCAATTTCTCCTAACATGAAAGTAAATCCAAAGAAAAAACGAAAACACCGCTTGCTCACTTCTATTTGATCTCCTTCAAACAAAAATGGAGCCACCGGTCGTGGCTCCGTAGTTCATCACAAATATCCCTGTGCTCGAATGCTGATAAACCGTCCCTCACCAAGCACCAGATGATCGAGAAGGTCAATCCCGATAATTTTACATGCTTCACACAGTATTTTCGTGACTGAAATGTCCTCTGGACTCGGTTCCGGGTCGCCCGATGGATGGTTATGCGCAATCAAAATCGCGCTAGCGTTGGCGAGAATCGCAGGCTTGAGTACCTCCCTTGGATGAACGACCGAGGCATCGAGACTCCCAACACTCACCGTGTTGATTCCCAACACGTAGTGCTTGGTGTTCAGGAACATGACCACGACGTGTTCACGATCTACTCCATCCAGATAAGAACTTAGGATTTGGTATGCATCTTCAGCACATCGGACCTGTTTCGTGTCCGACGGTATTGAACCTTCACGCACCAGCGTAACCCGCACACAAGGGATCCTGTAACCCATTCACTTTAACCCTCCCAAGACCGGTCGCCCCCCTCCCCGAATCTGCCGAGGGTAGGCCGACCGGTCGGAGAGAAAGAGGGATCGGGAACGGCCAAAACCGCCCAATCAAGACCTCCAACACGGTCTGTCGATTTTTGGTTCATACTAAACGTTAAAAGCTCCTACGCCATTCTTGCAACGTAGAAACTTTGGCGCATAAGGCAAAAACGGGCGTTCGGAAAAATGACGTACCAGTCGCTCGCCATTTCCACGCGACCATGCACATACTGTGAACCGACCATTATGTCGACTCCATCTCCACAATGCATGTCGTATTGAACTTCTCCTGAGTCGGAAACAAATTGCCATCTTTCCGATTCAGAATTAAAACGCAAAACTCCACGTTTCACTTCTCGATCCTCCCTCCCATGTGTGCTACGCGCATTTTTGCGCGTGCGTGAACGCCAAACCCCATCGCCTATGATGGCAACGGTAATTTTGTGTGGCGAACTACATGCAATCGGCTCATCGCGTAGACGCAATAGGCGCAATTGTCATGCAATCTCAGGTGAATAAACTCTCCTCATTTCCATTGTCTTCGCAACATTCTGACGTTTCCACACAACAGAAACTCGATTTTTTGCACTTATTTTTCCTCACCATCGAAGGAAGGAGGAAAAACCGAATTGACAGGTTTGTGGAAGTTGAGTACTTGTGAGCGAAAATGCGGGTTTCACTTAATTGAAAAAGGATCGAGAGGATTTAGCCCACCGAGGCACCCTGCATGAAAATCGTAATTCGTGAGTCATTCGCGGGCCTGGGAACTGACGATCCGTGACTCATCCCTCTACAGGTGGCCTTTCCGTTTCGATCCCCTTTTCCCACTTACCCCCTGTTCCAAACTGGTTTTTCAGCCTACCGGTGAACCTTGTGAAGGGTGTGAATAATAGATTGCAATCTTAAGCCACATATTCAACAGATTGCATGAAACATGGAGAAAATCATTCACATGGTTCACACCCTTCACAGATCACTTTCCAATATTAAGAACCGTGTATACGTAAGGCGATCCCGGTGATCACCATCCGACCCGTACCACCTTCGCGAGCCTTCGTACATCCTAAACGGCGACTGACATACTGGATCAGTGCCTTATGGCTAATCGGTTTGAGATTGTAAATCTCACACCAATCATCATATGCACCATAAAGAAGGCTACTCATCACTTGCTTATCCGGCCCCGTTATACAACATTCTTCCAAAAATTGTTTGATGGTATCCGATTCCTCTCGATACACACGAGTGGCGTTGGACACGGCACCTGGAATATCCAGTCCATTCCTTTGCCAGTCCAAACATCCTTCCACCGCCCATTTCAAAATCCCCGGCAACTCCGCCTCAAGTTTGTCACGTAAAAAATTGTCCCGATCCTCGTCATCAATACGACAAGAAAATGGAATTACGCAAATGCGACGCCATATCGCTTCCTCGTCCGCACGTACATCTGGAAGATCGTTGGCTCCGAAAAACAGCTTATATCCAGGTCGATACTCTATGGATTCTTTGTAAAGAGCACGCGCCGTAACCGTATCTCGACCAGTTAGCCTTTTCAGCAATCCCTCCGCAAACCGTTGACCACCTTCCACCTCACTCGCCGACACGTAGCGTGCGCGGGCCAACCGTACCAAGTCTCCACGAGGTGCGTTCGGCGCAACAGCCGTTGCCACAAACGTCGAAAAATCTGTCTGACGCGCATAATCTCCGAGGAGAGATCGAATGATCTCCAGGAAAGTTGTCTTCCCGGCTTGTGGAGGTCCATATAGAAGAAACATCTTTTCTTCTCGACTATCCCCGGTCAATGCGTAACCTACGACACGCTTTACAAACTCGATGAGCTCAACATCTCCCCCCATGACCCTCGCGAGGAATTCCAACCAGTTCGGACAAGTTGCCCCCTCGTCATACACAACAGGAGCCATCATCGTGATGTAATCCCTCTTACGATGATCGCGGAGATGACCCGTACGCAAATCCAATGTCCCATTGATTACGTTTAACTGGAACGGATCACGATCAAAATCATATTCTCTCATGGCAATACGAGGATTGACTCGGCACAGCTTTAAGGCCTCTTCCAACATACGGCGTGTCTCGGCTCGAATCGCCCACTTCTTCACCTGATCCCGCGTAAGCTGATCGATACCACTCTTGGCCTCCCAGTGATCAGCAATGTTGTGCAACGTTTTGACCGTATCCATCGCGAGTTGACACACAACCTCAGTTTCATCTCGCACCCACCGATTACCGTCCCACACCAGCCAAGTGTGCGTATCGTGGCAATACCTCACTTCCTCACCATGCAAGCGCAAGAACAATCCGGCAAGTCCCTGTTGGGTATGGTTTAACCCGTAAATCAGATGCTTTCCGGTTTTAAATTTCGGCTTGGTACTCCTCCGGATCACTCGTTCCCCCATTCACCTCGCCCCCTCAAAGAATGCTTCATAGAAATCAGTACGACTGACGAACGCAACTGTAAGCCCGAACTTTAACTCTCTATACCTACCTGCACTCATGCAGATACCTCCTAGTTATTGGGATGAAAGACACGAACAAAAAAGCCACATCCCGTCAGGGACCTGGCTGTAGGCATGCAAAAAAGCTTGTTCAGGATTTTTTACAGGGATAGAAAGATTACGTACATGAACATAAGGAAAAAAGGGAGTTTCAAATCAACAATTTAGAGGAGATACACAAATGAGGACGTTATTTGGCGAAGGGTACAAACCTTGCACCCTTCGCCCGCAGGAAAAATTGACGACATGTTGGAATTTCAGCATGAAAGGTATTTGTTTTCAAAACAAATCGCTTTATCCATCGTCCATCTGGACTCAGCATTCATCAAGAAACACATATTCCAACATCAACCACAATTGCCTTCATGACACACTTCCATGACTACATTGGCCCCGCGCTTAGACCTCGTTGTTGTAGGCCATATTGTATATTGTATCCACAACATACAACTGCCCTCATAACGACAATCCCTAGTGGTAACAGGACTGTCCAGACTTGTCCAAGACATAGTCAGTTCTGCCTAAGAAATACGTTTTTTCTGCGAAATTGGCAACGTTGCGCGTGCCATTGCCTTAGCTAAATTATACTACCACTTGCGAAAAAGAACAACATATAATCAATTCAGAGCTTATTCTGCATTGGAAATCGTGCAGGGTAAAGTCACGCGGGGAATGCCTCACTGAATCAATAGTTTAAACTATCAAAGGTGTTGACAATATGCCAAACGGAGGATATCCAATCGGGCTGAAAAGCGTGGCCATGTACTTACGCAAAAGCCGTGCCGATTTGGAATCGGAGGCGCGCGGGGAAGGAGAAACGCTTGCTAAACATCGTAAAGCGTTGTTGGAGATGGCTCGGAAGTATCGCTACACCATTAGGGACGTTTACGAGGAAATTGTTACAGGCGAATCGATCGCGGTCCGTCCAGAGGTGCAACGGCTTCTGAAGGCGGTAGAGGAAGGAAAATACGAAGCCGTCCTGACCATGGACATGGATCGTCTGGGACGTGGCGATCAGATTGATCAGGGGATTATTGCCGCCACATTCAAGTATTCGGAAACGCTCATCATCACGCCTCGAACGGTTTACGACCTGCAAGACGAACTGGATGAGGAGTGGAGCGAATTCGAGCAGTTTCTAGCTCGACGAGAGTACAAAATCATCGCCCGACGACTTGCCCGCGGGCGCAGGATGGCCGCAAAGGAAGGAAAGTGCGTCGGTCGGATACCGTATGGCTATACGCGAGGAGAAGATTTACACCTTGTGCCCGATCCAGATACGGCACCGATTGTGAAAAAGATATTCGAGCTTCGCGCACAGGGAATGGGACGATACGGAATCGCGCACTGGTTGGATGATCACCATATTGAACCTCCTACAGGAGCAGGGATCAGGGGAAAGTGGGAAAGCGTCACGGTCCGGGACATCATCAACAATGAAACATACCTGGGACGCATCATTTTTGGGCAATACAAGTATGTAAAAACCCCTTCCGGTGGAAAACGCAAAGTGAAACTTCCCCGCGAACAGTGGATCATCGTGGAGAATGCTCACCCCGCCATAATCGATCAGGAATTGTGGGATCGCGCCCATGCCATGCAGGATGTGATGTCCACCCGTAATACGAAGGACTATAGTCTCAAAAACGCTTTGGCTGGCCTCATTCGTTGTGGCCAATGCGGGAAAATGATGGCCCGGCGTCCTCACTATGGGAGATCCAAAAACATGCTGGTTTGCACCACACATCGATGCAATACACGCATTGGCAGATATGAAGATGTCGAAGCAAGAGTCTTGGAGCAATTGGACGCACTTTCGCGCGCCCTTCCAAAACAGGATCATAGGAGCGACCATACATCCACACAACATGATGACACCCAACTATTGCAACGAAAGATCAAGAGTATGAACGAGGAAATCTCTAATTTGGAGAAACAGCGAGAGAATCTGCACGATTTATTGGAGCGAGGCGTATACACGATTGAAGTGTTTTTGGAGCGTAGTCGACGCATTGGAGAACGTTTAGACATAGCCAGGCGGGAATTATCCGAGGTGGAAGCAGAACTGGCCGGACAGGAGCAGATAAAACGCCAACACCAAAAGCTCATTCCCGCAATTGCCAATGTCGTCAAGGAGTACAACCGAACAGAGGACATCGAAGCGAAAAATAAGTTACTGAAGTCAGTCCTCCGCGAAGTTCGGTACTACCGTCTAAAAGAATGGCCACTCGATAGGCCATTTGAGTTGGAATTGATCGTGCGGATCTAGGGCTTGTATTTGTATGCCCTGTGGTTACATGATCCGAGGTTCTATTCGTACACCCACACGACAATATCACCCCTTTTTCGGCATCAGCACGAATAATCGTCGCGAGGCCCGGCGGGTGCTGCCGCGGCCGGCTGCACAGGCTCCAAAGCGGTTACGCCTGCCACGGCCATGGGCTCTCCGCCCACGTCCAGCGCGCGCCGACAGGGCTGTTGCCGAATTCATGCAGCGGCCCGAACGCCTGCTCGAACTGCTGGGTGAGCCCCTGTTTGCGGTGTTGATATTGGTGGAACTCATGGAGCGCCTGAGTGTCGTCCGGATGGGTATCCAGATACAGGGCCAATTCCACGAGGACGAAATCGACCGCTTGCAGCTCATACAGCAACCGGTAATACTCCTTCGGCATGGCATGGCGCGTCATGGGTCGATCTCCTCCCGGCGCGGCGGATTGTACGGGCTGTACAAATCCGGCCACAAGGTTCCTCTACGGAGCGCCTCATGCGGCGAGAATGTCCGCAGCCCCGGCGGCTGAAACGGCATGAACTGATTGGGAGGGACAATATATGCCTTGACACGCTTCGGGACGCAGGGGTCGAACGGGCTGCGGTAGGGACGATAAAAACGCCACTGCTTATCCATGTCACCGTCCTCCTAATCTGGGGTGGTCAAAGCCCACTATATGCGGGGAGGACGGGGCAGGAACCCATGGGACAAATGGGCGATTGCCCGCTTTTGCAAAAGAAGAGGCAAGAAGAAAAGGGGATGAGCGCCGCGTGGCGGCTGCCGGATGGAGCGCGCTGGGCGCCGGGGCTTAAAAGTGCACCGACAACGCCACCACGACGCCCACGATGCAGCCGCCCAACACCTCCGTGGGTTTGTGGCCCACGTGCTCGTTCAAGATGGGCCAGTCGATGAGCCACCAAGGAGCCTTGGCAATGTTCAACTGCTGGATGGGGGCCGATTCGGGTTGCGCCGCTGCGTCCTCGCCGGGCTGAAACAGGTCCTTGCGCCCCTGCAGGTCGCGCAGCAGTTGGTTGAGAACGGCGGCATGACGTCCGGTCTGCCAGCGCACGCCGGCGGCGTCGTACATGACGATGAGGGCGACAAACATGGCGATGGCGAGAACGGGATCACTCCCTCCCTCGCGCAGCCACAACTCGGTCACCAACGCCACCACGAGCGCCGTGTGCGAGCTCGGCATCCCACCTGACTGACGCATCAGCTTCCAATCCCAGCGACGCAGACGCAGCATCAGCAGCAGGGGTTTCAACACCTGGGCCACCAGCATCGCCAACAGAGGGGTCACCCACATGTCGTACGCGCCGCCCATCATATCCCCATCCCTTGAAAATTTGCCGTATTTGCTGCCATCAATCCCCTAGCACGCCTTTCCGATTCACTGATAAGATACAGGTAGACGACTGGCGTTTCCAAACTCCCTGTAAAGGAAGAGGACTGTGCACTTTATCGAACATCTGATGCAGGTTTACGGATATTGGGGCATCTGCGGCGCTCTGGCGCTCGAATACCTGTTTGTTCCAGTTCCAGGAGAAACCACTTTGACCGCCTCCGGCGTCCTCGCGCAGCACGCAAACGGTCAGATCAGCCTGTTCTGGCTAATCGTCGCGGCCACCTGCGGGACCTATGCCGGATCGATGGTGGCTTATCTCCTTGGTCGGGCGCTCGGCCGCCCCTTTCTCCTGCGGTACGGCCGCTACGTGCGCCTGACCCCAGACAAACTGGCCCAGGCGGACGCCATCTTTGCCAAGTATACTGTACCGACCCTGGTCATTTCACGATACATCGCGTTCGTCCGCATCTTTGTCCCGTACATCGCCGGCATCAACCGCATCCGGCTGGCGGTGTACGCCCCGGTCATGTTCATCGCCTCCGCCATGTGGACGACACCGTTCATCCTCGCCGGCTCCCTGATTGAGCGCATGGCGCACGCGGTGCTGGCAGACTGGCAGAAATACCTTCTGCCCGCGGTTCTCGTCGCCGCGGCGTTGGCGGCTGCGTATTGGTGGTTCCACCGTTGGCTGAAACGGAAGATGGATACCATCAGCAAGGCCGTCGGCGCGCACAACGAAAATCAGCGCTCTGTCGGAGGCTCCAACTGACCTACCGCGGCCGGGTCATCTCGTACAGGAGAATGGATCCCGCCGCCGCCGCGTTCAGGCTCTCCGCGTGGCCGGCCATCGGGATGCGAACTTCCTGGTCGGCGGCGCGCACCACTTCCGGCGACACCCCACGCGCCTCGCTGCCGATGATCATCAACGTCGGCAGTTCGTAGTCTTGCGTATGGCATGCAACCGATCCGCCCGTGCCTGCGGCCAGCACCTGACCCTGTGGCCACTGCTGACGCCACTGGCGGATGAAATCAAGGGCAGGCAGCTGGGAAATCGCGAGCCGGAACAGCGCCCCCATGGCGGCCCGCACCACCTTGGGCGCGTACGGATCGGCCGTGCCCTTGGCGCAGCACACGTGCGGAATGCCAAACGCCTCGGCGGTGCGCAGCAAGGTGCCCACGTTGCCCGGGTCCTGGATGCCGTCCAGCATCACACACCGCGCCGGAAGCTGTGTGAGTGGGGGCTCCGGCAGGCGAACCACTGTGACCACCCCTTGTGGCGTGACGGTATCGGATACGGCGGCAAACGCCTGCGGCGACAACTCCACCAGCGCAATCCGGCGCGCCTGGAGCTGTTCCCGCACGGACGCCGGCAGTTCGTCGCGCCCCACATCCCACAGTACAGCCAGAATGTCCGCGTCGGCGGCCAGGGCCTCGTCCAACTGACGCGGCCCTTCGGCCAAGAAGGCCCGTTGTTGCAGCCGGCCCCGCCGCGTTTTCAGTTTCGCCCAGGCGCGCACTTTGTCATTGGCAGGAGACTCGATGTACATGGCTCGTCCCTCCCGAGACCGAAGCCCTCGCCGTGGCTGCGGTCACGAAAAACCCGGCGGAATCCGCCGGGATGGTTCTTCATTTTTACGCAAACCCGTTTCAGGCCTCCAGCTTCGACTTGGCCACGTTGGCCAACTCAGCGAACGCCTGCTTGTCCGTGACCGCCAAATCCGCGAGCATCTTCCGGTTGACCTGAACGCCCGCCAGCTTCAGACCGTGAACGAACTTGTTGTAGGACAAACCGTTGACACGGGCCGCCGCGTTGATGCGCTGAATCCACAGACGCCGGAAATCCCGCTTGCGGTTGCGGCGATCCCGATAGGCGTACTGCAGGGACTTCCACACCTGCTGCTTCGCCGTACGGAACAGCCGGTGCTTGGAACCCCGGTACCCACGAGCCAATTTCAGGATCTTTTTATGTTTGCGGTGTGTTACCATACCGCCTTTTACGCGTGCCATAAATCCTGTTCCTCCTTACATGATAGGTCCTGGTGCCCCTCGCGAGCCTTATCGGGCCAGCATCTGCTTGATGCGACGCAGATCGCTGGTCGACACCAGCGTCGTCCCGCGCAACCGCCGCTTGCGCGCCGGCGCCTTCTTGACTGCCTTGTGGTAGGCAAAGGCGTGCGGCCGCTTCAATTTGCCAGAAGCCGTCCTCTTGATGCGTTTGGCAGTGCCACTGTGGGTCTTCATTTTCGGCATGTCAACGTCCTCCATTCCATCGTTGTGCGTCCCGTCCTTGTCCGCCTGGGGCGCGAGTCACGAAGACGGCTGCTTGGGGGCCAGAATCATGATCATCTGGCGGCCTTCCAGCTTCGGCATCCGCTCGACAATCGCATCTTCCGAGACGCTCGTCGCCAGTTTCATGAGTAACTGCTGTCCCAACTGCGAGTGCGTGATCTGGCGCCCGCGAAAGCGTACAGACACCTTGACTTTGTCCCCCTCCTTGAGGAACTTGACGACATTCTTGAGTTTGACGTGGAAGTCGTGCTCCTCAATGTTCGGGGTCATGCGGACTTCCTTGAGCGTGACGATCTTCTGATTCCGACGCGCCTCTTTTTCCTTCTTGCTCTGTTCATACTTGAACTTGCCGTAGTCCATGATGCGACAAACCGGCGGTTTGGCTGTCGGCGCGACGGCCACCAAATCGAGTTCCTTCTCCTCGGCGATGCGCCGGGCCTCACGAATCCCCATGATGCCAAGCTGGGTCCCGTCGACGTCGATGACACGGACCTCCCGGGCCCGAATCCCGTCGTTGACCAGATATCCGTCTTTGCTAATAAGGTTTCACCTCCAAGATTCACCGTCTTTGTGACGGCGCCGCCTGCGCGCGGCTCTGGCTGCCTTCCGGCGTCCCCGCAACCAATCGAAAAGGCGCGGGATAACCCGCGCCTCGTGCCTTCATTGGCCGTTCTCCAGCAGCTGCCCGCACTCCACAGCTTGCAGCTGCACGCGTGCTGAGCAGCAGCGAATGAACGCTCCTTAGTCGGTAACCCGTCGGCATGTGCCCACCAGGTGAGAAGCGGGAAGCTCCTTCTTTTCGTCATCTTGACTTGTCAATTTGACTTGTCAATCAAGCAGATTCATTCTAGCGGACTGTCGCCGCACTGTCAACCTTGCACCAACAGCCTCTTCTCGGCCACTTCCTCGCCAAGCCGGGCCGCGAAGGCAGACAGCGACATGCTGCCCACGTCTCCTTGACCGTAGCGGCGCACACTGACCGTCGCGTTGGATTGTTCCTTCTCGCCCACAACCAGGGTGTACGGCGTCTTTTGCACCTGGGCCTCGCGGATTTTATATCCAATTTTTTCCGGACGCGTGTCCACCTGCACCCGGAATCCCTGGGCTCGCAGAGCGTCAGCCGTCGCGTTGGCGTATCCGGAAAACTCTTCCGCCACCGTGACGATTCGCACCTGCACCGGCGCCAACCAAGCCGGGAACGCCCCTTTGTATTGCTCCAGCAGGAAGGCGACAAAGCGCTCCATCGTGCCGACAATGCCGCGGTGGATGACGACGGGGCGGTGCGGCTTGCCGTCCTCGCCGATGTATTCCAGGTCAAACCGGTTGGGCAGGTGAAAATCCAGCTGCACAGTGGAGAGCGTCTCGTCCTTGCCGAGCGCCGTGCGCACCTGCACATCCAGCTTCGGTCCGTAAAAAGCGGCCTCGCCCGGCGCTTCGACGTATGCCAAGCCCATCTCGTCCATCGCTTCCCGCAGCATCCGCTCCGCCAGTTCCCACATCTCGTCGTTTTGCACGTATTTCTCGGTATCGGACGGATCGCGATAGGATAGGCGGTGGTAGTACTCGGTGATGCCGAAGTCTTGGTACACCCGTTCAATCAACCGCACCACGCGCGAGAACTCCTGCTTTAGCTGGTCGGGCCGCAGGAAGATGTGCGCGTCGTTGAGCGTCATCGCTCGCACCCGTTGCAACCCGGCCAAAGCGCCCGACATCTCGTGCCGGTGCATTGTGCCCAGTTCCGCGATGCGCAGCGGCAAGTCCCGATAGCTGTGCATCTGCGATTTATAGATCATCATGTGGTGCGGACAGTTCATCGGGCGCAGCACCAGTTCCTCGTTGTCCATCTGCATCGGCGGATACATGTCGTCATGGTAATGCTGCCAGTGCCCGGAAATCTTGTACAGTTCCACGCTGGCCAAGTGCGGCGTGTAGACGTGCTGGTAGCCGAGACTCTCCTCCAGGTCGACAATGTAGCGCTCTATGATGCGGCGGACGGTGGCCCCGTTGGGCAACCACAGCGGCAGGCCCTGACCGACCTCCTTGGACAGCATGAAGATGCCCAGGTCCTTGCCTAATTTGCGGTGATCTCGCTGCTTGGCCTCCTCCAGGCGCTGGAGATAATCCTCCAGCTCCGACTTTTTGGCAAACGCCACGGCGTACAGGCGGGTCAACTGCTCGCGGCTGGAGTCCCCGCGCCAGTAGGCGCCGGCGATGGACATCAACTTGAACGATTTGATACGGCCGGTCGACGGCAAGTGCGGCCCCCGGCACAAATCGACAAACTCGCCTTGGCGGTACAGGGTCAGGGTTTCATCTTCGGGCAGGTCCTGGATGATCTCGACCTTAAACCGGTCTCCCCGCTCCTGAAACATCCGCAGCGCTTCCTCACGGCTGACCACCTCCCGAACGACAGGGTAGTCGGCCTTGATGATGCGCTGCATCTCCTGCTCGATCTCGGCAAACTGCTCCGGGGTGAAAACGTGATCGGCAAAATCGTAGTAAAACCCGTTCTCAATCACCGGTCCGATGGCAAACTTGACCCCCGGATAAAGCCTTGAGACCGCCTGCGCCATGACGTGGGCGCAGGTGTGGCGCATCACATCCACACCCTCCGGGGCATCCAAGGTCAGGATCTCCAACTCCACATCGCCCTCAAGTTCACGGCTGAGGTCGAGGACACGCCCGTCCACCTTGGCGGCGACCGCTTCGCGTCCCAGCCGCGGTCCAATATCCGACGCAATCTCCGCAAAGGTGGTTTTGGCCGGGTAATGCCGGACTGATCCGTCCTTCAATCGCACTGCATACTGCCCCAATCTCATCGCCTCCTGTCACAACTGCCTCTGTCTGCGGCGCCGCGGCCTGGAAAACCCCATAAAAAAACGCCCCCGCCTTGATGTCTGTGCATCAGGACGAGAACGTTGTTCCCGTGGTTCCACCCAACTTCGGCCTGGACCTCGCAACGGTCCCAAGCCCTCATTCGCGTATAACGTACGCCCCGGGCGCCGTTTCGGCCGCTTGCCTCCCCGACGCCTGCATAGAAGGTGGTATCCGGCCGGAGTCCCGCGGGCGCGCTCTCAGCCGCTGGCGCCGCCTCTCTGCTGCGCGTACCATCCGTCGGCATGTCCTTCGTCATCGCATTTCCGAAAGTAAATTTGTTGTTCATTATATCCACTTGTGATCACAAGTCAACCCAAGTCTCCACGCAAATGTGGATTTTGTCGCATTTTTGCCACAATGAAAGCGGTTCCTCCGGGTTTTGACTACATCGGCGCAATTTCGCCGTTCTCCCTGAGGCGGCGACAGGTCGGACAGTCTCCGCACCGTAACGAGCGCTCCAAAAAAACCCGCTCGACCGTCTCGGCAAAACTCGGCCACGGCGCCCGGGTGCTGAGGTCGTGAATGACGATCTGCTCGGGCGACCGCGTGATGAGGATGCTCATAGCCAAATCCTCCCCGTTCACATTCTCGCCCGGACAAGCCTGGGCCGCGGCCAAAGACACCTCTTGATCACGGACCAGTTCGCCGCCATCATCGCATATCCACACCCGCTCGTCGGCGCAAAACACGTGCAGACGCTGCCGCGATGGCTGTTGCACGTCCAATACGTAACGCAGCAGGGCGACGAACTCCTCGTACTCTTGATCTGCCAAGACCTGCTCGACCATCTCCTCCATGGCAATCTGCAATCCCTGCAAATACCGGCGCCCGCGAAAGCGGACCAGGCCTTCCACGTACAGCATCTCTCCTGCCAGCAGCTCTTCCAATGACGCCCGCAGCTGATCGGCAAACTGCTGATACGGGTGGACAAAGGGGTGACTCGCCGCCGTGCGTTTCGGGTCGGTCAGGTCGCGCGGCCCGCGCACACGGTGCAAGGTCAACAGGCCTATATACTCCCGCTGCTCCTCGGTCAACTCTGGGTGTGTCAAGGACAACCGCTGTTGAATATATTCGTATTGCCAGTCCGATAGGATAAAGGCGTGCAACACCGACAGCAGCTGCTCCTCGTCGCCAGAAGCCGTAAACCACGTGTCACCCAGACGCTGGAGATTGCACCCAGCGTCGTTCAACCGCTTGGCCAATGCTTGTTGTGCGAGCTCCACTTGAATCCGTACGCTCCGCATGCGGACATCCGCCTTTCTGGTTCACCTTCTTTGACCAGTATGAAAAAAGCGGCCGGCGCGTATACCTCGCTGCCCGGGGATGCGGGCGTTGCTTGTGCTTCTGGAGCGCCCGCGTTTTCGTTATCGAAACAGGCTGTCAGGCTATGGTGTCCTGAGTGACAGCTCGCGTCCGCGTCGTTCCTCCCACCGTATGCCGTGGGGGAACACGGAGTCACGGCACGTTGCCGCCAATCCGCCGGGCGGATGGGCGCCGATTGCCGTGACTGCCCGCGGCCTGTGCTTGTCTTGGTCCACAGTCCGCTGAGCCCATGCGGCTTGAAACGGAGATTGGTAGCAAATGGCCGCAACCCCACGTAAAAACGTTAAAAAGGCACCTGCACAATGCAGGTGCCTTCTATGGCTCCTATGGTGCGGCTGACAGGAATCGAACCTGTGGCCCCCACCGTGTCAAGGTGGTGCTCTCCCTCTGAGCTACAGCCGCGTGCAACGGACAGGTAGTAATATAGCACGGCTGCGCGGCGGCTGTCAATGCGTCGGTGGTGGCCACACGTTCACGGGCCGCAACCGCCGGGTCATGGCTCATGGTTCGCCCCGGACGCGCGTGCGTGGTCTACGACTCCGCACGCAAGGCCTGCAGCCGTGTCCACAATTGTGGGGCTCGTTTGGCTACATTCACGGCGCGCCCGCTCTCATCCACATAGGCGTGTTCGGTCGAACCCTCGGCACAAAGAACGCCCTCTGCGTTCCAAACCTGATACTCAAACTTCATGCGCGCGCGTGTCAACGTCACCAGAGACGCGTCCACACGCACCTGGTCTTCAGCGCGCAGCGTTTTCCGGTAGCGGCACTCCACTCCGAGCACAACGACGACAAGGCCTTGATCATGAAACGCCTCCATGTAGCCGACACCATGGTGGCGAAGCCAGCGCATGCGCGCCACCGAGAACCAATCGATGTATGCTGGATGGTACACAATGCCGGCCGGATCGCACTCACCCCAACGGACCTCCAAATGTGTACTGACTGTGTTGCTCACAGCCCGTCCCCCCTTGTCTCCATCAACCACTAAGTATACCGCAAGCACCCCAGTTCCCATGATGAGAGGCTTCCAAGCCTTGACTCGAGGATGCCCCGGCACAAGACAACAACGGGAATTGGGGATGGCCTGCGGCCGCCGAATCACGGTTCCTAGCCGTTTTCTCTTTTCATTCGTAGCGCGGTCTCGTATAATCGCAACTGGATCGCTTCTCAAAGGAGGCGCTGACAGGTGTTCCGCACCATGATGAAGTCGAAAATTCATCGGGCGACCATCACAGAAGCCAACCTGAACTACGTCGGCAGCATTACGATTGATCGTCAACTCGCCGAACAGGCGGATCTGTTGGAAAACGAAAGAGTGCAGGTGGTCAACATCAACAACGGGGCTCGCCTGGAAACTTATGTCATTTACGGCCAGGAAGGCAGTGGCTGCATCGAACTGAACGGCGCCGCAGCTCGTCTTGGGCAGAAGGGTGACCTGGTCATCATCATCTCTTATGGGGTGTACAGCGAAGAGGAAATCAAGGCGCACCAACCCACGGTGATCTTGGTAGATGAGCACAACCGCCCCCTGCGCACGCTGACGGAGCAGGCCGGCCAGACGGTGGAATCCATGTGAAGCGGGACTTGGTTGACTTCGGTCAAGGCGACCTGATACACTCTGATTGAATTTTCGTGAGCCGGGATGGCGGAATCGGCAGACGCAGCAGACTTAAAATCT
>NZ_BCRP01000001.1 GCF_001552655.1 Alicyclobacillus kakegawensis NBRC 103104 | reverse complement strand
CCCCGATGCATCGCCCGGGCGGATCGCAAAAACAGGACCCAAAACGCCCATGGCCGCGTGCACCAGACAGAGCGCGGGAGAACTCGGCTCCCGCGCGCGACGCGTACACACACGCACCAACGGTCGGCTCAATCCCGCCGCAGCACCGCGTTGAACACCAAAAACGCCAGGCCGACCAGCACGAAAAAGCCGATGAACATGCCACCCTGCTCAACAGCAAGGCGTTCCCACCCCGTCATGCTTGCTTCGCCCCTTTCCTGCGGTCTAATCCTCATCGGAACCGGCGGCGACTCGTGCGACCGTGGCGACCTCTTCGCCCTCGGGCACATTGATGAGTTTCACGCCTTGGGTGAGGCGCCCCAGGGTCGAGATGTCCGCCACATGGATGCGAATGGTGACCCCCGCGTTGGTGATGATCATCAGGTCGTCTTCATCCTGCACCATCTTCAGACCGATGACCGCCCCATTCTTTTCGGTGCAGTTCACGGTGCGGATGCCCTTGCCGCCACGCGTCTGCACGCGATAGTCAGACACGGGCGTCTTCTTCCCGTAGCCGCGCGTAGTCACGACTAACACATCCGCGTCTTCGTCCACCACATCCATGCCGACCACCTCGTCGCCCTCGGCCAGCTGGATGCCTTTCACGCCAGTGGCGCTGCGTCCCATCGGACGGACATCTGTCTCCGTGAAGCGGATGGACATACCCTTTTGCGTCGCCAGGATGATGTCCCGCTGCCCGTCTGTCAATCGAACGCCAATCACCTTGTCGTCGTCCCGCAGGTGAATGGCAATCAATCCGGACTTACGGATGTTCTCGAATTCCTTCAGGCTCGTCTTCTTGACGATGCCCTGTTGGGTCGCAAAAAACAGGGACTTGCCGTGGGCCTCTTCCGTGTCGAGGCTGGGCATAGGTATGACCGTCGAAATCTGCTCCCCCGATTCCAGCTGCAGCAGGTTGATGATGGGAATGCCTTTCGCCTGCCGGCTGAACTCCGGGATCTCGTAGGCCTTGAGACTGTACGCCCGCCCCTTGTCGGTGAGAAACAACAGGGAATCGTGTGAGGATGTGATGAACATGTGTTCGACAAAGTCCTCTTCCCGCGTCCCCATCATCGTCATGCCCCGGCCACCGCGGCGCTGCGTGTGATAGGTGGCGACCGGCAGGCGCTTCACGTAGCCCGCGTGCGTCAGCGTCACCGCCACGTCCTGAACGGGAATCAGATCTTCTTCGTTGATCTCCCCTTCGGCGGCGACGATGCGGGTCCGCCGCTCATCCCCGTACTTGTCACGGATTTCCAGCAACTCCTGGCGGATGACGCCCAGCAGCTTCTGTTCGTCCGCGAGGATGCCCTGCAGTTCCGCAATCAACGCCAGCAGCTCCTGATACTCGTTCTCAATCTTCTCCCGCTCCAAACCGGTCAGGCGCTGCAGCCGCATGTCGAGGATGGCCTGCGCCTGCTCCTGGCTGAGTCCAAAGCGACTCATCAGACCATCACGTGCCTCTTCGGTCGTGCGGGAGCCGCGGATGAGGGCAATCACCTCGTCCAGGTGGTCGAGCGCCACCCGTAGACCTTCCAGGATGTGCGCCCGCGCCTGGGCCTTTTGCAGGTCAAACTCGATGCGCCGGCGGACCACGTCGCGCTGGTGGTCAATGTACAGGCGAATCATGTCGGCCAATCCGAGCACCTTCGGCTGGCCGTCCACCAACGCCAGATTGATGATGCCGAAGTTGGTCTGCAATCCGGTGTGCTTGAACAGGTTGTTGAGCACCACCTGCGGCCGCACGTCCCGGCGCAATTCAATCACAATGCGCATCCCGGTTCTGTCCGATTCGTCGCGCAAATCGGTGATGCCATCTATCTTCTTGTCCCTGGCCAGCTCCGCAATCTTCTCAATCAACCGGGCCTTGTTCTGCTGGTACGGGATTTCGTTGACCACGATGCGGGTCTTCCCGCCTGACATCTCCTCAAATTGCGTCGACGCGCGCACTGTGATGGATCCGCGGCCCGTGAGATACGCTTGGCGGATGCCGTCCCGCCCAAGGATGATGCCCCCCGTCGGAAAGTCGGGCCCCTTCACAGCCCGCATCAATTCCTCCAGCGTGACGTCTGGATTGTCAATCATCATCACAACGCCGTCAATCACTTCGCGCAGGTTGTGCGGCGGGATGTTGGTCGCCATGCCCACCGCAATCCCGGACGATCCGTTCACCAACAGGTTGGGGAACCGAGACGGCAGGACCAGCGGTTCTTGGTCACTCTCATCGTAGTTCGGCCCAAAATCGACCGTTTCCTTGTTGATGTCGCGCAAAAGCTCCATCGCGATGGACGACATGCGCGCTTCGGTGTAGCGCATCGCCGCCGCCGCATCGCCGTCCACCGATCCGAAGTTGCCATGCCCGTCGACCAACGGATAGCGGGTCGAAAAATCCTGCGCCAGCCGCACCAGCGCGTCGTAGACGGCGGCATCGCCGTGCGGGTGGTACTTGGCCAGCACGTCGCCGACCACGCGCGCCGACTTTTTGTGCGGCTTGTCCGGCGTCATGCCCACCTCGTACATCGCGTACAAGATGCGCCTGTGGACCGGCTTCAATCCGTCGCGCACATCCGGTATGGCCCGGCTGACAATCACGCTCATCGCATAGTCGATATACGAATTGCGGATTTCCTGGGTGATGTCGACCGGTAGGACCTTGTTCGCAAACTCCTCCGCCAAACTGTGTCACTCCTCGCCGCTTGTCCTGCCTTAGATGTCCAGGTTGCGCACGTACTTGGCGTGTTCCTCGATGAACTCTCGCCGCGGTTCCACCTTATCGCCCATCAGGGTGCTGAAAAGGACATCGGCTTCCATGGCGTCTTCCATCGTCACCTGGAGGAGCGTGCGAAATCCGGGATCCATCGTCGTCTCCCACAACTGTTCCGCGTCCATCTCGCCGAGACCTTTGTAACGCTGAACAGCAATTCCGGTACGGCCGATCTCCTGCAGCGTCGACTCCAACTCCCTGTCCGTGTACGCGTAGCGGACCGTCTTGCCCTTTTGAATCTTGTACAGAGGCGGCTGGGCGATGTAGACATACCCCGCGTCTATCAATTCACGCATAAAGCGGTAAAACAGGGTCAACAACAGCACCCGGATGTGGCTGCCGTCCACATCCGCGTCCGTCATGATGACAATTTTATGGTAACGCGCCTTGGCAATGTCAAACTCGTCTCCGATGCCCGTGCCAATCGCGGTGATGATGGATCGAATTTCGGCGTTGGACAGGATCTTGTCCAGCCGCGCCTTTTCCACGTTGATAATCTTCCCCCGCAGCGGCAGGATGGCCTGAAAGTTTCTGTCCCGCCCTTGCTTGGCCGATCCGCCCGCTGAATCGCCCTCAACGATGTACAATTCGCAGACGGACGCGTCTTTGGACGAGCAATCGGCCAGCTTGCCCGGCAACGAACTGACCTCAAGGGCGCTTTTCCGCCGCGTGACTTCGCGCGCCTTGCGGGCCGCCTCGCGTGCTCTCGCGGCCGTGATCGATTTGTCGACAATCCTGCGCGCAACCGACGGGTTCTGCTCCAAAAACGCGTAGAACTTGTCGGAGAAGAGGCCATCGACGATGCCGCGCACCTCGCTGTTGCCCAGCTTGGTCTTCGTCTGGCCCTCGAACTGCGGATCGGGAACTTTAACGCTGACAATCGCCGTCAGCCCTTCCCGGACATCATCTCCGGTCAGGTTGCTCTCGTTGTCCTTCAGCAGATTCATCTTGCGTGCGTAGTCGTTGATCACGCGGGTGAGCGCCGCCTTGAAGCCGGCCTCGTGGCTTCCGCCCTCGTGCGTGTGAATGTTGTTGGCAAACGAATACAGGACCGCCGCGTACCCGTCGTTGTACTGGAGAGCAATCTCCACCGACACGTCCTGGCGGACACCTTTGACAAACACCGGGTCTTCGTGCAGCACGTCCTTGGACTTGTTGAGAAACCGGACAAACTCCGAGACTCCGCCGGAGTAGCAATATGTACGGGACTTGCCCTCGCACTCGTCGTTGTACACAATCTCCAACCCGGCGTTCAGAAACGCCAACTCGCGCAAGCGCCCTTGGAGAATGTCCGATTGAAACTCTGTGGTCTCCGTGAAAATCTCCGGGTCAGGCCGAAAGGACACAATCGTCCCCGTGTGATCCGTTGTGCCAACCACCTTCAAATCGTACAACGGCACGCCCCGTTCATACTCCTGCACGTGAACCTTGCCATCTCGGTGCACTTCGACGCGCAGCCACTCCGACAGGGCGTTGACCACCGACGCGCCCACGCCGTGCAGACCGCCGCTCACTTTGTAGCCGCTGCCGCCAAACTTGCCGCCAGCGTGCAGCACGGTCAGCGCCGTCTCCACCGCGGGGCGGCCGGTTTGGGGGTGAATGCCCACAGGAAACCCGGCACCGTTGTCTTCTACGGTGATACTGTTATCGGCGTGCACCGTCACGACAATCCGCGTGCACCGACCCGCCAACGCCTCGTCCACGGAATTATCTACGATTTCCCAGACCAAATGGTGTAAACCCCGAGAACTGGTGGATCCGATATACATTCCGGGACGTTTGCGGACCGCCTCCAGTCCTTCCAGGACTTGAATTTGCGATTCGTCATACGTCTGTTCCGGCAAACGAGTCCCCTCCGTCCAACTGTCCTGCCCGCTTTTTTAAGGTCAAGGAGGATATGGGTGAAACATACACGGTATCTGCGGTGACGATGCAGGATTTCACCTCGCCGACCGCCTCGTCCTCAGCCGCGGCGAGCGAGACCGGCAGACTCTCCATGAGGTTGGAGGTCTGTGCGTTGAAGATGCCAACCACGTCGCGCAGGCGCACCATGGTGTCGCTCCCGATGTGCAGGAACATGAAAAAAGCACCTACCCCTCCATCTGTATTATACCAGAACGAACATGAAACAAACGTGAACGTCCGGTGAGCTTCTCGGCCAGTTGGTAGAGGCCGGTGCTGGTGACCAGGGTTTGCACCTTGTCGCTCATGGACAACAGAAGCTGCCGCTGCCGGTTATCGTCGAGCTCCGAGAGCACGTCGTCGAGCAGCAGCACCGGATACTCCCCCACTTCCCGCCGAATCAGCTCAATCTCGGCCAAACGCAACGACAGGGCAATGGTCCGCTGCTGACCTTGGCTGGCGTGGGCCTGTACCGGGCGGTCGTCGAGCAGCAGCACCAAGTCGTCCCGGTGCGGGCCGACGCTCGTGTAACCAAGTTGGGCGTCACCGCGGACCCGGGCTACCAGTTGCTCATGAAAAGCGCTGGCAAGGGCGCCAGCATCCAGTGCCCCCTCCTGTTCACCGCCAAGATGCGCATGCCCCTGCAGAGCGGGCTGATAACGAATCTCCAACTGCTCGCGGCCGGAGGAGATGCTGGCGTAGATTTCCCGCGCAATGTCGCGCAGAAGACTGACGAAGCGATGGCGGCGGAGCATCACCTCGGTACCGTGTTCGACGAGCGGATCGTCAAAGGCAAGGATGGAATCGACATCCAAGGCCGGCCGCTTCAACAAGTGATTGCGCTGCTGAAGGGTGCGGTGGTACAGGCTCAGGTGATGCAGGTAACGGGCATGGGTCTGCCCCAGTTCCATGTCGATGAAACGGCGGCGAACGGCCGGACCGCCCTTGACCAGCTGCAGGTCTTCCGGTGCAAACAGGACAACCTGGAAGCGCCCGACGAAGTCGCTCATCCGCGATTGCAGGACGCCGTTGACCTGGGCCTTCTTGCCGTACCGGCCAAACTCCAGGTGCAACTTCAAAGGCCTTGACTGCTGGGCGACAACGGCGGCCAACTCGGTGCGCTCCGCGCCGTGGCGGATGAGATCCCCGTCGCGGCTGGTGCGGTGCGATTTGCCTACGGCGAGAAGGTAAATCGCCTCCAGGACGTTGGTCTTGCCCTGCCCGTTTTCGCCCAGCAGCACATTGACACCCGGAGAAAACTCCAGTTGCTGCCGGGTGTAGTTGCGAAAGTCGGACAGAGTCAGCTGTTCAATCACCATGATGGGCCGATTCCTCAATCACGTACACTTGGCCGGCCACCTGCACCCGGTCCCCCGGACGCAATTTGCGGCCCCGCCGCTGCTCGCGCTCCCCGTTGACGAGCACCGGAACTTCCTGCAGGAAGACCTTCGCCTGGCCGCCGGTGGCGATGGCCTGGACGCGTTTGAGCAGTTGGCTCAGGGTGATGTAGTCCGTTTCGAGACGGACGCGGGACATTTCTCTCACCTCGTCAGCATGGGCGAAATCAGCTGCAGACCATCATCCTGCCCCTGCCTGCGAATGACAAACGGCTGTTGGGACCCGTTGAACTGCACCTGCACCTCCGGTGTCTCGCACACCCGGAGGGCGTCAAGGACGTAGCGGGCGTTGAAGGCGATGGTGAGGTCCTCCCCTTCTTTGGCCACAATCGGGAGGCTCTCCGAGACGTTGCCGACCTCGGGCGAACTGGATGCGATGGTCAGAGAGTCATCGCTGACGCTGAGGCGCACCATGTGGTTTTCGCGTACCGGCGCAATCAGGGCGGCACGATCCACCGCGTTCGTCAAAAGTTCCGCATCGACGACCACCTGTGTGCGGTGGTCGCTGGGAATGATGCGGCTGGTGTCAGGATACGCACCATCGATAAGCCGCGTGTAAAACAGAGTGGTGGCCTGCGCGAACAGGCAATGGCTGTTCGTGAACTGGACGGTGACGGGCAATTGTTCGTCGGGCAGGATTTTCAGCAACTCAAGCAAAGACTTCCCCGGAATGACGGCATCCCATTCCGTCGCCTGGGCCGTCGTGTGCTTGACGCTGCGGGTGGCCAGGCGCAGGCCGTCAGTGGCGGTGAAGGTGAGGGTGTCGGCAACCGACTGGACGTGGATGCCCGTCAACGTCGGCCTTACCTCCGTATTGGCCGTGGCGAAGACGGTGGATTTGATAAGAGCGGATAACAAATCGCTTGTAACGGTCAATGAGGCCGCGCCCAGGAAAGCCGGCAAGCGAGGGAATTCGGCCGCGTCGATGCCGTGCAGATGAAACTCGACCTGATCCGAGCGAATGGCCGTCATATAGTTGTGCGTGGTCTCGATGGTCACCGGGCGGGCCGGCAGTTTGCGGACCGCGTCGAGAAAGTACCGGGCCGGCAGCACAATGGCGCCTGGTTCGTCGATGTGAATTTTGGTCTCCTCATCCGTCCAGTTCTGAATCCCCAGTTCCAGATCATAGGCTGTGGCAGTGAGGCGTTCGGCGGATGCTTCCAAGAGAATTCCGGTCAAGACCTGCCGCGGGGAGCGGACGGCGACCGCCTTGGATACCGTGCTGAGCATGTGCAGGAGGTCCTGCTGCGAAATGGTGAGTTTCATCCGGTGCTCCAACTCCTTCTCCGTCCCGTGTCTCGCGTCTGGCGTGACTTGGCGCTGTAGGTAGTAGGTGTATAGAGTAGATCAAGTCACTAGTAGTAATCGTAATAGTTCCGGTGAATATGTGGATAAGTGCATGAAATACTTTTCTGGCAAGAAAAATGCCTGTGTATAACATGTGGACAAATGACGGTGTAAAGTGTGAGGTTGTCCACATGTGGAAAAGCTGCCTGTGCAGAGACCATCGACGGATTCGCCGCTGATCATCCGCACAGGGTGCGAATGGCCTCCGCCAGCCGGTTGACCGTGGTCTGGAGACTGGGATCCCGCTGAAGACTTTGGCTGATACGGTCACAGGCGTGCAGCACCGTGGTGTGGTCGCGGCCACCGAACTCCTCGCCGATGCGCGGCAGCGACAGTTCCGTCAGCTCGCGCGCCAAGTACATGGCCAGCTGGCGTGGCAGCACGACATTCTTGGTGCGCCGCTTGGCTTTCAGTTCATCGACCTTGAGGCCGAAATGATCGCCAACCACCTTTTGGATCTGCGCGACAGTGATGGTGCGCTGCTTGTCCGGACGGATCATGTCCTTGAGCGCTTGTTCTGCCAATTCGACGGTGATGTCCTGATTGACCAGCGACGAGTACGCGATGACCCGAATCAGGGCGCCCTCCAGCTCGCGGATGTTGGAGTCGAACTGGGTGGCGATGTAGTAGTACACGTCGCTCGAGATGTGCAGGCCATCGGCTTTCGCTTTGCGCTGCAGGATGGCGACGCGGGTCTCCAGGTCAGGTGTCTGGATGTCCGTCAGCAGGCCCCACTCGAAACGCGAGCGCAACCGGTCTTCCAGGGTCTGAATCTCTTTGGGCGGCCGGTCACTGGAGATGACAATCTGTTTGCCGTTTTCGTGCAGGGTGTTGAAGGTGTGGAAGAACTCTTCTTGTATTCCTTCTTTCTTCGCCAGGAATTGAATATCGTCAATCAACAGGACGTCGATGGAGCGATAGTGGTTGCGAAAGTCCCGGGTTGTGTTGTCGCGGATGGCGTGGATGAAGTCGTTGGTGAACCGCTCCGACGTGATGTACAGCACCTTGGCGTGCGGGTGGTTCTGCTGCACGAAGTGGCCAATGGCGTGCATCAGGTGGGTCTTACCCAGACCCACACCGCCGTAGATGAAGAGCGGGTTGTAAGCGTTTGCGGGCGCTTCAGCGACGGCCAGGCAGGCGGCGTGCGCAAACCGGTTGCTGGCTCCGATGACAAACGTCTCAAAGGTGTAGCGCGGGTTTAGGCGAGAGGGTTCGGAGCTGGAAAACGTGTCTTCTTCTTCCTCCGCAGGTAGGATGGTTTGCCTCTGGCGGGCTTCCATTGCTGGCAAATCCGGGTTGGTGGTGAAGCGCAGCATGAAGTCCTGACCGGTGGCGGCCAGCAGCAGGTCGTGAATCTGGGCGGTGTAACGCTGTTCCAGCCAGCTGCGGGAAATTTCAGTTGGGCAGAGCACCGTGATGAGGTTCTTTTCCTCGTTGTAGTCGATGATCTGCGTCTCGCCGAACCACGTGTCGTAGCTGGGGCCGCTCATGGTGGACTGCATGTGCTCCAGAACGTGCTCCCAGGCGCGATTGAAAAAGAGGGCATCGTACTCGGAACTCATCGACGCGAGAAACCTCCCCTTGCGGATTGACCAAGAGAAATACCGGTGGGAATGAGAAAAGGCGAAGCATGCGGTTGTGGATTTCGGTGCCCACTTGTCAACAGGTTGGCTAGTGTGAACAAACTTATCCACAGGGTGTGCATAAGTTTGTGGATAAAGTTCAGTTATACACAAGTCCGCTACGCGTGGCACCGCAGATTATAGCAGAGCTTGTCGAGGAAAGGCAATCGTGGTCGAGAACTTATCCACAAGGTGAACAGTATGCACGGGGTCTTCCGCACAGGGTGTGGGGATGTGGATAAGATGTGGACAGGTTGTGAATGGAGGGGGAAAAACGAAATAGGCGAAATAGCGAGTTGTGGATAATTCTGTGGATAAGGCGGATAAGACGGGGGCCTGGGGAGAGGGGATTGCGAAACGGCCGGGCGGGGCGTGCCTGGACCGGGATTAGGGCCACAGGCGTAGGAGAAGCGGGGTGAGGAGCACGCCGAGGAGAGCCGCGAGAACCATGGCGAGGGTGGAGGCGGTGCCCGCTTCCAGACCGAAAGCGAACGCCCGGTTGGTGCCAATGCCGTGTGCGCCCATCCCCATCAGGATGCCCTGGCCGATGGGGGAGCGAATGCGCAGGATGCGAATCAGCCACGGGCCGACGGTGGCCCCGAGGATGCCGGTCCAAAGGACGAATACAGAAGTCAGGACCGGGTTGCCGCCGATGGCCTGGGATATCTGCATGGCTATCGGAGTCGTGACAGACCTGGGCGCCAGACTGAGGGCCACCGTGCGCCCGAGGTGGGCCGCCTGGGCGAGGCCAAAGGAGGACCAGATGGCGCTCACGCTGCCGGCTGCGAGGGCGCACGCGATGGGCGCGGCGCAGCGCAGGAGCAGCCGTCGGTGGCGATACAAAGGGATTGCGAAAGCGACGGTCGCGGGCTGAAGAAAGGCTGTCAACCAGTGGGCGCCCGCGATGTAACGGGGATAGGGCACCCCCGCCGTCACCAGGATGAGGATGAGCGCGCCCGGGCAGGTCAACATCGGCGACAGAACGGTCAGCGGCCAGCGCATATAGAGCCGCCGGCACAGGAAATACAGAGCGACGGTCAGTGCGAGATAAAGGATTCCGGTCATGGCTGCCTTCCTTCCTTTTCGGGTGGAGTCTTTGCAGCGGTCTCTGTGGGCGGGGTGGACCGTCGCAAGGAATTGGAGCGCGCCGCCAGGATTGATTCGGCGGCAGATCCGGCAACGGGTAATCCGGCCGGGTGGGGAACGCGCTCGGCGATCAGACCGGACAGGCCCATCACGAGCAGCGTGCCGATGGCCATGACCGCGAACAAGCGCCAGCCATCCGCCCAGACCAAATGCCGGTACTGGATAACGCCGACAGCCGATGGAACGAAGAACAACAAGAGCTGGGCGAGCAGCCAATTGGCCCCCTGTTCGAACCAAGCCAGGCGGACGACGCGCAGGGACAGCAACAGAAACAACAGCAGGCAGCCGACCATGCTGCCCGGCAGAGGAATGTGCAGGTACGCGACAAGCAGGTTGGAGACTCCGTCGATGGCCCACAGCGCGGCCACCTGCAAACCTATGGTGGCCGCACGCAGTGCAATGCGCATAGGCGATTTCCCTCCTCAAGGCGGCATGTTGCGTGTGCAAGCGCGGTTGCATGTTGGTTGAATGATGAAAACGCCGCCCAGCGGGAAACACGGCGGCTTCACGGGAAAATCTAACGCAGCTGCCACCATTCGTCCAATATATAATGGATGTGACTTTGATTCGAATTACGAATGATTGCAGGGGATGCAGCGTGGAACTTCGTCACTTGGAATATTTCCTCGCCGTTGCGGAGGAGCGTCACTTTGGCCGGGCGGCGCAGCGGCTGTGCATGACGCAACCGCCGCTAAGCCAGCAGATCCGCCAGTTGGAGCGGGAGGTGGGGGCGCCGCTTTTCCTGCGCGGCCACCGTGGCGTCGAGCTGACGGCCGCTGGCCAGGTGATGGTAGAGGAGGCGCGTAAGGTGATTGCCGCGGCCCGTCACGCGCTGGAATCGGCGCGGCGCGCCGGGCGTGGCGAGATTGGCCGGTTGTCGGTGGGATTCGTCGGTTCGGCGACGTACGACATCCTGCCGGCGGTCCTGCGCGAATACAGCGCGCGGCATCCGGGTGTGGCGGTATCCCTGTTCGAGTTGTCCACCCCTGATCAAGAACAGGCGCTATCACGCGGAGTGATTGACGTTGGGTTGGTGCGGCCCCCGCTTGGCTCGCGGGGGCTGGTGGTGGAGGTGGTGCAGGAATCTGATTGCGTGCTGGCGGTGCCCCGCCAGCACGCGTTGGCGCAGGCGCCGCTCATCCGGCTGTCCGACCTGAAAGACGTCGCTCTGGTGGCCTTGGCCCGCAGCACCTGGGAGGGGTTGTACGACGCTGTGATTGGGCTGTGCCGCGACGCCGGCTTCAGCCCGGCCATCCGGCAGGAGGCCAAGGAGTTCCAGACGGTGATTGGTCTGGTGGCCGGGGGTCTCGGTGTGGCCTTTGTGCCCCGATCCGCTCGCAACCTGCACGCGCGCGAAGTGATCTATCGGGAGTTGTCCGGTCCGGCGCCCAGAGCGGCGATGGGGCTGGCGTGGCGGCGGGGAGACGAGTCGCCGAGCGTGCGCGCGTTTATCGAGGTGGCGCGGGCGGTGGGACGGACGGACCGCTTGGGTTGACAGAAGGGAATGCACATCGGTATAATTTTGCGCAGTGTGTCTTTGCAAAAGGGGGTGGCTTGGGTGAAGCCGACCTACAATCCCAATGTACGCAAGCGCAAAAAGGTGCACGGGTTCCGCAAGCGGATGAGCACGAAAAATGGCCGCAAGGTGCTGGCGGCTCGGCGTCGCAAGGGAAGAAAGGTTTTGTCCGCATGAGGCCACCGAGGTGGCCTTTTTTGTTGACGAGCTGACTTTCGGGCGGATGGTGCAGGAGAGGAGCGCCGGCGGCCCAAGCGAGGCGGATGTGGCGTGGATGCGGTGCATCGGTTAAAACAAAATCGCGACTTTCGCCGTGTGTTCAACCGTGGCCGTTCTGCCGCGGCGCGCCGCCTGGTGGTATACTGGTGTCCAAACCGGCTGGGCACATTCCGGGTGGGTTTTTCGGTGAGCAAGAAGGTCGGAAAGGCGGTCGAACGCAACCGGCTCAAGCGCCTCTTGCGCGAGTGCTTTCAACTCCGCCAGGAAGAGTTGGCGGGGCAGAGCGTGGACTTTGTCGTGGTGTGCCGTCCTGCCGCTGCTGGCGCCAAATTCCAAGAACTGAACGAAGAATTGACGAAGTTGCTCCGCAAGGGCAAGTTCATGGTATGATGAGGCTGAACAAGCTGGGGGTTGCCAACCAGTGAAAACGTTGTTGGTTGCGCTGATTCGATGCTACCAAGCCGTGATCTCCCCATTGTTGCCGGCGCGCTGCCGTTTTTATCCAACGTGTTCCGAGTACTGCGCAGAATCAATAGCCCGATTTGGGGTGGTTCGAGGCGGCTGGTTGTGTGCCATTCGCCTGGCCAAATGCGGACCGTGGCATCCTGGCGGGATTGATCCAGTTCCGACACGGAAATAGGAGGACGTGTGGTTGGCTCAAACGTCGCATTCGCATCGTAAATGGCTGTGGTTGACAAGCGGATTGCTCGTGCTGCTGGTCTCTGGCTGCGGCATGTACCCGAGCGCTCCGGGCAAGTGGCCGCAGGGGGCGTGGGGGGACATCCTGCAATTCGTCTCCCACCTTCTGGACATCTTCGCCCAGTTTTTCGGCGGCGACTACGGCCTGGCGCTGCTGGTTCTGACGGTATTGGTGCGGCTCTTGATTATGCCGTTTTTCCTCAAGCAGCTTCGTTATTCCAAGGCGATGCAGCAGATGCAGCCCGAAATGGCGAAGATCCGGGACAAGTACCGGAATGACCCGCAGAAAATGCAACAGGAGATGCAAAAGCTGTGGCAGCAGGCGGGGGTCAATCCGATGGCCGGGTGTTTGCCGATGGTCCTGCAACTGCCCGTGCTCTACGCGCTGTTTGGGGCGATTGAAGGCAATGTGAACATGAGCCACAGCACGTTCCTCGGTATTTTTCAGCTGGGGCAGCCGGACCACTACTTTATTTTGCCGTTTGTCGCAGCGGTCACAACGTTTTTGTCGTCGCGGGTGATGATGATAGGGCAGGACATGCAGCAGAAGTGGATGCTGTTTGTGATGCCGGTGTTCATCTTCCTGATGGCCACCCGTTTTGCTTCCGGCCTGGCGCTGTACTGGGTGTACACCAACCTGTTTACGGCGGTGCAGGCGTATTTTGTGCGGGTGAGGCCGCAGGCGAAGTCCCAGCCCGCGGCGGCGACGGCCGGCGGCGCGGGAGCGGTGGCGCCAGAGACAAAGCAGCCCAAGGCCAAGCAGGCGAAAAAGAAGGCCGGGGATGCGGAGGCCGCTAATCCAGGCGGATTGACAACCGAGAAGAAACCGCAGACGCAGAAAAAGTCCGCAAAGTCGGGGAAGACCGGCAAAAACCGGAGATAGGATGGATATATTTTTGTGAGGGGATTTCCAGACGATGAAGCGGGTTATTGCGACGGGGCGGACGGTGGAGGACGCCATTGCTTCCGCGTTGGTGCGGTTGGGTGCCACCCGTGAACAGGCGCGGGTGAAGGTTCTCGCAGAGCCGGTAAGGGGTTTGTTTGGTTGGTTTGGCGCCCGCGATGCCGAGGTGGAGGTGACAGTGGCCTCGCCGCCGGAAGAAGAGGCGGTGGAGTTTCTCACCGAGGTTCTGGAGAAGATGGGCGTATCGGGCAGCGCTCGTGTGCGCCGCGGCAGGGACCGGAAACCCGGAGGCCACGGGGATTGGCGTGATCGGCCGGGGCGGGACGAGGTCATCGAGTTGGAGCTGGTCTGCACAGAGAGGGACCTGCCCGTGGTGATTGGACGCCACGGCAGCACGTTGGACGCGCTGCAGGCCCTGGTCAACGCGGTAGTGAACCAACGCAGCGAACGGCGGGTGAGGCTTGTCCTCGATGCAGGCGGCTACCGGCGTCGGCGTCAGGAACAGCTCTTGCAGGCGGCGGACAGGGCCGCGGCCAAGGCGCTGCGGACACGCCAGCCCGTGTCTTTGTGGCCGATGCCGGCGCCCGAGCGAAAGCTGGTGCACACGCGCTTGCAGCGGCGGGGCGACGTGCGCACGGTCAGTGAAGGGGAGGATCCGCACCGGAAAGTGGTGGTCATTCCGCTCAAACTGCCGACGCGGGTATGGCCGGCGGCGGATTCGACATCGGCGACCAAAGAGTGACGCGGCCGCAGACGATGAGCGGCCGGCGTGTGGATAAATGGAAAGGCGGCCCTTCTCGTGCTGGGAGAAGGGTTTTGTTCGTAGATGGCTTGCGGAGGGGGTGTGGTTGTGGAGACGGATACGATTGCCGCGATTGCCACCGCTCCCGGTGAGGCGGCGGTTGGCATTGTGCGCGTGAGCGGGCCGGATGCGCGGCGCATTGCCGATGGCGTTGTGCGCACGCCCAGCGGGCGGAAGGTTCTGTGGCGGGAGAAGGCCCTGGTCTACGGGCGGGTGGTCCACCCCCAATCGGGGGAGACGGTGGACGAGGCTATCATCTTGTGGATGCCGGGACCGAAGAGTTACACGGCGGAAGACGTGCTGGAGCTTCAGGTGCATGGCGGGATGCGCCTGGTGCAGAGTGTGCTGGGGTGCGTCCTCGACGCCGGAGCGCGCCTGGCCGAGCCTGGCGAGTTTACGCGCCGCGCGTTTGTGAACGGGCGGATTGACTTGTCGCAGGCGGAGGCAGTCATGGATCTCATCCGATCGAAGACGGAGCGCGCCTCCAGATCCGCTTTGCAGCAGGTGCGTGGCCGGTTGGGCGACAAAGTGCGCGACCTGCGGCAGCGGCTGCTGCGGCTGCAGGCGCAGGTGGAAGTGACGATTGATTACCCGGAGCACGACGTGGAGGATGTGGCGGCCCAACAGGTGTGGGAGACGGGGCAGCAGGTCCTGGCCGAGCTGGATGAGCTGTTGGCCGCATCCCGCTTGGGCCAGGTGCTGCGCGACGGGCTGTCGACCGCGATTGTGGGCCGGCCGAACGTCGGCAAATCGTCGTTGATGAACGCGCTCCTGCAACGGGAAAGGGCCATCGTCACGGACATTCCGGGCACCACGCGGGATGTGTTGGAGGACTACGTGAACGTGCGCGGGATACCGTTTCGCCTCCTGGATACGGCCGGCATCCGCGAGACCGGGGACGTGGTGGAGCGCATCGGCGTGGAAAGGTCGCGGCAAAGCCTCCAGGAAGCCGAGTTGGTGCTGTTGGTTCTGGACGCCTCGGAGCCGTTGACGGAGGCGGACAGGCAACTGCTGGCGGAGACGGCCGGATTGCGCCGCATCGTGGTCTTGAACAAGGCCGATCTGCCGCTTTGCATCCATCCTGACGAGGTGGCTCAGGCGGTGGCCGGCGGCCGTGTGGTGAAGGTGTCGGCGCGCGAGCTGCAAGGCATGGCGGATTTGGCGGAGGCGATGGCTGAAGCGGCCGGTTGGGGCAGCGCCGAGGACTTGACCTACATGACCAACGAACGCCAGTCGCGGCTTTTGCGGTCCGCCCGGGAGGAGCTGCAGGCGGCGGTAGACGCGGCCCGGATGGGGGCGACGCTGGATGTTGTGGCAGTGCAGCTGCAAGCGGCCTACGCAGAGCTCGGGTTGGTGATTGGCGAAGAGGTCGGCGAGGAACTGCTGGACGAGATCTTTTCCCAGTTTTGCCTCGGCAAGTGAGGCCAGTGGAAGGGGTGATTGAATGCGCTATTTCGCGGGTGAATACGAGGTGATTGTTGTCGGCGCCGGGCACGCCGGGTGCGAGGCGGCGTTGGCGGCGGCGCGGATGGGGTGCCGGACGCTGCTGTTGACCATCAACCTGGACACGATAGCGTACATGCCGTGCAATCCGTCCATCGGCGGCCCGGCCAAGGGCATCGTGGTGCGCGAAATCGACGCCTTGGGCGGGGAGATGGCGCGCAACATCGACCACACTTACATCCAGATGCGGATGCTCAACACCGGCAAAGGGCCGGCGGTGCAGGCGCTGCGGGCGCAAGCGGACAAACGCCTGTACGGAGCGTTGATGAAACATAAGTTGGAGAATCAAGCGAACCTTGACCTGAAGCAGGGAATGGTCGAAGAACTGCTGACCAAAGGGGACCGGGTGTACGCGGTGGTGACCAAGACCGGCGCCGAGTACCGCGCCAAGGCGGTGGTGCTGACCACCGGCACTTACCTGCGGGGCCGGGTGTTCATCGGCGAGGTCTCGTATGACAGCGGCCCGTATGGGCAGATGCCGGCAGTCAAGCTCACCGACAGCCTGCTGGACATCGGATTTGAGCTGGTCCGTTTCAAGACCGGCACGCCGCCGCGCATCAATCGCAATTCCATCCGTTTCGACGCCTTAGAGGAGCAGCCTGGGGACGAACACCCGGGTCACTTCTCCTTCGACGTGGATGTCCCGGAGCGACCGCAGGTGTCGTGTTGGTTGACGTACACCAACGAGTACTCCCATTCCATCATCCTTGAGAACCTGGACCGGGCACCGATGTATTCTGGGGAGATCAAGGGCACAGGCCCACGGTATTGCCCGTCGATTGAAGACAAGGTGGTGCGTTTTCGCGACCGTCCGAGCCACCAGATATTCCTCGAGCCGGAAGGGCCGGATACTGCGGAGTGGTATGTGCAAGGCCTGTCCACCAGTCTGCCGGAGGATGTGCAGCTGCGGGTGCTGCGGACGATTCCGGGGCTGGAGCAGGTGGAGATGCTGCGGCCCGGTTACGCCATTGAATACGATGTCATCGTCCCGACCCAATTGTGGCCGACACTGGAATCCAAATTGGTGGAGGGATTGTTCACCGCCGGCCAACTGAACGGCACGTCGGGCTACGAGGAAGCGGCCGGGCAGGGAATTGTGGCGGGCATCAACGCGGCCCGCAAAGCGCAGGGCGAGGCGCCGATTGTGCTGGCGAGGTCTGACGCGTACATCGGCGTGATGATTGACGATCTGGTGACCAAGGGTACCAAAGAGCCGTACCGTCTGCTCACCTCACGCGCCGAATACCGGCTGCTGCTGCGTCACGACAATGCCGATTTGCGATTGATGGAGATTGGGCGGCAGGCGGGGCTATTGGCGCCGGAGAAGTATGAGCGGATGATGGAGAAAAAGCGGGCGGTGGCGGCGGAGTTGGAACGGCTGGCAAACACGCGGGTGCGGCCGGAGGTGGCCAACCCCGTTCTGGCCGCGGCCGGATCGCGCCCAATTGCGGACGCGGTGAGCTTGGAGCAGCTGTTGCGCCGGCCGGAGGTCGAGTACGCCCACATCGAGCAGATGGAAGGAGAGGCACAGACGCCCCGGCTGCCGCAAGAGGTGCGGGAGCAGGTCGAAATCCAGGTCAAATACAGCGGGTACATTCAAAAGCAGCTGCAGGACATCGAACGCCTGAAGCGTCTGGAAGAAAAGTCAATCCCATCCTCACTGAACTACGAGGCGGTGCGCGGGTTGTCGTCGGAGGGCCGGGAGAAATTGATGCAGGTGCGCCCGATGACGGTTGGGCAGGCGGCGCGGATTCCTGGGGTGACTCCGGCCGACATTTCCATCCTGCTGGTGCATCTGCAGCAGGCGCGGGGCAAGGCTGTCAATGACTGACGCGCGGATGCGCTTGGAGGCGCAGTGGTCACAGGCGCAGCGAGCGGCGTTTGCCCGCTATTTTGAGCTGCTGGCCGAGTGGAACGAAAGGATGAACCTGACGGCGGTGACGGAAGAGGCGGAGGTATACGTCAAGCACTTCTGGGACAGTCTCGCCGTTTTGGGTGTGCCGGAGTTTTCGGAGGCGCTCATGGGCGCGGGGAACATCGCCGACGTGGGCACCGGGGCGGGTTTTCCGGGGCTGCCGCTGGCAATTTGCCGGCCGCAGGCGAGGGTGGTTCTGATGGACGCGCTGCAGAAGCGGACGAAATTCCTGCAGGTGGTGGTGGACGAGCTGGGGTTGTCCAACGTCGAGGTGGTGCACGGGCGGGTTGAAGACCTGGCGCGCGCGCGTGCGTGGCGTCAGCGCTTTGACGTGGTGGTGTCGCGAGCGGTGGCTCGGTTGAACGTGTTGCTGGAGCTGACGGTCCCCTTGGCCCGCCGAGGTGGCCTGGTGGTGGCGTACAAAGGGCCGCAGGTGGACGAGGAGCTGGCCGATGGGCGGCGAGCGGCGGGAAAACTCGCGGCGAAGGTGGAGCGCGTGGTGCGCGCCGAGCTGCCGGAAGGGGCAGGGGAACGGGCGCTGGTGCTGGTGCGCGTGTTGGGCCAGGTGGCGCCCTCCTATCCGCGCAAGGCGGGAACACCCCAACGGCGGCCGCTCTGAGGGGTATGGAGTGTCGGATGCTGGCGCTTGCCGGCAACCTTTGTCGAGGGGCAGGAATTTGGCTGCGGCCGTGGAAATGGTGGTAGAGACACTGGTGTGGGGCGACTTCTGCAGGTGCGGCGGGGAGCCGCCGTGACGGATAGAGGGGTTGCGCATGAGGGAAACATGGGGAAGATGGTTAGGCACAAAGGATGAATCAACCAGCACTGCGGTGGTGCAGATAGGTGTCGATGAGATAGTCTCCAATCCGTTCCAACCGCGCACCGTGTTTGATGAAGAGAGTATCTCCGAGCTGGCCCGCACCATCCAGACCCATGGGTTGATTCAGCCGCTGGTGGTGCGGCGGCACAACGGCCGTTACGAGCTGATCGCCGGCGAACGGCGGCTGCGGGCCGCGCGGATGCTGGGTTGGACGACTGTCCCGGCCATTGTCAAGGAGATGAATGACGCCCAGACCGCTTCGGCAGCGTTGATTGAGAACCTGCAGCGGGAAGGGTTGACTCCGATTGAGGAAGCCGTCGCCTATCAACAGCTGCTTGAACTGCATGGATTGACGCAAGAGAGCTTGGCGCAACGGCTGGGCAAGGGCCAGTCCACCATCGCCAACAAGCTGCGTCTGCTTCACCTGCCGGAGGTGGTGCAAGAGGCGCTGCGGCGTCGCCAGATCACCGAGCGGCACGCGCGGGCGCTGTTGGCCCTGCCTTCGGAGGAGTGGCAGGTAAAGCTGTTTGAGGAGTGCGTAGAACGGGGTTGGAATGTCAAACAGATGGAGGAACGGGTGCGGCAGACGCTTGCCCGTCTTGAGCACGCTCCGGTGCGGCGCCCGCGTCGGCGCGGTCTGTCCAAGGATGTGCGATTGGCGGTCAACACCATTCGCCAGTCCCTGAGCATGATAGAGAAGTCGGGGCTGTCGGTGGTGTGCGAGGAGCAGGACGACACGGACTTCTATCAGTTCATCATCAAGGTGCCGAAGGGAACACCGGCAAACAGGCCGTCCTCGTCCGACGGATAGGCGCCGTGGCTGGGTGGATGCACAAGGATGCCAGGATGCGTGCGGGCAAGGGTGACCAGCCTGCTTTTTTTTTTGTGTTTCTTCCGGAGCTGGCGCGGGCGGGGTGGTGTCCCCCATGTTTCTGTTGGAGATGCACCTAGAAATAATATAGGTGAAGCCAGAGATTGTGAGATTCGGCGATCAAGCAGGTTGGATTTGAAGTAGAATGAATGGTAGCAGCGATGTCGTCGGGAATCGCGAATGAGGAGGGCGCTTTGTGGCCAGCGGGCGGATCATTGCAGTTGCGAATCAAAAAGGCGGCGTCGGTAAAACGACGACCGCGGTGAATCTAACGGCTTGCATGGCTGATTTGGGGAAGCGGGTGTTGTTGGTCGACATTGACCCACAGGGCAACTCGACCTCCGGCATCGGTGTGAATAAAGCGGACGTTCATTATTGTGTGTATGATGTCATTATCAACGATGTGCCTGTGGAGCGGGCCATCCTGCGCAGCGACGTGCCGAATCTGTCCGTGCTGCCGGCCACCATTCAGTTGGCGGGCGCCGAAATCGAATTGGTGCCCACCATATCCCGGGAGGTGCGGCTGCGGAGGGCGGTGCAGCCGCTGCGCAAGGAGTACGATTACATCATCATTGATTGTCCGCCTTCGCTGGGACTGTTGACCGTCAATGCGCTGACGGCAGCGGATTCAGTGCTCATTCCCATCCAGTGCGAGTATTACGCGCTGGAGGGGCTGAGTCAGCTGTTGAACACCATCCGGCTCGTGCAGAAACACCTGAACACGTCACTGGAAGTGGAAGGGGTGTTGCTCACCATGCTTGATGCACGTACCAATCTGGGGATCCAGGTGATTGAAGACGTCAAAAAATACTTTCGCGACAAGGTTTATCATACAGTCATCCCGCGCAACGTCCGTCTGAGCGAGGCTCCGAGCCACGGCCGGCCTATCATTCATTACGACGCCAAATCCCGTGGCGCGGAGACGTACATGGACCTGGCAAGGGAAGTGATTGGCATTGACTAAGCAGCAGAAGGGTTTGGGGAAGGGGTTGGGGGCGCTGCTCCCAGAGCTGAACATCTCGGAACAGGACCAGGTGTCAACGGTCGCGATCCGGGACCTGAGGCCGAACCCGTACCAGCCGCGCAGGGTGTTCGACGAGGATAAGTTGGGCGAGTTGGCCCAGTCCATTCGCGAGCACGGGATCATTCAGCCGTTGATCGTTCGCCGCAGCCGCATCCGCGGTTACGACATTGTGGCTGGGGAACGGCGGTTCCGGGCCGCTCAGATGGCAGGGCTGACGGACGTGCCCGCGGTGGTGCGCGAGTTTACCGATGTGCAGCTGATGGAGATAGCGGTCATTGAGAATTTGCAGCGGGAGGACCTGAACGCGATTGAGATTTCGGAGGCGTACGCCAACCTGATTGAGAAATGTCATTTGACGCAGGAACAATTGGCCAAGCGGGTTGGCCAGAGCCGTTCTCACGTCGCCAACATGCTGCGCTTGTTGCAGCTTCCCGAGGAGGTGCGGGAGTTGGTTTCACGTGGAACATTGTCGATGGGACACGCCCGGGCATTGTTAGCTGTACCCGATGAGAAGCGGCAGGTGGAACTGGCCCGCCGGGTGGTGGCGGAAGATTTGAGCGTGCGGACTTTGGAAACGCTCGTGTACCGTCCCACTGTTTCACGTGAAACAAGAAATAAAAAGCCGCTGCCAAGCCATTATAAGCGGTACGAAGAACAGTTCCGCGTTCGGCTGGGCACCTCTGTGCGCATACGACCGGGCAAGAAGCGGGGGAAAATCGAGATCGACTATTTTTCGGACGAGGACCTCGAACGAATCCTCAGCTTGGTCGGAGCGGAAGGTGAATCCTGAAGCGAGACGGTGGCGGCCCACGCGGGCGCGGCGACGGTCATTGATCTTCGTTCCCCGTCTCGTTTTCATCTGACCGCATAGGTTTTCTAGCGACTTTCGAATCGAACATTGTATACTGTGGACTCATCCGGTGGGAGAGAGGAGAAAACGGGTTTGTTGAACGGGCTTACATTGACGGAAGCCGAGCTCTATGCAGGTGCGGTCGGCGTGCTGGCGATTGCGGCCATCACTGTCTCCATCGTCGCGCTGGCCCGCCTGTCTGGTCTGCGGCGAAGGTTTCAAAAGTGGAAGTCGATTCACTCTAGTGCCGACTTGGATGCAGTCTATGAACAGACTCTCGAGGCGGTGAAACGCATGCGGCAGGAGGTGGACCGCCTGTCGGAGGAAAACCGGGCTCTGCGCCAGGCTTTGGCCGGCAAACTGTCGACCGCGCGGCTGGTTCGTTTCAACGCCTTTGCGGATGTAGGCAGTGATTTGAGCTTTTCGCTGGCCTTGCTTGACGATGACCGCAACGGGGTCGTGTTGTCGTCCATCTATGGACGCGACGAATCCCGGGTTTACGCCAAGCCGGTGCAGGCGGGGACTTCCTCGTATCCGCTCACCGAGGAGGAGCAGATGGCCATAGAAGGCCGCGAGTTGAGCGTGCATCGGTAAAAAGCGTGGAGCCCGCCGCAGGACAGCCGGCGGGCGCTTGAATTCATGGCACCATGTTCGTCTCGCTGTACGTGCGTCGCATCCAGACGGTGATCTGGCGTCTTGACGCCAAGCGAGCGAGACTTCTCCGCACAGCTTCAACGACCACGTCGCACATCCGCATGACAATCCCCAGCCGCGTGTTCTGCAAAACAAAATACTCCATAAAACCGGAGACATTGACCACACCTGTGAGGGTGTAGGCACCAAATTCGGGCAGCGTCTTTTTGACGCCTGCGCCTGGTCGGAGCGGACCGCGCTCCAGGATGATGTGGCCTACATGCTCGAACTTGCCCAGGCAGGCGTCGATGGCGATGATCAACGGATCGTCCTGATGGTGGCAGTGAATTCGGTTCAACACGTCGCTTAGATTGACGGCGTGGACCGGCTCATCCAGCGTGCCGTAGATGGTCACATTCGGCATGTCGACGGACGCCTGCAACCGCGATCCCACAATCGGCCCGAACGCATCCCCTGTGGATCGGTCTGTACCCACGCAGACGAGGACAATGGGGCGATCCTCTGCTGTGGCGAACACCTTGTCCAACACGCAGCAGAGTCGCTCTGCCGCTTGCTCATCGTCGTACGCCACCCGAAACAACTGGCCAAAACCAGGATCGGGATTCGAGTTGTGGTCCACATCAAATCCCCCTCGGCTGGAATAATCCCAGTATACGTCGACGTAATCTCAACTATACCTAGCAGGGCATGGACCCCACGGGCATAGCCTGGCGAGGGATCTCATTCAGGCTGCTCGACAATCGGCGACGAAGGGGATGCAGGACACACGTGGTGGATCTCGTCTTGTTCCTGGAAATTGCGTGGTGTAGTGTCTTTTTCGGCTGCCGCGGGCGCACGCGGGCGTTCCTGTGTGCCGGCGGGATGGTGGTGGCCGGATATGTGGCGGCACAAACCGACGACTGGTTGGCTGGGGTTCTGGTGCCGCCCGACAGTCGTGTTTTCGCCTGGATGGTTCAGCAGGTGGCGGCGCCACCCAACTCCGTGGCTGTGTTGTCCGCGTTTCTGCCGACTCGTGCGGTGACCGTTTACAATCCCCCAGGGCAGTGGCTGGCGGTCTCGCTGTTGCGTGGGCTGTTCTCGACAGCCATCACGCTGGCTGTGTTTCTGATGTTTGTCATCATGTCGTATCTGCTGGACGTGTACCGGCGTGCACCAGATGCGAAAGGACGGTTCCATGGCTGGTCGCTGGCGACCTTGTTGGTAGGCGCCGGATGCGGCATGTACTGCGCGTTTCTGAGCGCTGTGACAATGGCTGACTTGAGCTTCCTGCGGCCCTTTTCGTTCCTCGCCGCGCATGCCTCCGGGTCGCTCGGAGTGCACGCGGCGGCTGCTGTCTGCGAGGCCCTGCGCCGCGGCTGAACGTGCCGCACTCGGATGTGCTATAGTAGACAGGGAATCTGTCGGTGCGAGAACAACCGCATGTGGAGGTTGAACTGGTGGCAGGCGCGTCCTCGGCCTTGGCAACCCGAGTCAATACGTATCTTCAGCAGCATGGTGGGGAATTCTTCAAGCCGCCTCTGAACATTGTCACCCACATTGTCGAAGTTGTCATCCTGTTTTTCGTAATGAAACTGGCCAATCGCATCCTCTCGCGGGTGCTGAATCGGGTGCTCGATTCTCGTGCGGTGCGGATGGACGAGCGTCGGAAGAGCACGATGCACTCGTTGATGCAGAACGTTCTCCGCTACACCCTGTATTTCGTCTGGATATTGTGCGCCCTCGAGACTTTCAACTTTCACGTCGGAGCCCTTTTGGCTGGGGCCGGGATTGCGGGTCTGGCCGTTGGTTTTGGCGCGCAGAGCCTGATCAAGGACATCCTGACGGGCTTTTTCATCCTGTTTGAAGATCAATACGCGGTGGGGGATTATGTGACCATCAATGGCATCACCGGCGAGGTGGTCCAGATGGGGCTGCGGCTGACTCATATTCGGGTGTGGACGGGGGAATTGGAAATCGTCCCGAACGGACTCATCCAGCAGGTGACGAACCACTCGCGTCATAACAGCATCGCTGTTGTGGACATTGGTATTTCCCGCATGTCGGACCTCGAACGCGCGCTGGCCGTGTTGGAGGATGTGATGCGGCGGGTGGAGGATGAGAGTCAGGATGTGGTGGGCCCAGTGGCGGTTGCTGGGGTGCAGAGCCTCGACGCGCAACAGATCCTCATTCGCGCCACCGCCGAATGTGCGCCGTACACCCATTTTGGCGTGCAGAGACTGGCTCTGCAGAGGGCGGCGCAGGCCCTTGCCGAGGCAGGGATTGACATGCCTGCTCAGAGATCCGTGGTCACGCTGCAAGGCAGCGAGCAGCGTGAGGGTGTGCTGGGGAGGGAAGGATGAGATGAGCGCCGAGTACGGGCTGGAGGACGTCGTACAACTGAAAAAGCCGCACGCCTGCGGCGAGAACCGCTGGCGCATCATCCGCATGGGAATGGACATTCGCGTCAAGTGTGAGAAGTGCGGTCACAGCGTGTTGATTCCCAGGGCGCGGTTTGACCGGGTCTTCCGCCGCGTGCTGGCGACCAAAGGCGAGCAGGCAGAATGAAAGGAGCCCCTGCTCGCGGGCTCCACATAACATGAGACCGGTAATGACAGAGCTGCGCCCCCGCCCTGGGGCGCTTCGCGCCTCGCCCGCAGGTTCAGGCGCAAGTCGTGAATTCGCGCTTTGAGGCCGGCTGACGCATTTCTGCGGCCAACCCACGCACAACCAATCGGCGGCCTTTCAATCTGCGCATAAGCCGCTTCAACATACCGACACCTCCTCATGCACGAACGTCTAGTCTCCATCATAGCCAAAATCGACGCCACTGGCTATCGGCATCAACAGGTGTGACACGCGGTCTCATGGGACTGAATCCGTCCATCTCCGATCCGCTTGCACGTTCGCACCATAGCAACTGGATTTGTACCCGGCGTTATTGTGTCCCATGGCTACATTTCCTATAATGAGCCAAGCGGACTGATGGAAAGAGGTGTGGAAATGCCACTTCGCGCAGGGATTGTCGGTCTGCCGAACGTCGGCAAATCGACGCTGTTCAACGCGATTACCAATGCGGGCGCGGATGCGGCCAACTATCCGTTTTGCACCATCGATCCGAACGTCGGCGTAGTCGAGGTGCCGGATTCCCGGCTGCAGGGGCTGGCGGACGTGGTGCATCCACGCCGGATTGTGCCCACGACGTTCGAGTTTGTGGACATCGCGGGCCTTGTGGCCGGGGCCAGCCGCGGGGAAGGCCTGGGAAACAAGTTCCTTGGCCACATCCGCGAGGTGGACGCGATTGTTCACGTGGTGCGCTGTTTCGAAAATGGGGACATCACGCACGTCAGCGGCAAAGTGGACCCGGCTCGGGACATGGATGTCATTAACCTGGAACTGATTCTTGCTGACCTGGAGACGGTCACCCGGCGCCTGGAGCGGGCGCGCAAGAACCAAAAGAGCGGCGACAAGCGGTATGTGCTGGAGGCGGCGGCCCTGGAGCGGCTGGGGCAGCACCTGGAGGCCGGTCAGCCGGCCCGGACTTGCCCCTTGTCCGAAGAAGAGGCGCCGCTGTTGCGCGACTTGCACCTCCTGACCGCAAAGCCGGTCCTGTACGTGGCCAATCTGGGCGAGGACGAGTTGACCGAAGCCGAGACCCATCCCCACGTACGGACAGTGCGGGAGCGGGCGGAGGCGGAAGGAGCCGAAGTGGTCCCCGTTTGTGCGCAGTTGGAGGCCGAGGTTGCCGAGTTGGAGGGGGAGGACCGACGCGCCTTCTTGGCCGACCTGGGGCTTGCGGAAGCGGGCTTGGACCGGCTCATCCGCGCGTCCTATCACCTGTTGGGGTTGATCACATATTTTACGGCTGGGGAGCCGGAGGTGCGCGCTTGGACCATCCGACAGGGCACGCGGGCGCCGCAGGCAGCCGGTGTGATTCACTCCGACTTTGAAAAAGGGTTCATTCGCGCGGAAGTCGTCGCCTACGCGGACTTGGTGCAGGCTGGCTCCTTCGCGGCGGCGCGCGACGCAGGCAAGCTTCGCTTGGAAGGCAAGGATTATGTGGTGCAGGACGGAGACGTGATGCACTTTCGCTTCAACGTTTGATGGAATCCTCTTGTTAGAAATGGAACATTTGGAATTCGAGTGGGTTTTGTCTTGTGTTCGTAGCGTGGCCGTAGTAGAATGAATTCTTGGCACGTCCACATGAATGACGGCCTATCCTTGCTCTGCACACGGATGCAGGGCCGATGTCCAGAAGGAGGTGACTCGCATGCGCCAGTATGAGACCATGTACGTGCTGATCCCTGACCTTGAGCCGGAGCAGACGTCGGAGCTGGTATCTAAATACCAGGCCCTTGTCACCGAACGCGGCGGCCAGATTGACGAGTTGCAGGAAATCGGCAAGCGCCGCCTGGCGTACGAGATCAAGAAGTACCGTGAGGGTTACTACGTGCTCATGCGCTACACAGCGGACACGAGTGTCTCCAAGGAGCTGGAGCGCGTGCTGAGAATCGAGGACGCTGTGCTTCGATACCTCACCGTGCGCTTGGGCGAATAGATCCAAGTGGAGGGGTAGGTATGCTGAATCGGGTGATTCTGATTGGTCGTCTGACGGCGGATCCCGAGCTGCGCTACACCAACAACGGCACCGCGGTGGCTTCCTTCACACTGGCTGTGGACAGGATGCGCAACAACCAGAACGGGGAGCGCGAGACGGACTTCATCAACATCGTCGTGTGGCAGAAGCAGGCGGAGATCTGCGCGCAATACCTGCACAAGGGCAGGTTGGCGGCGGTGGATGGCCGTCTGCAGATCCGCAGCTATGAGAACCGGGAAGGGCAGCGTGTGCGCGTGGCCGAAGTGGTGGCGGAGAGCGTGCGCTTTTTGGATCGCGGAATGGATACGGCGGCCATGCCCAACCGGCCGGCGGCCGCAGCGGCCATGGGGAATCGTCCAGCAGCTCAGCGTACACCCAGCTTCGACGACGATCCGTTTGCCGATGACAGTGAGATGATAGACATTTCGGATGATGACCTGCCGTTTTGAGGCGGAAATCTGATCAGTCGGCCCGAAGCGGGCTGCGGTCGCAGACGGGGGTGAAGACGAATGCCGCGTAGAGGTCGTGGTGGCAAACGGCGCAAGGTGTGTCAGTTTTGTGTGGACAAAATTGACCAAGCGGACTACAAGGATGTCGCGCGTCTGCAGAAGTTCTTGACAGAGCGCGGAAAGATCCTGCCGCGGCGGATAACCGGCAACTGTGCGCGCCATCAGCGCCAGGTGACGGTGGCGATTAAGCGGGCACGCCAGGTGGCGTTGCTGCCGTACACAACCGAATGAAACCAGTTGTTGACGAAAGGCAACGATGCAAGGGGAACGCAGGCCGTTCCCCTTTTTTATGCCAACCCCAGTCGGAATCGCGGCGCTTGTCTGGCAGGATTTCCTCTGCATCGGGTGGAAGTAAAACACGGATTGCAGCCGTTAGGGTACAGAGCCGGAAGGAGGGTGTGCGTGGCGAGAATGGAACCCCATATGCACATCGCCCGTCGAATTCGCTCCATCGAATCCGCGAAGATAGAGGTGCTGCGTCACGTCACCGATTTATTCGAAGGACTTCAGACGGGGGACGAGCGCACGTACTCCCAGGCGCTGGCCGGCCTGGTTGGCACGGCGTATCTGATTGGCCAACAGGTAGGCATCCCTCCGGACAAAATGGACCAAGAGGTCGTGCGCCAACTCCCGCGCAGCGCGACGGGCAGCACGTCCGAATTGGCGGAGCTGGACGCAGTGCGCCGCCATTTTGACGTGAAGAGGTGAGAGCATGAACCGGCACGACAGCATGACCCGCGAGTACGTCTGGGCGGGAGTCTGGTTTGTCGGGTTGGTTGCCCTGAGCCTCACCCAAGTGGGCTCTGCTTGGAGCGGTTGGCTGTTCCCTATCCCGATAACGATGGTGTACTGTCTCGCTTCGCCCGGCCCGGCCGTCGTGGTGGCGGTTTTAGCCGGGCTGGCTTTGCTGGTGTCCGGGTTGAGAGGGTTGGCGGTTCTGTTTGTCGCTTGGATGATCTCGCTGGCGTGTATCCTGGGGGAGGCCCTGAGCCGGCGGGACAGTGTCTACAAGGCTTGGGTCAACGCGACGCTGAGCACGCTCATGCTGGAACTCGCTATTCTGGCGTCGTTCGGTGGGCGCACGGCAGACCTGTTCGAGTCGCTGCGCGGCCTGTGGATGCGCTGGTTGGACAACGGCCATGGGGTGAGCATTCCCGGCGCGGGCGGCGGCGCGCTTGTCGATGCGGCTATCGCCTGGCTGCAGGTGATGCTGCCTGGGGTGCTCGTGGTGCTGGCCTTTCTGTTGGTGGTCGTCTATTGGGGCTGCACGCGTTATCTGCTCAGGAGGCAGCGTCCGGCTGAGGGAGGGTTTGCTCACTGGCGGCTGCCACGCTCGGTCGTCACTGTCTACTTGTTGGCGTTGGCCTGCGTGTTGTTGGGTGTGTTTTCATCCCTGCCGCTGATGGGGCAGTTCGCGCGCAACGTGGTGTTTTTGGCCGGTTTTTTCATCGGCGTGCAAGGGTTGGTCTGTCTGACCCGGGGCATGGCGGGCGGCCGCCTGCGGGCGCTCTGGCTGAGCCTGCTGGTGCTGTTGGCCTCCGTCCGGTTGGTATCCGATTTTTACGTGCTCGTGGGCATCCTCGACGTCCTTAGATCGCCGCGCGGCCCCAAGGTGTAACCTCTGCCATCGTGTTTTGCGGCTGTGGACGGTAGAATGGAAGGTGGATGTGAAGGGGGTTTTCTGTTGTGAAGGTGATATTGCTGCAGGACGTGAAAGCTCAGGGGAAAAAGGGTCAAGTGATTGAAGTCTCGCCAGGCTATGCACGGAATTTCCTGTTTCCAAAGAAACTCGCCGTCGAGGCGACAGAGGCCGAGTTGCAGGCGCTGGCCGCGCGCAAACAGGCGGAAGAAAGACGACTGGCTCAGGAATTGGAGGCGGCAAAGCGGCTGCAGGCGGACTTGAATGAACGGAAAGTGGTCGTTCGGACGCAGGCGGGGGAAGGCGGGCGCCTGTTCGGGGCGGTGACGTCGAAGCACATCGCGCAGGCGCTGGCGTCCATGGGATACAAAGTCGACAAGCGAAAGATTCACCTTTCGGAGCCGATTAAGCACTTGGGCGCGCAGCGGGTTGAAGTGAAACTGCATCCGGAAGTCGCGGCCACCATCGTGGTCCACGTCGAGGCCGAGGCGTAGGCCGCGCGTGCGAGGGGAGCCATCATGCCGGATGTAGGAGCACCTGTTCAGAGTGGCCAGTCGGAAGACAGTCTGCTGCGTCTGCCGCCGCAGCACATCGAGGCCGAGCAGGCGGTGCTCGGCGCCATGTTAATCTCCGCCGACGCGGTCGCGGAAGCGGTCGAGTGGCTGCAGGCGGACGACTTTTACCGGCGCTCTCACCAGTTGATCTTCGAGGCCATGCAGCAACTGTATGAACAAGGGCAACCGGTGGACGTGGTGACCACCACAGCCGCCCTGCAGGCGCAGGAAGGCCGACTGGAGAGCGTGGGCGGCGTCGAGTACCTGGCCGAGTTGGCGGGCGCCATGCCGACCGTGCTGCACGTCGGCCATTACGCCAACATCGTGCGCGAGAAGGCGCTGCTCAGGCGCATCATCGCGGCCGCGCAGGAGATCGCCGAGGCCAGCTACCGGGCCGAGGAGGACGCCGGCAGCGTCTTGGCGGACGCCGAGCGGCGCATCCTCGAGTTGTCGCAAAACCGCCGCGTGCGCGATTTCACCCATATCAGCGACGTCCTCGAGGCGACGTTTGAGCGCATTGAACAGTTGTACGCCAGCGAAGGCAAGCTGACCGGCGTTCCCACCGGGTACAGCGAGCTGGACCGGATGACGAGCGGATTGCAAAAGTCGGACCTGATCATCTTGGCGGCCCGCCCCTCGGTCGGAAAGACCGCCTTCGCACTCAACGTGTCCCAGAATGTGGCGGTGCGGGCAGGGCTGCCGGTGGCGATTTTCAGCCTTGAAATGTCCAAGGAGCAACTGGTGCAGCGGATGTTGTGCGCCGAGGCGTACATTGACGGTCACAAGCTGCGCAACGGCACCTTGGAGGACGACGATTGGCCGAAGTTGTCGATGGGTGTCAGCGCGCTGGCGGGATCGCCCATTTACATCGACGACACCCCGGGCATCACGGTGCCGGAGATGCGGAGCAAGTTGAGGCGGCTGAAGTCGCAGGTTGGACTCGGCCTTGTGACCGTGGACTACCTGCAGCTCATCCGCGGTCGGCGCACGAACAGCGACAACCGGCAGCAGGAGATCTCCGAGATCTCCCGCTCGCTCAAGCAGCTGGCGCGGGAGCTGGAGGTGCCGGTGATGGCGCTCGCCCAGCTGAGCCGATCCGTTGAGCAGCGGCAGGACAAGCGGCCGATGCTCTCGGACATCCGGGAATCGGGCAGCATCGAGCAAGACGCCGACATCGTCGCCTTTCTGTACCGGGACGATTATTATGATCCAGAGTCCGAGCGCAAAAATATCGTCGAGGTATTGATTGCCAAGCAGCGCAACGGCCCCACCGGCAAAGTCGAACTGGTGTTTCTGAAAAACTATAATAAATTTGTCAACCTGGAGAAAGTACACACGGACTGATGGACGAATCATTGCCTTTGTTGACCCGCAAGGCGCGCCAGGAGCAGTTGCGGCGCAAACGGCGGCGCCAACGCCGGCGCAGACGCCGCCGACGCTGGCGGGTTCGCTGGCTGCGAGCGCTGCGGACTACCCGCTTTTGGACGAACGCCCTGTTTGTCTGCGTGGTGCTCTTGACGCTGACGTTCTGGGCGCGGTTTGCGTACGTGTACCACGTGCCGCCGGGGCTCAGGACGGGGCCGCTCAGCCGCGTCACGGCCTATGTGACGCTCAAGCCGTGGTGGTTTGGGCCGCCCACCTTCGATTTGGAGGATTACATGAAGGAGACCGATGTGGCCGGCTCGGTTTCCGACACGGAGCTGCTGCTTGCCAATCTGGGCCCGTTTCGGGCCATTGTCGAACATCCGGACCTGGTATGGGCGTGGTACACCGACGGATCGAACGGGCCCGTGTGAGCGATAATCTCCGCCGGCGGGTCGGCAATCACGGGTCGGCAATCATGCTTGGCGGCGGTGCGGAGCCGGGGCGAGTTGACGTTCGGGAAAGGAGGCTCATCCGCGTGGCGCTCATCCTGGTCGTGGAAGACGAAGAGCCGATTGCGAACATCCTCAAGTTCTCGCTGGAGCGCGAAGGCCATGAGGTGGTGGTCAGCTACGATGGCGTGGACGCCGTGGAGAAGGCGAAGCTCCACAATCCCGACCTGATGTTGCTGGACCTGATGCTTCCGGAGAAGGACGGCTTTGAGGTCTGCAAGGAGGTGCGCCAATTCAGCATGGTGCCCATCATCATGCTGACGGCGCGGGACTCGGAGCTGGACAAGGTGGTCGGCCTGGAAATCGGGGCCGACGACTACGTGACCAAGCCGTTCAGCACGCGGGAACTCTTGGCGCGCGTGAAGGCGAACCTGCGCCGCCACTGGCACCAGGGCGCGCAGGCGGGGGAACAGCTGGCGCTGGGCGACGTGCTCATCGATTTGGAGCAGTACCAGGTGCGCCGCGGGGATGAGCTGATTCCGTTGACACACCGCGAATTTGAACTGCTGGCCGTGCTGGCCGCCCGGCCGGGCGTGGTCTTCACGCGCGACCAGTTGCTCTCCGAGGTGTGGGGATCTGATTACGCGGGGGACGAGCGCACGGTCGACGTGACGGTGCGCCGGCTGCGCGAGAAACTGGAGCAGGACCCAAGCCACCCCGAGTATGTGTTGACCCGTCGTGGCGTCGGCTATTACGCGCGGAGGTAAGCGCATGTGGCGAAGCATACGCCTCAAATTCGTCGTCATCTATCTGCTCCTGATGCTGTTCACCCTGCAGCTGATAGGCGCCTACTTCGTGCGCACCTTGAACGCCTCCCTGGTGCGCGACGAGGTGCGCGGCGTGCAGAAGCAGGTGTCCCTGCTCGCTGCCATCGTCAAGCCTGAACTCACCTCGGGCGGGGGCCGGTCCGGGGACAAGCCGGGTGATGCCTCTTTATTGTCTGTCTTTCCCCAGCCTCAGGGCGGCGCCATCTACCTCCTCAACAGCAAGGGCGTGGTCGAAGACACCTCCGCCGGCAGCGCCCTCATCGGCCAGAAGCGAATTGACTCGGTGGCCACCCAGGCGCTGGTCGGGCATAAGTCGGTTTCCGCCGTCCGCTACGATCCGTCCGCGGACCAACACCTGCTGGCGGTCGCGATGCCGCTCTTTCAAGGGGATCGCTTCATCGGCATTCTCGAAGATGTCGTATCCATTCAAAGCACGTACTCCACGATGCGCCAGGTGACCACTATCTTCTACACCGGGAGCGCGCTGGTGCTGGCCTTCACGGCGCTGCTCGGGATTGGCCTGTCGCGCACCATTTCGCGCCCGATTCTGGATGTCACGCGGCAGACGGCGCGCATGGCCAAGGGGGATTTCAGCCGCCGCGTGCAGGTGGTGAGCGACGACGAGCTCGGCCAGTTGGGGCACGCGGTCAACGACCTGGCGGACAAGCTGCAGACAGCCCTGTCGGAAAACCTGCGCGAGCGCGAGCGGCTGCGCGCCATCATCACCTACATGGGCGACGGTGTGCTCACCTTCGACCGGGACCTGCGTCCGGTCTACGCCAACGAGGCGGCGTTGCGCTGCTTGCCGCGGGGGGCGGAGGACTTCTCCCGCGCAGGCAGGCTGCTCGGGGTGCAGAGGGAGTCGCTCGCGCCCGCGCAGGAGGAGTGGAACTGGGTGCGCGAGCTGGACGGGGCGCTGTTGCACGTGCACCTGACCGCAATCCAACGGGAAGCCGATACGGACGGGTACGTGGCGGTCATCCGCGACGTGACAGAACAGGAGCGGCTGTATCAAAAGCAGCGGGAGTTCGTGGCCAATGTGTCGCACGAGTTGCGGACGCCGCTCACAAGCATCAAGTCGTACCTGGAGGCGCTGGGGGAGAGCGGGGACCTGGATGAGCAGACCCGCCGCACCTTTCTTGACGTGTGCAGGCAGGAGGCGGACCGAATGGTGCGCATCACCCAGGATCTGCTGCAGCTCTCGGGCCTGGAGACGCAGGGCATCCGCTACGTGGAAGGCTGGGTGGACGCCGAGGAATGGCTGACCGCCGCGTGCCAGCGGCTGGAGATGCAGGCGAGACGGCAGGGAGTGGCGCTGGACCTGCGTCCGGTGCCCCAGCTGCGGTTTCGTGGCGACAAGGATCTCCTCGACCGAGTGCTCGACAACGTCATCGGCAACGCGATCAAGTACACGGCGGCTGGCGGCCAGGTGCGCGTGAGCGCGGAGTGCGAGCGGGACAAGCTGCGGGTGTGCGTGGAGGACACCGGGATTGGCATCCCGGAAAGCGATTTGCCGCACGTGTTCGAGCGCTTCTACCGGGTGGACAAGGCGAGGTCCCGGCGCAGCGGTGGCACCGGTCTTGGTCTGACGCTGGCGCGGGAGATCATCGACCTGCACGGGGGCCGCATCGGCATTGAGAGCAAACTCGGCCAGGGAACGAAGGTGTGGCTGGTGCTGCCGCTGACAGAGGGGGAACCGGCATGACAGCAAAACGTTTGCAGACGTTGGTGTTGAGCGTACTGGTGTTAATCAGCCTGGTTCTCAGCTACCTGTTGTGGCGCGGGGCCTGGTTGAGCAGCCCGGAGCCTGGACTGACTGCGCCGACGGTGCGCGACGTCTCCCCCTATCCGCAGGTGGACCAGGTGCTGGGACCGGTGGAGGTCGACGTGCAGCGCTTGCAGCCGGCGGGGGCAGCATTGGTTCCTATCGGATCGGCAGTGTACCGGCAGTGGGTGGGCGTACTGCATTCGTTGAAAGTCGAGCGCCTGCGCCGCGAATCGGCGCCGCCCGCGCACGCGACGGTGGACATTGTGTTCCACTTTGGCCTGGAATTGACGCGCTCGGACATCTCCCGCTGGCTGCCTGCCCTGCGCCTGTCGCCGCTGGACGTGTCCGGGGACACGATGGAGCTGTACCAAATGGCGGCGGACGGGCCGGTGCTGCTGATGGTGACGGGTGGGTCCGACGGGTATACGGCGGAGACGGACGTGGACCGGAAGCGGTTTGCGGAGCTGGTGGCCGGCTCGGTGCAGCGTTACCCGGCCGTGGTCTGGCAGGACGGGCAGGGCGACACCTCCTACCTGCCAGCGCAGGGCATGGAGATGGAACGCCTGTCTGTCAGTGTGGACAAGCCGCCGCTCTTGCCGTTGGTACACTCCTTTTTTGTGAATCCAGGAGCCCTGACGCGCATTCAAGAGAGCCGGCGCAAGGTCATCTGGACCGACGGGACGCGGGCCGTGCAGTGGGATCCAGAGGCGAGCGTGCTCACCTTTGACGATCCGAACACCTCCGCGCCAGCGACAGAGCAGACGGAGTTGCAGACGGTAATCTCGTACATTCGCAGCCACGGCGGCGCTCCGAGCGGGGATGTGCTGTTTGACAGCGACGACAGCGCGTGGCCGGGGATGCACACCTATCAGCTGAGGCCCCAGTTCGCCGGGTATGTGGTGTTTGGCAGCCGGTGGACGCAGAAGATAGAGGTGGACAGCGGCCAGGTGGTGCATTACCAGCGGCCGCTGGGCAACCTGACGGCTGGCGCAGAGAAGCAAAAGGTGACGGTTATGGGGGCGAGCGAGCTGCGCGAGGTGCTGCGTGACGTGGCGCCCAAGACGCGGCTCAGTGCGTATACAGCGCGCCTGGGCTACTGGGCCGTGCCAGACGGGGACGGGCAGATGGAGCTGGAACCAGCCTTCGCGGTGTGGCGGGACGGGGTGTCTGTGGGCGTCATCGACGCGGTCTCGGGTCAGGTGCTGGAGGGGATGAAGCGGCCATGAACTGGGAGACAGCGAAGACCTGGCTGATTGGCATGTTTCTCATTCTGGACGTGTTGCTCGGCTGGCAGTACGCCAGCGCACGCGCGGAAATGCGCGGGTACAGTGAATCGTATAGCGACCTGTTGGCAAACACGCGCACGCTGCTGGCGGAGCACAACTTCAGTTTGGCCGCCTCCGTTCCGACCAAGCACGCGGATATGGCCTCGTTTTCGGCGAGCTTGGGTGGGGCGAGCCCGGCCGAGGCGGCGAAGGCGGCCTTTGCCGGCAAGCCAGCGAGAGAGAGTGGACGGGGGCAAGTGGCGGGGGTGGACGGATCGGTCAAAGGGCTGGGACAGGGGACCTGGGAGGTGGAATACAGGCGGCCTGTGCCGTTTGAGAGCAAGCATCCGGAACAGCTTTTGGATAGGGTGGTGAGCGGGAGCTCGTACGCGCTGGACAGGGGCGCGGGGGCAGGGGGCGTGTTGGTGTTCGACCAGTTGTATGGGGGAAAGTACCCAATTTTCGACGCGAGTGTACTGGTCGATGCGACGAACCAGGCGATGACGGGCTACCAGCAGACGCTGCTGACCAAGATTCGCGCGACGAGCAGTCCGAAGCCGATTATCTCGGCGTTGGATGCGCTGAACAGCCTGGCCAATTCGGTAGACAAATCCAGCCAGGAAAAGGATAATACGATTGTCGGAATCGACCTCGGGTACCTGGGCAGCCCCTCGGGGTCCGCGGCGGGGGGCGGGAAGCGATACTGGTTCCCGGTGTGGCGGATTGTCACGGACGCGGGGGTCTATTATGTCAATGCATTCACGGGAGAGTTGAACTTGTGACAGGGTCTTGGAGCGGCCGCAAAAGGGGGATACATAGTGCTCGAATTTACGGTGCTGGCGAGCGGCAGCTCTGGCAACGCGTTATACATACGAACGGACAGGGTACAGGTGCTGTTGGATGCGGGCATCAGTGGCCGGCAGTTGCAGCAGCGGATGCGGGCTGCGGCAGGCGCTGAGTGGGCAGGCTTGGACGCGGTGTTGCTGACGCATGAGCATGTGGATCATGTGCGGGGGCTGCGGCAGGTGTTGCGCTCCTGCACAGCGCCCGTGTATGCGACGGAAGGCACGTGGCACGAGGTGGCGGCAGCGGACTCGGCCGCCGCGGAGGAGAGCGGGCGTGTGCACAGGGTGCGTGCGGGTGAAGGGTTTTCCATCGGGGACCTGCGCGTGATCCCGTTTGCTGTGTCGCATGACGCGGAGGAGCCGGTGGCGTACCGGTTTGACACGGACGGGGCGAGTCTGGCGGTGGTGACCGACTTGGGGTACATGAGCGACGGCATCAAGTCGGTGATTCAAGGGTGCGACGCTTACGTGCTGGAGGCCAACCACGACGTGGAGATGCTGCGCGCTGGTCGCTATCCGTGGAGCGTGAAACGGCGCATCCTCGGCGACAAAGGCCACCTCTCGAATGACGATGCGGCGTTTGCGTTGTTGGACGTGCTGGCGGACAGGCGCGTCGATGTGTACCTAGCGCACTTGAGCGAAGAGAACAATCTGCCCGAATTGGCGGAGCTGACGGTCTCGAGCGCGCTCGGGGAAATGGGTGTGGACTGCCTGGAGCGGGTTCGCCTGCACCGGACCAGCCGGCGAGAGGCGACGCGGTTGCACCGTCTGGGCTGCGGGGACATGGAATATGACGGAAGGGACCATAATAAGGAGAGTGAACGTGCCAACGGATAGGACACAAGCGGGTGCTTGGGTGAGCCTTGAATGAGCGCTGTACGGTCGCGAATGGCGCGGGTAGATGCAGGAAAGGCAGGCGACGGAGATGGGCTTTTACAAGGACAGCGGAGATTTCCACACGAACCGGGCGGACAAGTCCGCAGGGGCATGGCGGTGGCTGGCCGCCATAGTGGTATCCGCGCTGGTGGGATCCGTTGCCACGCTGGCCGCGTATCCCGCGTTGCGGGGGCAAGGAGCGGTAGCCACAGCCGCGGACGCGGCGACTGCGACCAGAACGACAGCCCCTTCCCTGCCGGCGGCGGTGAACGTGTCGGTGAACGACGGCATCGTGCAGGCGGTGAAGCGAGCCAAGCCGGCGGTGGTGGGCGTGGTGAACTACAAAGAGGTGGAGGACTTTTTCAGCCAGCAGTCGAAGCTGAAGGCGAACGACGTGGGCACAGGACTGTTGTTCCACAAGGACGGCAAGTACGGCTTCATCGTGACCAACAACCATGTGGTCGACGGCGGCGCGAAGGTGGAGGTCGTGTTTGCCAAGGGCAAGCATGTCACAGCCCAGGTGGTGGGGACGGACGAGTTCACGGACCTGGCGGTGCTGCGGCTCCCGGAGAAGTATGTGCGGGGTATCGAGCCCGCACAGTTCGCGAATTCGGAGCGGATAGAGGTCGGCGAGCCGGCCATTGCCATCGGATCGCCCATGGGGCTGGACTTTGCCGATTCGGTGACGGCCGGAATTGTGAGCGCGAAGCGGCGCATCATGCCGGTGCAGACGCCGGATGGTGAGCAGGTGCTGGATTACCAGGCGGTGATTCAGACGGACGCGGCCATCAACCCGGGCAACAGCGGGGGGCCGCTGTTGAACATCAACGGTCAGGTGATTGGCATCAACAGCAGCAAGGTTGTCGATCCGACGGTGGAAGGCATGGGCTTCGCGATCCCGTCCAACGAAGTGAGGGCGATTGCATCCGAGATCCTTGCCACCGGGCATGCGGACCACCCGGCGCTCGGCGTTGCAGGCTACTCGCTGCGGGCGGTGCCCGAGCAGTGGTGGCCGGACGTGCCGGTGGATTACGGGATCTTGGTGCAGGAGGTGCAGTCTGCTGCGGCTAAGCGGTCGGGGCTGAAGGCGGGCGATGTGATAGTAGCCATCAACGGCAGGACGGTGCAGACGATGCCGGACCTGCGGACATACCTGTTCCAGGCGAAACCGGGGCAGGTCGTGACGTTGACTGCGTATCGCGGGCACAAAAAGCTGGAGTTCAAGGTGACGCTCGGGAAGATGGAGACCCCGAACACGACCGCGGGCGCTTCAGGTTCCGGAAGCGGCGCGGACAATCCGTTCTCGGTGCCGAGCGGGTTTTTGAACTAAGGGAGCGCGGAGACATCGTGCAGGTTACGGTCATCGCAGTAGGGAAGTTGAAGGAGAGGTATCTGCGGGAGGCGCAGGCGGAGTACGGCAAGCGCCTCTCTGGTTATGTCCAGCTGCGGATTGAAGAAGTGGCGGACGAGCCGGCCCAGGAGAGCGCGGGGGACGGGGAGCGGCTGCGTGTCCTGCGCGTGGAGGGAGAACGAATTGCACGCCGGTTGCGGGAACGGGACGCGGTGGTGGCGTTGGACAGAGGGGGAGAGGCGCTGTCATCGGAGGCGTGGAGCCGTTCCTACCAGCGCATGGCCGGAGGCGGGTACGGGAGATTGGTGTTTTTGATTGGCGGCTCCTATGGCCTGGATGCGTCCCTGCTGAAGCGCGCCGAACTATGCTGGAGCTTTGGCCCGCTGACCTTGCCGCACCAGTTGGCGCGCATTGTACTGTTGGAACAACTCTATCGAGGCATTCGGATTGCCCGCGGGGAGCCGTATCATAAGTAACATGCGCGGTTTGTAACATGTCTGATGCGGCTTGGCCAGGAATCCGTACGTGTGTCTGCATGGCGCGTATGTCGCCGAGTCACGAAAAGGCCTGTTCCCCAATCAGGGGGGCTTCCTGGAGTGGTTCCCGGTAAGCGGTGGGCATCCTGACGGTCTATCAGTAAGCCCCTGCGGGTTTCCGCTCCCTTTCCTCCACTTCCTCGCTGCCAGGCCATTGGGTTACAGGCACATCACCGACCTGGGCAGGGCTGAGTTGGCTGTCCCAGTTCGGGCTGCGATTCGAGGTTACCGAATAGAATGAAGGGCGTGATTTGACGCGTTTTTCAGCGCTCGGTTGCTGGTTAAATGTTAAAGTTTAAGTCTTATGGCTTAAGCTCTAAGGTTTAACATTTGAACTGTAAAGTTTAAAGTTCAACATGCTAGGGTTCTAAGATTTAAAGTTTGAAGTGTAACGTTCAAAGCTTCAATTTGTGCGTTGGCGAGTGGACGAGAATCTCCTATACTGTGAAAGTAAGAACAGTGGGTTGGAGAGGGGAGCGCACTTGGCCAAATCGCAAGCACTGAACACGACGATCGCATTGTCCATAGACAACGGCAGCAGCCACATCAAGGGAATCTACGACACGCTTGAGAACGCCTTTATCTTCCCGAATGTGGTCTCCCAGCCGGTTGGGGAGCGGTTTCTCCTCACCGAACAGGGGAACCCGCTGGACTTTCTCGACGTTCGCATCACGTCTCCAGCCATCACAAGCGAGCAGTACCGCCACGTCTACGTGGGCAACTTGGCCATTGGGGACGAGGGGGTTGTCTACGAGATTGTCGGGGACAAGGCGGCCCAAAAGAAGGCGCAGCGACCGGAGACTATGGTCACACTGCTGACGGGGGCGGCCTACGCGGTCGCGCACAAGCATGAGGCGGACATTCGGGCCGGAGTGAACCGAATCAAGGCGCACGTGTACCTCGGCACAGGCCTCCCTATCAGCGAGATCGCCAAGTTCCGGGCGGAGTTTGCCGCCAAGATCACCAGCGGCGTGCACTCCGTCACGTTCGTGACGACGCCGGTCTACAAGGGTGTGACTGTCGAACTGGAGTTCTCGCTCCCCGTGGACATCGGCATTGACGACGTCTCCGGCGTCTACGACATCGAAGCGACGTCGAATTCGCCGCTGTCGCACAAGGGGTTTGGCATCGCCGACGTGGGTGGCGTGGATATGGACATCGCTTTCTTCCGGCCTGGATTGGAACTGGACCAGAGGCACTCTGTGGGTACCAAAATCCACTTGAACGACGCCCTGGAAAGCATCCGCAACGAAGTCAACGCCGAGGGAGAAGAACTGATAGCGAGCACAGCGGAACTGACCGACATGCTGGTGCACAAGGAATACGAGATCTACGCCGAGGGCAAAGTTGTGTTCGACATGACCAACCTGGTGAACCGGCACATGCGCATCCTGGCAGAAAAGGTGCTCAAGTCGGCGCGCAACGCGTGGAAACACGTGCGCTACGCGAACGAGTTCTGGTTCATCGGCGGCGGGGCCATTGTGCTGCAGCCCTGGATAGAAAAGCTGAACGCGGAGCTAGGCTTACCGATTCGCTTTGACGCGGCGGAGTACAGTCAGTTCCGCAACGCGCGCGGCACCTTTCTCCTGCTCTCCCACGCCCTCGAAACCCTGCCGCAAGCCGCGGCCGCCGCAGAGCCGGAGGCAGAGCCAGTGGCCGCTGAAGCCAAGGACGGGAAGGATGCGGGTTGAAAAAGCGCCGCTCTACCGTCTACGTGCGTCCTGGCAAGGACATTACGCTCTATATCCCGGCCGAAACACCGCCCGAGGTCATTGACTACCTGAACCGGCTCAAGGATGAGGGCAACTTTAGCCAGGGTGTCGTCGACATTCTTACGGAATACGTGACGGCTCACCTGGGACGCCAGCAGTTGAACGCCGGGGCGCCCAGCCCGGAGGCGCCGCAGGCGCAGGTTCATTCGTCCGCGGCGGCCGCTTCTGCCGTGGCCGCCGATGGAGCGGCCTCGCCAGGCAGCGATGGGACGGCCACCAGCGACGTCCGCGAGTTGGCGTCCGGGGCGCCGCATTCGGCCACAGCCCAGGCGGCCGACCCCGCGCATGCGCACAGCGCGGGTGAACCGGTCGCATCCACGGATAAGCTCCACGCGACTCCATCCGCTGTGGAACCTGCGCTTCCCACTCCCGCTTCAGCTGCGCCGGCAGCGGAGCCGCAGGCATCGCCGGTCCCGGAGCGGAAAAAGCTGAGTCTGGCGCAGATTTTCCGCCAGGCCCAGCGCAACGCCGGCCGATTGACCGACGGATAGGGCTTCTCAGCGCACCACCAATACCGGACGGGCGGCCCGGTTCAACACGCCGTGGCTGACGCTGCCGAGAATCACCCGGTCAATGGCGGACCGCCCGTGCGAGCCCATGACGATGAGGTCCGCGTTCTCCTGTTCCGCTAAGCTGCAGATGACCTGTACCGGATGCCCAGTGGGCGAGCGGAACGTGGCCCGGTCCAGCACTCCGTCCAAGGCCTTCTGCGTGCGCTCCCAGAGATTCTGCGCCTCTTGGTCCAGGATTTCAAACACGCTGGGTGGCACTGGCCCTCCGCCCGCGAAGGCGGGCGGATTGACGGCGTAGACGACAATCAACCGCGCTTCCGGGTAGTGCCTCAACAGGTCCGCGGCCGTCGCGACCGCCTTCTCCGACGGCTTTGATCCGTCGATTGCAAGAATCACTGTGTTCATCCCGCATTCCTCCCGTGTGTTCGATACTGTCTTGCCGACGCCAGTGCTCCCAGGTTCCGGAGAGGGACCGGGCACGTCCGGCACCCTAACGGGCCAAGAGCACGTCGACATCCAGATGCTGGAGCACCGCCCGCGCAACCCTGCCGACCGGCACCCGTTCCGCCAGCGCCCGGCCGTGCCGGCCCAGGATGACCAGGTCGACCGCTTCTTCGCGCGCCGCCTGCACGATGATTTGGCTCGGTACTCCTATCTCGTGACGCAACCGCACTCGTCCCGGCCAGTGGGAGAAGTGCTCGCGCACCAGCCTTTCCAACGCTTCGACGGTTTCCCGCTCCGGCTGCGACAGGTGCCGTGTGCTGCCCAGGTTTGAGCGCTGATAGAACGAGGTGTGCCCCTGGCTCACATGCAGGATGATGAGTTCCCTGTCTGGTGATGTGCGCAACACGTTCTCTGCGGCGTGAACGGCCCGGGCACTCAAATCTTTGCCGGAAACGGCCCACATGACCCGCATGTTCTTCCCTCCGCTGATCCGCTATGCGCGATTGGGCGGTCGCGTCTGGGCGCCCCAGGCTCCGCCGCTGGCCGCCCTTCTTCCGCTTGCGACTCCCGAATCCTCAGGCTGTCTTGCCCTTCTGCCGCGGCGCCACCCCCCACGGGCCGCTGCCGCGACCGGTCCACTGGGCCGCTTTCCGCCGCAGGTACGGGATCACCCAGTGGTCCAGCCCCACTGCTGCCGCGTTAAACCCGGCGACCAGAAGCAGCACCTGCCAGACCAGCATGTTCGGGTTGGTGCTGGTGGTGCCCGCCAGCAGGTAGGCCAGGTTCATCGCCGCGCCGAAAAAGGCGGCGGCGGTGGTCAAGCAGCCGAGGACGAGGCCGATGCCCACCAAAAGCTCACCGTAGCTGACCAGATAGCTGAAAGCGGTCGCGTGCGGCAGGGCGAACCCACGCAGGAACGAGGCGTACCAGCCCTGGACCGCCGGATGGTCCCCCTGGCTGAGTTTGACCGCATTGCCCAGGAAACCGGAGATGGCCGTTCCCGCTTTCGCCCCTGTCCATACGGGCGATCCGATTTTCTCTAAGGCCGCACGTATCCACTCGACACCAATCCACACCCGCAACACTGTCAGCAGCCAACGAGCGTATACATGATTGCGAAGCCAAGCCACCATGACCGTTCGCCTCCCCAGGGAAGGTTGTTGACGCAGGGCTCCTTGCGCAACCTCATCATGCCGCAGGCGGGGCCGGCGGCACAGACTCGAGCAGACCAAATCGAAGCGCAGGTCAGGACTAGTCCATCAGGGTTCCGACCCAGTCCGGACGGGCCTTGGGCCGTCTTCGAGCCTTGGCGTACAGTACAGTCAGGGTGGCTTCGCGGAACTCCGAGAGGTGTTCTATTATAGATTTCATCTGTTATAATACTGAAAACGACTCATGGCCGCTGGGCCGCCGCGGAGCGGGATCGCCGCCGCCCTTGCCAAGGTGGCGCCGCGCGGCAATGGCCAGGGCGGAGAGTGCGGGAGGTCGGCCAGGATGAAACTGACTGTCACGCCGGAAGCGGCGCAGTGGTTCCGGCGCGAGTTCGACCTGCAGGACGGGGATGCGGTGCGCATCTTTGTGCGGTACGGGGGCGGATCGGTCGTGGACCCGGGCTTCGCCCTGGGCGTGTGCGTGGAGACGCCGAAATCGGTCGCCGCGATGGTGGAGCAGGAGGGCACGCGCTACTTCGTGCGCAGCGGGGATGCCGCCTTTTTCGAGGGGCGCGAGGTGCGCGTGGTCTACAACGACCAGGAGGACGAGGTGGAGTTGCTTGTGAACAGGTGTCCTGGCACGGAATGAGGGCGGTCGAATCGCCGCCCTCACTTGTCCGCTTGGTCCAGCACATACCCCTCGCGCACCGCGTAAGCGGCCGCCTGCACGCGATTGGCGAGATGCAACTTCTCCAGGATGCTGCGAATGTGGTTGCGAACCGTGTTTTCACTGATGTACAGCGCTTGTGCGATGTCCCGGTTGCTGGCGCCGGTGCTCAGATGCCGCAGCACGTCCATCTCCCTCTCGGTCAACCGGTCGACGCCGTTAGGCCCGCCCGCAGCGCGCTCGCTGCGGCGGCCGTCGACCGTTGGGCTCGGCGCGGACATCTCGGCGATGATGCGCATCGCCAGGTTGGCGGGGACCACTGGCTCCCCGCGGCTGACGCGCTGGAGCGCATCCATCAGCGTGGCCGGGCTGGCGGTCTTCAGCACGTATCCGTCGGCACCCGCCTTGATGGCGTCGAACAACATCGACTCCGCTTCGCTTACAGTCAGAATGAGGATGCGGACGTCGGGCCACATGGCTTTGATCTTCCGCGTCGCCTCCAGGCCGTCGCAAACCGGCATGTTGATGTCCATCAGCACCACGTCCGGGACGTGCTCCTGCACCCGTTCGATGGCCTGCTGTCCGTTCTCCGCTTCCACCACTGCCGCCACGCCCTCCATGTGGCTGACAATCGACTGCACGCCTTTGCGGAACAGGGCGTGGTCATCCACCAGCAGCACCCGCAATCCGGGGCTTTTCTCTTGGTCCGCCACTTCGTTCATCTCCTCCCGGCGCGCCGGCCGCTACCCGGATGACACCGGGGGCGGGGCGCCGCCGCTTCTTGCACCATCGTACCCCAGGCACAACCTGTCGCGCAGGCAGGAAACAGCCATTTTTCATGGTAACGTGCAACTAGTCCGACCGGACTATGGCGGAGGATTTTCACAGATCCGCCGTTTCCCATACGGTATAATCAAGCCAGACAAGAAAGAGGGCTGCCGCACCGGCCGACAGGGGGTGAGGGAGACGTGCTGCAAGACGCCCTCAACAATCTGCAGAGCGCGCTGGACGCGCTGCTCACCATCAATCGCGCACTGGACGAGACGCTGATTGTCGCCATTACAGACAAACAGGGGCGCATCACGTTCGCCAACAAGAAATTTTGCGACATTTCCAAGTATACCAGAGACGAACTGATTGGACAGACGCACCGCATCATCAACTCCGGCTACCACCCGAAGGAGTTTTTCCGGCAGATGTGGCGCACCATCGGCAGCGGCCAGATCTGGCGCGGGGATATCCGCAACCGGGCCAAGGACGGATCGTACTATTGGGTGGATACCACAATTGTCCCCGTGCTTGACGAGCGCGGGAAACCGTATCAATACGTGTCGTTTCGCGTGGACATCACGGAGCGCAAGCGGGTGGAGGAGCACCTGCGGCGCTTGGACAGGATGGACGCGGTGGGGCAGTTGGCCTCCAGCATCGCCCACGAGATCCGCAACCCGCTGGCGGCCATCAAGATGGCGGTGCAGGGGTTGCAGCTGGACACCGACTCGGCCCAGGCGGACGTCCTCGACATGGTGGTGGCGGAACTGGACCGGATTGACAAGATTGTCGACCAGTTCATGTACCTGTCGCGCACGCCGGAAACGCACTTTCAAGTCCTCGACATCCGCCCGGTGCTTGACCTGGCCGTCAGGCTGATGAGCCTGCCGGCGCGCAAGCAGGGCGTCAGCATCGACTGGTCAAGCCCCCATCCGGTCGGTTTGGTGCGGGCCGACGCCCATCAACTGCAGCAGGTATTCATCAACCTGCTGAAGAACGCCATAGAAGCGATGCCGGACGGCGGCACGATTGCGATACGGCTGCAGGCCCAGGAGGGGCAGGCGTGGGTGCGCATCCAGGACCAAGGCTGCGGCATCCCGCCGGAGGCGCTGGCCCGCATCGGGGAACCGTTTATGACGACGAAACCCAACGGCACCGGGCTCGGTCTGACCGTCTCGCACAAGATCATTGAGGAGCATGGAGGCTCCATCCACTTCGACAGCCAGCCGGGCCAGGGTACCACGGTCGACATTCGCCTGCCACTGGTTCAGCCTGCGTAGCGGCCCGTCGACGGACGCTGCGGCGTCCGGTGCCCAGACGGCCGCCGGCGGCTGGCCTCGACTGCGAGCGGGGCTGTGAGTACCGCCTCCCCTGCCCGCCAATCGGCGGCGGAATCCTGGCGCCGGAACTGGTGCTTGCTCAGCAGCCGCAGACTTCTCCGGTTATCCCACAGCACACGCGCCACCGCGCGGCGATAGCCGTTTGCCGCGGCGGATTGCATGAGTTCGCTCAACAGCAGGCTGCCGATGCCACGGCCCTGTTCGGCGTCCGCCACGAGCGCGGCCAGTTCCACCGTCTGTGCGTCGACGGCTTGGTAGGAGCCGATGCCGACCATGCGCCTGCCCTGCAGGCAGACAAGCGTGCGGGAGGCGCGGCTGGGCTGCGGCAGGAGGCTGTCGACCAGGCGCTCGTCCGGTGCACGGACGGATCGGAAAAAGCGCAGGTACAGGCTCTCCGGCGATTCATGCTGCAACAGCTCCCGCAGGCGCCGGCGCTCGACAGGAGTGCGGCGGGCGGGGCGAATCTCCACCAGGCGTCCGTCAGCCAGTGTGCAGCGGCGAGCGGGTGTGGACAACGCTCACACCTCCTGCCGGGTCGGGGCCAGCATGGTGCCGGCGTTGCGGTAGCGGGCGTGCCAGGACAGCGCCTGTTCAATGAGGTGCGGCGTCTGGCCGCCGCGCCGGCACGCGGCCGCGAAGTAGGCGGCCAGTGCATCCCTGTAGGCCGGGTGGGCGCAGCGCTCAATCAACGCCCGCGCCCGCTCGCGCGGCGCCAATCCGCGCAGGTCGGCCAGCCCTTGCTCGGTCACGACGATGTCCACGTCGTGCTCGGTGTGGTCCACGTGGGCGACCATCGGCACGATGGACGAGACCCGCCCTCCCTTGGCCGTGGACTTGGTGAAGAACACGGACAGCAGGGCGTTGCGCGCGAAGTCGCCGGAGCCGCCGATTCCGTTGACAATCTCGGTGCCGCCGACATGGGTCGAGTTCACGTTGCCGTAGATGTCCACCTCCAGCGCCGTGTTCATGGCGATCACGCCGAGGCGGCGGATGACCTCCGGGTGGTTGGAGATCTCCTGCGGACGCAGGATGAGATGCCGGCGGTAGGCGGGCAGGTCGTTCATCACCCTCCTGGCGCGCTCTGGCGTCAGGGTGATGGAGCAGCTGGAGGCGAAGCGCAGCTTGCCGGCGTCAAACAGGTCGAACGCGCCGTCCTGCAGGACTTCCGAGTACATCTCCAGGTCCTGCAGCGGGGAGGCCGCGAGGCCGGACAACACCGCGTTGGCCACCGCGCCCACGCCTGATTGCAGCGGATACAGCGTCTTCGGCAAGCGCCCCCGCCGCACCTCGTGTTCGAAAAAGTCAACCAGGTGTTCAGCCATCCGCTTCGTGTCCGCGTCGGCGGGAGCGATTTCGACAAAGTGATCGTCCCTGTCGGTCACCACAATCCCCACGATCTTGTCCGGCTTGACTGGGATATAGGGCGTGCCGATGCGTTGGTCCACCTGGCACAGGGGAATCGGCTGCCGGTGCGGTCGCGGCCCGGGGATGAACACGTCGTGCATGCCTTCCAGCGACTCCGGTTGGTGGACGTTGAGCTCGACCACAATCCGGTCCGCGATCTGCGCGAAGGTCGGTGAATTGCCGACCGAGGTGGACGGCACGATGCAGCCGTCCTCCGTGATGGCGACCGCCTCCAGGATGGCGACATCCAGCCGCCCGAGTTCACCGGCGCGAATCCACTCTCCCATCTCGCCCAGGTGTTGATCCACATACATCACGTCGCCGCGATTGATGCACGCGCGCATGTGCGATTCCGATTGGAAAGGCAGGCGCCGGGCTATCACCCCGGCATCGGCCAGCACGCGGTCCACCTCTTCGGCGACAGACGCGCCCGTCCACAGGTTGATGCGCAGCCGCTCCCCGGTGCGCTGCGCCCGTTCGGCCAGCGCCATCGGCACCGCCTTGGCGTCGCCGGCCCGCGTGAATCCGCTGATGCCCACGGTCATGCCATCCTGAATATAGGCCGCCGCTTCCTCAGCCGATAGGATGCGTGACCTCAGCTGTGGGTTGCGAATCCTGTCTTCGTACATGGTGCCACCACCTGTGCCCGGGATTTGACTGCACGGCCGCCTGGCCGCGGTGCCACGCGTTTGGGCTGAACCGCGCGCGGCCATTCGGTCGTTTCACGTTCAGGCTAGCAGACGATGGCCGCCGCAGCATGACCCGCTTGAGCGAAGCCGCCGCCGGCAAAGATCAGTTCAACCGGCCGGTCCCTCTGATGCGCCTGGATGGTGGTCGGAGGCGGTCCATCCGGGGGGCGGGGGCCCGGATGGCCCATTGACGCGGGCCATTAGGACGGATAGAATACCTACTATACAAATCAAGATAATGCAGATGTGTGTCTACCGACTCCGACTCGACCACGAGAGGGGACATACTGGGTGTCCCTGCCCTTGGTTTGCCTCTTTTTGGGTTTTGCAGGCCGGGAAGCAGGCGGATCCGTTGGAGGGAGAGGACAAAATGCGCAAGTATCTGACGGGGGTCGTGACGCTGGGCTTGGTGCTCGTGAGTGGCTGCGGGACGGCAGCCAACTCCGGTAACAACGCGAGCCAAAGCAGTGGCAAGGCGAGCAGCCAGGCAAAAACCGTGACACTGACGTTCGGATCGTACAGCACGACGAAACAGGTCTACGAGGATCAAATTTTTCCGGCGTTCCAGAAGTACTGGCGGGCGAAGACAGGGCAGAACGTGAAGTTCGACGCCTCCTTCGACGCCTCGGGTGCCGAGGCGCGGTCCATCGTCAACGGCTTGCCGGTGGACGTCGCGGCATTGTCCCTGGCGGACGACATCGACAAGATTCAACAGGCCGGATTGATTACGCATAACTGGCAAGCGGACAAGTATCACGGCATGGTCACGGATTCGATTGTCGCCATTGGCGTCCGCAAAGGGAATCCAAAACACATCCACACTTGGTCGGATTTGACGAAGCCTGGTGTGGTCGTGGACCTGCCGAATCCGGAGACCTCCGGCGGGGCGAAGTGGGACATCGCAGCGATTTACGGGGCCGGCCAGGAGACGGGCAACGGCAAGGGCCTGCTGGCCTCGATTGTGAAGAACGTAAAAGTTCTGGATAAATCGGGCGAGGCTTCCATGAGCACGTTTGAGAGTGGGGTCGGCGACGCGGTGGTTGGCTACGAGGACGACATCCTGCGCGAGAGTCATCACTTGAAGTCGTTTTCGGAGGTTGTGCCCAGTTCCACATTGTTGATTGAAAATCCGGTAGCGGTGGTGGACAAGAACGTCGACCGACACGGCAACCGCAAGGTGGCGGAGGCGTTTGTGCAGTTCCTGCGTTCACCGGAGGCGCAGAAGATCTTTGTCCGCAACGGTTTCCGCCCGGTCAACCCGGCGGTCAAGGTGCCGCAGACATACACGACGCCGCCGCACCTGTTCACCATTGAATCGCTTGGCGGGTGGAGCAAAGTGGACGACAAACTGTTCTCTGACAATGGCCTCTTCAACCAGGTGTTGGCGGCCAAGAAATGAGTGATGCACATGACGACAAACCTGGCCACACCGGGATGGCGATGGATGGCCGGGGTGGTTTGTGGTTATCTGCTGCTGTTGGTGGTCTGCCCGGTTGGAGCCATCGTTCGGCAGGCGTTTTCCGGCGGGGTAGGGGGATTCTTTCAAGCGCTCGCCAGCCCGATTGGCGCTCATGCTCTGCTTTTGAGCTGTTGGACCGCGGCGGTCGCGGCGGTTGTCAACGCGGTCATGGGCACATGCACCGCGTATCTCATCGCCCGCAAACACCTGCCGGGGCGAAGGGTGGTCAGCGCCCTGATTGATTTGCCCCTGGCCGTGCCGACCACCGTCGGCGGCTTGATGTTGGTCCTGGCGTATTCGCCCGCCACGCGCATCGGGGGCTGGCTGGCGGCTCATCACGTAAATCTCGTCTATTCCCGCATCGGCATCGTGCTGGCGATGGCGTTTGTCACCTTCCCGTTCGCGGTGCGCACGGTGGAGCCTCTATTGGACTCCCTGGACGCGTCGGTGGAGGAAGCGGCTTTCACGTTGGGGGCGTCGCGCCTGCGCGTGTTTTGGCAGGTGCTGTGGCCAACGCTTTGGCCGGGGGTCGTGACCGGGCTGTCTCTTTGCTTCAGCCGCGGATTGGCCGAGTTTGGCGCCGTCGTTCTGGCGTCCGGCAACCTGCCCTTGCACACCGAGGTGGCGCCTGTGTACCTGTACGGGCTGTTGGAAAACAACGAAACCAGCGGGGCGGCCGCCGTGTCGGTGGCGCTGCTGGTGCTCTCGGTGCTGGGATTGGTGGTGCCGCTGTGCCGGCCGCGCCAGTGGTGGAAGCGCCTGGCGGAGCCGCGCGGCCGCAGGGCGCGCAACCATGCACGGGTGGGAGCGGCCAGGGTATGAAGATGCGAATGGCTCTCAGCGCTGGCGTGTACCTGTGGTTTTTGATTCTCATTTTGATCCCGGCCATCACCATGGTCGAGGGCGCGCTGTCGCACGGAGTGAACGGATTTTTTGCGCAGGTGCTGCAGCCGGAGGCTGTGTCTGCGCTGCGGCTGTCGTTTCTCATCACGGCGTTGACGCTCCTCATCAACCTGCCGCTTGGGGTCATCACCGCCTTGCTCATTGCGCGCAGGTCGTTTCCCGGTTGGCAGGTGGTGAACGCGGTGGTGGACCTGCCCTTCGCCCTCTCTCCGGTGATTGCGGGGTTGGCCCTGCTCCTGGTGTACGGGCCGAACACGCTGCTCGGCGCCTTCCTGCAGAATCACGGCGTGAAGGTGATGTTTGCCCTGCCGGGGATGGTGCTGGCGACGCTGCTGGTCACCTTTCCGCTGGTGGTGCGGGAGTTGGTGCCGCTGCTGCGCCAGCTGGGGCTCAGACAGGAAGAGGCCGCGTGGACGCTTGGGGCGTCGGCGTGGCGGACGTTCTGGTTGGTCACGCTGCCGCGCATCCGCTTCGGCCTGGGGTACAGCGCGGTTTTGACGATTGCGCGGGCCTTGGGCGAATTTGGCGCGGTCCTGGTGGTGTCGGGGAACCTGGTGGGCGTCACGCAGACCGCAACGCTGTATGTGTACCAAGCCACTGAAAACAACGACCTGCAGGCGGCCGACGCCGTGTCCACCGTGTTGGCTCTGGTCTCGTTTGTGATTCTCATCCTCATGCAGGTGTTCAAGGGTCGGGGGGAAGGACGGATCTCATGACGATTCAGGTGACAAACCTTGTCAAGCGGTTTGCGTCCGGGACGGCGGCGCTGCAGGATGTCAGCTTTTCCGTACGTGAGGGGGAAATGATAGGGCTGCTCGGTCCCAGCGGCAGCGGGAAGACGACGCTGTTGCGCATGATTGCCGGGTTGGACAGGCAGACCGCGGGGGAAATCCGCATCCGCGGCCAAGTTGTCGACAACCTGCCGGCCCAGCGGCGCGGGGTCGGTTTTGTCTTCCAGAACTATGCCCTCTTTCAACATATGACGGTATTCTCCAACATCGCCTTTGGCCTGCGGGTGAAGCGTTTGGGAAAGCGGGAGATCCAGGACCGGGTGATGCGCCTGTTGCGGTTGGTGCGCTTGGAGGGGTACGAAGACCGCTACCCACACCAATTGTCCGGCGGCCAGGCGCAGCGCGTGGCGCTGGCCCGCGCTCTCGCTCCGGAGCCGAGCGTGCTGCTCTTGGACGAACCGTTTGCCGCCGTCGACACGAAGATCCGCAAAGAGTTGCGCCGCTGGGTGCGGCAGATTCACGATGAGATCGGCATTACGAGCATCTTTGTCACGCATGACCAGGAGGAGGCGCTGGAGATAGCGGACAGAGTGCTGGTCATGCACCAGGGCCGGGTGGAGCAGTTCGCGACCCCGCAGGAGGTTTGGGAACGGCCCCTGAGCCCGTTCGTGGCCGGCTTTCTCGGGGATGTCAACGAGGGCGCAGCGACGGTGCGCGACCGGCAGGTGCGGCTGTGGGGCCACACCTTCCCCGCTGGCGAGTTCGCCGACGGGGAGCGCGTGCGGGTGTTCGTCCGGCCGTCCGACATTGAACTGGGGCCTGCCGCACCGGATGCCGTCCCGGCTCAGGTGCGCGAGGCGGTGTGGGCCGGGGAACGGACGCAGGTAAGGGTGCAGCTGGCGGACCAATCGACCCTGCAGGTGTCGTTGCCAAGCGACCGCAGCGTGGACCTTACACCCGGTCAATCGGTGTCTATGTGCATCCGCAAGTTCCAGATATTTGCCGAAGCGTAAAATCCACGCCTCGCTTTGTCTCGGCCGCCTTGCTCTCCTCGCCATTCGCAAGACAGTTCATGATATAATGAGATTAATTTCCCATACCAGGTTCTCGTGAGGAGCAGTGCGGAAAGTGAGCCGTCGAGACACTGTCCTGGCTGCAGTGGTCAATCTGACGCGGCAACGTGGGGCGCAGACGCGGGCATCGGACAGCGAAGGGTTCACCACCGCGGAAATCGCCGATGTGGCCGGGTGTTTGCGCGCCAACTGCAGCGCCGAATTGAATGCGCTCGTACGCGCCGGCCTGCTGGCCAAACGGCGGGGACGGCCGGTGCGCTATTATTTGACTGGGGAGGGCCTGGCCTCCACCGGTCTGTCCGGGCTGCACGGGCCTGTCGAAGGTGTTGGCGCGCCCCTGAAGAAACCGCTTACGTCCACGCGGTCGGATGTTTCGTCGCGGCGCCCGCACCTGGAGGATGACTTCGACTGGGGAGTCGGCGCCGAGAGAAGCCTGCGCGATGCCGTCCAGCAGGCCAAAATGGCCCTTACCTACCCCCCGCATGGAATGCATATCCTCCTGTTGGGCGAGACAGGGGTGGGAAAGTCGTCGTTTACGGAGAAGATGCACCGTTACGCCGCGTCGTTTGGGGTGTTGGACGAGGACGCCCCGTTGGTCGCGTTCAACTGCGCTGAATACGCCAACAATCCGGAGATTCTGTTGGATCAACTGTTCGGGCACGCCCGCGGCGCCTACACAGGCGCCCATCAGGACCGGCCCGGCCTTGTGGAACGGGCCGATGGCGGCATGCTCTTTCTCGACGAGGTGCACCGGCTGCCGCCCCAGGGCCAGGAGATGCTGTTCCACCTGTTGGATTACGGTGAGTTCCGGCGTATCGGCGAGACCGAGGTCTGGCGCAAGGCACGCGTGCTGCTGGTGGCCGCGACCACGGAGTCGCCGGAGTCGGCGCTGCTGGCGACATTTCGCCGCCGCATTCCGGTGGTGATTCGCCTGCCCGCGCTGCGGGATTGGGAGCTGAGCGACCGGTTTGATCTCATCTACCATCTCTGCCTGGAGGAGGCGCGCAGTCTCGGCCGCCCACTGCATTTGCCCGGGCCGTCGCTGGATATCCTGCTGTTCTCCCACTTCGCGTCGAACATCGGGGAGTTGAGGAACACCCTGAAGCTGGCCTGCGCGCGGGCGTACAACCGAGCGCTCAGCCGCAGGCCGCCCGCCGACGGGCAGGCGCCGGCCCCTGCGGAGCCAGGTTCTCAGGAGGCCATTGAGATCCTGCCGGAGCACCTGGTCACCGCCCCGGCTGACGGCGCCAACCGGCCGCTCTTCCGCACTCTGATGCGATCCGTAGACATGCGGGTGGACCCGGTCGTTGACCGGCCGCCGAGCTTCCCGATGATGGAGGCGGATTCCATCTACGTCAAACTGGATCGGCTCAGCCGGACGCTGCAGGAATTGGGGTTTGCGACGGAGGAGATCCTCGACGTCCTGGAGCGGGAGCTGAAGCGGCAGCGGGCGCCGTCCGGGGAGACCCCCGTGTCGGTTGACGAACTCCGGCAGTTTGTGGGCGAGTCGTTTTACTCCGCCGTTTGCCGGGCCTGGGAGGAAATTGAGCCGGAGTTTCCGTATCCGGACACCCAGGCCGCTTTCCTGCGCGTCGCCATGCACCTGTTCGGCGTGGTCCGATCCGACAGCACGGTGTCAACCGCTGCGTCTTCATCGCGTCCATCCTCGTTCGACATCGTCGAAGGGGTGCGCAAGGAGTCGCCTCACGCCTACCAGCTCTCGCAAAAATTTCTCGGCGCCTTCGAGACCTTCAGCGGGGTACAGCTGCCGCCCGAGGAAACCGCCATTGTGGCCATGCTGTTTCGCCCGTCCACCCCCGAGCAGGGCAAGGCGGTCGCGATAGTGGTGGCCCTGTTCGGCGATTCGGTTGCAACGGAGATGGTGCGGACCGCGCTGCAGCTGGTCTGCGACGAGGATATCGCGGCATTAAACATCCCGGTGCAGACACCCCAGGATGTCATGGAGACGATGCTGAACAAGACCCTGGAGACGGTGGACACCACCCGCGGCGTCCTTGTGCTCACCAACGTTCCACGCCTGGCGGAACTCGACGGGGCCACGGCGGCAGGCGGTGTGCCCGTCCGCGTCGTCACGCGGCCGGATCTGCACACGGTGGTGAGTGCGCTGCACATCCACCGGGATGACCGGCTGGAGTTGGACGATATGGCGGCATGGCTCAAGGCGTACAACCGCTCCCGGTCTTTGCCGACGTCGCAGACCACGCGCGTCGTCTGGGCCTGCTGCCTGACCGGGAAAGGAACGGCGCGGGCGGTGGAACGGTTGATTCGCGAGGCGCTCCCGGACGAGCTAAGGGGACAGGTGCGCGTGGTGGCGAAGGAACTTGGCCCCGCCCAGGGCCCGGACCTGGAACCGGAGGCGAATCTGGCGGCTGTGGTGGGGTCCATCAACCCAGGGCTGGTGGGGGTCCCGTTCTTCTCCGTGGAAACCCTGTTCAGCCGCGAGGGGATCTCCCAGCTCCTCGGCGTCCTGTCTCTCGGCCAGGCCCCGGCGGCGCCTGAGCGGGAGAATCAGGAGACCGGGGGCGCCGCCGATACAGACCCGTCGCCCAACCGGGATGCTTCAGCCAAAGCGGACGCTTCAGCGGCGCCCGTGCCGGGCGCCGGGGCCCCCCGGCCCAACCGCGCCAGCTCCGCCAGCGGCAACGGAGCGGGGGACTCTGCTGCGCTGTCCGAGTCCGAAGCTGAGGCCGCCCCGGCGCCGGACGAGACGACGGCCCGGCTGGAGCAGCACGTGCACAATCTCCTGAAGCGCAATTTGGTGTTCGTCAACCCGGACCTGGCGCTGGAAGTCGTCCGCGAAATGTGGCGCCGCATCGTCGAGGGGACGGCGGAGAGCGCCCTCAATGCGGCGCTCAGCCCGGAGACCTATGCCCGGTTTTGCCTGCATACCGCGTACGTGATTGAACGGTGTGTGCGCAACGAGCACGTCCCGCACCCGTACGCCGGCCAGATCGCGGCCCGCTATCCGAACGAGTGGCATCAGCTGCAGGCAGCGTGGGAACCGGTGCAAGAGACGTTTCGCGTGTCCGTGCACCCGGACGAGCTGGCCTACCTGTTCGAGCTGGTCTTCTCCGATCACGAAGTCGAGGTGTTTCAATCGTGAGCGGCCAGCAGAGTCTGTTCGTAAGAGTGGACGACCGGCTGATTCACGGCCAGGTGGTGACCACTTGGGTGCGGAGTCTGGGTGTGCGGACCATTTGGGTGATGAGTGATCGGGCGGCCAATGAACCGATTGAAGTGGTTCTGCTCAAATCGTCCGTCCCGTCCCATCTTGACCTGGAAGTGTTCACGGTGGAACAGACCGTGGACGCTTGGCAGCGGCGCCGTCCATCCGGCCCCGTGCTGCTGTTGGCGGAGTTCCTCCAGGACGTTCTGTATCTGTGCGAGAGAGGTGTGAACATCGACCAAATCAACCTCGGTGGCATGCGCTACAAGCCGGGGTACGCGGCGCTCAGCAAGGCGGTGTACGTCGGCGAGGCGGAAGCCGCCGCGCTGCAGGCCCTGGAGGCGCGCGGCGTGGAGGCGTATATTCGCGTGGTGCCGAGTGACACAAAAGTGGACGCCTACGAACGGCTCCGGCAAAGGTGGCATTGATGGATGGCGGTCTGGCAGGTCGCCGCGGTGGCCTTGATTGCCGCCGTGGCCGGAATTGAGAGCGTCTTGGACGAATGGCAGTGGCACCGGCCGTTGTTGGCTTGCACCCTCATCGGGCTGGTGCTCGGGCATGTGGGGACCGGCATGGCCGTCGGCGCCACCCTGGAGCTGACCGCGCTGGGCTGGATGAACATTGGCGCCTCACAGTCGCCGGACACGGCTCTGGCCAGCGTGATCTCGGCCGTGCTCGCCATCAGGGCGGGCAACGACGTGAACCAGGCCATCGCGATTGCCATCCCGTTGGCGGTCGCCGGCAATCTGCTCACCGTCTTGGTCCGCACCCTCACCATTTACTTTCAGCACCTCTCGGATCGCATGTCTATCGACAATGAACGGACCGCCCTGTTCCGCTTGAACTTCGCCGCCCTGTCCCTGCAGGCGCTTCGCGTGGCCGTGCCCAGCGTGTTGTTCACCATCTTTGTCAGCCCAACGATGATGGACAGGCTGTTCAACTTCCTGCCCAAAACCCTGACCGACGGCTTCACGGCGGCCAGCGGCTTCATCGTCGTCGTCGGGTACGCCATGGTCATCCGCTCGCTGCAGGTGGACAAGCTGATGCCGTATTTCTTCCTGGGGTTCTTGGCCGCCGACTTTTCCCATATCACGCTGGTCGCCATGGGCATCCTGGCGGTCGCCGTGGCGTGGCTGCATGTCCGCGTTTGGGCTCGGCACGATGCGCCCGGAGCCGATTTGCCGGCGGAGGAGGAATCGGCGCCCGCGTCCATTCGCCGCCTACCGTCTGCCGTCCTCTGGCGCGTGTTCTGGCGCAGCCAATTCCTGCAGGCCTCCTGGAACTACGAGCGCATGCAGGGGCTGGGTTACGCCTACATTGTGGAGCCGACGCTCAACTTTTTCTTTCCCGAACCCGAGGTGCGTCTGGCGCGCAAGCTGCGGCATGTCGAATTTTTCAACACCCAGCCGTACGTGGCCAACATCGTGGTGGGCATCAACCTGGCGCTGGAGGAACGGCTGCAGACGGGAGAGCCCAGATACGACCGGCTCGTCACGTCCATCAAGCTGGGCATGATGGGCCCTCTCGCTGGCGTCGGAGACTCCATCTTCTGGGGGACGTTGCGTCCGCTACTGGCCTCGGTCGGCGCCACCATCGCCCTGACAGGCAACCTCCTGGGCCCCATCTTGTTCTTTGCCGGCTGGAACATCCTGCGCCTGGCTGTGCGCTGGAGCCTGCTCCAGTACGGGTACCGGCTGGGCGTGCGGATTGTGAACGTCATCTCCACCGGCGTGCTGCGCCGGGTCACCGAAATGGCGACCATCGTCGGCCTGATTGTCATGGGCGCCCTGGTCGCCGACTGGGCGAGCATCCACTTCGCCATCCACTGGCAGGTTGGCCATGGCCAGACGATGAGCCTGACCCAACTGTTGAACGGGCTGTTCCCGAAGCTGCCTGAACTGTTGCTGGTGCTCGGGGTATTATGGCTGCTGCGCAAAGGCTGGAGCAGTGTCTGGGTTATCTTGCTGCTGTTCTTCCTCGCCATCGTCGGCGTCTACGCCCACGTGCTGTCCGCCTGAATCCGCCACCCCCATTGGTCTCCTGCCCCCCCATTCTCCATCTGCCTGCTTTGATCTGTCTCAATCTGTATTGAAGTGTATCGTTATGTATCAAGGCGATCCGTACGCCTTCGGCCATCCTGCCGGCATCCACCTTTCATCTGTATTGGCACGGCACTTGCTTAATACTGTCAGTAGAGCATCAATCCATTTCATACTCTTGATTCGAGGGGGCTGTCGAATGAAGCCAAGGCTATGGACAGCCGCAGGCATCGCCGCGATGATAACGCTTACGGTCACCGCCTGCGGCTCGGGCTCCGGCAACAACAGCGGAGGGAACAACACGTCATCCGGCGGATCCAGCGGATCCGGCGGAGCCAAGGGTACGATTGCCCTGCTGTTGCCGGACACCACATCCTCTCCGCGTTGGGAGACACAAGACAAGCCAGACTTTGAAAAAGAGGTCAAGAAACTGGACCCCAACGCCAAAGTGCTGTATGAGAACGCGCAGGCCAGCAGCAGCACGCAGCAACAGCAGGCGGAATCCGCCATGACCAACGGCGCCAAGGTGCTGGTAATCTGCCCGGTGGATTCCAAGGCGGCTGCGACCATTGTCAACGAAGCGCACCAGCAGGGGGTCAAGGTAATCTCGTACGACCGCATGATCACGAACTCACCCGTCGACTACTACGTCTCCTTCGACAACGAAAAGGTGGGCGAGCTGCAGGGACAGTACATCGCCGACCACACGAAGAAGGGCGGCACCATCGTGATGATTGACGGCGCCGCGACCGACAACAATGCGCTGCAGTTTAAAGCCGGCGCTCACAAGGTGCTCGACCCGCTGATTAAGAAGGGAACTTTCAAGCTGGGCTACGAGTCCATGACACCGGATTGGGACCCGTCCAACGCTCTGCGCGAGATGGAGCAGGCGATGACGCGGTTGAACAACCATGTGGACGGCGTCCTGGCTGCCAATGACAGCCTGGCGGGGGCGGTCATCCAGGCGCTCAAAGCGCAGGGTCTGGCCGGCAAGGTGCCGGTGACAGGCCAGGATGCCACCAACGCGGGGCTGCACGACATCATGCAGGGCACCCAGTCCATGACCGTGTACAAAGCGGTTCCCAAGGAGGCTTCCGCCGCAGCGCAGCTCGCTGTGGACCTGCTGGCCGGGAAGAAGCCGGCCTCCTCGCTGGTGAGCGGTTCCGTGAACAACGGGACCAGGGACGTGCCCGCCGTCCTGTTGCAGCCGGTGGCTGTGACCAAGTCCAACATCCAGAGCACCGTCATCAAAGACGGATATACGACCATGGACCAGATTGAGCACCCGTCCTCCTGAGCGGTTTCCGGCCTCTCCGCATGGGGAAGGCCAGACAGGCACAGGGCAGGGGGCGCGGACAAACAGCTTGGCTGCTACGACCGCGCCCCCGCGGGTTTACCATCAACAGGATTAAGGTGGTTTGACGATGGCAGAGACAGTACAGACGCAGAGCGGACAGGACAGGGACACGCCTCCCCTCTTGTCGGTGCGGCACTTGAAAAAACGGTTTGGCGCGGTGCAAGCCCTGCGCGACGTATCGCTGGACGTGCACAGGGGTGAGGTGGTCGCGCTCGTAGGCGACAACGGCGCCGGGAAGTCAACCACCATCAAGATCATTTCCGGGGTCGAGGTCCCCGACGAAGGGGAGATCTTCTTCGAGGGCAGCCGCGTCACGCTGTCCACGCCGGCTGCCTCTGAGGCGCTCGGCATTCAGACCGTGTATCAGGACCTGGCCCTGTGCGACAACCTGGACATCGTGTCCAACCTGTATTTGGGCCGGGAGTTGTATCGGACCATCATCCCGGGTGTCATCCGGGTGATGAACCACGCCGAAATGGAGAAAAACGCGATACCCGTGCTCAAGAGACTCGGCATCAACTTGCCTCCGTTGAACACATCGGTGGCCAGCCTCTCTGGTGGGCAGAGGCAGACGGTGGCCGTGGCCCGCGCCGTGCTCTGGGGCTCGAAACTGGTCATCCTGGATGAACCCACGGCGGCGCTCGGCGTGGCGCAGACGCGGGCGGTGCTCGACTTGGTCAAACGCCTGGCTGAGTCCGGCGTCGGGGTGTTGGTCATCTCCCACAACCTGTCGGACGTGTTCGAGGTCGCCGACCGCATCGTCGTTTTGCGCCTGGGGCAAACGGTCGCCAATTACGTCACATCCGAAGTATCCGGAGAAAAGGTCGTCGCTGCCATCACCGGCGCCACGGAAGAGGAGGTCGTTCCCTGATGAAGGTCGTCGCCGCCGATTCGGCCAATTCAACTGCAGAGGCTTCCGGGCGCCGTCTTCTCGCGGACCGGCTGAGGCTCCGGTTTGCATCCGGCGATCTCGGCCTCATTCCGGTGATCATCGCCTTGGTTGTCATCTGGATTGTGTTTGAGCTTATCAACAGCCACTTCCTCACCGGCCGCAACATCTCCAATCTCATTTTGCAATCGGTCGAGATTGGCCTGTTGGGCATTGGGGAAACGTTCATCCTGCTGCTGGGCGAGATAGACCTGTCCATCGCCGCAGTGAGCGGTGTCGCCGCCGCCATCCTGGTCCTGCTCTCTTCAGCGGGGGTGAATCCTTGGTTGGCGATTGTGGCGTCCCTGGCAGCGGGAGCGGTTCTGGGCGTCTTCCAGGGGGTCTGGGTGACCTTGGTGGGTGTTCCCGCTTTCATTGTCACACTGGCAGGTTCCCTCGGGTACCAGGGGTTTCTGCTGGCCATGTTGGGCGACGCGGGAACGGTTCCGATTGAAAACTCCACCCTGCTGGGCCTTGCCACCACCTACGTGTCCGGTGTGTACGCGTGGATCTTGGCGCTGCTCGGCGTGCTGCTTTATCTGTGGGTGCTCCTGCAGCGGCGGACGTCGCGGCTGCGTTACGAGCTGGACCGGGTTCCGGATTTGGGGTCCATCGGGGCGCGCGTGATAGCGCTGGCGGTGGTCAGCGCGCTCATTGTCCTGGCTCTCAACACGTACCGGGGCATCCCGGTGGCCGGGCTGGTGCTGATTGCGCTCATCCTCGTATTTTCGTATGTCACGCAGTCCACGCGTTTTGGGCGTCACGTCTATGCCCTGGGCGGGCACAGGGAGGCGGCGCGCAGGGCCGGCATCCGCGTGAAACACGTCCGCATCGCCGTCTTCACCCTGGCCGGGGTGTTCGGCGCCGCCGGCGGCATCATGGGCGCTTCGCGCCTGGGGTCCGCCTCGCCGGCATCGGGCGGCGGCGACCTGCTGCTGGACTCCATCGCGGCCGCCGTGATCGGCGGGACCAGTCTCTTTGGCGGTCGGGGCAGTGTTTGGAACGCGCTGGCCGGGGCGCTGGTCATCGGCAGCGTCGAAAACGGCATGGACCTGCTCAGTGCCCCGTCGAGCACGAAGTATTTGGTGGAAGGCGGCATCCTGCTGGTGGCCGTCACCATCGACACCTTGACGCGCCGCCGCCGCGCCAAAGCCGGGCGTTGAGGGGCGCCGTACTTAGGCTGGCTGCCGCGGCGCGCGGGTCCGCCCCCGCCGCGGCGGCGTTCACTTTGTGGTGTTGGTTTCCCATGCGCGAATTGAAAACGGTTGGGTGATAAGCTTTTGGCTCACCAAAAATTGTTCTATCGATGTCAAAGACCGCACAGCATCGCCGGGGAATGGCTTTGTGGCGTAGTCGGATATGGGCACCGACTCTTTGATAATGCTGACAGGGTATCCGTTGGCCCGTGACGCGAATTGATAGTATTGATTCGGATGCTGTTTGATGTCGGCCAGCGACGCTTGCGTCAAGCGCACCCACGCCTCGGCGAAGTGCGGATGACTAGCAAGAAAGTGGGGTGCGCCGACAACCACCGTGGTCCCGGTCAAGTTGTGCTTCGACGCTTGGTCGATGACTGGGAACCCCAGTTTCTCCAGTTGCGGACCGGTGTAGGTGGGTGCGGCGTAAGCGGCGATGCGACCGGACTGAAGCGCAGCCTGGGCATCCTCAGGATAGATGGGCACGACCTTAACGTCTTGTGAAATCCCCTCTTGTTGCAACAGCGTCAATAAGTAACGGCTCATGTAGGATCCTGGAGAGGTGGCGACTGTCTGGCCCTTGAGGTCGGCAACGGTTTTCGGCCCGTTATGTTTGGCGACCAGCCAGACATCCATGTCCATGGTCAAGAATTCAATCAACTGGCTCTTGTAGCCGTGCGCCCGCGCATTGACGGCGGGGGTGTCGCCGAGTTCCCCCACGTCGACCGATCCGCCCTGCATCGCCGCAGTCAGGTCCGGCCCGTTGACGAACGGTATGAACTGAATCCCCGACACACCCAGTTCGGACTCGTATTTCTTCAGCATCCCAGTGTGCTCGGCCCAACCAATCGGATCGGCCGGGGTGGTGCCTTTGGAGGTGATGAAGCCAAACCGGAGCACCTTGCCCTGGCCGGATGCCTGATGGGGGGAGGAAGCGCCCGCGGTGGACGCGGTCGTCTGGGACGCCCCGCAGGCGGTCACAGCAAGAGCGGCGCTGACGGCTGTCAGGGGCAGGAGCAGGCTGAGGCTATTCTTTCTTCTCCCCATGGTCCAGTATCTGAATTGACTCCTTTGTGGGATGATGCGCTTAAGGTGCATGAAGTCCGACTCCTTTTCGTTCTGTTTGTGCTCGCGGTCGTTCTTCGGCCGCCTTGGTTGCCTGGAACACCTTGGTCTCCCCAGGCAGCGGCAGACGGCCGGCAGAGCCGGGTCCCCAGCCGACAGCGGCGCGATAGCTGCCGAGGAGGTCGAGCTCGGCGACGGCGCGCTCCTCGACTCCCACGGTCTCGTCCGCATGCGGCGCCACGTACATCGCGTCCACCGGGCAGTACAGTTCACACATGAAGCAGGTCTGGCAATCGGATTGGCGTTCTATCGTCGGCACCTCTCCCTTCTTCTGGCTGAACACGTTCGTCGGACAGACGGCGACGCAAAGGCCGCAGCGCGTGCAGAGGGTTTCGCTGATGAGTTCAATCACGACGGCACCACCTCAAGGGGGTGCTGTACGGGTTCTGTATGAATGTGAATCTCATCCAGTCCGCTGACCACCAAGCGGTGCTGCTGCTCCTCATCGGCGGTTTGGAAATCCGTTCGTTTGTGCATGCCACGTGTCTCGGTTCGTTCCAGAGCGGCCGTGTACATCCACCGGGCCGTCGCTGTCATCGCCTCGGCTTCGCGCCGCTTCTGGAGCGATCCGGTGGGTGCACGTTCGTATCGAATCGTATGCCAAACCGCGTCCAGGCGGCGTAACGAATCATTCAGGTTGCGCTCGCATCGAAACAGGTTGCGGTCGCACGGCATAACCTCCTGTTGCACGGCAGAAATCACCTCGCCCGTGGATCCGGCGCTTTCGCTCGCCGCCTGTCGCGGCCCTGCCCCTGCATCCCATAACGGCGCCGGCCGGCGGAGGTGATGTTTGTCGCCCAAGCGATGCGCGTACCTGGCGGCCGATTGGCCGGCCCAGTAGCCGGACGACATCGCCCAAGCCGCATTGTGGCTGCCGCCGCCGGTAAATCCGCCGCAGATCAGCTCTCGGGTGGCCGCGTCGCCTGCGGCGTATAGACCCGGCACCCCGGTTGCGCATGTCTCATCCACCAAGCGAATGCCCCCAGTCCCGCGCACGGTGCCTTCCAAGCGGAGTGTAACCTCAAAGCGGTCCTGAAACGGGTTGATTCCCGCGCGGTCAAACGGGACAAAGAAATTCGGTTGGGCCTGCCGCATCCAGGTCTGCATTTCCTCTGATGCCTTGTCAATCCGGGCGTACACGGGCTGTGACAAAAGCGTCCTGGCGATGACGGATCTGCCGCGTTGCGATCCCGCGCCTTCGATGACCTCTCCCGATTCGTAATAAAATGTCGCCCAGTTGTAAAACAGAGTCTTCGTTACGGATGAGAACTTGGGGCAAATGGCGTACGCGTTGGAGAATTCCATACCGGACAACTCGGCCCCAGCCTCCGCCGACATCAACAGTCCGTCTCCTGTGAGCACATTGCAGCCCAGCGCTTTGCTGAGAAACGCGCATCCACCCGTGGCGATGACCACCGCCCCAGCGATGACAGTCCAAGCTTGGTCCGTCTGGGTGCGGATGCCTGTCGCGCCCCCGACGCCGTGCTCATCGACAAGCAAGGACAGGGCAGGGCTGTGGTCGAGGATTTTTACACCCGATTGCAGAACTTTGCGCCGCATCAGGCGCATATACTCAGGCCCCCGCAGGCTGCGGCGGAAGGGGCGGCCGTCGTCGTCGGTGGGGAATGGATAGCCCCAGTCGGCAATCGTGTTGACGTTGGCGTAGGTCTGCTCCAAAACCCGTTCCATCCAGACCCGCTCCGCCAAGAATCCCCCGAGCGCGTAACGGCTGCCCATCGCCGCCCTGCGCTCCTCCGGATGGGGTGGAACATACCAGACACCCGTGCCGGAGGGGGCGGTTGCCCCGCTCGTGCCGCAATAGCCTTTGTCCACGAGGATGACCCGGGCTCCTTGCTGCGCTGCAGCGACGGCGGCCCAAGTGCCCGCCGGCCCTCCGCCAATCACAAGCACGTCGGCGTGCAGTTCAACGGGAGCGTCATCGGTGACGCTGTGGGTGTTTGTACGCGGCAAATTCGTCCACCTCCAAAGCTGTTCGTTGGCCGGGACAGCAAAAAAGGCCGGCCACCGCGCGTAACGCGCGGTGAGCTCGGCCTCCGGCTGACCAGTCGGTCCCAAGCACTACATGGTATGTGACTTGTTTGCATTATTGGTTTGACGCGAACTATAGCATATGACAGAGAAGGCTGTCAACGAAAAAGTACAGTATACACATAGGAAAACCAAATATTGCTCATACCGGCTCACGACACCAAGGTGTCCGGGGCGTGCAGCTGCCCGGGTTTCACGCGGCGGACGTGCATCAGTACCATCAGCGCCAGGGACCCGACGAAGAACAGGCCGTGTACGCCGAGATTGACCCACGCGTCATGATGGCTCGGGAACGCAATCAGGTTGCGCAGGCCCGAAACCGCATAGGTCATCGGCAGATACGGATGAAGGGCCTGGAAGAACGAGGGCACCAGCTGGATGGGGAACGTTCCGCCCGACGATGTCAGTTGCAAGATGAGCACCACAATTCCGGCCACCCGCCCGGGGCCCGATTTGAGCACGGACAACAGCATGCCGATGACCGTGATGTCGGTCAGCGAGACACCGATGGAGAACAGGTAGAACCCAGGCACCGTGGTCACCGTCAGTCCCAGCCCGTACAGGACGACGGTGGCCGCGATGACCGCCTGCAGTACGCCGATGCTCCACAGCACGCACAGTTTCCCCAGTGTCACTGTCAGCGGCGAGACGGGGGACAGGCGCCACCGCGCCTCGCGCAGTGGCACCAAGAAGTACAGCAGCAGGGCGCCCACCCACAAACTGAGCGGCAGGAAGTAGGGGGCCAATCCGGGGCCGTACTTGCCCACCGGGTTTATCGGTCGCGTCTGCGCAACGACCGCGCCGCTCATCACGTCCGCCTGTTTCTCCGGCTGGCTCACCTTGCCCGGCACCGCGTCCTTCAGCTTGCCGGCCAGTTGATTCTGGGCGTCGTTCAGCTTCGCCATCCCGGAAGCGACCGAGCGGCCGCCTGAAGCTGCGTCGTCCAATCCGGAGGCCAGTGAGTCCGCCCCGCTGCGCGCACTGACGAGGCCGCCGTGCAGCTGGCTGGCGCCTGCCTGCAGCTGCCCCGCCGCCCCGGCAATTTGCGCCAACGAGGTGTGCGCGGTCGTCAGCCCCGTCTGCAGCTGTTCCAGCGCTCCGTCCAGCTGGCCGACGCTTTGGCTGAACTGGCGGGTGGCGCCGGCGGCCTGCCCTAGCTGGTTCGACAACTGGCCTAAGCCTTCTGTCAGCTGCGCCTGACCAGCCGTTTCCTGATTGAGTTTGGAGGCGAGCGTGTGCGCGCCGCTCTGCAGCCGCCCCAAACTGTCGTCGAGCTGTTGCGATCCGTCCCGCACCTGTTTCAGGGCGGAGAGGGCGGCTGTGACGTGCGGATCGTCCGCAGGCGCCTGCTCGAGGGCGGAGATGGCCGCTTCAATGCCGGACTGCACCTGGGCGGCGCCGCTGACGGCCTGGCCCAGCCCGGTGTTCAATCCGCTCGCGCCGCTGGCCGCGTCCGCGCTGCCCTGTTGCAGCTGCCGGCTGGCCGCTTGCATCTGCCTGGCGCTGCTGCTGGCCTGCTGCATGCCTCGGTCCAGCTGGCTCGAGGGCCCGGCAGCTGGCGCTATCTGTCGCCGAATCTGGCCGACGCTGCCGGCGGCTTGGGCGATGCCGGCGTTGACCTGATTGGCGCCGCTGGCTGTCTGCCCGGCGCCGCCGGCCAACGATTGGCTGCCCCTCTCCAGCTGGGCCAGCGCGGCGGCGAGCTGGTGCGCTCCGTCGTCAGCCTGATTGACCCCTTGGCTGAGCCGCCGGCTGCCGCTGACCAATGGCTTGCCGGCGCTGGCGATCTGCCCGGCGCTCTGCGCCGCCTTGCTGATGCCGCCGGACGCTTGGCCGACCACATCCAGCAGGCGGGAGATGAACTGCCGGCTGAACTGCTGCTTCAACTGCGCCGCGACGTCGTCCTCCACACGGGAGACAATCTGCCCGGCCAGATAGTTCTGGCCCTGGTTGGGGATGAAGAGCAGTTTCGCCTTGTGCGGATGGTCGCTGTTGACGCTGAGGACATCCCTCGTGAACGAGCGCGGGATGTCCAATTCCATGTAGTAACGGCCATGTTCAAGACCGTCTTGCGCCTGGCTGGCGCTGACCCGGTGCCACTCCAGCGTCTGCCCGTCGACGAGTGATTTGGCCAAGTCGGCGCCGTAGTTGACGTGTCGGCCGTCGAGCCGGCCCCCTTTGTCCTCGTTGACCACCGCCACCGGTAGACGGTCGAGGTGGCCGTACGGATCCCAAAACGCCCACAGGTACAGCGCGCTGTAGAGCAAGGGCAGCAGGCACATCGCCAGCAACCCCACGCGCATCAGGCGGTTGCGCCAGATGCGCTTGGCCTCAACGCGAATCACGGCCCACAGGTTCACCCCGGTGCACCTCCCCCTTCGCGATGTCCACCACCACGTCGGCCGCCGCCGCGTGCGCGCTGTCGACTGTCGTGTACAGGACGCCGACGCCTTCCGCCGCGATTTTGCGGAGCAAGGCGGTTGTCTGCGACCACTGCTCAACCGACAAGCCCTGGTCCGGCTCATCCAGCAGCACAAACTGCGGCCGGTGCACGCAGGTAATCGCGAGGGCGGCGCGCAGGGCCGTGAACGCGTCGAGGTCCTTGATGCGCCGGCGGGCGGCCGCCTCCAAGTCAAAACGGCGCAGCTCGTCGGCGACCCGCTGGCGGACAGCGGGGACCCGGTACAGGCGAGCCTGGAAGGTCAGGTGCTCCTGCACGGTCAGCGTGTCAAACAGCGGCGCCAGGACGGGGATGGGCCCCAGTCCCACCTCGCGCCACCCAGGGGGACGCGCGCTGTCGGCGTCCGGGCCAATGCCCACGCGGCCGGCCGCCGGCTTGAGTTGGCCGGCTGCGCACAGGAGCAGCGAGGACTTGCCGCTGTTGGAAGGGCCGACGATGGCCGCCGTCTGACCCTGCGCGAGAGCAAAGGACAGGTCTTCGCAAAAGCGGCGGGCAGGCGGCCCGAGCGTAAGGCGTTGCACGAACAACGGCAATTCAACCACCTGGCTTTCTCAGCCTGGACGCAAATCCGCCAGGACAAAATGACATAGTGTCAGTTTTGACGTTGAGCATCATACCACAGTATGTGAAAAAGTCCAGTCCCCTATCGGGACTGGACTTTTCCGGCAGGTGGTGGGCGGGGAGATCCCTACGCGGCCGATCCGCCCTCTTTCATGTCTGTCGACATTTGCTGCCGGCGGCGCGAGGAGATCACAAACGGAAAGAAGAGGATGCCGCAAAAGATGAGCCCTATGCCGAACAAGAATGTGTGTAGATCGGCGGTGCCCGCCTTGACCACCCAGGACGAGTAGATGACCCCGAGCGCCGCGATGACCAAGTCGCCGATGCGCTGCCTGCCCTGGCCGCCGTAAGTCTCTCCCGATATCGTCAGCTTGAGCTGGTACACGGTGGCGATGATGTAGGGAACCAGATAGGACAACGTGGCCACGAAGGTGACAAAGTCGAACGCCTTGGCGATAGAGTGCGAGATGGTTGAGAAGATGAACGCCTGTGCCATGGTATTGGTGATGGCCAACGACACGACCGGCGACTTGCGCCGGTTCTCGCGCCCAAACACACCCGGGAACAGCCCCTGGCGGCTGGCCTGGTACGCCACTTCGGCGCTGAGCAATACCCATCCCACGGTCGATCCGGCCAGACACACGATGCCCACGAGCGCCATCACGTAGCTGCCAGCCGGTCCGATGGCGACCGACAGCGCGTCCACCAGCGGCTTGTCGGTGTGCACCAGCTGCGACTGCGGCAGCACGCCCATGGTCAGAATCGAGATGCTCATGTAGATGATGACCGTCAGCACCAGCCCGAGCACCGTCGCCCGCTTGATGTCTCCCCGTCTGCGCGCCCGCGCCGAGAACACCACGGCCGACTCGACCCCGACAAACGCCCACAAGGTTGAAACCAGCGCGTGCCCCGCTTGGCCAAACAGGCCCAATGTCTGTCCGCCGTCGCTCTTGACTGCGGCGAACGGGACGATGTTCGCCTTTTGGAAGACGAACAGGCTCGCCGCGATGAAAAACACAAATCCAATCACCTTCGCGCTGGTCGCGACCAGGTTCAAGCGCCCCGCGCTTTCCACACCCCGCAGAATCAGCCCGTGCACCAGCCAAAGCAGGGCCGTGCAGACGAAAAACGTCACCAGGTTGCCCACGCCCACCGTGAACGGTCCCGCGAAAAACAAGGGCGTTGCATCGTTAAGGATGGGGAAAAAGGTGGACAGATAGCCGGCAAACGTCGTGATGATGGCGACGTTGCCCGCCCAGTTGGCCACCCAGTAGCCCCACGAAACCAAATAGCCGGCCAGCGTCGACGCGGTAGATCCGTCCCGAAACAACGCTTTGGCGTACATCTGCGGCCCACCGGCGAGTTCCGGCTTGCGCATCGCCAGGTTGCCGAAGACCAGGGCAATCATCATTACCCCCGCGCCGGTGAGCGCCCAGGCGAGGACGCTCCCGGCCGGGCTGGCCACCTCCGCCAACTGCCTGGGCAGCATGAAAATGCCTGATCCCACCATGTTGCCGACGACCAAGGCTGTCAGCAACCAAACGCCAAGCTTGCCGTCACGCATTGCGTAGACCTCCTGAAAAGCGGTCAGAGGTCGAACCTCTTTCGCCTGTTAAAGAAGTAACGTAGTACACTATACAACCTCGCGATGCGCACGGCAACGCTCAGCGACTGGGAATTGCAGTAAGCCGAGGATGGCATGAGGCAAGGCAGTGTCCGGAAGTCGCCCTCACTGTCGGCGGCGGTTGAAGTCGAAGCCGACGGCATTGAGGAAGGCCCGCGCCAGCACTGTATGCCCAGCCAGGTCGGGATGCACGCGGTCAAGCGCGATAGACGACGGGTACGTGTATGCCCACAGTGTGTCGAAAGCGGCCTGGGTATCGACGAACACGGCGTTCAAATCGTCCGCCACCCGCTTCACAATGCGGCCGTACTCGTCCATCCGCCGGCGCATCGCGTCTTCCTTGTTAGGCTCCAGGTAAAACGGTGTCATCAGGACCAGACCGGACAAGCGGTCGCGCACCTGACCGAGCAGGGTGCGCAAGGTCTGCTCGTACTCCTCAGGCAGCACGTGCGACTCGGGTTGCAGCGGGTGGTCAAACTGGCGCCAGACATCGTTGATGCCAATCATCACCGACAGCCAGTCCGGGTGGAGGTCCAGCACGTCCGTCTGCCAGCGGGTGGCCAGGTGGCGCACGGTGTCGCCGCTGGTGCCCATGTTCACGACGCGGATGCCAAGATCCGGATAGGCGGCGCGCAGCCACCCGTCCACGAGCGCCACGTAGCCGCTGCCCAGCGCCTCCGAGGAGCCTTCGCCGACCGGGCGCTGGCGCCCGCAGTCCGTGATGGAATCCCCAATCATGACCAGTTTCTGTCTCGCCTGCAGCCGCATATGTATATTCCTCCCTTTCGCCAATCGACAAATCTCTGTACTTTCCGACGTACTTTTCGACGCCCTGCGGGCTGTCTCCTGCCACTGCGCAGCCGTGTCCTCGCATGGATTCGCCTGCCGCAGCGAACCCTGAATGTAGGCAAACTCCAAGGAGGTGAACTTGATGGCGCATGTTGCCCAATCGGGCCTGCGGCGGCTCACCGCATGTGCGCTGCTGGCGGCTTTGGCCGCAGCTGGCTGCGGCGGCCAGGGCGGCGGTACGCAAAACCGTACGGCCAGCAGCGGCATGGCCGGCCGTTTCGGCAACTCCCTGACCCAGCCGGCGCCCCAGACCTCGACCGCTGTGGGTGGCTTCGTGGCACGCGTCACCGGCAAGGACTACAACGCCCACACCCACACCGCCCGCCTGCGGCTGCAGCGCGCAAGCGCCGTGGCGCCCGCTCCCCGGCCGGCGGGGACGGGGCAGGTGGAGGACACCGTGGACCTGTCGGATCGCTTTGGAATCATCAACTATGTCACCGCCAACTTTCCCACCCAGGACGTGCGCCACGTCCAGTTGATCTTTGAACCGGCGGGACCGCGCCGGACGCCGACGGGCTCGTTGGCCAGTCCGACAGCGGCCACGCAGTACGTGGTGACCAACCACGGCTGGGTCAGCTACCACCAACAACCGGGCATCGGCAGCGCCGTGCTGGGGCGATTGCAACCCGGGGACAAGGCGCCCTTGCTCCGCAAGGTGGGCGACGCGTGGTACGAGATCCGCTGGCAGGACCAAACCGTCTACATCACCGCCAACCCACAGTACACCCATATCATCAGCGACAGCTTGGGTGGGAGGACGGACGGATCGACCACCATCGACGTGCCGGCCGACCAAGCGGCGCCCGTCCCCCCGAGTCCGGCGACGACGCGGGCCAACGCGGGAACGCTGGGACACGCCGGCCATGCTGGCGCCGGCAGTACCGGCGTGGGGAACGTGCCGTCGGACATCCAAGGACGTGGGACGACCGCGCGCGTGCCCATCCCGCCGCCCGGGTGCACGCTGGACCCCAACCTGCGCCCGCTGGCTGGGACGAACGCCTCCGTCGAGGACAAGACGGACGCCGTCCTCTCGGTGGCCAAAAGCGAGCTCGGCACCCCCTATGTGTGGGGGCACAACGAGGACGAGGGACAAACCGGGTTTGACTGCAGCAACTTTGTCGAGTACGTGTTCCACCACGCCCTTGGGTACCGGTTCACGACGGCCAGCCGCAAGCAGTACCAGTCGGTGGGGGTGACCATCCCGGTGGACCAGATGCAGCCTGGCGACATCCTCATCTTCAACCAAGGCGGCCACGTCGGGATTTATGCCGGCAACGGGCAAATGATCCAAGAGGGCGGCGGCCTCGGCAAGGTCGGGTATTTAAGTGTGCAGCCGGGCAGTTACTGGCGGGGCCACCTCACAGTTGTGCGGCGGATGTATTGACCAGGGAAGCGGGCGCCGGCCCGGTGCATCCGGGAACGGACGCCGCGTCGGCAAGGCGGGGGATGTCGCCCGTGCCGCGCCGCTCCCAGACAATGAGGGTGCCGTCCCAGGCGGGTCTGGCCTCCGGCGCATCGCTGCGGAAGTGGGCGCCGCGGCTCTCCCTGCGCAACTGAGCCGCCCGCAAGATGAGCGTGGACAGGGTGACAGCCGGCGAATCCGGGTGGCGGGCGGCCAGGGCGGCCACTTGTTGCAGCCCGGCGGCGAGGGAGGCATCGTCGCGCACGATGCCGCCGGCGGTCCAGAGGACCTGGCGCACCTTGTTCAGCAGCGGCTCATCGTCCGGGCGGACTTCCACCTGTTCTTCTGCCTCGGGCAGGCCTGCACTGGCGGATCCGGCGGGCGCCCCGTGGGCACGCGCGTTCCGGTACGCTGTCATCCCCTCTCCGATCCGTCCGTCCACGTCCCCGCCTTCCGCGCCGCGCCAGTAAGCGGCACATTCGTGGGCCATCAGCAGGCACTCCAGAAGCGAATTGCTGGCCAAGCGGTTGGCTCCGTGCACCCCGGTGCAGGCGGCCTCGCCTAGCACGAACAACCCGGGCAGCGAGGTGCGCCCGGACAAGTCCGCCCGGATGCCGCCCATGAAAAAGTGGGCGGCCGGCGCGACGGGAATGGGATCTCTGGCGGGATCCATGCCGCATTCCGCAAGCCGCTCGGCGATGGTCGGGAAGCGGTCGGCGAATCCGGCCACCGTCCGTGCGTCCAAAAACACCCGCCCGCGGGTGAGCAGGCGCTGGTGGATCTGACGCGCCACCACATCGCGCGGTTCCAGGTCTCCGCGGGGGAAGGCGGCCATCAAGGGCTCGCCCCGCTCGTCGATGAGGCGGGCGCCGGCGCCGCGGACCGCCTCTGAGATGAGGAAGCGGGGGTTGCCGGGCACGTCCAGCACCGTGGGATGAAACTGCACAAACTCCATGTTGGCCGCTTCTGCCCCGGCCAGATAGGCCAGCGCGATGCCGCTGCCCACGGCACCTTGTGGATTGCTCGTGTAGGGGTAGAGCTGGCCGATGCCGCCGCTGGCCAGGATGACGGCGCGGCGCGCGTAGACAACGGCGGTCCGCCCCCCGCGCAGGCCGGAAACGCCGACGACACGCCCCCCGCACAAGAGCAGGCCGCGCACCTGCATGTCGGTCCAGCGGGCCAGATTCGGCTGGCGTGCGGCCGCTTCGCGCACGGCTTGGAGCAAGTGGCGCCCCGTGGCGTCCCCGCCGGCGTGCCAGATGCGCGGCTGCGAGTGAGCCCCCTCCAGGCCGAGCCGCACCCGTCCCGCCTCATCTCGGTCAAAGGCCGCGCCGATGCTGGCCAACCACGCCATCAGCTGCGGCGCCCGCTCGGTCAGGCGCTCGACCTGGCGGGTGTCGCACAGCCTCTTGCCGGCTGCGAGCGTGTCCAGCGCGTGCAGGCGCGGGGAGTCGTCACCCCGCGCGGCGGCGGCCACGCCCCCCTGCGCAGCCCACGAGTTGCTGCCCTCCGGCGGACTCTGGGAAACCTGCAGGACCTCGGAAAACTCGGCCAGCAGCCAACTTGCGGTGGTGCCGGCCAGCCCTGATCCGACCACGACAAAATCGCACACCTCGCGGGTCATAGTTCCACATCCAATCCCACATCGACGCTGACCGCCTGATGGGTCAGCGCTCCCATCGAGACGTAGTCGACGCCCGTCCGCCCTATCGCAGGCAGGCGTTCCAGGGTTACGTTGCCCGACGCTTCCAGCGGCACTTTGCCGGCCGTGATGGCGACCGCTTGGGCCAGCGTGTCGTTATCCATGTTGTCGAGCAGGATGATGTCCGCCCCGGCGGACAACGCCTCGCACAATTGTTCCAGGGTGTCCACTTCCACCTCAATCTTCGGCGCCAGGCCAATTCTTTGCCGGGCCAGAGCGACGGCAGCCGCCACCCCACCCGCCAGCGCGACGTGGTTGTCTTTGATGAGCACCATGTCGTCCAGTCCGTGCCGATGGTTGACCCCGCCGCCGACGGCAACGGCGTACTTCTCAAGCGCCCGCCAGCCGGGGGTGGTCTTGCGGGTGTCGAGCAGTTTCGTCCGTGTGCCGGCCAACTGTTCGACTGCCGTCCGGGTCAGCGTCGCCACCCCGGACAGGCGCGCCAGGAAGTTGAGCGCGGTACGCTCGGCGGTCAGAATGGAGCGGGCCAAACCTTCCACCCGGCACACCTGGGTCGTCCCCTCGACGTCCGTTCCGTCTTCGACCAGCCGGGTGACAGTGACGTTCGGATCGAACGCCGCAAACACGGCTTCCATCACCGGCAGCCCGGCCACGCGAGCGGGGCCTTGGACGCGAATGGTGGCAACAGCCGACAGGTCCGCCGGCACAATGACTTCCGAAGTGAGATCGCCACGGCCCGCGTCTTCCGCCAACGCCAGTTGAATCAACGATTGCACAGCTGCCCGTTGCCCGAGTCGAGTCAAGCCCATCGTCCCCTTTGCGCTGTCAGATCATTTGTAGAGAGATCGGGGATAAGACCGCTCCCGTCTGCGACACTTGCGAACACCCGTTGTTGAACCTGTATATACAATAGTCTTTACAGTCCTCCGGAGCAAGGCGTGCTATTGGCTGTCCAAGTGGGATCGCCCGTTTTTGGCGGCTGCCGGCGCATTTGGCGAACCGGGACCATAGAGTGAGGTGAGGCTCGCACGAGCGCTCGGCAGCGACAGAGGAGGGTGAGACGTGCAGAAAAAAGGTGGAAAGAAGCCGCGCAAGAGAGACCGTGCTCAGGCGCTCCAAGCCGCACCGGAGTCCCAGCCGACCTCTGCGGCGGCCGCGTCCGGCAGCGGGTCCGCGCTGGATACGCTGAAGCAGAACCTGTCGGGCAAACGCAAGGCCATCTTTGAAATTCTCGAGGACGTGAAAAAGGTCAAGCCGGAACAGTGGCAAGACCCGAAACACGTGGAACAGATGGCGAAAAACTTTGCCGACAGGCTGGGGCTGCCGGTCCCGGAGCAGCGCATCAAGCAGTTCGTGAGCGCCTACAAGGACGCCACGAAGAGCGGCCCCACGGCCAATGTCGATGAACTGGTGCACAAGTACGGTCATCACGTTGACGATAAGACGTTGAAGGAAATCAAAAAGTTTGTCCCGAAAAACGTCAAGTAAGCGGCAGAGAGAAGCAGGGCCGGCGTTCCGTTGGTCCTGCTTCGCTTTGTGCGGATGATCGCCGGGGCGTCAGGAGCGCGCGTCCGGCCCTCTGCCGTACGGGGGGGAACCTGGGTAGGGCGGGGCGCCGGGGTGCGTCTGTGCGGGGCTGGCCGGTCCAGTCTGGCTGGCGGGGCTGACCGTGTTCCCCTGGCCGCCGTCAGACTTCCCGCCCCCATCCCCTTCCTTGAGCACCCGGCTGCCCAGAGGCGAGTTGAGGAACGCCATCAGGATGTTGGTAAAGTCTTCGGTGTTCAGGTTTTTCCCGCGGTTCTTGATGATTTTGTCCAGCACCCCGCTCTCCCGCAACGAGTTCGAGGTGACATAGAGTGTATCCAGCAGCCGATCCGCCTGCTGCAAGTAGTTCAGCCCATTCTTGACGAAGTTGCGCAGCGTCCCCACGGTCTTCAACGACTCTTGGAGGTTCTTCGGGGACAACAGTTTGGCCAGGTCCCTGTTGGCGGGCCTTGTATTCACCCCGGCGCGCTCCCTGCGGGGCGCGGGCAAACCGCCTTTCGCTCCGCTTTTGCCCTTTCTTTTGGCCGCGGTCCTGCCGGTTGTCTTGGCGCTTCTGGCGGTGTTGCGGGATGCCTGCGCCATCGCCAGCACGAGGTCGGTCGCGAGTGCCTCCATCCCGTCAGCCCGCGGCGCGCGGCGCGTGCGGCTGCACGGGCTGTGGCGGGTGCGCCGTCTCCGCGCGCGGACTCCTGGGCGCGTTCGCCGGGATGTTGTCGTGCGCATGTCAAACCCTCCCATCTTCCGCACACAGGCCAACTTCTGTTTGCAGTGTATGGATGAGGGCCGGCAAAGGTGATGAAGAAGAAATTCGGCGCATCCAAATGGATGCGCCGAAACGCCAGGATGGACGGTGGGGTCTCAGGCCAACTCGCGGACGAAGCGGCCGATGCGCTCCAGTGCCGTCTCCACTTGCTCGTACGCGACGGCGTAGGAGAGGCGGATGTTCTCCGGAGCTCCGAAGGCGCCCCCAGGCACGGCGGAAACCAGCTCATGCTCAAGCAGCAACTCACAAAACGCGTTGGCGTCCGTGATGACCTGCCCCTTGTACGTCTTGCCGAACAGCGACGCGATGTTGGGGAAGGCGTAGAACGCGCCTTCGGGAACTTGGCAGGTGATGCCAGGCAGCTCGCGCAGCCCGGCCACCAGGCGGTCGCGGCGGCGATGGAATTCTTCCACCATGCCCGGGTCGAACGCCGACAGCGCGGCGATGCCGGCCGCCTGGGAGACAGAGGACGGGTTTCCGGTGGCGTGGCTCTGCAGGCTGGCCAACGCCTTCGCGACGTCGGCCGGCGCCGCCACGTAACCGAGCCGCCAACCGGTCATGGCAAACGCCTTCGAAAAACCGTTGACGACCAGGGTCCGGTCGGCTAGCTGGGGGTAGAGCGCCAGCAGGCTGACGTGTTCGACACCGTAGACCAGTCGCTCGTAGATCTCGTCGGTGACCAAGAAGATGTCCGCATCCAGCAGGACTTCGCCCAGCGCTCGCAGCTCGGCTTCGCTGTACACGGCGCCTGTCGGGTTGTTCGGCGAATTGAGCAGAAACGCCTTGGTCTTCGGGGTGATGGCTGCGCGCAGCTGGTCGGCCGTGATCTTGTAGCCGCTCTCTTCCCCGCACGGAACGATCACCGGGTTCGCTCCGGAAAGACGAATTTGTTCTGGATAAGAGACCCAATAAGGCGCCGGCAGAATCACCTCATCCCCAGGCTCGCAGATGGCCAAAAAGATGTTGAACAGGGAATGCTTGGCCCCGGACGAGACGATGATTTGCTCCGGCTGATAGGACAGGCCGTTCTCGACCATCAGCTTGTGCGCGATGGCCTTGCGCAGCTCCAGCAGCCCGGCGGCCGGCGTGTAGCGGGTCTGGCCGCTGGTGATGGCGCGCACGCCCGCGTAAGCGGCCGCAACCGGCGTATCGAAGTCCGGTTCGCCGACGCTCATATTGATGACCGGCTTGCCCTCGCGGATAAGGGCTTTGGTTTTTGTATCGACACTGATGGTGGCAGACGGCGCAATCTGGCGGACGCGACTTGATAGGCGTTGTTCCATGTGACACGCTCCCTCGCTAGGCTGCCCCTAATTTTAACATAGAAGCAAAGCGTATTAGGAGAGGGTGCTATCACATCGTTCCACAGCGTCCAAACTTGCCACGGCCGATGGAATTGTGTTTATCACGGCTTATGGGAGCCATATCAAGTTTTCCGCGCTACGCGATGAAGGCTCTGAACCAATGCTCCGTGCTGCTGTCGCAAGTCGGCCTCAGAGCGTTTTCGAAGGGAGTAGAAGGCTTGGCAAGAAAGTTTCAGGAACAACGTGGCGTCGCATGACCAAGCCTACGAAATCGTGGTATAGTCGAAGTAGAGGCTCATGTCTTATGGCATGATCAGCACTGATGCTTGATTGGGCACTCACCTCCCGAACGTAGGGGCCTGCGGACCGCGCTGCGGGTACCGGGAGGTGAGGCCCATGGAGCGTAGGTTTCTACTTGAACTGAAGATTCCGCTTCCGGCGACGCATCTGATGTTGTTACAGTTCAAGATGGAAATCGTCCTGAAAAAGGACAACAGCCACTCCGTCTAAAGGTTGGCCGACCTTCGGAGTGACTGCCTTCTGTTCTTAATCGGCCCGAGCGTTTGGTGCTGCAGGCCCCGTCCTACTGCCTGTCAGGTTCCCCCTGGCGGGCAGTATTACATTGTGCGTTGCTTTCAGTTACATTATGCCTCAATCATATCTGCGTGTAAACCGTTCGCAGGCGCCATATTCGTTGAGTGCTGGCAATGCGTTGCCCGGGCCCATTCCGCCAGCGGCCCTGGCAGGTCACGGGGCAGGCGCTGCGCGCTCCGCCCCGCCCCCTACGCGCCCCACAGCCGCCGCCACCAGGGTCGATTCGGCGGCTGGGGCGCGATGGACGCGTTGTGCAGCGGACAGAACGTTGTGGGTTCTGTGCCAGGCAGAAAGTAGTCGGTCTCGGTGCTACGGCAGCCCGGAGTGGCCAGCAGGCCGGAAGAGACGTCTATCGTTGCCCGTACAAGACCTGGAGGCGGGGTGTACCAAGGGCCCGGCAGGCGCTGTTGGGCGACGCCCATGAACTTCGCCCATATCGGCGCCGCCAGGTGCGATTCGCTGCGTGTAAGCGGGCGGTTGTCGTCATAGCCCACCCAGACCGCGCACACCACGCGCGGGGTATAGCCGACCATCCAGGCGTCCGTGTCGGTGGTGCCTGTCTTGGCCGCGGCCGGGGCGTGCAAGAAGCGGGTGAGCGGGTACGCCGTCCCGCCCGGTTTCAGCACGCTCGTCAGCAGGTCGGTCAGGATGAAGCTGCTGCCCTCTGACAACGCCCGCTCGCGCCCTGGCGCGGGGGCGCGCAGCTCTCCACCCGGGCGCGACACCCGCGCAACCGTGTGCGCGTGCACGCGCATCCCGCCGTTGGCCAGCGCCGCGTAGGCCGTGGCCAACTCCAGCGGGCTGGTGGGAAAGACGCCGAGCGCGAGTGACGGATAGGGCGCAAGCGGGGCGCTTATCCCCATCTGCCGCGCTGTCCGCACCACTGCCTGCGGCCCAACCTCAAGGTTGGTGGTCACCGCGTAGACGTTGTCGGAACGGGCCAGCGCCTCGCGCAGGGTGAGCGGCCGGTGCGCGTACATGTCCCCGAAGTCGTGCACGGTGTAGCGCCGCTGTGCGCCCGTTTCCTCATCCCCTTGGTCCTGGTAGAAAAAGGTCGTCTCCTCGCTGTCGACCTCCCGCGCCGGAGACCAGCCCCGCTCCAGCGCCGCCGCGTACAGGATGGCCTTGAAGGTCGATCCGCTCTGCCGCATGGCGAACGCGCGGTTGTACGCGCTCTCACGGTAGTCGCGGCCGCCGACCATGGCCAGAATCGCGCCCGTTTTAGGGTCCATGGCCACCAGCGCCGCCTGCAGACGGCTGCGGGCGGGCAGGGTGGTCGCCAACGCCTGCTCCGCCGCCTTTTGCAGCAGCGGATCGACCGTGGTGGTGATGCGGACCCCGCCTTGTTCGAGCAGGGCGTCCGTGAGGTGGAAGCGGCGTTTCGCTTCGGCCATCGCCACCTGCACGGCGTAGGGGGCCGGCGGGGCGAGCCGGGGCCGCGGTTGGAGGTGGAGCGGCTGGCGGTACGCCTCGGCCGCCGCGGCGGGGGTGAGGAAGCCCGCCGCCACCATGCGCTCCAGCACCTGATGCTGGCGCGTCTTGGCGGCCATGAAGCTGCGCAACGGCGAGTACAGTTCGGGGCCTTTCGGCAGGCCCGCCAGCAGGGCTGATTCGGCGAGCGAGAGCTGGCGGGCCGGCTTGCCGAAGTATAGTTCCGACGCCGCCTCCACGCCGTACGCCCCATGACCGTAATAGATGACGTTCAGGTACTTCTCAAGGATGTCCGCTTTGCTCGCGTGCAGTTCCAGCTGCAGGGCGTAACCGGCCTCGCGCAGCTTGCGCCACAGGGTGCGATCCTGGCTGAGAAAAAGGTTTTTGGCGAGCTGCTGGGTGATGGTCGATCCGCCCTCGACCACGCGTCCGTGCGCGACGTCCACCCACAGGGCGCGGGCCAGCGCGGTCAGATTGAGGGCGTGGTGGCGGTAAAAGTCGGCGTCCTCCACGGCCAGCGTGGCCTCCTGCAGGGCGCGCGGGATGTCGGAGAGCGGGACCTCGCGATGCACCGGCCCGCGCGTGGACCAATTGGCGAGCACCTGCCCATCGGCCGCGGTGATGGCGTTGCTGCGGGCAAACGTCCCGGCGGGCAGCGGCGTCTGCCGCAATGCCCACAGTGTCGCCGACATGCCGGCGAAGCCGAGGCAGACGGGCGCCAACAGGCAGGCCAGCAGCCGGACGGGCGCCCGCCGACGCGGCTGCGCGCCGTGTGGATGGGCTGAAGGATTTGCGTGCATCGGCACCAGCGTCAACCCCCATGTCCTCTTGCGGATTGGTCATGTGGAAACAATTGTATAGTGCCCGGCGGGACGGGAATGATGCGTGCGGAGAATCCGGTGTTCGCCTGGGGCGCGGACAGGAAGCAAGCTGACTATCGCAGCGCACATCGTGGTTCCACGGGGGATTGGACAACTATAAAAATTATGATTTGAACAAATAATTGTTGATTTATTGCTTGAGTAGGAATAAGATCAAAGAAACAAGATTTCTTGTTTCAAAACAGAATCCCATAAAGGAGATACAGGTCATTCAACATGCTACATGATACGGGCGAAGCCTGGAACCGAGTCATGACAAGGTCACTGGATGACTTTCTGGTCGTGGCGAAAGCGTTGTCCTCGGATCTCAGAGTGTCATTACTGAAAGAATTATTGAAGGGTCCAAAAAATATCACGGAAATATCCGCCATATTCGGAATACCTCCATCTACGGTTGCGATAAACGTAAAAAAATTAGAGGATGCGGGACTGATTCGCACGGAGTTGGTCCCAGGAACGCGCGGCACGCAGAAAGTTTGCGCGGCAGTGCTGGGGCGGATTGTAGTAGATATCTACAGTCCACCTAAAGAGCAGGGAAATCACGCCCTGGTTGAGATGCCTGTTGGGCACTTTTTTGAAGCCTGTGTAACCCCGACATGCGGCATGCTCAGCAGCCGTTCCATCATTGGCGAAATCGATGATCCAGCCTCGTTTTTTGAGCCCGAACGTACAGAGGCAGGGTTGATTTGGTTCCGCAAAGGATATCTGGAGTACCGTTTTCCAAAACGGGTGCCGAATGGCGCGGCTATCACGAATCTCGAGTTATCCATGGAGATCTGTTCAGAAGCGCCCCTGCACAATCCAAACTGGCCATCAGATATCACTCTCTCGATAAATGGCATTGAAGTGGGAACGTGGACCAGTCCAGGAGACTTCGGAGGGGAAAGGGGGTTGTTGACTCCGTCCTGGTGGGGAACCGGGAACACCCAGTTCGGGTTGTTAAAAACTTGGCGTGTCACTCAGCATGGCGCTTTCATCGATGGGAGGCAGATATCCGATGTGGACATTGAGAGCCTGCGACTCGACGACCACCCGTATGTCGCAGTGCGGTTGGAAGTCAAAGAAGACGCCTTGAACGACGGTGGACTGAACCTGTTCGGAAGGGGATTTGGAAATTACGACACGGACATCACTATGCGTCTGGACTACGACAGGTAGTTCATATGGTGGTCTTGCAATTTTGGGGCGTGGAGGGGTTTGCGATGAAGGTCGCGGGGAAGACTAAGGTTCTTGTCGCCGGAGTGCTCATTGCCGGTACACTAGCTACCGCCTGCAGTCCGTCCCAGACGCAAAGCGCGGTCCATCAATCTGGGACGACTATCGTGTTCTGGGATCTATTCGGCGGCGCTGACGGCACCACCATGAACCAAATAGTTAAAAAGTTCAATCAAACGCACCCTTCGATCCATGTACAGGAAGAGACTCAGGACTGGGGCCAATATTATACAAAGCTCATAACAGCTGTGCTTGGGGGTAAAGCACCGGATCTCGCGATTTCGCACGTTGATCACATAGGCATCCTGAAGACACAGGGGGTCATTGAACCATTGGACAAGGAGGCGGCCTCAGTCGGAATAAAGTGGTCGCAATTCTTTGAGCCCCCGATGAAGGATGCCGTCATAAATGGCAAACACTACGCGATTCCTCTGGACATCCATACGTACCTATTGTTCTACAACAAAAAAGTGTTACAAAGCGCGGGCATCTCCCCTAGCCAATTGAACATCAAGAGTTACAACGATTTCGTGAGCATTTGCGACAAAGTTAAGGGACACGGCTACGTCCCCTTGTCGTTCGGTGAAAGTGGCTGGGGACCGCTGGCCATTTGGGAGACGTTCTATTATCAAATGGGTGGCACAAGTTTACTCAATAAGGCTGGGACCAAAGAGACATTTACCGATGCGACCAACGACGCGGTGGCTATCAAGGCGATGCAAAAGCTCTACGACCTGTACAACACCTCGCACATCATTCCGTCGAATATTTCCAATCCGGATGAACTGTTCAAGTCTGGCAAGGCCGCCTTTTGTATTGAGGGGACATGGAGCGTGGACGACTTTCACAAAGCGCTGGGAGACCAACTCGGAGTGGCCCAGATGCCGGTCTTTTTTCAACAACCGGCTGCTTGGGCGGATTCCCATACATTCGTCCTGCCTGTGAATCCCAATCGGACACCGGAGCAAACCAAAGACGCGATGGTTTTTGTCAAGTGGGTCGAGGATCACGCGTGGATGTGGGCGAAAGCGGGGCACATTCCCGCGAATAAGACCGTACAAAACACGCCTCAATTTAAAGCGCTTCCATACAGGCGCAATTACGGCTCGCAAGCGAGTTTTGTCAAATATTTTCCTATGACCGGCACCGTTTGGATGATGAGTGACAACGAGATCCTAAACGAACTGCAGGGCATACTTCTCAAACAAACGCCGGTGGCACAGGGCGTACAAGAAATGGGTCAAATCCTGGATCGCCAGTTGCAGGAATAAAAAGCATCACCCAGTTGTGTCGACGCGTTTGGTTCAATGGGTGAAGGTGGGGGATAGTTATGGTAGGTGTGCGTAAGTACATGCCCAGTTACCTGCTCATGCTGCCGTTTCTCATACTGTACTTGCTGTTTACGTTTTATCCGATTGTACGTGGATTTATCATTAGTTTACAGAAATTTTATGTACTTGGGACAAAGGAATTCGTTGGGCTTGCGAACTATAATTATCTACTTCATGATTCAACATTTTTATCATCCGTTTGGCATACCGTGATTTTCGTTGTCTTTTCCGTCCCGCTGCTCGTTATCATTCCCTTTTGCCTTGCGCTGATTGTGAATGCACCCATCAAGGGAAGGAAAATCTATCAGGCGGTCTTCTTCCTGCCCATGATATTGGGTGTGTCCGTCGTATCGAGTGTTTGGAGCGCGATGCTCGGAAACTACGGGGGATTGGTTGATGCCGTCCTAAACGCCATAGGGATTCATCAAGAAATTAACTGGACAGCGCAGAGTACGCAACTGGCATGGATTTCCGTCCTGGCGGTTACCGTTTGGTGGACTGCAGGCTTCAATATGGTCCTGTACCTGGCGGCGCTGCAGGACATTCCCAAGGAACTGTACGAGGCAGCAAGCCTGGACGGAGCCAGCGGGTGGGCCAAAACGTGCTTTATTACCCTCCCCAGTGTGAAGCGCGTAACGATTCTTGTTGTGTTTCTCCAGTTCATTGCTTCCTTCAATGTTTTCGGGCAGATTTTTCTTCTCACGGGGGGAGGTCCTGCCGGGGCGACCACCACGATTGTGAGCTACATCTATGAAAAGTCATTCAGTGAATTTCTGTTTGGTCCCGGAGCAGCGGCTTCATACATTCTGTTTTTCATCCTGCTGATTGTATCACTCATCCAACTGAGGCTAATGAGCAAAACAGAGTAATCGCCTTCAAGAAAGTTGGGAAACCGTGACCCGAAAAGGAGGAGTGGCAAACATGCAGGTGCGAGAAGCGATGCCAACGTCCCCGGCTCCTGTATCAGCGCGTGCGGATAGCGCGTTAAGAATGGGCCGCTTGACGAGAGTGTTGTTGTACCTTGTGGCCATTGTCCTTTCCATCCTGTGGGTGGTGCCCTCTCTGTGGATTCTCTTGGTTTCATTTAAGCCCCAAGGCAGCAATGTGCTGAATGTTGCTTCTTGGTTTCAGGCTCCGTACTCTGTCGGCAACTACGTTTACGCATTTACCCATGCTCCGATTTTGTTATGGCTGCTCAATAGCTTCCTTGTCGCACTCATTGTCACGGTGCTTGTTCTCCTGTTGTCAGTCCTCTGTGCGTTCCCGATTTCACAAAATCGCTTTCCCGGTCGCGGATTGGTGGTTTTTTTGCTCGCTCTGGGTCTGATGGTCCCGGGAGAGGCGCTGCTGATTCCGTTTTATTTGCTGTTTCGGTCTCTGCATATGCTGGATGGGTATGGGGCGTTAATTTTGCCGAGTATCGCTGTGCCGTTCGGCGTCTTGCTGGTAAAGCAATTTTTTGACGGCCTTTCTCGGGAGTATTTTGAAGCTGCCAGAATGGATGGCTGTGGCGTGTTGAGAATGATTTTTATGATAGCCGTTCCGTTGGCCCGCCCAGCGTTGGCGGCCCTCGCTATTTTTACGTTCCTTGGCTCATGGAACAACTTCCTGTGGCCCTACATCAGCATCACTTCTCCTAACGTGATGACGGTTCCGGTCGGCATACCCTTTTTTAACTCGTCCTACCACACCGACTACACCCTGCCGGCCACTGCCGATGTCATTGTGTCGATCCCAGTCTTCATCGTGTACGTTCTTTTCCAGCGGCACATTATCAGGGGATTTGCATTCTCCGGCTTGAAATAAGGCGTCATCAAGGCGTAGTCGGCCGGGTTGGGGGGATGGAGAGAGGTGTACTCCGGCGGACTCCACCTGCTAGATAGCGCGATCAACAGAAGGAGAGTTGACAGCATGGGCATTCCCGAGAGCGACATTCTGAACACGACGAACATTCCGCGGCCAGAGTATCCGCGGCCGCAACTGGTTCGAGCGGATTGGTTAAACCTAAACGGAACATGGGAATTCGAAATGGATGGCGGCCGGACGGGCCGGGAGAGGAATTTTCCCGCCAAGAGCAGCTTTTCGCAAAGGATTCTGGTGCCTTTTTGCCCGGAGAGTAAGTTATCTGGAATTGAATACAAGGACTTTATGGCCGCGGTGTGGTACCGACGCACCTTCACCTTGCCAAGGGAGTGGGAAGGGAAACAGGTCTTCATTCACTTTGGTGCTGTGGACTATGAAACGGAGGTTTGGATTAACGGTAAATCTGTGGGTACGCATCGCGGCGGGTATTCATCTTTCTCTTTCAACATCACGCACCTGGTGCACCCGGGTGAAAACGTGATTACCGTCTGCGCCGAGGACGACAACCGTTCCCGTCTGCAACCCCGCGGCAAGCAGAGCGCTCTACTATATTCGCACGGCTGCGATTACACGAGGACGACGGGCATTTGGCAAACGGTATGGTTGGAATGTACGAACGAAACCTACATCTCTGGGTTGAGATACTTTCCCGATCCAGCCAATGCCTGTGTTCATGTTGAGGTGGGCGTTGCTGGACGCATCCAGTATGACGAAGACCTCCAGATTCACGTGAAATACAAAGGCAGGGCGGTCGGACAAGGCGCTGCGAAAGTGGGAATGAACAGCATCCGCATCACGATTCCACTATCTGAGGTGCATTTGTGGGACGTGGGCAAGCCTCGTCTGTATGACGTTCAGTTGACACTCTCTTGCCGCGGTGATGTCCGGGATCGCGTGGAAAGTTATTTTGGATTGCGCACGGTGTCGCTTGGCGAGAAAAAGATTCTCATTAACGGCAGACCCGTGTTTCAACGCCTGGTCTTGGACCAGGGATATTATCCAGACGGCGTCTACACGGCCCCAACCGATGCGTCCCTTCGTCGAGATATTGAGCTGGCCATGGAGCTTGGTTTCAACGGGGCACGACTGCATCAGAAAATGTTCGAAGAAAGATACCTCTATTGGGCCGACCAGCTGGGATATATCGTATGGGGGGAGCACGCAAGCTGGGGGCTGGATATTTCAACCGCAGTGGGACTGGAGCGATTTTTGCCCGAGTGGCTGGAGGGGATTCGGCGTGACTTCAACCATCCATCCATTGTCGGATGGTGCCCGTTCAACGAGACCTGGGACAGCATGTCGGCAAACCATGCCCGCCAGGATGACGAGGTATTGCGTATTGTCTACAACGTAACGAAGGCGTTCGATTGCACGCGGCCGGTCATCGACACGAGCGGGAACTTTCATGTGATGACGGATATCTTCGATATCCACGATTATGAACAGGACCCAGAGACGTTTGCGGAAAAATTTGCGCCGATGAAAGATGGAGGGGCGGTTTACAACACATTTCCGGAGCGCCAACGGTACGAGGGACAACCGTATTTCGTCAGCGAATACGGAGGAATCTGGTGGTATCCGGAGCAGGCGGATGACAAAGGCTGGGGGTATGGCGAGCGACCTAGGTCAAAAGAAGAATTTTTGCGACGCTATGAAGGATTAACCACAGCTTTATTAGAAAACCCAGCTATATGCGCATTTTGTTACACGCAATTATACGATGTGGAGCAAGAGGTGAACGGTCTATACACGTACGACCGTAGACCAAAGTTTGATGCGGAAGTCATCCGGCGCATCAACACGCGGGTTGCAGCGATTGAGAAACAACCATGAGCAAGCGGCGGGGGGTGAGAAGTGTGAGGGACCTCGCCAAACCGGGCGGTAGGCCCCCGGTTCGGGAAGGTCCCTCGCCTCACGATTGGGGGTCATAAGACACCTTGTTTGGGAATGCGGCCATCAAGGGCTGCAGTTCAATAGACTTGCGCAGGTCTACGTTGTCTGTAATGAGTCCATTGTTGCGCGACCATTGAAGAATCGCCTGCAGTTCATTGTAATCACCTCGCGTGAATCGCAACATGAAATCATAATCGTGTTCAATCTCAAGCAGTACCTCAGACTTGGGGATGTTCAGCTCGTTGTAGGCAATGTCCGCGGCTTGATTCGGATGTTCTCTGATAAACCGGTCAGCATCGTTGAGTGCTTTGAGGATGTTGGAGACGACAGTGGGATGAGAGGCAACAAATGATTCGTCTCCGACGAGATACCCGACCATGCGGAAATGAATGGCCGATAAGTCAGCCAGTTTCTTGACTCCGGGAAGTTTTTTAACCTTGCTTTCAAACGCCTTGTTGACCCATATGGCGTCGACATCGCCCTTGGCGAATGCCTCGACCAATTCGGCTTCAGAGGTGAGCGGCTCCAGTTTTACCTGGCTCTCGCCGACGTGGTACTGATTCAAATACCGTGCCCAGATGTACTCGTTCACAGTGCCGCGCTGTACACCGAGTCTTTTCCCTTTTAGGTCCGATGGTCTTGATATCGGGCTCCTCACGTACAGGATCTGATCACCGGAAGCTGGGGAGGCGATAACGGATGTCACTTTCATGTTTCCCTTGCCCAGGCGCGTGAGTAGGGCGAAATCCATCGCTTCACCAAAGTTGGCTTGCTTGGTAACGACGGCGTTGAGCGTGTCGATGCCAAAAGAATAGGTGGAGAGTTGCACATGGGCGCCGTATTTATCGAAGTATCCTTCATCCTGAGCAACTCGGAAGGGTAGGCTAAAACTCGACGAGTCCACGCCGATGGTTACAGTCGTGTTGTCTGCTGACGTGTTGCTGCCTGACGATTTTCCCGCCGGCTCGGCACCGCATCCAAATGCGGACGCCGAGATCATCGAGATCGTAACTACAGCGAGCAATCGCTTCATCCATGCGCGAGTGTCGATTGTCGGCGCGTGAGGCATGAGGACTCCCCTTTCTTAAACACAGTTGTGCTGACTGTGAAGAGTTCATTATGGCAGTTGCATCTCACCTTATAGCCGCATCTCGGCAGTCGCGCCATCCATGACGCCGTACCGTTTGAGAAAGACACGGCTGAGCACAGTGATGAGACGGTCTGCGACGAAGCCCATAAGGCCGAGAACGAACAATCCGACGAATATCCAATCGGTTTGAAAGTACAGCCTGGAGGTCCAAATCAGGTAACCCACGCCTTGTTGTGCGGCGAGCATCTCGGCACCGACGATGGCGGCGAACGAATTTCCCATGGCCAGCCGCATACCGTTTACCATGAACGGCACGGTTGCGGGTACAATTACGTAGAGGAAGATCTGAAACCTGGTCGCGCCGAGACACATGGAAGCACGGATCTTCTCTTCGTCCACCCGAACAACCCCCATCATCGTGTTCAACGCCACGATGAACAGCGTGGTGTAGGTGATAAGGGCAACCTTGAACCCTTCTCCAATGCCAAACCACATCATGAACACGGTGACAAACGCAATGGCGGGAATGAATCGGAAGAAATTGATGAAAGGTTCAATCATATGTCTCAAGACTTGAGACGTGCCGATAATCAAGCCCAGGGGTATTCCCACAAGGGTTCCCAAAAGCCAACCGGCGAGAATGCGCAGGGAACTAATGCCAATATCTTTTAGCAGCGCTCCGTTGCTCCACAATCGGATGGCGCCATCAAAAGTTTGCACTGGACTTGGAAAGAGATCCGCGTTGTGATACCCAAGAGCAACCAATTCCCAGATGACGAGCACCGCCAGCCACGACAGGATACCTCGTTCCAATATCCACTTGAAGAGAGCGCGTATGGCTGTGGTCATGGCAGTCCCCCCAATTTCGTCAGTGAAGGTGGGAATGCACCGACTTGGACGCCGTCAGATCTTCCCGTGACGTTAAAATGGGAGGCGATATCTTTGTACAATTCGACAAACTCAGTGCTTGTGGCGTCGCGAGGGTATGGCAAATCCACATGGTAAACAGCTTCTATGTGGGCCGAGGGGCTTCGCGACATCACGCCAATTTTCTGGCCAAGCAGGATGGCCTCGTTCAGGTCGTGCGTTACGAAAGCCACCGTCTTGTTCGTATGTAGCCAGATACGCACCAACTCCGCTTGCATGACGGATCGCGTCTGGGCATCAAGGGCGCCGAACGGTTCATCCATCAAAAGGATTTCTGGGTCATTGGCCAGAACTCGCGCCAGTTGCAACCGCTGCTTCATCCCTCCAGACAGTTCATGTGGGAATTTTGTCTCGTGTTCAGACAAGCCCACCATGTCAAGGAAACGGTTCGAAATCAACCTTCGTTCTTCGCGCTTCATGTGCTTCATCTTCAAGCCAAATTCCACGTTTTGGCGGACGTTGAGCCACGGGAAGAGAGACGCGTCTGGGTGTTGAAAAACCATCCCCCTGTCCGGCCCCGGACGGCGAACGGGTTGGTCGTGCACAAAGATGTCTCCGCGGGTTGGTTCGACAAATCCCGCCATCATGTTGAGGAGAGTGGATTTTCCGCACCCGCTTGGACCCAGGAGAATGAAGAACTCGCCCTGACGAATTTCGAGTTTAACGTCTTCGAGAACGAAGTCCGCCTCCACCGAATCACCGTACTTCTTGCTTACGCCGTTCGCACGGATGGTGATTTGTTGAAGTTTCCTTTCACTCACTCTTCGTCCCCCAATCCGCAGACTGTGTTCACAGGTTTGCAAGGCCAGTTTGGCTCTTCTCCGTGTCGGCAGACGTAGCACTTGCCCACGCGGAGAAACAAAAAATGGAGGCCCTGCTTGTTGGGAGCCTCCAGTGGTCTGGTTGGCAGGTCAGCTGTGGAACAGAGCTGACTGTGAAATTCAATATTTCCTATTTGAAAACTCAAGTAATCACTATTTTGAAGAGTCGACGGTAATTTGTCAACCGGTTCTTCCAAAATCACGTGGCGAACGTTTACATCCTTCATCCCGGGTGCTCAGCCTGATCTATTGACATTTGTGGCCTTCACGTTCTAATATAATCGCAATCCTATGAGGTTTATGGGTTTTTCACAAACGCGCTGACCGGTCAGCCGGAGGCTAGAAGACCACCTTGCGTGGGATTCTGGCCTCCTTCATTTTTGGACTCGGTCCGGCAGTTCCGAGGGGGTGGACGGAGGGATTTCAGAAGGAACAGGCATGGAAGCATCTCGGGCCGTCGCCACTCATATCAGAATTCACAGGAGGAGGTTTCATCGGAATGAGCCAGGATGTCGGCAAGGAATGGAACGCGAAGGAGCCTGAAATTGTGCCGGTTGCGGGACGCATTGGAGCCGAAATTCGAGGCATTCGTCTGTCTAAAGACCTGGATCCGTCCGCCATCGAGTTTATCCACCAGGCACTCCTGCGGCACAAGGTGGTTTTCTTTCGCGGGCAGCACCACCTAGACGACGCCGAGCAAGAAGCTTTCGCCAAGCTGCTTGGTGAGCCCGTCGCGCATCCGACCGTCCCGACTCGTGAAGGGAGCAACTATATCTTTGAATTGGATTCGGATCATGGTGGAGGTCGGGCGAATTCCTGGCACACGGATGTGACGTTTGTCGATGCCTATCCAAAGTTTTGCATCCTGCGCGCGGTCAAGGTCCCACCTGCCGGAGGAGACACGGTATGGGCCAATACCGCCGCAGCATACGAGACGTTGCCGTCTGAACTGCGAGACCTAGCCGACAAGTTGTGGGCGTTGCATACGAACGATTACGATTACGGCGCCCAACGCAATGATTTCTCGTCGGAGGCGTTGAGGCACCACAAGGAAGTCTTCACCCGGCGCTTGTACGCCACTGAACACCCGGTTGTCCGGGTTCATCCAGAAACCGGCGAACGCACGCTTGTGCTCGGTCATTTTGTGAAAAAGATCCTGGGTCTGTCCTCCGTGGATTCTGCCCATGTGTTCTCCGTGCTCCAGGGACATATCACGCGCCTTGAAAATACGGTCCGTTGGCGGTGGTCCGACGGCGATGTCGCGATTTGGGACAATCGCGCAACCCAACACTATGCCATTAACGACTATGGTGAACAACACCGAGTGGTGCGAAGGGTCGCGGTCGTGGGCGAAGTCCCGGTTGGCGTAGACGGCCGGCGGAGTATCGTGCGAGACCATGGCGCGCCTGCGCCCGCTAGGGCAGCCCAGGCGATTTAGCCGGGGGCACCACTTTGGCAAATTGGCCAAAGAGTCTGTCCGGTCCGCGGGCGTCTAGCCGGGAAACCACGCCGTTTATCCCGCCGTCAGCCTGCGGACGGCGCCGCACGGATCTTTCTGACCCTGTGCCACCACGCGCCGAGGATGGCCGCCAAGAGCAACAGAGCGCTCAAATAGGCTATGGCCCACCGTGTTAAACAGGGAAGACTCACGCTCCTCCACTACGCGCAGCGACCTACTGGCGAGAACATACCCGCCGCCGTTGCCGCCGTAGCTGACGACCACCGCGGCAATGCGGATGCCTGGTGCCGGCTGCCAGGTGATGCAATCCTCATGGTGCTGGCGAGTGAATCCCAAGACCCCTTGCGGGAGTGGCGGCACCTGTCCGTTTACATACCCGGTTGACTGTACGGACTTCTCCTCCCGGTTGTAGACAATCAGGAACGGTTGAAGGCTTTTATGCAGGTCCACCGGCGCAGGTAAATTTGCGTTTGCGCCGAGAGGCTCCCCATTTCCCAAGCGCTGGGCGAGGGACTGCCGCCATTTCTATCTGAGGATAGTTTGCTCCGGTCAACATCCTCTCAGCCCCCAATCCGCCTGCAACGAGAGCCGTCGTCTGCTGGTCGCGGCGATGCGTTCCAGCGTCTCTACTCGTTGCTGCAGCCACTCCCGGCCGGCATTCGTAATGCGATAGGGGCGCCTTCGTTCTTCCATTTCGCAGGCGGCGATGAGCCCGTGCTTCTCCAAGCGAGTGATGGCCCCGTACAAGGTGCCGGGTTCCAGTCGAGTCCCGGAAAAGGCGCGAATGTCCTCCATCATCGCGTAGCCGTGCTTCGGGCCGTCCGATAGGCTGACGAGGATGAGCAGGGGCGGATCGGAAAAACGGGTGCTCAGGTCACGATTCACAGAATCTCCCTCTTCCGGACCGGATTATTACGCATCACTTACTAAGTCAAACAGAATACTATCGCGATCCGCTCGCCGTGTCAATGCGATTCTCCTGAATATGCTCCGCCCAACGCCCGTCATCCACCGCCGATGAAGAAGATATTCGATCTCATTTCTAAAAACTAATGCTTGCAGTTAGTTAACACTAACTATAGAATAGTCGTAGCTAAACATGACCACAGAGGTCAACATTATCCGGCCAAGCCGTGGAACGTAGAGGGGGAAGTTCCTTTGCTTCGAAACAAGAAAAGGGTTGTTCAACTCACCGTGAGCGCGCTCGCCCTAGTGGGTATGATAAGCGCCTGCGGCCGTGACAACGTGGGCTCCAAGAATACTGCGCAAGCTTCACATTCATCGGCCGACGCTGCAACCCGCACCATCCAGACGGTGAAAGGCAAGGTGCAGATTCCGGCCCACCCCAAACGCATTCTCACCGATTACTACGCCGGTGAACTGTTGAGCGTGGGCGGCCACGTCATCGGCGCGGCGCCGCTGGAGTTCACCAACCCGTTCCTGAAGGACAAGCTCAAAGGCGCGGTGGATGTCGGGGATCCCATCAACGTCGAAAAGGCGTTAGCGCTCAAGCCCGACCTCATCGTGACCGACAGCGACAAGAACTACGACCAGCTGTGCAAGATTGCCCCGACGCTGTACATACCTTACGGCACCGCGCACAACATTGACGAAACTGTTCACTTGTTCAGCCGCATTGTCGGCCAGACCAAGCCCGGCGAGCGGCTGTTGGCGGAGTACCGGGAAAAGGCGGCAGCCGGGCGCAAGGCCCTCAAGGGCGTGGTCGCTCCCGGCGCCACAGCGGGCTTGTACGAGATCACGGACAAGGGAGACCTGTGGGTGTTCGGCCCCAACTGGGGGCGCGGCGGCCAGGCCATCTACAACGCCTTGAAATTCAAGTTGCCGCCTAAACTCGCGGCCAGCAACAAGCAGTACCTGCAACTGTCGCTGGAGGCCTTGCCGCAGTACGCGGCCGACTATATGTTCCTGACCTCGTACGATCCGGAGCACAAAGGTACGGCGCTGAAGAACCTGCGTCAGTCGCCTGTCTGGAAAGACCTGCCGGCTGTCAAGGAGCACCGTGTGTTCTACAACGACTTCAATACCTTCTATCCGTATGATCCCATCTCCATCACGAAGCAGATTGACCTGTTTGTGGACATGCTGAAGCAAAACGCGAAGGAGAACAAACCGGGGCAGGGGCAAGGGAGGTAAGAAGCGTGCGTGTGAACCTGGCGACGGATGACGACCGACATCTGATGACCGATGGCGACACGCAAGCGAACATCCAGGAGCGTACAGCCGCCATCCTGGGCCGGAGGCGATTGGCAGGTCCGGCCGTGCTGTTGGGCGGATTGCTGCTGCTCGTGGCAGCCGCCGTGGTGTCCCTCTGCGCGGGCGCGAGTCATCTTTCGTTGGGGACCGTCTGGCACGTCGTGATGGCGGGCCGGCAGGACACCATGGCCGGGCAAATCGTCCTTGGCCTGCGCTTGCCGCGCACCCTGTGCGCTGTTCTGGTCGGTGCCGCGTTTGCGGTGGCCGGCGCCATGATGCAGGGACTGACGCGCAATCCGTTGGCGGATTCCGGGCTGCTTGGCCTGAACGCAGGCGCCGGATTCGTCTTGGCGCTTTGTTTTGCCCTGTTTCGCGGGCTGCCGTACGTGTACCTGGCACTGTTCTCTTTCCTGGGCGCGGCGGCCGCCGCCGGATTGGTGTATGGCATTGGCTCTTTATCCAAGGCGGGGTTGACCCCGGTGCGGTTAACCCTGGCCGGCGCGGCCATCGGTGCCCTGTTCACCGCGCTCAGCCAGGCCATCGCCATTCGCTTTGAGGTCGGGCAAGACCTCGCTTTTTGGTCGGCAGGCGGCATATCGGGCGCCACCTGGCTGCAGGTGAAGCTGCTGCTGCCCTGGGTCTGCGGCGCCCTGGTGGCTGCGCTCTTCCTGGCGCGCTCCATCACCGTCTTGAGTCTGGGCGATGAGCTGGCCGTCAGTCTCGGTCAGCGCACCCGCTGGGTGAAGCTGGGCGCGGCCCTGACGGTGTTGGTCCTGGCAGGCAGTTCTGTCTCGGTGGTGGGCTCCATCAGCTTTGTGGGACTGATTGTACCGCACGTGGTGCGGTTTTTGGTGGGCGTAGATTATCGCTGGGTGATTGCCTGCTCGGCCGTATTCGGGAGCTTGCTGGTGCTCGTGGCCGACATTGCCGCGCGCTTGGTCAACCCGCCGTATGAAACGCCGGTGGGCGCCCTGATTGCCCTCATTGGGGTGCCGTTCTTTCTGTTCCTGGCGCGCAGGCGCGTAGGGAGGCTGGCGGAATGACCATTCGCTCCTTGTGGTCCGGCTCGTCGCAGTCACGGACGCGCAGGACGCGCACAGTCATGATCGCGCTCATGCTGCTCTTGGTCGCGGCATTGTTGGTCAGCTTGGACACCGGCTACATCCGGATGTCACCCGTGGAGGTCGTGCGTACCTTTGCCGGGGCGGGATCGACAGAAGACGAGCTCGCCCTGTACTCGTTCCGGCTGCCGCGGCTCCTCATCGCCGTGTTGCTCGGCGTCGGGCTGGCTGTCTCCGGGTGTGTGCTGCAGGGCGTGTCGCGCAACGCCCTGGCGGACCCGGGGATTCTCGGCATCAATGCGGGGGCGGGACTGGTGGTGATGCTGTTCACGTTCCTGTACCCAACCAACGATGCTGTGCCTACCTGGCTGCTGCCGTGTCTCGCCTTTGTCGGCGGAGGCTTCGCCGGGTGGCTCACCTACGCCTTGAGTTACCGGCACGGTGGTGTCTCCCCGGTGCGTCTTGTCCTTTCCGGTGTCGCCGTGGCGGCCGGGATTGACGCCGCGATGATTGTGTTGACCGTGCGCCTGAGCCCAGACCGGTATCAGTTTGTCAGCGAGTGGCTGGCCGGTAGCATCCTGGGTTCCAGCTGGGCGTTTGTGCTCGCCCTTCTCCCCTGGCTGTTGGTCCTGTTGCCGTTTGTGTACAGCCAGGCGGCCGTGCTCAACGTGTTGAACCTGGGCGAGGAGATGGCCGCCGGCCTGGGCATCCGGGTGGAGCGGGCACGCATCCGCCTGTTGGCGGGCGCGGTGGGCCTGGCTGCGTCCGCGGTGGCCGTAGGCGGGGCCATCAGCTTCGTCGGTCTTATCGCCCCGCACCTGGCGCGCCGCTTGGTGGGATCGAACCATCAGTCGCTGCTGCCAGCTTCCGCGCTGGTCGGGGGACTGTTGGTCCTGGTGGCCGACACGATTGGGCGCACTGTGCTCCAGCCTTCCGAGATCCCGACGGGTATCGTGGTGGCGGTGGTGGGCGCACCCTACTTCCTCTACTTGCTGGCGCGCTCAGAGACGTGAGGCTATCAGCGGGTCTCGGCCGTTGATGCGAGAAGAAGACAAGGAGGCGAAGGAGTTGGACAGACTGACGGCGCGAGGGGTGGCGATTGGATATGGCGGCGCGCTCATTGTCCAGGACTTGAACCTGACGATCCCGACCGGCAAGGTGACCGCTCTGGTGGGCCCGAACGGGTCCGGCAAATCCACGGTGCTGAAGACGTTGGCGCGAATCCTGCGCCCGCAGGCAGGGGAGGTCATCCTGGACGGCAAGGCCATTCACGCGCAGCCGACCCGGGAGGTGGCCAAGAAGCTCGCCATTCTGCCACAAAACCCAAGCGCTCCGGAAGGGCTGACGGTGGCGGAGCTTGTGGCCTATGGTCGGTTCCCGCACCGGCGCGGGCTGACCCTGACCCCATCGGATCGACGCGTCATCACGAGTGTGCTGGAGCTGACGGGCATGGACCCGTTTGCGGATCGTCCCGTGGATGCGCTGTCCGGCGGGCAGCGGCAGAGGGCGTGGATAGCCATGGCGCTGGCCCAGGAAACGGACATCCTGTTTCTCGACGAACCGACGAGCTTTCTGGACATCACGTACCAGTTGGAAATCCTGCAGCTGCTCCGGCGTCTCAACCGGGACCACAACCGCACGATTGTCATGGTGGTGCACGATTTAAACCTGGCTTCCCGTTACGCCGACCATATGGTGGTCCTCAAGTCTGGCCGGGTGGTCACGGAGGGCGCACCGAAGGCGGTCATCCGCCGCGAGGTGCTGCGCGATGTGTTCGGGGTGGAGGCGGACATCGTCGCGGACCCGAGGACGGGCGTACCGCTCTGCCTGCCCTTCGACCTGGCGGCGGGTGCGGGGCAGGCGTCGGTCCATCCTGCACCGTCAGAGGCCGAGTCTCTCGATGCTCTTGAAGCGGCCGAGGGTGGTGTTCGATGACTTGGGACGCTGAGCGGCTGCGAAATGACGCGCGCCTTCACCTGGACGTCCAGGGCCGGCAGGACGCGATGCTATCCATGCCAGCCCGGGAACTGCTGAGTCCAGAGGGCGCCGAGCGCTTGTTGACTGAGTACGCGGCTTGCATCCGGGCCCGGACTTTGCAGCCGGCGGCCGCGTATTTCAGCGGTTGGTTGGCCGACGTCGCGCTGGCGCAACAGTTTCTCCTCAGCATTGGCAACCGGAGCCTCGATTTGTCGTTGGACAACCTGCAAATTGAGTTGTACCAGGCGGAAGGCTATTACGCCTTCTCATTCCGGCTTCACCGTTGGGCAGAGAGCGCCCTGCCGGAGGATGCGGCGTCTCGCATGAAGGAGCTCAGGCGCGTTCTCGGCCAAGTCTACGCCGGGACGATGCGGCCGCTGCTGGAATCCCTGGCTGCGACATCGTCTTTGCGGGTCGGCCAGTTGTGGGGCCAGCTGCCTTCTCGTTTCTACATGTTTCGGGAGGTTCTATTCGCAAAGGCAAAGGACCAAGACACACAGCGCCGCGTGCAGGAAGACTTAGACGCGTTACGGGCTCTGCCTTCGGCAGTGTTTGGCAGGAACAAGAATCCATTTTCCGTTCGCATCCGGCTGATTGAAGACGGGACAGACGCCACTCGTTGTATTCCCATAAGGACGAGCTGCTGCCTGTACTACCAGACCGAAGGAGGGCAATATTGCTACACCTGTCCGCGCCTGCGCCCCGAGCAACGGCAGGCTCTGCGAGAGCGAGCGCGGGGCGGTTGAGCGAGGCTGCCGCGCGCGGTCTCCAGGCGTGTCCTGATTGGGAAGGGGAGGGAGGGCGCCGGACTCCCACGCTGCCATACGAATAGGGGCCGAGTGACGGCCCCTCTGTGTTTTGTAGAGAGAGGATCATTTAGTCCTCAATGCTTGAAGACGAACGAGGTAAGCACTCGTGGCCATGATGGCCAACGCATTGACCGGGTGCAGTGCCTCGACAAAAGGTTGGTTGATCTGTAACAGCAGGGGCTGGATGGACAAAAGCACGAACAGCAGTACGGAAAAGCCAATGGTCTTACGACCTGTTCTGCCCATCAAGGCGAACAAAACCAGCAGTGCAGATACCGCCCATAACAGTACGCCTGTCACTCTGTGCATCTGGAAATCTGTGGCATGGAATATCCCTGTACCTGCGAGAAAAAACTCTACAATTACACCTATCAGTATCAGGGTGCTGAGACCTTGATGCACAGCCGAGCCTATCCGTTTCATTTCACCTACTCCTTTGGTTGGGTCAAATCCTGACCATCCCTCCACGCGCCTGGTCTCCGCATTTTTCAAACCCATGCCGTCAGGCAGTTACTTTTTCAGGGCGTCTTTTAACTTCTGATACTCCGACTCGTCAATCTCGCCGTTGGCCAGCCGTCTTCTCAGGATGGCCTCGGCATCGTCAGGCCATCGCCGGTGGCAACGTCCGCAGGCGCCGAAGGCAAATGCGCGGACGATGAAAAACACAAGGATGAGAAACAGAAGCAGCGCCCCGAAGCACCAAAAACCGTGATGTCCCCACCACATGAGTGAGACCTCCTTCGATACGTTGTGTGCTCTGTTCCGTCCAGCACGCTACGAGCATAGGCGATGAATGTCTCAAACAAAGGAGCAGAAAGTCACGAAACGATCAACGACCGATCACAGTCCGTGTCATAACGCCAACATGGAAGCAAACAGCCACCGGCAGAGTGGTAAACTGACCATAGTTTCGGTGCGTGTGGCATCTGTGAACAGGAACCAGACGGCGGGGGACCGATGTATGGATCCGTTGCAAACGGTGTTGGTCGTGGACGATGATGAAGCCATCGTGGAATTGATGCGGGATTTTCTGGAGAACGACGGGTTTCACGTGGAAATGGCGCATAATGCGCATCAGGCGTGGGCGGTGGTGCGCGATAAACCGGTCGATTGCATCCTTCTGGATGTGATGATGCCGTGCCAGAACGGGTTTGAGCTGTGTCGGCAGATCCGAACCGAAAGCGACGTGCCCATTCTGTTCATCAGCGCGCGTGATGAGGACGTGGACAAGATTCGAGGGCTGGGGCTGGGCGGAGACGATTACATCGTCAAAACGGCTTCGCCAGCCGAGGTTGTGGCGCGTGTGAAAGCCGTGTTGCGCCGCTATCGTTCCCCGCAGACTTCCCGCAGGACCATCTTGCAGTACGGGCGGCTGCAGCTGGACCTGTCGGCGAGAGAAGTTCGGGTGGACGGACAGGAAGTCTCCCTGACCCCTAAGGAGTATGATTTGTTGCGCCTGTTTGCGGAGCATCCCCGGCAGGTCTTCACCTACGACGATTTGTTGGAAAAATTCTGGAGCGGGGTGGGGGATAAACACACCGTCAGGGTCCACGTCGCCCGGATTCGGGAGAAGATTGAAATCGATCCGAATAATCCGCGATACATCGTGAACGTGTGGGGAGTTGGGTATCGGTTTGAGGGGATCCCGAAATGAGGACAGTGCGGATCCGCAAGTACATGGTGGTCGGCGTACTTTCGATTGTCGTCTTCCCATGGCTGGTCTATTGCCTGGTACTGCAGCCGTGGTCGCAATGGCACAGTCCACGGCGGCAAGTTGCGCTCAACCAGGTCATGAACGAGATCGTCAAGAACCCGGAGGACTGGAAGAACCCTGCGTGGCAAAACCATTTGCGGGAGCAATTGGCGGATGCCCGAATGGAAGCGACCATCCTTTCGCCGTCGAATCACGAGGTCTTTTCATCCGGTCATCGGCATGGGCCACAGTGGATGCCGAGCCAACAGACTACGGTGGTCGAGAACGGACAGGTCCTGGGCACCGTGCGGGTCTTTGCGTCCACCACCAACGTAAACAGCGCGGTCGCCGCGATTTCCGCCCTGGCCGCGGTGATGCTCGCGATTTCCTTTGTCGCGTTCCAAATGGGTCGGCAGGTCGTCAAGCCTCTTGAGTCCATGAGCCGCGCCGCCCGACAAATCGCAGAGGGAGATTTCGATTTTCGTCTGCCGGTTTCCCGTGTCACGGAAATCGCTCAGGTGCGCAGCGGTTTTGAGATTATGGTCGCGGGCCTCCGGGAATCCTTTCAAAAACAAGCCAGATTGGAGGAGGAACGACGCTTTTTCATCGGCGCGATTGCCCATGACTTGCGTACACCCTTATTCGCTCTGCGGGGTTACCTGGAGGGTTTGGAACAGGGCATCGCCAACACCCCGGAAAAGATGGCGAAGTATGTGGCGGTGTGCAAGGAAAAGTCCGACCAGCTCGACCGTCTCGTCTCCGATCTGTTCGCCTTCACGAAGCTCGAGTTCATGGAGCAGACTCTCCACTACGACAAGGTGGACTTTGCCTCTGTCCTGGAGGGGTCTGTGGACAGCCTGCGTCCGCAGGCGCAGGACAAGGCCGTGTCTATCATCATGCAGCGGCCCGCCTATGAGTGCGTGGTCCGGGCAGATGCGCATTTATTGGAGCGTGCGATAAATAATCTGCTGGACAATGCACTGCGGCATACGCCATCTCGTGGCGAGATTTTCGTAAAGTGGTATAAAGCACCCGGAAAGATCATTGTCTCGGTCAGGGACACGGGGCCAGGTTTCTCTGGTGAAGAGCTGAATCACGTGTTCGATCCGCTGTACCGAGGCGAAGTCTCAAGGAACCGGGCGACGGGAGGAGTGGGGCTCGGACTCACTATCGCCCGACGCATATTCCGAGCCCACGGCGGCGATCTCGTTGCAACGAACCATCCGCAGGGGGGCGCCCTGCTTACGGGATGGGTTCAGGACGTTTAATCCGGGACCCGCATCAAGTTGGAGGATGGATTTCGCCGGCGCCGGGCCCCGCCTCGTCGGTGTACTTCGTCGGTGTACTTCGTCGGCGTGGTGGTATTAGTGACCCGCCTCGTGCTTGCGTCCGGAGAGAAAGAGTCCGGGAACCAACGCGAGTACGGCGAACCCATCAACGACCAGAAGGCGGCCTAAAAGTCTGTTTATAACACAGATTCATTAAGCAGTAATTGATTGAGTCAATTCCGTATTCGTTAAGAGCCGGTCGTTTGTATCAACCAAACCAAGTTTGTATGCTTTGACGAGATCCGCTAGGACTTTATCACCGATGGACTTACCATACTTCTGTCCAATCAATTGAGCAGACTTTACTAAGTAAGATGGTACCGTGGTTTTGTGACTGGATCGTACCATCTCATTTTTATCGAGTAGCTCCGCAAATTGGTTGTAGTTAATTGTAGGTTGTTTTACTGTTTCATGATCAAGCTCATGAATCCGTATATCTGCCACAATTGAAAGCAAATTGTAAGCATCCATAGTTGGGTCATTAGTTGATTCATTTGAATTCGAGATCACAGCAGAAGTTTGTGGTGCCGTGCTTGTATTGGTAGACGGGTTTATATCAACATCAATGTAATCATAATACGTGTTGTAAGGAAAAACCAAACTCCGGCAAGAAGTAAAAATGGTATCCAAACTATTTTGAGGTACTTGATTTAGTGTGAAGCCTCGATATGCAATCCAGCCCCATACTATACCTGCCGAATCTGTAAGAGGAGTGTCATCAGCAGCTATAAAACTTGTTAGTGTATTTCCTTCATAGGATAACTGAATGGTAGTGTCGTCCCCGCTACCATCTTCAAAGAGCGCGAAATAGCCTGTAGTCCCAGTCATAGGTTGAGCAGCTACATGTGGAGTGGGATCTCCATAAGGATAGTAGTAGTCCCATACATATCCTGCACCATCGGATGTGCCTGCGTAAAATGTAAAACTGGTTAACGGTGGAGCAGGTTCAGCAGAAGCAGTGGCAGTCAGTAATCCGATCGATGCAATGCAACTGACTAATCCGCAAATAACCTTGGATTGTTTCACGATTAATCCCCCCATTGCATCTGTCCTGAAGGACACACAGGATTTCTAGCCTTGAAGAGATTGATTGATACTGCCAGCCTGGGTGACAGATTGAATCAGTTGATCAATAAGATTCATCACGTGTTCTCTACCTTGAGTGTAACCTGCAACATTCTCATCATTGAGCACTGACTGCTTCATTTGATTTAAAAAGTCCCCGACGCTCAAATTCGATTGTTCATAAATATTCACGTATCCTGGATCAGTCGGACCAAGGATGGTGAGTTTACCGTCAACAACACGTGTGTTGGCTTTTGCCTGCATTCCCAATATCGTTGCCGCAATAGCAAATTTGTCGCTTTGGGATAATTTACTATAAGCTTGTTGCAATGTTTCAGGTGCGTCCTTTGGTGGGAACGACAACGTCGGGTCCCCAGATAGTTCGAGTGTGTCATTGATGACATTCGAAAATGTCGATCCCATCGCCGACGACGCTGATGATCCCTGAGCCCCTGTGGTTGTCGTGAACGTTTGTGGAATCCATTGTGTATTCCAATTCACTTGCATTTAAGGAACCTCCTCGCCAAGTTTGGTATCATGTACTAACGCGTATAGCTTCGCTACAAATATCGAATATCCTCCTGGATTTGGTGATTCTGAAAGCGTGCCGATGTGTTTGACTGGCTGCTATTATTGCCATCCTTGGGTCGCTTGGCTACAACCACTTGTATGCCACAACTACATTTGGGAATAGGAAGTGGCAGGGGCCTGTAAGCGTTTTATAACCGGGGTGATTCCGTACGGTAGAGGGCTTTTCGCTTGGTGCCTATATACAGGAGCAATGCTGTGGTGCGTAAGCCGACCGACAGCTTGCAGTCCGAACGTGTCATCGCCCGGTCCATGATGTCCACTCATCCGGGCCGATCTGAGACGCTCGAATCGGGTGCTGGTCCCATGACAAACGTACGAATGCCACCGAGCAACTCGAAATCCTCCTGTTCCAGGGAGGTAACGATCTATTGGATTCCACTGGATTCCAGGCCGGCTGGCGAAATTCTTGTCGAAAATAGAAATGTCCTCAACAGTGGGCACGAAATACGGGGGCTAAACTCGTCCTTGCGGCCATTCGCTGACATGGCCCCATCGTATCCGACTACGTCCCGGACACCGGCGATCTGCGCAGCGACGTCCTGGCCCTGCTCCGGCACGTGTCCCAGCGTGTACAGGCCATTGGCATGAGCACATTGCACGGCCTGATGGCCGAATACCTGGACGATGTTCCGGTCTCGGCGTATCTGTATATCCGACAGGTGAGTATGGAAACGATGATGACCATCCTGAAACGCGCCGCCGCTCGGGGAGAGGTCCGCGTGGACCACATCACGCCGCGGATGGCGTCTCTGCTCATGGACTTGGTCCGCCACGAGCTGTTCTTTACCAACTTGGAGCTGCCAGAAGAGGCCATCGTGGAAATTGTGGACGACATTTTCCTGCTTCTGGTCCGCTTGCGAGGATGAATGCGGTATGATTCGGAATGGGGGTGATTTTTTGACTCATCCTGCGGTGCTGTGCGACTACAATCCGGCCTGGGCGGAGGAGTTTCTCGCAGACAAGAACCGTATCCTCGCTGCCATTGGGAGCCGCGTCCGGAGAATCAAGCACGTGGGCAGCACATCCATCCCTGGCATGCCGGCCAAGCGCATCATCGACATTGCCGTGGCGGTGGACGATTTGTCGCTTGTTGATAATGAGGTCTCACCCGATTGGCCGACATTGGCTACGAATACGTACCGAAGCGGGAACTTCCCCACCGAAGATTCTTCACGGCGGGGTCCTTGGGGAGCCGGAACTTATCACCTGCATGTATATGAGCTGCAAAGCGAGGATTGGGTAAATTATCCTGCTCTTTCGCGACTACTTGGTCAAACATCCGGAGGCAGCGCAGGCGTACAAGAGGCTGAAGGCAGAGTTGGCGAGTGTGGCGCCGGACAGGCAGACGTACACGGACAGAAAGGCGCCGTTTATCCAGTCGGTGCTCGCGGCGGCGCGGACGGAGAAGATCCATCAGGAATCGTGATGTAGTCTAAAAAGTGGACACAGCGAATCGAGAATGTAAGAATATAGTCGATTCGAGGTGTCGACTCCCATGGCGCAGCACTATGACAAGGACTTTAAAACTCACGTAGTGGGAATGGTTTTGGAAGAGGGCAAGTCTGCGACACAGGTTGCTCGGGAGTTGGATATTCCGGTTAAGACGGTCTACGGGTGGATTGCAAAGTATAAGGAAAACCCGGAGCACCCATTCGTGGGCAGTGGGCATCTGCGGCCGGAGGACCAGAGGATTCGTGACATGGAACGAGAGCTCCGTGAGCTTCGTGAAGAGAATGCCATTTTAAAAAAGTCATTCGGTACTTTGCGAACGACCGGAGGTAAAGTACCGGTTTATCCATGAACACCGGTTTGAATTTCGAGTGCAGAAGATGTGTGACGTGCTTGGCGTGTCACGGAGTGGCTACTATACGTGGCTAAGGCGTCCTGTCAGTGGCCGCGCAAAGCGGCGGCGGCAGTTAACACGCCGGATTTACCCGATCTTTGTTCGAACCAGGCGGCTGTATGGGAGCCCGAAGATCACACAGCTTCTTCACCGTGAAGGGGTACGAGTCGGACAGAAGACAGTGGCTCGTATCATGCGGGAGCATGGGCTGAGAAGTCGCGTTGTGCGCAAATACAAGGCTACGACGGACTCCAACCACGCTTATCCAGTACATGACAATCGGCTGAACCAATCTTTTGAAGCCGAACGACCCAACCAGATTTGGATGGCTGACATCACGTACGTTCCCACAGAGGAGGGATGGCTGTACGTTGCAAGCATCATGGACCTGTTTACACGCAAAATTGTCGGCTGGCACGCGGATTCGAGAATGACGAAAGCGCTGGTCATTAAGGCACTCGAGCAGGCCGTTTGTCGCGAGAGACCGAAAGGCCTGGTGCTCCATCATTCTGACCGAGGTAGCCAATACGCATCGCATGATTATCAGCAAAAACTTCGGGAATACGGAATGATCCCGAGCATGATCCGGAAGGGAAACTGCTACGACAATGCGTGCATGGAGTCATTTCACAGCGTGTTAAAGCGCGAGTTGGTGTATCAAGAGAAGTTTAAGACGCGTGATGAAGCGAAGCGACGCATATGGGAATATATTGAGGTCAGGTACAACCGCCAGCGGATTCACTCGTCGCTGAGATATATGACGCCTATAGAATTTGAGAAAGCCTACAACCAGAAGAGGGTATCTCTTGCTGGTTGAAACCGACCCGGTACATTACAGAACATTCAGTTCCCTGCATTCTCGATTTTTCTGCGTCCTTTCTATTGACATAGCACCATCGTGAGGGGTGGTTGCCATGGGAGGTTACGGTGAAGCCGGTGGCGCTGACTTTGCGGAATTCGACGTTGTGGAATTCCAGGCTCCTCAAGACGAGAGCGACCTGGTTGAATTTCTCACCGCGTCGGCGTGGCCGTTCCACGTCTTGACTCGGCCATCTCCCGCGGACGTTCGCAGGTGGATGGATGGGTGGATGAGCGACACGGGAACGCGTGTGTTCTGGTTAGGTGTGCAAGAGCGCAAGGTGGGCCTCATTCGGCTGCATGATCTCGAGGACGATACGGCGATGTTTGACCTTCGCATCCGTCAGGGGGAGCGGGGCAAAGGGTATGGAACCCAGGCGCTATTATGGCTGACCGAGTTTGTTTTTGCCGTGTATCCGCATGTCAGGCGGGTGGAGGGTGAAACCAGGCAGGACAATGCCGCGATGAGGAGAACGTTCCGCAAGTGCAACTACGTCAAGGAGGCCCACCACCGGGTCGCGTGGCCGAAAGCGGACGGAACGTATGCCGATTCCATCAGTTACACTATGCTTCGGAGTGATTGGGCTCGCGGAACCGTGACGCCGGTGCAGTGGGACGATGAGGTCCGCCAGAAGCCGTTCGACGGGACGGGCCGACTGTCGGAATTACTGTTTGATTTTCGGAGTTTCTTCACCCAATATCAAACTGCGTGGAACGACTGTGACGCGGAACGCGTGAGCGCCTTTTGTTCTCCGGAATTGCGGGCTCGCTGGGCATATCCCGGAAACCAGATTTCCGATTGGGGCTATGACGAAGCCTACAGCGGTTGGCGCGAAGCGTTCCAGTCATACGCGGGAAGAAGCCCAAAGTGGCACTTCCACGAGGTTGTCGTCACTCCGGTCGATGAAGACGAAGTCCTCGCGGTGTATTGGGTGACGTTTGAACTGGATGGAAAGCCCACGAAGGAGGTCAATCTCTTCGTTGAAACGTTCCGCAGGGAATCGGCCGGCTGGCAGTTGATCCGCAGCTACGTTGAATCCTCTCTCTCAAAACAGCACGTGGAACTACACTGTGACCTCTAAAACTGCAGGTCATTAGTGTGTACAAACGAATATGCTTTACGAAGGAAAACAAGAGCCAAAAGATGATCAGACTGATCAACTTTTTGTGCTATAATCACAGATAACGAGTCGTCAGGATGAGCGGAAAAAGGGTTCCCGGTAAGGCAAGGGAGTGGCCATCTGGATGCGGACCGTGCGACTGTCACAACTGAGCGTCAACGCCGAGGCGGAGGTTCAGGACCTTGCGGGGCCACCGCAGTTTCGCAACCGCTTGTTCTCGCTCGGCATTACGCCGCGCAGCCGGCTTGTACTGGTGCGGCGCATGCCGCTCGGTGGGCCGCTGGAGATTGAAGTGCGCGGCACTCGGTTGGCCATCCGGCGCCACGACGCGGATAGGGTTTGGGTCTCCGTAGTAGGCTGACCGACTGGATTGAGGCAGGCTGTCGGGGACGCGGGAGTGGACGTTGGGTTGTTGGACGGTTCGCTCAGTGGATAGAGATCGGGGGCAGCTAGCGTGAGAGTTGCACTGGTGGGGAACCCGAACGTGGGCAAAACCACACTGTTCAACGCGCTGACGGGCGCTCATCAAGAGGTTGCCAACTGGCCGGGAACCACTGTGGAATACATCATCGGCAAAGTGCGTTCGGGAGCGGCGGGAGACCTCATAGAGTTGGTGGATCTCCCGGGCACGTACGCGCTGACAGCCTACGCGCGCGATGAACTCGTGACGCGCAACTTCCTGTTGTACGAGCCATACGACGCTGTGATTGTGGTCGTCAACGCGGCGAGTTTGGAGCGCAATCTGTTTCTCGCGCTCGAGGTGTTGGAACTGACGCCGCGCGTCGTAGTGGCCTTGAACATGGTGGACGTGGCCGAAGACCAGGGCATTACCGTGGATGCGGCCGCCCTGTCGCGGCGGCTCGGGGTGCCTGTGGTGCCGACGGTGGCGGCGCGGGGCGTGGGCCTCACGGAGCTGGTGGCGTGGATGGAACGCATCGGCGGGCGGGAAGTTGTCCCCATCAACACCTGGGTGGTCCCGTATCCGGAGGAGCTGCGCGAGGTGTTGGATCCGCTCGCGTCGCAGTTGGCCGCTGCGGCCCCGGGGCCCGGCATCGCCCTGGGTGCAGGGGATACTCGCGCCCGGGGCCTCACCGCATCGCCGGTGGTGGCGGGCGCACAGCCGGCCGCAGGTGTCGGCCGCTTCCGCCCTGAGTGGATGGCGCTGCGGCTGCTGCAGGGCGACGAAGAGGTGACGCGCGAGGTGCGCGTCATCCCGCAGGGCCAGGCGGCTGTGCAACTTGCGCTGTCCTGCTGCGCGCAGCAAGCGGGTGTCCAGGTGGAGCTGGGAAATCAGGCGTTGGCCCTGGAACCGGCGGTTCTTGAGCGCCTGCGCGCCCAGCACGAGGAGTTCGAGATGCGCATCGCCGACGCAAAGTACAACCACATCGCGAATCTTCTCGCCGACTGTGTGCGGCGGGATCCGCTCGCCAAACAGACCTTCAGCGAGCGGCTGGATAAGGTGTTGCTGCATCGGTTTTGGGGCTACCCGGCGATGGCGGTTGTATTTTTTGCTGCCTTTTGGCTGTCGTTTGTGGCCAGCGCGCCTCTCTCCGATTGGGTGGGCAACGGCATGGGGTGGCTAGGACAGCTTGTCGCCAAGGGGTTGGCGGCTGTAGGGGCCCCAACCTATGTGCAGAGCCTGACGGTCGACGGAGTGTTTGCCGGCGTCGGGGCGGTGTTGTCGTTTGTTCCCTACATGGCCATCTTCTTCGCCATCTATCAGCTTCTCCAGGACAGCGGCTATATGGCGCGGGCATCGGTGTTGGTGGACCGGTTGATGCAGGGGATTGGCCTGCATGGGAAAGGGTTTTTCGCGCTGGTCTCGGCGTACGGGTGCAATGTGCCGGCGATGGCGGCGACGAGGGTGATGGAAAACCATCGGGATCGCCTGTTGGCCAATTTGGTGATCCCGTTCATTCCTTGCAACGCGCGGCTCGGTGTTATGGCGGTCATGACGGCGGCGTTTTTCCCGGGCACGCGCGGCGCGTTTGTGATGATGGCGCTCATCCTCATCAGTCTCGGGGTGGTGGCGGGATCGGCTATGCTGTACCGCCGGACGGTGCTGCCGACCGATCCAGCGCCGCTGCTGATTGAGCTGCCGAGCTATCACGTGCCGTCCATGCGCAATATCCTGATTCCGACCTGGCACCGTGTGTGGATGTTCATCAGCCGCATCTGGATGTTCCTGATTTGGGCGACGCTCCTGACGTGGGCACTGACGTACTTCCCCATGGGCGCGCCGGTCGGTCAGTCGTACGCGGCGCAGGTAGGGCACTGGCTGGAGTCGGTGGGGCGGTGGTACGGGTTCGACTGGCGCCTGATGATTGCCATATTGTTCGGCTTTGTCGCCAAGGAGACGACGCTCTCCACCCTCGGCGTGCTGTATGGGGCGGGGACGGACGGATCGCTCGGGCATTTGCTGACACAAGCGATGACGCCGCTGGTGGCGTTCACCTACCTGGTGGTCTACATGCTGTATGTGCCCTGCTTGTCCACGGTCATCCAGATGCGTCGCGAGAGCGGCAGCTGGAGGTGGACGGCGGCTGGCATCATCGTGAACGTGGCGGTGGCGTTTGGGCTGGGGCTGCTGCTGGAACGCGTCGGGATGGTCTTCGGGCTGCAGATATGAAGCGAGTAATGCCGGTTGGCCGGCTGGGTGAGAGGGGCTACGGCGGTGCTGTCAAAGATCGAAGCGGCGTTTACCCAGTGCAGGGTGTGGACGATGGACGAGCTGGCGTCGTTTGTCGGTGTGTCGCCGGAACTGGTGCGGGCGGGGATTGAACAGCTCAAGCGCATGGGCCGCCTGAGGGAGAACGCGGTGGGGCAGATTGAGCACTGCGCCAACCCGACGCACCACTGCAACCGCTGCGCGTTCCAGGGCCTGTGCATGGAGGACGAGACGTCGCTGCGCAAGGTGGCGCACGCCTATGGGCGGGCCGGGGATGTGGCGAGATGACGGATGGCCACCGCTGCAGTGCGGGGGTTATGGAGGCGGATATAGACCCGTCCCTTCAAGAGCAAACCATGAAGTGCCGCAAGCCTCAATCGGGGATTGCAGCACCATGAATCCCTATTTCACCCTGGTTCCTGAACCAGAAAGGCAAAGAAACGTCGACTCCTTGGGTACGAGTCAGTTCTTGCGGAAGGCTTCAACCCGAACCAAGTGCTCCAGGGCGATCCGGATGTGTGCGAGTTTGAAGAGCCTCCACTCCTACACGGTCTGACTGCCGACAATGGACGTGTCTCCTCCGAACTCTGCCGCACCTGTCACATTCTCACCTTCACAGTTTGGTATAATACGGACGGCAATTTGACTGCACTGTGCTAGGAGGCGCGCCCATGCCGAAGCCGGAACTGTGGTTCACCGAGCTGCAGAACGAGAACCTGTCGCTCGGACTTCGGGTCAACCGGACCCTTCACAGCGAGCAGACGGAGTTTCAGTCGCTCGCCGTTTACGAAACCGCCCAATATGGTAACCTGCTTGTCCTCGACGGTTGCGTGATGACCACCGACAAGGACGAGTTTGTCTATCATGAAATGATTGCCCACGTGCCGATGCACACGCATCCCAATCCCAAAAGTGTCCTGGTGGTTGGCGGCGGCGACGGAGGCGCGGTGAGGGAGATCCTCAAACACCCCTCGGTCGAACGCGTCGTGCTGGCGGAGATCGACGGGCGCGTCATTGAAGCGTCCAAGCGATACTTCCCGCACATCGCAAAGGGCCTCTCGGATGCCCGCGTCGATGTGCAGGTGACCGACGGCATCCGCTACGTCGAGCAGCACCCCGGCGAGTTTGACGTCATACTGGTGGACTCGACGGATCCCGTCGGCCCCGCGGTCGGTCTCTTCGCCAGGACGTTCTTCCAGGCGGTCCACCGGGCGCTGCGTGAGGACGGCCTGTTTGTCGCCCAGACCGAATCTCCGTTTACCAACCAGGACCTCATTCGCCAGGTCTTCAGCGACGTCTCGAGCGTATTCGCGAAGACGCACCTGTACCTGGCGTATGTCCCGACCTATCCAACCGGCATGTGGAGCTTCACCATCGGCAGCAAGGAGTATAACCCGCTCGCGCCCCAGCCGGCCCGCGTGACGGATTGCAAGTATTATTCGCCGCAGGTGCACCAAGCCGCGTTCGCCCTGCCGCCCTTTGTCGAGGAGTTGACTCGGGGATGAGCCATCCCTGGGCACCCGGGCAGCCGGGCGGCATCGGCCGTCCGTTTGACCCTGCGTACAGCGGCAACGTGTTCATCGCCGCCAGCGACGACTTCGCCGCCGCGCAAGCGGTCATCTACGGCATGCCCATGGACTGGACGGTCTCCTTTCGATCCGGCACGCGTCTCGGACCGGCCCGCATCCGCGAGGTCTCGATTGGGCTTGAGGAGTACAGCCCATACCTCGACCGCGACCTCTCGGACATCCGGTACTTTGACGCCGGGGACATCCCGCTGCCTTTCGGCAATCCGCAGGCGAGCGTGGAGAAGATTTACCAGTACGTGCGCACGTTGTACACAGCCGGCAAGTTTCCGCTCGGCTTGGGCGGTGAGCACTTGGCCTCCTGGGGCGCCCTGCGCGCCGCCTGGGAGGCGTACCCCGATTTGCGCGTGGTGCACCTGGACGCGCATACGGATCTGCGTGAGTCGTACGAGGGCGAGGCGTACTCGCACGCCACCGTCATCCGCAAGGTGTGCGATGCCATTGGCCCGGAGAAGGTCTACCAGTTCGGTATCCGCTCCGGAACGCGCGAGGAGTTTCGGTGGGCCCGCGAGCATACCCACTTTTTCCCATTTGACGTGCTCACGCCGTTGCGACAGGTGTTGCCCGAGCTGATGGGCCACCCGGTGTACGTGACCTGGGATATCGACGTGTTCGATCCTGCTCACGCCCCCGGCACGGGCACGGCCGAGCACGGCGGCATCACCCCGCGCGAAGGGTTTGCGGTCATGTGCGAGTTGGCGAAGCTGAACGTGGTGGGATTCGACCTGGTGGAGACCTCGCCGCTGATCGATCCGTCCGAGCAGACGCAAATCCTGGCGGCGAAGCTGGTGCGTGAGGCCCTGCTCGCGTTTGTTCACACAGCGTAGGCTTCCTGCAGCCGTTCGGGCGCGTGAGGACAAGGCTGGCGGCTCAGGCGGAAACGGCAGGGCCTCGGCAACGGAAAAGGCCGCGGATGGCGCATTGCCGGCGGATGGACAAGGGGTAGATTCAGCATGTGGTGGTATGAGGAAGGCGCCCCCGAACGGCGCGTGCGCATCCGCTGGCGGCGCGTCGAGTCGGGTTCCGACGCCCTCGAAGCGTGCATCGAAGACGCACGGTGGCGGCAGAAGGGCGGATCGCACTGGTTTGTCTATCAGGAGCCGGTCGAGGCCGCACAGGGCGGGCCGGCCGGGCAAAGCGCCCTCAAGCTGGAGCCGGGCGCGCTGACCTGGGCGCGCCGGGGGCCGGTCACCTGGACACACCGCTTTGTCCCCGGCCGCACCACGTATTCCGAGCTGCGTGTGCAAGGGCGGGCCATCCCGGTCGCCGTGGCCGTGGAGGCCATGGACGTGCGGCTGCGCCCCGACGGCGGGGAGGCGCGCGTCCGCTGCCGGATGGGGCTGGGGCGGGACGCGGACCCAGCGCAGGCCAATCGGATTGACCTGGTGTTCACACTGGAGCCGCTGGATGCGTGCGCGAGCGCGCGTGCGAGCGAGGGTTCGGAGGATGCGCGATGAGCGAGCGCGAAAACACACCGGTCCAACCCCGGTCCGCGCGGGGGCCACAGCGTGGCCCGGCCCGCGCCGACGGCAGGCGGGCCGGCGGCACGCGCCCCGTCGAGGACTTCGTTGCGGGGAAGTGGCGTGCCGAAAGCGCCGCGCGCCCAGCCAACGAGCGGGAGGCCCTGGATGCGGAGCGCGCGCGCCTGATGGAGCGCATGCGCGCCGAGGTGGCGCGGGAAGTGGGCCTGCACGAGTACCTCCTCGGCGATCTCGGCCGCGCCACGACGGCGCAGTGCGGGAAATTTGGCGCCCTGTTGCGCCAGCGCGCCGACGAGTTGCTGCGTCGGCGGGCAGGGACAGAAGGCATCAACAGGGCTGATCCTCACCACTGAAACTGTCCTGCCGCGGCGCGCAACTGACCGGCCATGCGGCTGATCTCGTCCACCGTCGAGGCCACTTCTTCCATCATCGCCACCTGCTCTTCGCTTGCGGCGGCGACTTCCGCCACCGATTGCGACTGCACATCGGCCGCCTTCTGCAGCACCGGCATCTGTTCCGCAACCCGTTCGGTGTGGCTGCGGATGGCTTGCGCCGCCGTTTCGATGGTCCGCATCCCATCCTGGAGTTCCAGCACGTCCTGGGCCAGTCCCAGAAACGTGTTTTCGGAGGCGCGCACCGCTTGCGACGTGTGAACCACCGTGCCCGCCGCCTCCTCCATGGATGCGGCCGCCGCTTGCACGTGGCTGACCATGTCGGTCACCACCTGGCGCACGGTATCCGCGTCGCGGCGCGATTGTTCCGCGAGTTTGCGCACCTCGGCCGCGACCACGGCGAAGCCTTTGCCTTCGCCGCCGGCCCGCGCCGCCTCGACCGCGGCGTTGAGGGCGAGCATGTGCGTCTGCGCCGCGATGGACTGCATCGCCTGCACAATGTCTGTCACCTGGTGGGCGGATTGTTCCAGCGCCTGTGTACTCTGCCGCACCCGCGCCACCGCCTGCTCCATTTTCTTCATCTGGTCCGTGGCTGCGGACATCTGCGCCTTCCCTTGCTCCGCGTTCTCCATCATGGCGGAGGAAAGGTCTTGCGTCTTGGCAATCAAGGCCTGGATGGACGCCACACTCTGCATGGTCTCCTGCATCGCGGAGACGGTTTGGTTGGTCAGGGCTCTCTCCTCGTCCACGGCCGTCATGACTTGCGTCATCGCGGACGCGTTTTGTTCCGAGGCCTGGCTGGTGGTATGTGCGCTTTCACGCAGGGACTCTATCCCGTCGCTGATGTCGCTCGCCGCCTGCTGCATCTGCTCCAGGATGCGGCGCACACCCGCCTTTGCCTCCTGAAGCGCTTGCACCACTTGAACCAGGTCGGTGCGACCCGCGGCGTCCAGGTCCCGCGCGCGAAAGTCTCCCGTTCTTATGTACATCATTTCGTCATAGAGCGCCTGAATCGGTCGAAACAAGGCCCGGAACCGCCATTGGATGAGCAGAGCGAGGATGACGATGAGCAGAATGACAGAGGCCACGGACCAGGCCAATCCATTGTCATGTTCCCGATAGGCTATCCGGAAAAAGATGGCGTCGGCGGCGATGGCGCCAGCTGAAGCGCCCAGCCAATACAGGGTCACTTCACTGCGGACCCGGTGAAATCGTTGCGGTAATGGTTTGTCTTTTGCATGTTCTTCCATTTGACGACCTCCTCTTTTGCAAGGCCCACTGGACAACCGGTGATTGCGCCCAGTTCGTGCGCACCGCACGCACCGTCAGGGTACCTGGGAATAGCCCAACAAACCAGGTGAGACCGGGCTATTTTCCTGCTTCGGTTGCAACTAGTTCGAATGGACTATCCTAACAGCGGATCCAACCAGCGTTCAAACCCAGACAGCGCCCCAACCTGGTTCGCGTGGACGCCCGGACGCCTGGGGCCGCTGCCTGCTCAGTTCACATTCCAGACCGCCAATGGTATGGTAGAGTCAAGAGTCTGACGAAGGCAAGGGGGGCGAAGCCAGATTTTCTCCTTGGCTATTCAGGAGAAGTGTTATACCATAACCTAAACCGACCGGTCGGTAGGTTGTTCGGCAAACGTTTATCATCCCGGCACCGTTCGCCCCGCTTCATGCGTGCCGGCGGAGGGGAGGCATCCGCGTCGTGGTTTGGTACATTGTGCAAGGAATCATTTTTCTCCTCTTGTTTGCTGGGGCCGTGTATCTGTTTGTCAAGGCAGTTGCGGATCGCGTCCGTTATGTGCTGGCAGGGGCTCCGGACGGCAGCCGCCTGGGGGATACGGGCCAGCGTGTGCGGAGTTTTGTCGTGAACGTGCTGCTTCAGAAGAAGGTGTTGGCCCAGCCGTCGGGTTTGGCCCACTTTTTTATCTTTTGGGGGTTTTTGGTCCTGGTCTTCGGGGACCTCGATTTCATCGTCTTTCACCTGACCCGTTGGCATTTTCCGTGGGGGAACTCGAACGTCTACCTATTCATCCAGGAACTTCTGTCGCTGTGCGTGCTGGCGGCTGTCATTGTCGGGCTCATCCGCCGCTATGGACTGAGGCCGATGCGCCTTGACGGGGGCCTGGAAGGCGGCCTTATCCTCGGGCTGATTGGGCTCATCGTCCTGACCTATCTGGTGGCCACTGGGGCGGACGTCGACCTGGAGGGCAAGGCCCCGGGCTGGTGGTCCCCGGTGGTCAGTGCCATCGCCGGGGGATTCAGCGGCCTCGGGCGGGGCGCCTTGCTCGCCATCGCCGAGGCCTGCTTCTGGATCCATGTGTTCTGCATTTTCACTTTCCTCTATGTCATCCCGCGCTCCAAACACTCGCACATGCTGGGCGCCATGCTCAACTGGTACTTTCGCCGCCTGGGCCCTCCCAAACTGCGGCCGCTCGACCTGGAGGACGAGAGCGTCGAGGAGTTTGGCGTCGGGCGGATTGAGCAATTCACCTGGAAGCAGCTGTTGGATGGGTATGCCTGCACCGAGTGCGGCCGCTGCCATATCAACTGCCCGGCGACACTGTCGGGGAAGCCGTTGTCGCCGAAGTACCTGATTCTCAAGATGAAGGACGCGGTAAACCAGCAAGGTCCCGGCATGCTGGCCAACCTGGCGGTCGGGGCGGAGCCATTGACCCATCAGTCGCTGTTTGAGCTGGGGGTTTTCAGCGAGGAGGAGGTCTGGGCCTGCACCACCTGCCGCGCCTGCGAAGAAGCGTGCCCGGTGGCCAACGAACATGTGCAGGACGTCATTGATCTGCGCCGCTACCTGGTGCTGACCGAGGGCAGGGCCAGCCCCGAGGTGAACAAGGTGTTCACCCATCTGGAACGGCAATCGAACGAGTGGGGCATCAACCGCCGCGAGCGGGCCGCCTGGGCCAAAGACCTGCCGGTGCGCACGATGGCGGAGGTGAACGGGCAGGCGGAATACCTGTTCTTCGTCGGCACCGCCGCCTCGTTCGACCAGCGGGCGCAGAAGATTGCCCAGGCGTTCGCCAAGGTGCTGCTGGCCGCCGGCGTCGATTTCGCCATTCTCGGCGTCGAGGAGGAGTCGGACGGAGACTCGGCACGCCGGCTTGGCAACGAGTTTTTGTACCAGGAGTTCGTGCAGCGCAACATCGAGATCTTCCAGGCCTACGGCGTAAGGAAAATCATCACGACCGATCCGCACGCGTATAACACTTTCAGGAACGAGTATCCGGACTTTGGCTGGCAGGCGGAGGAGGTCTGGCATAGCACCCAGTTTGCGGCGAAACTGATTCAGGAGGGGCGCATCAAACCGGAGCGGCGCGTTGAACAGGTGGTCACGTACCACGACTCGTGCTACCTGGGCCGCTACAACGGCATCTATGATCCGCCGCGCTACATCCTCGAATCCATTCCCGGCGTCCGCTTGGTGGAAATGGAGCGCAGCCGGCAGCACAGCATGTGCTGCGGCGCCGGCGGCGGCGGGATGTTCAAAGAGGAGACGGGGACGCGCATCAACGTGATGCGGGCGGAGCAGGCGCTCAAAACCGGCGCCACCGTGCTGGGCACCGCCTGTCCGTACTGCATGACGATGCTGATAGACGGCACCAAGGCGCACGGCGCGGAGGATAAGATGCAGACCTACGATGTGATTGAGCTGCTGGCGATGTCGCTTGCGGGCACAGAGGCGGTGAACCCGAAGGAGGAAACCGCCTGAGGCGGATTGCGGTTGTGGCCTATGCGCAAACGCCGTTTGGCGCTGGACGGGGCGCATTTTGGAGGCGGTGAGCGATGGACTTTCAGTTCACACCCGAGCAGGAGCGGATGCGCCAGCTGGTGCGGTCCTTCGCGCGCGAGGTGGTTGCCCCCCGCGCACAGGAAATCGATGAACGGGACGAGTTTCCGCACGACCTGGTGCGGCAGATGGGGGAGATTGGGCTTCTGGGCCTGCCCATCCCGGAGGAATGGGGCGGCGTGGGCGCCGATTTTGTCTCCTACATCGCGGCTATGGAGGAAATCTCCTACGCTTCGGCGACGCTCGGAGTCATTCTTGCGGTGCACACCTCGGTCGCGACGCTCGCGATTCTGTACTTTGGCAGCGACGAACAAAAGCGGCGGTACCTGCCGCGGCTGTGCTCGGGCGAGTGTCTCGGCGCGTTCGCGTTGACGGAGCCGGATGCAGGCTCGGACGCGCGATCCATCCGTACACGGGCGGTGCGCGAAGGGGACACCTACGTGCTCAACGGCAGTAAGGTGTTCATCTCCAATGGCGGCGTGGCTGGCGTGTACTGCGTGTTCGCCGTGACGGATGGGGCTCAAGGCAGTCACGGGGTGACGGCGTTCCTCGTGGACAAGGACACACAAGGCTTTCGTGTCGGCAAGAAGGAGCGGAAGATGGGGCTGAACGGGTCGGCCACGTGCGAGCTGTTGTTCGAAGACGCTCGCATCCCGGCGGCGCAGCGACTCGGCGGCGAGGGGGAAGGGTTTGCCATCGCCATGCGCCTCCTGGATACGGGCCGCATTGGAATTGGTGCGCAGGCGCTCGGCATCGCCCGGGCGGCGCTCGACGCCGCCCGCGCCCACACCAAGACGCGGCGCCAGTTCGGCAAGCCTTTGTCCGAGTTGCAAGGGGTGCAGTTCATGCTGGCCGACATGGCGACGCGCGTCGAGGCGGCCCAGTGGCTGGTCTATCATGCCGCCTGGCTGCGCGACAAGAGGCAGCCGTGCGGGAAGGAGGCGTCGATGGCGAAGCTGTTTGCCTCCGACACCGCGATGCAGGTGACGACCGACGCCGTGCAGTTGTTTGGCGGCTACGGCTATATCAAGGACTATCCGGTGGAGCGGTATATGCGCGACGCCAAAGTGACGCAGATTTACGAAGGGACCAATCAGATTCAACGCATGGTCATCGCCCGCCACTTGACGAGGTGATCTTGGAGGCGGTGGGCGTCTGAAAAAATTCCTTCAGAGGGACGTGTGACAGGACGCATCGTGTGTTATAATGCTCATATTTGAGTTGACATAGTCAAGCCCCGTCGAACGGCGAGGAGGAATAGGCATGGCTGTGGCGCTGTCCAAGTCGCAAGACGAGATTTTGCAGATGCCCTTGGTCGAGCTGGCATGGGAGATCCTGCGCGTCCGCAAGGAACCGTGTTACTTCCGCGACCTGGTGGCTGAGGTTCAGGAGCTGCGCGGCATGACTGACGAAGAGGTGATGGAGGTCATCGCGCGGCTGTACACCGAGATCAACATCGACGGGCGATTCGTCTGCCTCGGGCAGAACACCTGGGGGTTGCGGCGCTGGTATCCGGTGGACAGAACCGCGGAGAAGGCGCTCTCCAACAAACGGTTTGTCCGCAAGAGCGGCGATGCGTTCAGTGACGACGACGAAGACGTCGATGTGGACGAATACGAGAACGATGAGGACGTCCTGGAAGACGATGAAGTCGCCGTGGACGACGAGGACCTGGAGGATGTGGACCTCACCGACGAGGACCAGGATTCGGACGACATAGAGACGGACGACTTGGACGCAGACAGTGACGAGGACCTCGGCGAAGACGAGGCCTCAGAGCTTTTGACGGAAGAAGACCTGGATGAGTCGCTGGATGGCGAAGACAGCAAATACTGACAGCAAATACTGATTGGAACCCTGGCTTGGTGCGCCAGTTTGCGTTCCAGCTGCGGCTGGGACGCTGTTTTTGTGAGAGAGGAGCAGAATGATGGCGAAGTTCATCTTTGTCACCGGAGGCGTTGTCTCGGGCTTGGGGAAAGGCATCACGGCCGCCTCGCTGGGCCGCCTGTTGAAGAGCCACGGCCTGAAGGTGACCATCCAAAAGTTCGATCCGTACCTCAACGTGGACCCGGGCACGATGAGCCCGTACCAGCACGGCGAGGTGTTCGTCACCGACGACGGGGCGGAAACGGACCTGGACCTGGGCCATTACGAGCGGTTTGTCGATGAAAACCTGAGCGCAGCCAACAACGTGACCAGCGGCCAGATTTACTGGTCGGTGATCACCAAGGAGCGGCGCGGCGATTACCTGGGCGCCACGGTGCAGGTGATTCCGCACGTCACCAACGAGATCAAGGAGCGCATTTTGCAGGCGGCGGCCCCGGGCATCGATGTGGTCATCACGGAGATCGGCGGGACCGTCGGCGACATCGAGAGCTTGCCGTTCCTTGAGGCCATCCGCGAGATGAGGACCGAGGTCGGCCGCGACAATGTTCTCTACATTCACGTCACCTTGGTCCCGCTCCTCCCGTTGACCGGCGAGGTCAAGACCAAGCCCACCCAGCACAGTGTGGCGGAGTTGCGCAGCATCGGCATCACGCCCAACATCATCGTCTGCCGCACGCAGGTGCCCCTGTCGCTCGAGGTGAAGAAGAAAATCGCCCTGTTCTGTGACACCGACGTGGAATCGGTGATTGAAAACGGGGACGCGGAGGTGCTCTACGAGGTCCCCTTGATGTTGCGCGAGGAGGGGCTGGACACGATTGTCCTTCGCCACTTCGGGTTCACTCCCGCGGTGCCCGACCTGGACGAGTGGAGGCGCATGGTGGCCCGAATCAAGGACCTCAAGCGGCGGGTGACGATTGCGGTGGTGGGCAAGTATGTGGCGCTGCCGGACGCTTACGCGAGCGTCATTGAAGCGCTCCGGCACGGCGGCTTTGAGAACGCCGCGTCGGTGGACATCCAATGGATTCACGCGGAAGAGGTCACCGAGGAGAACGTGGCCGAGTTGCTGGGCGGCGCCGACGGCATCCTGGTGCCCGGCGGCTTCGGCGACCGCGGCATCGAAGGCAAGATCACGGCTTGCCGTTACGCCCGCGAGCACAAGGTTCCGTACTTCGGGATTTGTCTGGGCATGCAGATTGCCGTCATCGAGTACGCCCGCCACGTGGCCAACCTGAAGGGAGCGCACAGCGGCGAGTTCGACGCCCACACCCCGTACCCGGTGATTGACCTGTTGCCAGAGCAAAAGCAGGTGGAGGACATGGGCGGCACCATGCGCCTGGGCGCCTACGAGTGCCGGCTTGTGCCGGGCAGCCGCGCAGCCCAGGCGTATGAGAGCCCGGTTGTGCGGGAGCGACATCGCCACCGCTACGAGTTTAACAACGCTTACCGGGACACGCTGACGGCTGCCGGCCTGTGCATCAGCGGCACGTCGCCGGACGGGCGGCTGGTCGAGGTCATCGAACTGCCGGATCATCCGTGGTTTGTCGCGGTGCAGTTCCACCCTGAGTTCACCTCCCGTCCCAATCGGGCGCAGCCGCTGTTCCGCGAGTTTGTGGCGGCGGCCCTGCGTTATCAGGAGCAGCCAGCGCAATCCTTGCGCCAGGTCTGAAGAGGGCTGGCACCGCTCTCTACCGGGCGGGCCGGGTGCAGCGCCTTGGCAGCGAACGGGACCGGATGACCGTACGGCCCGGATGTCGATCCGCCCGCGTCCCCGGCGAGGCGCGCGAGACGGTGCGCAATTTTCGCCTGTTTCAGTCCGTCCGCGGTTCGCGTTTGGGAGGATTTTCTGCCCTGCATCTCGAAATGTTGGAGATACCGACTGTCCTGAGGGAGGAATGGGGGGCTCCGCATTACATCGACGAGGGCGCCCGCAGGTCAGGACAGCCCCATTCGGGTTCTCTGGCCGTGCAGCGCGCCCGCTAAAGGGTGGGTTTCATTGGGCAAGAAAATCCTGATTGTGGATGACCAGTTCGGCATCCGTGTGTTGCTGCAAGAGGTGCTCAGCAAGGAAGGCTACCAGACGTTGCTCGCGCACAATGGACCGACGGCGTTGGAACTCGCAAGGACGGAGTCGCCTGACCTGATCCTGCTGGACATGAAAATTCCGGGCATGGATGGCCTCGAAATCCTTCGTAACCTGTGCAAGTTGGAGATCCCCAGCAAGGTCGTAATGATGACCGCGTACGGGGAACTCGACCTCATTCAAGAAGCGATGGAAATGGGAGCGCTTGCCCACTTTACCAAGCCGTTCGACATTGAGGAGCTGCGGCAGGTGGTGCGCTCATACCTGAACGAGGAGGACCATTCATCGTAGTTTTCGCGATGGACACGCGTGGCGCAGAGCGGGGCGGCAATGCCCGGACGCGACAGACAAGAAGGAACGCGTCGCAGGCGGGGGGCCGGCCGGACGCCGAGGCGTGGAAATCGAAACACCGCGCATACATAACCGACTCGGGCCATGCCTATGCCCCAGGGTTTTTCCCTGCTGCGTCAAGAAATGATATGATAAGTGCGGACTCTTGAGTGAGGTGACTTGTGCATGAAGATTTTCATCGATACAGCCAATGTGGCGGAAATCCGCAATGCGGCGGAGATGGGCATCCTGAGCGGTGTCACCACCAACCCGAGCCTCGTCGCCAAAGAGGGCCGTGACTTTATCGAAGTGCTGAAGGAGATTGTGCAGATTGTGGACGGTCCCATCAGCGCCGAGGTGGTCAGCCTAGACGCGGATGGGATGGTGGAGGAAGGCCTGCCGCTGGCTGAAATTCACCCGAACATCGTGATCAAGGTACCGCTGACGGCGGAGGGGCTCAAGGCGGTCAACCGGTTCGCCAAGCGCGGGATCAAGACCAATGTGACGCTGGTTTTCAGTGCCAACCAGGCGCTGTTGGCCGCCCGCGCCGGTGCGACGTTTGTCAGCCCGTTCATCGGCCGTCTGGACGACATCAGCTTCAACGGCGTCGAACTGATCTCCGACATCAGCACCATCTTTGACCTGCACGACATCGAGACGGAGATCATCGCCGCCAGCATCCGCCACCCGATGCACGTGACCGAGGCGGCCAAAGCGGGGGCGCACATCGCTACCTGCCCATACGCGGTCATCGACCGGATGATTAAGCACCCGCTGACCGACCAGGGCATCGAGCGCTTCCTGGCCGATTGGAGCAAAGTGCAGAAGAAGTGAGCCCTGGGGCACCAGGGCATGTAAGCATGGCCCCAGGCGCACCGGCAGGCGGGTCCGGGCGCGAACGCGCCGCCGGCTGGGGCACAGGCAGCGGCAGGCCCCTGGGGTTCGCCGCTGTTTTTGCATACATAGGAGGTGGACCGAGTGGACGCCAATCAGTTGATTGAGTTTATCCGCAGCAGTGAAAAGAAGACGCCCGTCAAGGTGTACCTGAAAGGGGACCTGGCCGGTCTTCATTTTGGTGAGGGCGTACGCGCGTTTTTGGGCGCCTCGCTGGGCGTGGTGTTCGGAGAATGGAAGGACATCGAGCCGGTGCTCAGGGCCGAGGCCGAGCGGATTGAGGATTTTGTCGTCGAATCGGACAGGCGCAACTCCGCCATCCCGCTGCTGGATTTGAAAAACATCCGGGCGCGCATTGAACCGGGCGCCATCATCCGCGACCAGGTTGAAATTGGCGACAACGCGGTCATCATGATGGGCGCGGTCATCAACATCGGGGCGGTCATCGGCCCCGGGACGATGGTCGACATGAACGCGGTCATCGGCGGGCGCGGCTTGATTGGCGCCAACTGCCACATCGGGGCGGGTGCCGTCGTGGCGGGCGTGATTGAGCCGCCGTCCGCCAAGCCGGTGGTGGTGGAGGACAACGTGCTGATTGGCGCCAATGCGGTCATCCTCGAGGGTGTCACTGTCGGCCGGGGATCCGTTGTGGCGGCTGGCGCCATCGTGACCGAGGACGTGCCGCCCGGTGTCGTGGTGGCCGGGGTGCCGGCGCGCGTCATCAAGAGCATCGGCGACACCGACCCGGCCAAGATTGAAATCAAGCAGGAACTGCGCCAGCTCTAATCCCCGCACAGGAGCGATGCACCATGGATTTCATCCAGATCCGCCGCCGTCTGCATCAGATCCCCGAGCCTGGGTTCGCCGAGCAGCGCACCCAGGCCTTGCTCCTTGAGGTCATCCGCTCCCTGCCGCAGGAGCACCTAGAGGTCAAAACCTGGCGCACCGGCATCCTGGTACGCGTGCGCGGGCGCTCCCCGCGCCGCACGCTCGCCTATCGCGCCGATATGGACGGGCTGCCGGTGGCGGAAGAGACCGGCCATTCCTTTTGCTCCCAGCATGCGGGGTACATGCACGCCTGCGGGCACGACGTGCATATGACGATTGCCCTGGGGGTTCTCGCCGCCGTTGCCGCCGAGCCTCTGGCAGACGACCTGTTGGTCGTGTTTCAGCCGGCCGAGGAGGGGCCGGGCGGCGCCCGCCCGATGCTGCAAAGTGCCGAATTCCAGGCCTGGCGCCCCGATGAAATCATCGCCCTGCACGTCGCTCCCGAATATCCGGTGGGCACCGTTGCCACGCGGCCGGGGATTTTGTTCGCCAATACCTCCGAGCTGTTTATCGATCTCCACGGCACCGGCGGGCACGCGGCCTTCCCCCATCGGGCGAACGACATGGTGGTGGCGGCTTGCCACCTGGTGACTCAACTGCAGACGATTGTGGCCCGCAACGTCGATCCCCTCGATGCGGCGGTCATCACCGTGGGCCGCATCCACGGCGGCAGCAAGCAAAACATTATTGCCGATCACGCCCGTCTTGAAGGCACCATCCGCACCCTGTCGGCGGAGACGATGAAAATCGTGAAATCCCGCGTCGAGGCGTGCGTGCGCGGCATCGAGCAGAGTTTCGACTGCCGCGCCGGCATTGACTACGGCGCCAATTACCGGCAGGTGGACAACGACCCCCGCCTGACCCGCGCGTTCCTCGACTGGGCCGCGCAGTCGCCTCAGGTGCGGGCGGTGGAGTGCGACGCGGCCATGACCGGCGAGGATTTCGGCTATTTTCTGGAGCGCATCCCGGGCTTTTTGTTCTGGCTCGGCGTGGACTCGCCTTACGGCCTGCACCACGCCCGCATGGATCCGTCCGAAGATGCGATTGCGGTGGGCATTCGCGTGGTCAGTGAGTACCTGCGCTGGCGGGCCGGTCAGCCGTAGCGTCGGCGCATCCACGCCGCCCACCAGCCGTTTCCTTCGCACCGACGCCGGCTGCGCGGCCGGGTACGCGTGCCTCACGTGCCCGGCGGCGCGTTTGGCGCCCTACCTGCCGCGGCAGCCTGTCTTCCCCGCGCGCCGCTGTGCGTGCTTGCCTTACGCCCGCAGCCGGGCCACAAAGCGCTCCATCCGATTCAACGCCTCGGCCAAGACCGCTTCGTCGCAGGCGTAGGAAATCCGTACATAGCCTTCCCCGTACTCCGAAAACGCGTCACCCGGGACCACGGCCACTCCCGCCTCCCTCAGCAGCCGGTCCGCGAACTCCCACGAGGACAGCGCAAACGGGTGGATTGACGGGAAGAGATAGAAAGCGCCGCCCGGACGCGCCACCTCCAACCCCATATCCACCAGGCGCCGGAAGGCGTAGTCCCGGCGCCTGGCATACGTCTCGCGCATCGGCCGGGAGTCGTCCGCCCCGTTTTGCAAGGCTTCGAGCGCCGCGTATTGGCTGACGCTGGAGGCGCAGGAGACGTTGTACTGGTGGACCTTGAGCATCTCCCGCGTCAGGTAGGCGGGGGCCAACGTGAAGCCGATGCGCCAACCGGTCATCGCGTGCGATTTGGACAGGCCGTTGATGACCACCGTTTGTTCGCGCAAGTCGGGGAAACAGGCGATAGAATGGTGCTCCCCGTCGTAGATCAGCTCGGAGTAGATCTCGTCGGCCAGGATGAACAGGTCCCGTCCTTTTAGGACCTCAGCGATGGCCGCCAATTCACTGCGGCTGAGGACGGCGCCGGTGGGGTTGGCCGGATAGGGCAGAATCACACACCTCGTGCGCGGGCTGATCGCCGCCGCCAGCCTGTCCGGGGCGAGCTTGAAGCCGGTGTCGCGGGTGTCGATGTACACCGGCCGGGCGCCGCACAGGCGTATCAGCGGATCGTACCCGGGGTACGCGGGGCCGGGCAGGATGGCCTCGCTGTCCACATCCAGGATGGTGCGCAGAGCGATGTCAATGGCCTGCGTGGCGCCGAGCGTGACAATCATCTCGGTGTCCGGGTTGTAGTGCAGGCCGTAGCGCGTGGCAAAGAAACCGGCTGCGGCGCGGCGCAGTTCGAGAATCCCGGCGTTTGCGGTGTAAGTCGTGCGGCCGGCATCTATCGCCCGCTTTGCCGCTTCGCCGACGTGGGCGGGAGTCGGGAAGTCCGGCTGCCCTATGGTCAGCGAGATGGCGTCCGGGAATTCGCGCATGCGGTCAAAGAAGCGGCGGATACCGGAGATTTGGATGTCCCGCACGCGCGGGTTGATAAGGTGTTCTTTGGTCTGTGTCAAAGTGGCATCCCCTCTTGTCCCATCTATCCTATCTTTAATTACGGCAATGGTCCGCACAATTCCTTTTCTCGCTTACTGCTGGCCGGGGCGGTGGCTTCCAGCGGCGTCCCTTCTTGAGAACGATATGTCACAAAACGAGAATTATGTTGTACTATATAAGAGCGTGCCTTGCAAAAGGTCCGTGTAATTCGAGCCAGGATAGGAGACGGATGCGGATGGAACGCGAACTGGCGCTGGAGATTGTGCGGGTGACCGAGATGGCGGCGTTGGCCTCCGCCCGTTGGATGGGCACCGGCCGCAAGATGGAGGCGGACGGCGCGGCGACATCGGCCATGCGGGCGATGTTCGACACCGTGCAGATGCGCGGCACGGTGGTCATCGGCGAGGGGGAGATGGACGAGGCGCCGATGCTGTACATCGGGGAACAGCTGGGCTGCGCCAAGGCGCCCGAACTCGATGTCGCGGTCGATCCGCTCGAGGGCACAAACATTCTCGCCAAGGGACTGTGGAACGCCATGGCGGTGGTCGCGGTGGCCCCGCGCGGCACGCTGCTGCACGCCCCGGATATGTACATGCAAAAGATTGCTGTAGGGCCGAGCGCCAAGGGGCAGATTGACCTGGACGCGCCCGTGGCGGATAACCTGCGCGCCGTGGCCAGGGCGCAGGGCAAAGACATCGGCGACGTGGTGGCGGTGATTCTGGACAGGCCTCGCCACCAACAGCTTATCCACGAGGTGCGGGCGGCTGGGGCGCGCATCAAGCTGATCAGCGACGGCGACGTGGCGGCCGCCCTGAACACCGCGTTCCCGGACACGGGCGTCGACATCCTGTTCGGCACCGGCGGAGCCCCGGAAGGGGTCTTGGCGGCCTGCGCGCTCAAGTGCCTCGGCGGCGAGATGCAGGCGCGGCTTGTGCCGGAGGACGAGGAGCAGCTGCGTCGCTTGCAGCGGATGGGCATTCCCGACGCCAGCCGGGTGCTGACGATGCAGGACCTGGTGCGGGGGGACGATGCCATCTTCGCCGCGACCGGCGTCACGGACGGGGAACTGTTGCGGGGCGTGCGCTTTTTGGGCAACGGGCGTGCGCGCACGCATTCCCTGGTGATGCGCGCCCAGACCGGGACGGTCCGGTTGGTGGAGGCCATTCACGACCTGAACCGGAAGCCTGTGCAGGCGGACCAGGCCGTCTAGCGGAATCATTCTGCCGCGCTGCAGCATAGGATCCAATTGTGCGGGTAAACATGATATAATGCAGAAGGCTCGACGCAGGAGGCAGGGTGCCCTTGTTTTGTGCCATTTTTGTGATGCTGCAGGCAGCCGGATCGGGCCGTGGGTCCGCACTCCGAGCGGATTGCTGAATGTGGGGGACGCCTATTGGACATACGCGACCTTGAATCAAAAAAGTTGACAGAACTCTACCAACTCGCGCGAGAGTTCCAAATCCCGTATTACGGGTCGATGAAGAAGCGCGAACTCATCTTTGCGATTTTGAAAGCCCAGGCCGAAAAAGACGGACTGATGTTCGCAGAGGGCATCCTGGAAATCATGCCAGACGGCTACGGGTTCCTGAGGCCGGTCGGATACCTGCCAAGCGCGGAAGACATCTACGTAGCCGCGTCCCAGATTCGAAGATTTGACCTGCGCACCGGAGATTTGGTCTCTGGGAAGGTGAGACCGCCGAAGGAAAATGAACGGTACTTCGGGCTCCTGCACGTGGAAGCTGTCAATCAGGTGAGCCCTGAGCAGGCTGCCGAACGACTTCACTTCCCCGCTCTCACTCCATTGTTTCCTCAGCGACGGATGATCCTTGAAACAGCGCCGGACCGAATCGCCACTCGCATCATTGACCTGTTCACCCCCATCGGGTTCGGACAGCGCGGTCTGATTGTGGCGCCGCCGAAGGCCGGGAAGACGGTTCTGCTCAAGGAAATCGCTAACAGCATAGCGGCCAATCATCCGGACAGCGAGCTTTTGATTTTGCTGATTGACGAGCGTCCCGAAGAAGTGACTGACATGCAGCGCTCGGTCAAAGGTGAAGTGATTGCGTCCACGTTCGACGAAGTGCCGGAGAACCACATCAAAGTGGCGGAGCTGGTGCTCGAGCGGGCTCTGCGTCTGGTGGAACACAAGCGGGATGTCGTCATCCTCCTGGACAGCATCACGCGCCTGGCGCGCGCCTACAACCTGGTGGTGCCGCCGAGCGGCCGCACGTTGTCCGGAGGCATCGATCCGGCCGCGTTCCACCGCCCGAAGCGCTTCTTCGGTTCCGCCCGCAACGTGGAGGAAGGTGGGAGTCTCACCATCCTGGCCACCGCCTTGGTGGAGACCGGATCGCGAATGGATGACGTGATTTACGAAGAGTTCAAGGGAACGGGCAACATGGAATTGCATCTGGAGCGCAGGCTGGCGGAAAAGCGCGTGTTCCCGGCCATCGACATTCGTCGCTCGGGCACTCGCCGGGAGGAGCTCCTGCAGAGCCGCGAGGAGTTGGAAAAGGTGTGGGCCATCCGCAAGTCGATGGGGGACAACCAGGACTTCACCGAGATGTTTATCCGCAAGTTCAAGCACTACAAGACAAACGCCGAGTTCCTGGGGAGTTTGGAACTTCGCAAAGAGAAAAGGGCCTGAGGGCCGCCTCTTCATGAATCCTCCACAGTGGACAATCTGATTGCGAGACGAAATCACCGCAAAGGCTTGTTGGCGGCGGTGGATGCAGACGGTCGTGGGCAGCGTCGCGCACGCTGGCAGCAGCGGTATGCCGTGGTACGCCAAGGGCAGGGAGCGTCCGGGTGTCATCGGGGCCCGCGGCGGGCGAGGGGGACGCCGTGGATCTCCCCACTCGCGCACCCCTGCAGCCCGCCCTGGGATGGCCGCTCCCTGGGGCGGGCTGTCCATTTCGGTATGTGCGTCGGGCATGCGAGTGGGGACGCGAAAGGTCTATAGTCTCACTGTGGCACGGCCGGTGTGTTCAGCCACTCGGGCTCCTCCAGGTCTCCGGCAGGTTGCGGGGAATGGATGGCCAGCTTTTCTGGCCATCCCAGATCCCGGTTTGGCTGTGGGGTGGCGAACGCGGTCATCCCGCCAAACACCATGCTGACGACTGCGCCGAGCAACACACGAGTCCACTTGTGCATTTCCATTTCCCCTTCCCCTGATATAGAAGTTTCATACAAAATAAGCATATAGATATTCATTTCCTATATCAATGAAATTTAGGATAAGTAAATTTCTTTTTGGCAAATCGATCGCAAACGGCGATGGGAGGTACTGGGGCGTGGAGGGAGTGCGTCTCTGAGGTTACGAAAAGATGCGATAACCGGCCACGGCCGGCCGGTTATCCGCGCTTCCAATGATCAATTTCCCACCTGGCATGGCGTTGTCCGCCGCGGGATGACACCGCCGCGGGAGCCGAGGGCGCATATCAGGTGGACGGTTTGAGCACGTCGTGGTCCACCCAACGCTCGCCGTTGAGTTCGCTGATGATGTTCACCGCGACGCGGGCGCCGTCTCCCGAGGTGATGATGGTGTGCACGCTGGTGCCGGCGACGGTGCCGGCGGCCCAGATGCCGGGGATGTTGGTCCGGCCCTCTCTATCCACAACAATCACCGTTTTGATGCGCGGTTCCGTGGCCGGCTTGGTCTCTAAGCCCACCTCTTCGGCTAGGTCGGTCCACAAGCCGGTCGCAAACAGGACGTGCCTGGCCTCAAAGCGTCCGTCTTCGGTGGTCAGGGCAAACCCTTCCGAGAGCCGTTCTATGCCGGTCACCTTGGCCTCAACGATGGTGGCCCCGAAGCGCCGGACCTGCTGCTTGCCCTGGTCCACCAGGTCGGGACCGGTGATGCGGTCGATGCCGTAATGGTTTTCAATCCAAGCCCTGCGGGTCACGCTCTGGCCGCTGTCGAACACCAGTGTCTTCTTGCCCGCCCGGGCGGCGAAAATCGCGGCGCTGGCGCCCGCGGGGCCGGCGCCGATGATGGCGATGTCGTACATTTTCACCCACTCCTCTCCTTTTGGATGTCTTCTATTCTGAAGAAACTTTACGCCGTTTTCCAGTATGTTCGGGCAACATGTCCGCGCTGATGATGGCGGCCTAGTGACAAACTCGCTTCGGCGTGATATACTGACCGTTAGTGTGTCAGGAACGAAAGAGGTGAGCACGGAATGAAGACAGGCATCCATCCGGATTATCATATCACGACGGTGACCTGTGCGTGCGGGAACTCCTTCGAGACGGGGTCCGTGAAGGAGAACCTGCGCGTTGAAATCTGCTCGAACTGCCACCCGTTTTTCACGGGCAAGCAGAAGTTTGTCGATTCTGGCGGACGCGTTGAGCGCTTCAACCGCAAGTATGGTCTCAACCAAAAAGAACAACAGTAGCCTGCTTCGGCAGGTTTTTTGGGAGCGGCCGCGCCGCTCCCTTATCGACGTTGCCCGGAGAACGCCCGCTTCTTCGGGCGTCTGTGTCTTTGCGTCCGTATGGAGACACGTGTGAAAGAAGCGGCGCCACCACATCGCCAGGCCGCGGCCTGGGCGCGTGGGAGTGGCAGCCACGAAGCGGAGAGGGGGTGTTCACCGTGTTTGACCGGCTGGACGCGATGGTCAAGCGCTACGAGCAGTTGAGCGCCTTGCTTTGCAGCCCGGACGTGATACAGGACGCCGACAAGCTGCGGCAATATTCCAAGGAGCAGGCCGACCTGCGCGAGACGGTGGAGACGTACCAGGCGTACCAGCGCGCACAGGCGGACCTGCAGGCGGCCAAGGAGATGCTGAATGAGCGCCTGGACGACGAGATGCGCGCGTTCGTCAACGAGGAAATCGAGCAGCACACAGCCCAAATAGAGCGGCTGCAACAGGACCTGCAGATCTTGCTTCTGCCCAAGGATCCGAACGACGACAAGAACGTCTTCCTTGAGGTCCGCGCCGCCGCCGGCGGCGAGGAGGCGGCGTTGTTCGCCGGCGACCTGCTGCGCATGTACACCCGCTACGCGGAGCGATGCGGGTGGAAGACCGAAGTCATCGATGCGCACTACACGGACATCGGCGGGCTGAAGGAAGTGACGCTGTCCATCCAGGGACGCGGCGCCTACAGCCAGCTCAAGTTTGAGAGCGGCACGCACCGGGTGCAGCGCGTGCCGGTGACCGAATCGGGCGGACGCATCCACACCTCGACGGCTACGGTGGCCGTCCTGCCGGAAGTGGAGGACATCCAAGTCGAGATCCACGAGAAGGACCTGCGCATCGACACCTTCTGCTCCACCGGACCGGGCGGGCAAAGCGTCAACACCACCCAGTCCGCGGTGCGCATCACCCACATGCCGACCGGCATCGTCGTCTCCTGCCAGGATGAGAAGTCGCAACTGAAAAACCGCGACAAGGCGATGCGGGTCCTGCGGGCACGGCTGTACGAGAAGTATCAGCAGGAGCAGCAGGCTGAAGTGGCCGCCAACCGGCGCAGCCAGGTGGGTACGGGCGACCGCAGCGAGCGCATTCGCACGTACAACTTTCCCCAGAGCCGCGTCACTGACCACCGCGTCGGCTTGACGCTGCACCGCCTGGAGGCGGTGCTGGACGGGGACCTGGACGAAATCATCCAGGCCCTCATTGTGGCGGAGCGGACGCAGATGCTGGAGGCGGCGGAAGCATGACGGATTGTCCAACGGGCGGCGCGCAGCCCGCGACAGTGCAGGAGGCCCTCGCCTGGGCCTCTTTTTGCTTGGCCCGGGCCTTTGCGGGCAAACACGTGGACGCGGCGGAGGCAACGGCCGTGGCTCGGGCCGAAGCGGAACAGCTGCTGCTGGCGGCTGCCGGGTGGAGCCGGACGGAACTCTTGGTCCGCCTGCGCGACCGGCTGGCGGCGGGCGTTTGGGACCGGTTTGCCGAGACGGTGGAGCAGAGGTGCAGCGGCCGGCCGCTGCAATACATCCTGGGCGAGGCCTGGTTTTACGGGCGCAGTTTTGCTGTCAATCCGGGGTGCCTGATTCCGCGCCCGGAGACGGAGGTGTTGGTGGCTTGCGCCATTCGTTGGCTGCGCCGCCACCCGGGCGCGCGCGTCCTCGACATCGGTGCCGGAAGCGGCGCCATCGCCATCACGCTGGCCCTTGAGTGCCCGGAGGCGGAGGTCCACGGCGTCGACATCTCCGAGGCCGCGCTTCGTGTCTGCAGGATGAACGCCCGGCGTCTCGGCGCCCGCGTGTGGTGGCATCATGCGGACGCGTCGGCTTTCCTGCGGGTGCACACGGGCCGCTGGAACGCCATCGCCAGCAATCCGCCCTACATCCCGAGCCCAGAGGTGGACCAGCTGGACGAGGAAGTGCGCCGGTATGAACCGCGCCTGGCCCTGGACGGCGGCCGGGACGGGCTCGACTTTTACCGGCGCCTGGCCAAGGATGCGAGCGCCGCTTTTGCGCCAGGTCCCGCGGCCTTGTGGCTCGAAGTCGGCAGCGGGCAGGCGGGGGCGGTCATCGACCTCATCCAGCGTGACGGAGGACACCTGTGGACGGGTTGGCAGTTTGACGCTGTTCCAGATCTGCGCAACATCCCGCGCGTGGTGGTGGGGGAGCGCGGCGCCACAGCGTCCTTGCTTTCGCCATGGTGACGCCCGGCCGCCAGCCATGCCAGGGCTGGGATGGCGGCTGCATGAGGGGGCAGCCGGGCCGGACGACCGGTTCCCCCGTTTAAACCTATCAATGCCTGGGCACACTGGTGCTAGACATGATAGGAACGGGGGATGCCGGATGCGTGCACGGCGATTGTGGGTGTTTCTGGCGTTGGTGGCGGCGTTGGTGGCGGCAGGCAGGATGCTGACTCATCTCCCCACCCGGGACAACGGCGAACTGGCGGAGCTGGCGCTGGCCGCCCCGCACGCCAAGCCGATCCCGCACGGGGCGCTGCGGCTGCGCATTCTCGCCAACAGCGACAGCCCAGCGGATCAAGCGCTGAAGCGCGAGGTGCGCGACGCGGTGGTGGTGCAGGTGGCCAAGTGGCTGGAACCGGCTAAAAACGAGCAGCAGGCAGAGTCCATCCTGCGTCAGCACCTGCCTGAGGTCCAGGCGCTGGCGGCTCACGTTGTGGAAGCGCACGGATTTCGGTACCATGTGAAAGCAGACATGGGGCGTGTTCCGTTTCCCACCAAGGTCTACGGCAACCAGGTGTACCCGGCTGGCGTGTATGAGGCCCTGCGTATCACCATCGGGCAAGGCGCCGGGGCAAACTGGTGGTGCGTCTTGTTCCCGCCGCTGTGTTTCGTCGATATCGCGGACGGGGACGCCGTTCCCAACACCGGCGGCTTCCCGGACTTGCCGCCGCTGGAGACGGTGGAGATCCCGAACGCGGACGGCGGGCAGACGAAGGTGGCCGTACGGCTGGCCTCCCTGGACTACGGTGAGGAAGTGTGGCGGGCCGTCCAGCACTGGTTTTCGCAGTTGAACTGAGGAGGCATCATCATGGCCAAGGTGTGGCAGGTCCATGCGGACGGCGATGCGCAGGCGGTCCCGCGCGAGGCCGCCGCGACTCCGCCTGCGGACGGTCCCACTTCGAATCTTGCAGAGGATACATACGCGAAGGACGATGCGGGCAAGCCCTCCCCAATCGGAGCTCAGAACGTGTCGGCCGTCGGCGCCCTGACGGAGGCGGCGCAGGTGCTCAGAGACGGCGGTCTGGTCGCCTTTCCGACGGAGACGGTATACGGCCTGGGCGCCAACGCGATGCTGCAGTCGGCAGTGGAGCGCGTTTTCGCGGTCAAAGGCCGGCCGGCGGACAACCCGCTGATTGTCCACATCGCGGATGTGGCCCAATTGGCGGATGTCGTCGCTGCCCCCGGGACGCTGCCGGCACCGGTCCGGCGCGCGATGGAAGCGTTTTGGCCGGGGCCGCTGACGCTGATTCTGCCGGCGTCGGAGCGCGTGGCCGAGGCGGTGCACCCGGGGACGGACACCGTCGGCGTGCGCATGCCCAACCATCCGGTGGCGCTGGAACTGATTCGCCGCGCCGGGTGCCCGGTGGCTGCGCCCAGCGCCAACAAATCGGGCCGCCCCTCGCCGACACGGGCGGCGGACGTGATGGAGGATTTGGGCGATGACATCGACGGCGTGGTGGACGGCGGGGCCTGCCGTTTGGGCATCGAATCCACCGTGGCGCACGTGACGGAGGACAAGGCGGTCATCTATCGCCCGGGTGGGGTGACGCGGGAGCAGTTGCAGGCGGCGCTCGGGATCCAGGTGGAGTTTGCCCCGCACCTGCTCGACGCCGAGGCCCAAGGGGACAAGGTGCCCTCTCCCGGCATGAAGTACCGTCACTACGCCCCGGACGCCCAGGTGCATGTGTGGTGGGGCGACGGCGCGAAGGTGCTGGTGGCGATGATGGAGTTTATCGACGCCCACCCGGGCAAGCGCCTGGCGGTCATCTCGGAGCGCCCGTTCGCCGGCCGCTGCAAGGCGTGGTCGCCTGCTCCAGGTGAGCGATACGAGACAGCCCTGGCGCACCACCTGTACCGGCTGCTGCGCGAGTTCGACCGGCATCAGGTGGACTACATCCTCGTCCAGGGCGTGGCCCCGGAGGGCGTTGGCGCCGCCGTCATGAACCGGCTGCAAAAGGCGGCCGAGGGCCGTCTCCACAAGGTCTGACGGCGACTTGATTCAGCCTGGGAAGGGGCGGATGTACGACGGCACCACTGCGGGTTCGGCGGGGGGCGTCGTGGCTCCGCGCAGGGGCAGTCCAAGCGCCTGCCAGAAGGCCGGGGCAGGCACGTAAATGCGCCCGCCGATGACCAGCGGCTGGGCGCGCAGGTTGGTGTCTTCGCCGTCAATCTTGACCAGGATGCCGCGCGTGCGCACCGTCACCGTCCGCTGCTTGGCCGTGTAGGCATGGACGCTGGGCAGGATGAGACGGGGCCTGGCGGCGGCCGGCTTGCTCCCTGCCGCGCCGGGGATGCCGGCGGCGATGGCGTCCTCCGCGGCGGCCTGCGCCTTGGCCGGGTCCTGGCTCAGATCCCAGGCCGCGACTTCGGGCGTCGTCACATCTGCTTCCCGGTTGGTTTCATCCCACGTCATTGTTTCTCCTGCCGCTCGTGCGAGGTCGGCTACAGGCGCGTAAATCCAGCCCGACCAGGCGAACCCGGAGACTTCGCTGATTCCCCCGCGCCCGTGCTCAATTTGCAGGCGAACGGGCGTCACCGGCGTGCGAAACGTCGCGAACGAATCGTTGTTCCACGGGCGGAGCAGCAGCCGCACCGACTTTTGTTCCACAAAGCCTGTTTTCCCCTCGGGCGTCACCACTTCCAACCACGATCCCGATTTGCCAATGACCACATCGGCTTGATCCCCGTGCAACCAGGAGATGCCGTTGGACCCTATGACGGACTGGGAGCGGACGATGGCCCCTTTGGGGGCGAGCGCGTAATACATCGGCTGGTGCCAAAGCGGGCTGTCGAGGGTGGTCAGCACCGCGTCCGCCAGCGCTTTTTGTCCACGCGCATTGGGGTGCATGTCGTCTTCCTGTAGGCGCACGTACTCGGCCTGCCTGTGGTTGAACTGCTCATAGGCGCTGGCGACCAGGCAGTGGGTCTGCGCGGCGGTGTTGAGCACAGTCTGGTTGCCGGCGGCCAACAGCGGCTCCGCAATGTCGTGCAGGATGGTGCCGTCGGGGAACGGATTGTACAGGTCGATGAGGACAATCGGCGCGTCGGTCTGCGCCTGCACGCGCGCTACAACCTGCGGCAGGGTCCGCGCGTAGGCGGCCAGGGCCGCCGAAAACAAGGCGGCATCGCTGCGCCCAGGCAATCGGCGGCCCGACAAGGCGTTGGTGAGCACGTCGTTCGCCGCGTGCAACAGGTCGTTGCTGCCGACATCAATGAGAACCACGTTGGCTTGCCGCAGAGCCGCTTTCAATTTGGCGCTGTTCAGTTGCCGCAGCAGGTCCTGCGAGGTGGCGCCGGGGACGGCCAGGTCCTGCACCCGGTAGCCGAGCCGCCGGCCGACCATATACGGGAAGGCATCGGGGGACGGGTGGCCGCTCGAGGCGTCGGGCAGCTGCCAGCCGAAGGGAATGGAATCCCCAAGGGCCACCAAGGTTTTCGGTTTCGCGGATGCCAATTGGCGGGGAATAGGGACGGTGCTGACCATGCAGGCGGCAAACACGGCGCCAGCCGCCAGCACAGCGCAGCCGGCACGCGCCCAGCCCATCCAGGTCCTGGCTGGGCCGCGGAGCGTCGCGTCTCCGCCCGGTCGGCGCATGGACTGCCTGCCGCGCGGCGTCCGTCGACTGAACCGCATCCTCCACACCCCTCTCCGTCTGTCTCTCTCGTTTCGACGTGTGGTGCTTTCATTCTACGGGCGCGGCGAGGCCTCGTCAAAACTCCGTTTCCGGGTACGCCCTCGCAATCATGTCCAGCTGGACAGGCGCATACAATCTGTAGGGTCTTGAAGAGGGGGATGGCGGTGGCCAATCACATCCACGACCTGATGGAAATCTTCGTCATGTCGCTGGCGCTCGGCATGGACGCGTTCTCGCTGGCGCTGGGCCTCGGCCTGCAGGGGCTGAAGCGGGACACCGCGGTCCAGTTGATGCTGTCCATCGGCATCTATCACGTCATGTTCACCGTCTTCGGGCTGTTGGCGGGCATGGTCCTGCAGGGCCTGATGGGCAATGTCGCCAAGTGGTTTGCCGCCTTGGTCCTGATCGGGCTGGGCGTGCACATGGTCTATGCCACCTTGTTCAAATCGCACGCCGATCCGCTCGTCGGCAGTTCGCTGACCGCGGTCACCGTCTTTGCCGCTTCCGTTTCGCTCGACGCGCTTTCCGTCGGGTTCAGCCTCGGGCTTCGCACCACCGGCTTCGGAGTCACCGCCGCCGTCAGTTTCGGGGTCTGGGGAGCCGCGATGTGCGGGCTGGGTCTGCTCATCGGCAAGCGCGCAAGCCGCTGGATTGGACTCTACGGCCAATTGCTCGGCGCCGCCATTCTCATCGGCTTTGGACTGCGCACCTTCATCCATTGATGCGCTCGGAAGGCCACGTTTACCCGCTCCCCGGCGCGTCCCGTCCTGCTTGCAGATTGCCTGCAAAAATGCGCACAGTATACTGGAGGTAGGCGCTTTGGCTTGCAGGAGGGAGGAACGGCCGTGCGCATCGTTTTCGTCTGTACAGGCAACACGTGCCGCAGCCCGATGGCGGCGCGTCTGCTGCAACAAGCGGCTCGTCAAAGGGGGCTCGATTGGGAGATCGAGTCAGCCGGGCTGTACGCGATGGCGGGGTCGCCGATGACCGAGCAAGCGGCCCAGGCGCTGCGCCGCCGAGGCGTGGCCGACACGGCGCACCGCGCACAGGTGGTGGACGCGGAGCTGGTGGCGCGGGCGGACTTGGTTCTGGCGATGACCAGCCAGCACGCTGCGGAACTGAAGCGCCGGTTTCCCGAGGCCAGTCAAAAAATCCATGAACTGGCCAAGTTCGCCGGCCACTCCAGCGCCGATGTGGCCGATCCGTTCGGCGGCGACGAAGCGGCCTACGACCGCTGCGCGCAGGAGATTGAACGGCACTTGCGGGATGTGTTGGAAAAATTGGCGCCTGGCCGCGAGCCGGTGAGCGCCGACAGCGAGGAGACAGGACATGAAGATTGCGATTGCCAGTGATCACGCCGGGTATCGGTTGAAGCAGGCGCTGCTGCCTGTGCTCGAGGAGATGGGGATGGATTACGACGATTTGGGCACCGTGGACGAGCAGTCGGTCGACTACCCCGATTATGCCCTCAAGGTGGCCACCGGGGTGGCGCGCGGCCAGTACGATCGCGGTGTCCTGGTTTGCGGCACCGGGTTGGGCATGTGCATCAGCGCCAACAAGGTGGACGGGATTCGAGCGGTCACCGCGCATGACACGTTCTCCGCGGAGATGGCCCGCCGGCACAACAACGCCAATGTGCTGACGATGGGGGAGCGCGTCGTCGGCCCGGGCCTGGCGGCGGAGGTCATGCGGGTTTTCTTGACAACCGAGTTTGACGGCGGCCGGCACGCCCGCCGCGTGGATAAGATGACCGGGATAGAGCGCACCCACGGCGGTTGCTGAGGAGGATTGCCGGTGGCCGATTTGCAACCGTTAAGGGACAAACCCATGGGAGATGAAGGCGTCTTGCCGCCTGTGGCCCATCCGTACGCCGCACCCACGGCGAAACGCGCCTGCACGGAACTGCCGCCCGGCGGGGGGGAGACGGCCGACGCGCCGCTGGACCTGGAGGCTGTCCGGCGCGAACTCGCACTGTGTTTGGACGAGCTGCTCCAGGCCGCGGCACTGGGGCCGGACGGGCTTTTGGTGGTTGGCGCCTCGACCAGCGAGGTGACGGGGCGGCGCATCGGTACCGCCACTTCGCTGACAGTGGGCCGCGCCCTGGTGGATACGGTGTTGGACGTGGCCAAGGGCACCGGCTGCGCGGTCGCCTTCCAGTGCTGCGAACACCTCAACCGCGCCCTCGTCCTACCTCGTGCGGTCGCGCAGCGGCGCGGCTATCGCGAGGTCAGCGCCATCCCCGTGCCTGGCGCAGGCGGGGCGCTGGCGGCTGTGGCCTTCGCGCGGATGGAGGAAGCCTGCCTGGTCGAGGCCGTCGAAGCGGAGGCTGGCATCGACATCGGCGACACGCTCATCGGCATGCACCTAAAGCCCGTGGCGGTGCCCGTGCGGCCGAGCCGGCCGCAGGTGGGGCGCGCCCACGTCACCATGGCGCGCACGCGGCCGCCTTTGATAGGCGGTGCCCGGGCCGTTTACGACCCGGTGGAGGCGCGCCGGCGTCTGGGCCTGGACCCCGAAAGATAGGAGCGGCCGCTCGGCGCACTGGCGTCTGGAGCCGGCTGAGTGGACAAAAAAATCCCTGCCAGTGGGCAGGGGACATGGGGGGTTGAAGCGGGTGTGCTCCGTGGGGTTGGGTTCCGGCAGCACACCGGGAATTGCCTCCCTCGCCGCTAACGATACGACGGGAACATCAAAATTTCCTTGAAAACGGATCAGCGCAGGGGGCCTTGGCGCTGGCTCGGGAACGGCCGGGCGCCTGGCCGCTCGTCTTGCATCGCCCGGAGGCGTGCCGCGGCCGGATCGACCGCGGCCGCAGCGGCAGCCCGCTGCCGCTCCCGGGCCGCGCGCTCAATCGGCAGCACCGCGTACAGCCCCGCTATCAGCACGATGACGGCGCCGCAGAACCAAAACGGAGCGTTGGGGCCAAAGCCGTCCCACAACAGCCCGCCCACGTACGGCCCGAGCGCCGACCCCATGCCCTCAACCGTCATGAACACGCCCCACACCGTCGCCTTTTTGTCCGGGTCTATGGAGTGGTCGAGCACCGAATTCCAGGCCGGCAGGATGAACGCGTAGCAGATGCCGACCACGCCGACCATGATGAAGGTCGCGAAAATGCGGTGGTAAAACGGATAGATCAGCAGGCAGGCGGCGCAGATGGCGAAGGCCGCCACCAAGAACCAGCGCGATCCAAACCGGTCCACCACACGCCCGCCGGGAATCATCAGCAGCACGGCGAAGGCGCCCCCGAAGATCAGCAAGCCGCTGTACATGCCGGCGCCCAGGTGGAGAACGACGCGCGCGTACAGGGAGAGGATGGGCACCAGCGTGGAGACGGCGAAGGTCTGGGCGAACATGCCGGGAAACAGGAAGGAGACGTCGCGCACATTGCGCCACAGGTCCTTCAATCCGGCTCGCGAGAGCCCCGATGTCGGTCCCGGCCCCGCCCGATGGGGGGCGGGGGCGGCCGTTGGGGCGCCGTGCGGGCGGCGGACCAGCAGCCAAATGACCGCGAAGGCGGCGCATTCGGCCAGCACCATCGCCCAAAAGGCGATGCGGTAGCTCTGCTCGACGACGAAATTGATGAGCACCGGTCCCAATCCCGCCCCCGCCAGCCAGAACATGTACATGTAGCTCATGAACGTGCCGCGTTTTTGCTCCGGGCTGGAAATGCCGATAGCCGCCACGGCGGACGGCCACACCGGCGTCACGCCGAGTCCGAACAGCGCGGCCGTGGCGAGCAGCATGCCGACGCTCGCGGCCCGCATCATGCCGTACATGGACACGGCGGCGAGCGCGAAGCCGGCGAGCAAAACCGGGCGCGGCCCCAATCGGTCCACCAGCCACCCTATCGGCGAGCGCAGGATGTTGTCGACAAAGTAGTGAACCGACAGGGCGAGGGTCACCCATTCCACTTCAAACCCCAACACCGTGCTGCCGTAGGTCGGCAGGACCGAATACACCAGCGCCCCACGGACGAATTCGGACAATGTCAGCGACAACAACACGCCGAGCAGAAACGGTTGCAACAACTCCGGCTCGAGCCAGCGCGAAAGCGAAAATCGGGATTCCTTGCGCACGCTCTTCCCTCCTGCTCTGCCACATCGCTGCCTACAGTCTGCCCGCAACACCGACTGGAATTACCATGCCAGGCGGTGGGGTTTGGTATAATGTCACCAAGCTGCCATGTTCGCTACGGCAGCCGCCGGTTCCTGCCGCGTGTTGTTGAAAAAAGAGGAGCGTGTGTTGTTGGGACAGGTGCATGTTCTGGATCACCCGCTGATCCAGCACAAATTGACGTATATTCGCAGCCGTGATACGGGCACCAAAGAGTTTCGGGCATTGGTCCAGGAAGTGGCCATGTTCATGGCCTATGAAATCACGCGCGACCTGCCGCTGGTGGAGACGACGGTGGAAACGCCGGTGGCCACGGCGACCAGCCGCGTGATTGCCGGCAAGACCCTGGCGCTGGTGCCGGTCTTGCGTGCCGGCTTGGGAATGGTCGACGGTATCCTCAACATGATTCCCAACGCCAAGGTCGGTCACGTGGGGCTCTACCGTGACCCGGAGTCGCTGCAGCCGGTCGAGTACTACTGCAAACTCCCCGCCCATCTTGAGGAGCGGGACGTCATCGTGGTCGATCCGATGCTGGCCACGGGCGGATCGGCCGCCGCCGCCATCACCGCGGTCAAGTGCCGCGGGGCCGCCTCGGTCAAGCTGATGTGCCTGGTGGCGGCGCCGCAAGGGATAGAACGGGTGCAGGCGGCGCACGCGGACGTGGACATCTACTGCGCGGCGGTGGACGAGGGGCTCAATGATCATGGATACATCGTGCCCGGGCTGGGAGACGCCGGGGACCGATTGTTTGGGACGCGCTGAGGCGGCTATGGGGAAAGCGCTGGTGACGGACCGCCCGGTGCGGGTGATGACGGTCTTTGGCACGCGGCCGGAAGCGGTCAAGATGGCGCCCTTGGTCAAGGAGCTGGAGCGCCACCCAAACGTGCAGTCGCTCGTCTGTGTGACCGCGCAGCACCGCGAGATGCTTGACCAGGTGCTGAAGGTGTTCGACATCACGCCGGACAACGACCTGGACATCATGGAACCCAATCAAACGCTGGGGACGATAACGCGCAAGGCGCTGGCCGGACTGGAGGAGGTCATCGCACAGCGGCAGCCGGACATTGTGTTGGTGCACGGAGACACCACGACCACCTTTGCCGCCGCCTTGGCCGCGTTCTACCAGCGGGTGGCCGTGGGGCACGTCGAGGCCGGCCTGCGCACCTACGACAAATACAGCCCGTACCCGGAAGAGATGAACCGCCAGCTGGCCGACGTGCTGGCCGACATGTACTTCGCTCCGACGCTGTGGTCGGCGAAGAACCTGTGGCGTGAGGGCAAGCCGCCGGAGTCGGTGTATGTCACCGGCAACACGGCGATTGACGCGATGCGCACAACCGTCCGCCGCGAGTATCGGCACCCGGTGCTGGAGCGGCTGCCGGAGGGCGCGCGCATCGTCTACATGACCTCGCACCGACGGGAGAACCTGGGCGCGCCGCTGCGCCACATCTGCGAAGCCGCGCGGGCGCTGGCCGACCGGTTTCCGGACGTGCATGTGATTTACCCGGTGCACCTCAATCCGCGGGTGCGCGAGACGGTGTTTTCCATTCTGGGCGGACACCCGCGCATTCACCTGCTGCATCCGCTTGGGGTTGTTGACAACCACAACTTCATGGCCCGCGCCGCGTTGATTCTGACCGATTCCGGCGGCATCCAGGAGGAGGCGCCGACGCTGGGCGTGCCGGTTCTGGTCCTGCGCGACACGACCGAACGGCCGGAGGGGATTGCGGCGGGGACGCTGCGGTTGGTCGGCACGGATCGCCAGCACATCATCGCGGAAGCCGCGCGCCTGCTTGAGGACCCGCGGGCTTACGCCGATATGGCGTGCCGGACCAATCCGTATGGCGACGGGGAAGCGTCGCGGCGCATTGTGGCGGCGATTTTGCACCGTTTCACCGGCGCGCCAAGGCCGACCCCGTTTGTCCACCGCCCGCACCGGCGCGCGTAGATCCTGCCGGTTGCCGGCGGGGCGCGGGCGGATCGGCTCCCAGATGAGGGGAGCCGCCGCCAAGGGAAGCCCCGTCGGTGCTCGGTCGGGTGCGTGTGGAGCCCGCCGGGTGGCGGGAGGAGCTGAGCAGCGACAGGGGAGACGAAAATTTCTTAAACTAAAATATTGGGGTATAAAATGAAAGGAGACGGCCGGATCAGAAGGAAAACGGCAGAATTATGAACAAACCGCCGGTATTCCCCGTTTTCGGCCCGATATCAGCCTTCGCGCGTTGACACAATGGAGTGTTGTTCGATAGTATTAGCGAGGGTTCCGGCTTTATCGCGGCGCAGCCCAGGCAAAAGACAAGCGGCACGCCGCAGCTCAGTACCATACCCCACCAGAGTCGATGGGTGGTGACAGCCGTAGCGGACAATGACGGAGAGCAAAGGCAGGCCAGTCCCTGGAAAACGTTTGCGTTTTTCTCGGGTGCGTCCCTGCAGTTGGCGGTCTGCATCGTTGTCTTCGGCTATTTGGGGCAGCGTTTGGCTGTCCACTGGCACCACGCATGGGTGACAGCCGTCGGCGTGTTTTTCGGAGTGTTCGTCGGCGCGTCCGGGCTCGCGTTCCTCGCCAAACAAGTCCTAGGAGATAAGTTATGAACGACATGCAGCAACTGGATGCACGGATACGTTGGATTGCCTATGTGGGTGCCGCAGGGTTGCTGTTGACGGCAGCGGTCTGGGCGGTTGCCTTGCCGTGGCGTTCGGTCATGAATGGTCTCCTGCTCGGTGAGGCGGGCGGTGCCTACGCAGTCTACAGCATGATCCGCTACGGCCACCGGCACGGTGGCTTGGAGGGCAAGGCCCTCTTCGCGTCGGGGATGCTGGGGATGTTCACGCGCTTGGCGGTATTGGCAGCGGTGATGGTTGCAGCCGTCAAACTGCCGCACGTCAATCCGTATGCCGCGCTGGTTGGCTACTTACTCGGTTTTGTCCTGGTGTTCGCGGGACTTTACGGATACGCCAGAAATCGTGGCGAGACTCCAAGGGAAAAGTAGGTGACAGCAGAGTGACGCCGTTCCCTACCCTATTCAAGGGAACCATGTGGGCGACCAACCTGACCACGGTCGCCATGACCATCCTGGCCGGTCTGCTGGTGCTGGTGTTCGTCCGTTTGGGCGTGCGCCGTATGGATATGCGCAGCCCGCGCGGGATGCAGAACGTTGTGGAATGGGCAGCGGATTTCGTCACCAACATGGCGCGCGAGACGATGCCCAATGAGCGGATTGTGCAGTGGGTGCTACCGCTCGCCTTCATGATGCTGGTGTTCTTATTCTTCGCTAACTGGCTCGGGTTGATTTTTGTCGTCGACTTGAAGATTGGCCACCCCATTCCTTGGCTTGGCATCACCGCCGAGGACATCGCGAAGGCTCATCAAAGCGGCAAGGAGTTCGCCATTGAGCTGTTCAACTCGCCCACGGCCAACATGAGCATGGCCCTCGGGCTGGCCATCATGGTCTGGGTCATCAGCCACGCCATCGGCCTTCGGCACCCGTTGCAATGGCTCAGGCACTACAAGAACCCGATGGCCATTCTGGAGGAGATCACGAATCCCTTGACGCACGGCATGCGTCTTTACGGCAACATCTTTGCCGGTGAGGCTTTGATTGGCGTGCTCGCGGGAGCCCCGATGCTGTTTGGCTTCATTCCGTGGAGTTTGCCGCTGCTTGTGGTCTGGGTGTTCTACAGCGCCTTTGTGAGCACGATTCAGGCCTATGTGTTCACCATTTTGATGACGCTGTATATCGGCAACAAGGCGCACGGTGATCACAACCATCAGGCGACGGCCTGACCCGGTTTCGGGAGCGGGCGGGAGCGCCCGTCCGCGGGCTGATTGCGAAAGGTTGTATTCATACACATCATCATCACACGCAAAGTGCAAGGAGGACAATGTTTCATGAGCCAAGTTATGGTCCAAGCCCTGTTTGATATCGCGGTGGCGTTGCTGTTGGGTCTGGCTGCCGTCGGTTCCGGTGTCGGTGACGGTCTGGTGATGAGCAAGTACGTGGAGGGCGTGGCCCGTCAGCCAGAGGCGCGCGGTTCCATCTTCGCCAGCGCTCTCTTGGGTGTCGCGTTGGTTGAGGCCTTCCCGGTCATCGCGCTGGCCTTCGGCATCATCATCCTGTTCACGCAGGGCGTCCTGTAAGCGGGCTGCGTGACGGCGTGACGGTGTTGGGGCAGAAATCGGGAAGGGGTGACGCAGGTGTTTGAATTCGGCACGATGATTGTCACGCTCCTGGCGTTTCTCATCATGCTGGCCATCGTCATCCGCTTCGGCTTCAAGCCGCTCAGCAACATGATGGAACAACGCCGTCTGTACATTGAGCGGCAGATCGCGGAGGCGGAAGAGGGTCGGGCGCAGGCCGAGCGGTTGCTGGCGGAACACCGCGAACTGGTCGACCAGGCCCGCAGGGAGTCCAAGCAGATGGTCGATGCGGCGCGTGCCCGCGCGGAAGAGCAGGCGCGGCAGATTGTGGCCGCGGCCGAAGCGGAGGCGGAGCGCCTGTTGGAAGAGAACCGCAAGCTGATTGAGCGGGAGCGGCAGGAGGCGCTGGACAGCGTCCTCAACCAAGTGGCCGGGCTGACGGTCGAGCTGACCGGGCGGCTGCTGCGTGAACGGGTGACGCCGGAAGTGCACCAGGAGATGCTCAAAGAGGCGGAGAAGCGCCTGGGTGAGTTGGTATGCTGAGCGGCGTCGTCACGAACCGGTACACGCACGGCTTGCTCGCGGTGGCCAAGGCGAAGGGCGCAGAGGAGCGGGTGGACCAGGGGCTGACCCTGGTCTCGACCTTGATCAACGCCGATGCGCGCCTGCGGGCGATGCTGGAGCACCCGCTGATTGGCCCGGAGGACAAGCTGAAGGTCGTCTCCGACCTTTTGTCCGAGGCGGCGAAGAGTTCTCTGCTCGGGCGCTTGAAAAGCCTGTTCAGCGAGCCCGTGCATCCCCTGGTTCTGCAGTTTCTCGGCGTGCTCTTCCGGCGTAACCGGAGTGAATACATCAGTGCGGTGGCCGAACGGTTTCACGAACTGGTGGAGGCGGAGCGGGGGCGCGTGCAGGTGAATGTGGAGTCGGCGCTGCCGCTATCGGAACAGGAGCAAGCGGAGCTCACGAACAAGCTCTCAGCGGCGCTGGGCCGCGAGGTGCGCGCCCGTGTTGAGGTCAACGCGGATCTCATCGCCGGTTACCGGATTCGGCTGGGCCATCGCGTCATCGACGCGACCGTCAAAGGGGCGCTCGCGCAGTTTGATGAGAGGCTGCTGGCTGGCGCAGCCGGCAAGGAGGGAACCCTTTGAGTATTCGACCGGATGAAATCAGTGCTCTGATACAAAAGCAGATTGAGCAATTTGAATCCCAGGTGCAGGTTTACGACACCGGCATTGTGCTGTCGGTCGGTGACGGCATTGCCCGTCTCTACGGCCTGGACAACGTCATGGCCGGTGAACTGGTCGAGTTCCCCAACGGCGTCTACGGCATGGTCTTGAACCTGGAGGAGGACAATGTCGGCGTGGTTGTCCTTGGCTCCGTCGAGGGGATTCAGGAGGGGGATCAGGTCAAGCGCACCGGCCGCATCGCCCAGGTACCAGTCGGTCCGGCGCTCTTGGGGCGTGTGGTCAATCCGTTGGGGCAGCCGATTGACGGCCGCGGGCCGATTGAAGCGGCAGAATACCGCCCGATTGAATCGCGGGCTCCCGGCGTGATTGACCGGCGCTCGGTGCACGAGCCGCTGCAGACCGGCATCAAGGCGATTGACGCGATGATCCCGATTGGCCGCGGGCAGCGCGAGCTGATCATCGGCGATCGGCAGACTGGTAAGACGGCCATCGCGGTCGACACCATCATCAATCAGAAAGGCAACGGCGTGAAGTGCATCTACGTCGCCATCGGCCAGAAGGCGTCCACGGTGGCGCAGGTGGTGGAGACGCTGCGCAAGCACGGTGCCATGGACTACACCATCGTCGTCAGCGCCAGCGCTTCGGACCCGGCTCCATTGCTGTTTATGGCCCCCTACGCTGGCTGCGCGATGGGCGAGTACTTCATGTACAACGGCGAGCATGCCCTGGTGGTGTACGACGATCTGTCCAAGCAGGCGGCGGCCTACCGCGAGATGTCGTTGTTGCTGCGCCGTCCGCCCGGCCGTGAAGCCTTCCCTGGCGACGTGTTTTACCTGCACTCGCGCCTGCTCGAGCGCGCTGCGAAGCTGTCCGACGAGCGCGGCGGCGGCAGCCTGACGGCCCTGCCCTTCATTGAGACGCAGGCGGGCGACATCTCGGCGTACATTCCGACCAACGTCATCTCCATCACGGACGGCCAGATCTTCCTTGAGTCGGACCTGTTCTACGCGGGCGTGCGACCGGCGGTCAACGTCGGCACCTCGGTCTCCCGTGTCGGCAGCGCGGCTCAGATCAAGGCAATGAAGAAAGTGGCCGGCACACTCAAGCTCGACCTGGCACAGTACCGCGAACTGCAGGCGTTTGCCCAGTTTGGCTCGGACCTGGACAAGGCGACGCAGGCGCGATTGGCGCGCGGCGAGCGGACGATGGAGATCCTCAAGCAGAACCAGTACGAGCCGATGGCGGCGGAGGAGCAGGTGGTCGCTATCTGGGTGGCGGTCAACGGCTATTTGGATGACATTCCGACGACCGCCGTACGCAAGTTCGAAAAAGATTGGCTGACTTTCATCCGCACGGACTACCCGCAGATTTTCCAGGCCATCGTCGACACCAAGGACCTGTCCGACGACACGGTCAATCTGCTCAAAGAAGCGGTGCAGAAGTTCAAGGCGACGTTCGTCGCGTAATCGGGGCGTCGGGCGGCCGGGCCTTCGGCCGGATCGACAGCCCGGCAACGCACGTCCGCCCGGAGGCGGGCGGCAGAAGGTGGTGATGACCGGTGCCGCAGAGCGCCAGAGACATCAAACGTCGAATCAAAAGCTCACGCAACCTGGCTCAGATCACCAACGCGATGGAGATGGTGGCTGCCGCCAACCTGCGTCGGGTGCAGGAGGCGGTGCAGCAGTCCAAGCCCTACCTGGCGAAGATGCGCCAGATGCTCGCTGGGGTGTCGCGCGACGCGCGGCACGTCAAGCACCCGCTGTTGGCGGAGCGACCGGTGAAACGCACCGGCTATCTGGTGATCACGGCCGACAGGGGCTTGGCCGGGCCGTACAATGCGCAGGTGATTCGCACAGCGTTGCAAGAGTTTCGCCGCAAGGACAAGTCTGCGTATTCCGTCTACGCTGTGGGCAGGCGCGGCCGCGATTTCTTCCGCCGCCATGGCTATCCCATCGGCGGGGAGATCATCGGGCTTCCGGACACGCCCACGTACGACAGTGTGCGCGGCATCGTGGAGCAGGTCGTCAAGGCCTACGAGGATGCCGAATTTGACGAACTGTACTTGGTATACAACGAGTTCATCAATGCCATGACGCAACGGCCAAAGGTGGAAAAGGTGCTGCCGCTCTCGCGCGTCGAGGGCGAGTCGGAGGGCAAGGTCGTTCATTACCTGTATGAGCCGGACGCCGAATCCCTGCTGCAGGCTTTGCTGCCTCGCTACGCGGAGACGCTCGTCTACCAGGCCATACTCGACGCCAAGGCGAGCGAGTTTGGCGCCCGCATGACGGCCATGGGCAACGCGACTGATGCGGCGGAAGACATGATTAAGCACCTGACCCTGGCGCTCAACCGCGCGCGCCAGGCGGCGATTACCACGCAGATTGCGGAGGTCGTCGGCGGTGCCGAGGCGTTGAAGTAAGAGGAGGGGAATTCGTGAACAAAGGTAAGGTAGTGAACGTGATGGGGCCGGTCGTGGACGTCCGTTTCCCCGAAGGGCAGCTGCCGGCCATCAACAACGCCTTGCGTATCGATTACGAAGGCGATGTGCCCGTTCACTTGACGCTGGAGGTCGCCCTGCACCTGGGCGACAACGTGGTCCGCTCGATTGCCATGTCGTCGACGGACGGGCTCGTGCGCGGCGCCGAAGTGATCGACAGTGGGCGCCCTATCAGCGTGCCGGTCGGACAGGGGACGCTGGGGCGCATCTTCAACGTGCTGGGCGAGACCATCGACGAGGCCGGCCCTGTGCAGGCCGATGAAACCTGGCCGATTCACCGCAAGGCGCCCGCCTTCACCGACTTGAGCACGAAGGTGGAGATCTTCGAGACCGGCATCAAGGTCATCGACTTGTTGGCCCCGTACATCAAGGGCGGCAAGATCGGCCTGTTTGGCGGCGCTGGCGTCGGCAAGACGGTTCTCATCCAGGAGCTGATTCACAACGTCGCTAAGGAACACGGTGGCTACTCGGTGTTTGCCGGCGTCGGGGAGCGCACCCGCGAGGGCAACGACCTGTACCACGAAATGAAGGAGTCCGGCGTCATCGACAAGACCAGCATGGTCTTCGGCCAGATGAACGAACCGCCCGGCGCCCGCCTGCGCGTCGCCTTGGCGGGGCTCACGATTGCCGAGTATTTCCGCGACGTGGAGCAGCGCGACGTGCTCTTATTCATCGACAACATCTTCCGCTTCACCCAGGCCGGCTCCGAGGTGTCCGCGCTGTTGGGCCGCATGCCGTCCGCTGTGGGTTATCAGCCGACGCTCGCCACGGAGATGGGCCAGCTGCAGGAGCGCATCACGTCCACCGTGCGGGGTTCCATCACGTCCATCCAGGCCATTTACGTGCCGGCTGACGACTACACGGATCCCGCGCCGGCGAACACGTTCGCCCACCTGGACGCGACTACCAACCTGGAGCGCCGGATCGCTGACATGGGCCTCTATCCCGCAGTCGATCCGCTCGCGTCCACGTCTCGTGCGCTGTCTCCGGACATCGTCGGCGACGAGCACTACCAGGTGGCGCGCGGGGTACAGCAGGTCCTACAGCGCTACCGCGAGCTGCAGGACATCATCGCCATCCTCGGCATGGACGAGCTGAGCGATGACGACAAGCTCACCGTGCAGCGTGCGCGCAAGATCCAGAACTTCCTGTCGCAGCCCAACTTCGTCGCCGAGCAGTTCACCGGCCTGCCGGGCAAATACGTGACGATTCAGGATACGGTGCGCAGCTTCAAGGAGATTCTGGAGGGCAAGCTGGACGAGATCCCAGAGACCTACTTCCGCTACCGTGGCGCCATCGACGAGGTCTACGAAGCGGCCGAAAAGGACGGCATCAAGGTCTCGTAACGCGGGCCCGGGCCGACGATGGGCGACGAGCCTGAGAATTGGCCGCCGCCCACGCGGCAACGCATCCAGGAAGGAGGTGGCGCAGTGAGTACGGTTCTGTTGGAAGTGGTGACGCCGGAGCGGCAGCTCTTGTCTCAGGAAGTGAGCATGGTGTCCCTGCGCGGGGGCGACGGAGAACTGGGCATCCTGCCGCGGCACGCACCGCTCGCGACCACCGTGAAGCCGGGAATTGTCAAGGTGAAGCTTGTGGACGGAGAGGACTTTATCCACGTCACCGGCGGTTTCCTGGAGGTCCTACCCACGCGCATCACGCTGCTGGCAGATACAGCGGAATTAGGCGGACACATCGATGTGGAGCGGGCCGCTCGAGCGCAGGAGCAGGCGGAGGAACGGCTGGCCAAGGCGTCCACCGCGGAGGAGCGGGCTGAGGCGGAGGCGGCTTTGCGGCGTGCCAGGCTGCGCCAGGAGGCTGCCGAAAAATCGGCGCAAGCCGGCCATCCGCTGGGGCGGCGCGCGGGCTGAGCCAGCTGCGCTTTCCTTGCCGGCTCGCCCCGCATCCGGTTTGGCCGCGTGCGCTAGACCGCGGCGGGGGCGCGGAGCGAGCTGCCTGTAATCGCCGTGAATGTACCGTGTGAATGTATTTTAGCCGTATGAAAAACTGAAACGACGCCCGTCAGCCGGCGGGCGTTTTGTTGTACTCTCCCAACCAGCTCTGTTATAATATTTACGTCTATATCGATATTTGTTGGAGTCGGAATCCTTCCGTCGGATCACATGTTTTCCATGCGTTGGCTCACACCAGTCGCCGGCTGCGGGGCGGATGAGCTGGCCGGAAGGGGAATCGGGAATGTCTCAGTACTTCAACGAGTACTTGTTCGTGATCTTGTTCATTGCCTTGGCGGTGCTGCTGCCGCTGGCGACTATCTGGATCATCGGGCCGATGCTGCGTCCCAGCCGACCGACGCGCGGGAAACTAGAGACGTATGAAAGCGGCGTCACACCGATTGGGGACTCGCACGTCCGCTACAACGCCCGCTATTACCTGTTTGCTCTGCTATTCGTCGTCTTTGACGTGGAAACCCTTTTTCTCTATCCGTGGGCCGTCAGCTACCATTGGCTGGGCAAGTTCGGGTTGGTGGAAGCGCTTTTGTTCATTATCATACTGGCCGTGGGACTCGGCTACGCGTGGCGAAAGAAGGTGCTCGAATGGAACTGAATGCCGACAGCCGTTTGCCGGTGATCGAGTACGAAGGGCTGACCCCGGAAGAGAATATGGAACTCCGGCGCGCTGGCGTCCTGTTGCAGCCGCTGGAACAGCTCAAGGCGTGGGCGCGCAGCAACAGCCTTTGGCCGCTGACGTTCGGTTTGGCGTGCTGCGCGATTGAGATGATGGGGGCCAGCGCTTCCCATTACGACATGGACAGGTTCGGCATCTTTTTTCGCGCTTCGCCGCGGCAGTCGGACGTGATGATTGTGGCGGGGACGGTGACGAAAAAGATGGCCCCGCTACTGCGCCGCCTGTACGAGCAGATGGCCGAGCCCAAGTGGGTGGTGGCCATGGGCGTCTGTGCGACGGCCGGAGGTCCGTATGTACGCAGCTACTCGGTGGTGAAAGGGGTTGACCAGGTGGTGCCGGTCGACATCTACATTCCTGGTTGCCCGCCGTCGCCGCCCGCGCTGATCTACGGCCTCAACCTGTTACAGGAGAAAATTCGCCGCGAGGCGCGCATGAGGAGGGAGCAGGCGTGAGCGAAGAGCAGCCCCAGCGACCGGCCGCGCCGACGAAGGCCGCCCGAGGTCAGGAGGCAGGCGGCAAAGCGGCTGCCGGGGCGGCGTCTGCGGCCGGACGGGCGGCGAACAAGCAGCCGCCGGCGCCCGACCCCCGCGTCCTGGCCGCCAGAGAGCAGGCGGAGCGGTTGAGCCAGGCGGTGGTCGAGCAGTTCGGGCCGGAGGCGGTCCTGGAGAGCGGAGCGGCGCACCACAAACCCATGTTGCGGATTGTCCGCGAGCGTTGGTTGGACGCGGTCGACTACCTGCGTACCCATCCCGATTGGCGGCTTAACTACGTCGAGTGCATGGCGGGGACCGACTATGCGGATCGGATTGAGGTCGTGCTGTTTGTCCAATCCACGGAGTTGGGCCATTTCGTCTGCCTCAAGACCCAGACACCGAGGGACGAGGCATGGCTGCCTTCCCTGGTCCCGGCCCATCCCGGGGTGAACTGGGAGGAACGGGAGATCTACGACTTGCTCGGGGTAGACTTTCGCGGCCACCCAGATCTCCGCCGCATCATGTTGGATGACGATTTTGTCGGGCATCCGCTGCGCAAGGATTACAGCGTCTGGGCAGAGACGGAACGGCCGCTGGTCGACGGACAGCGGCCGTGAACATGAGGCGGGGGGATGAGGACGATGGCGCTCCTGGACGAAGCCAACCAAGTTCGCACAGAAGAGATGCTGCTCAACGTCGGCCCGCAGCACCCCAGCACGCACGGGGTATTTCGGCTGCTGGTAAAGATCAGCGGCGAGACGATTCTCGACGCAGATCCGGTCATTGGCTACTTGCACCGCGGGACGGAGAAGCTGGCAGAGGACCTGCAGTACACCCAGATCATCCCGTACACCGACCGGCTCGATTACCTGGCGGCCATGCTCAACAACTACGCCTTCTGCCACGCCGTGGAAGAGGCGCTGGACATCCAGGTTCCGGAACGCGCCGAGTACCTGCGGGTGATTCTGATGGAGATGCAGCGTATCGCCTCCCATCTGCTGTTCATCGGCACGTACCTGCTGGACCTGGGCGCCATGAGCCCGTTTTTGTACGTGTTCCAGGAGCGCGAACGGATTGTCCAGTTGTTCAACGAGATCAGCGGGGCGCGCCTGACGTACAATTTCATGCGCATCGGCGGCGTGAAGTACGACGCTCCGCCGGGATGGCTCGACAAGGTGCGGGCGTTTGTGCCGTTCATGCGCGAGAAGATCAAGATGTACGACAGCCTGATCACGGGCAACGAGATCTTCCTCGACCGCACGCGCGGGGTTGGGGTGTACGATGCTGAAACGGCGCTGGCTTACGGGATGAGCGGCATCAACCTGCGCAGCACCGGCTTCGACTGGGACCTGCGGCGGAAAAAGCCGTACAGCATCTATGACCGTTTCGACTTCGCCGTGCCCCTCGGGCAACACGGCGACTGCTTCGACCGCTACTACCTGCACCTTTTGGAGATGGGGGAGTCGCTGAAAATTGTCGAGCAGGCGCTGGAGCAGATCCCCGATACGGGGCCGGTCCTGGGCAAGGTGCCGCGGCTGATTCGCATTCCGGCCGGCGAGTATTATTCGGGCATTGAGGGGGCGCGGGGCGAGCTGGGCTTTTTCATCGTCAGCGACGGCAAAGACAAGCCATACCGGCTGAAGATCCGCAAGCCGTCGTTTGTCAACCTGCAGCTGTTGCCGCGACTCCTGCGGGGACAGAACATGGCCAACCTGATTGCCATCCTCGGCGCCGTTGACATCGTGCTGGGGGAGGTGGACGCCTGAATGGCCTGGCTCTGGCAGTGGCACAACGCGGGGCTCTCCTGGCTGCCGTTCCTCGGCATGGTCATCGGCGCCATCGTTGTGCTGCTCATTGGTTTGGGCGTGGTGACTTATGAAATCTACTTCGAACGCAAGGTGCTGGGCTGGATGCAGGGGCGCATCGGCCCCAACCGCGTCGGCCCGCTGGGGCTGTTCCAGTCGTTTGCGGACATCCTCAAGCTGCTCATCAAGGAGGACGTGGTGCCCGAAAAGGCGGACCGCAGCCTGTTCCTGCTGGCCCCGGTGATTGCCTTTATCCCATCCTTCATGGTCCTGGCTGTCATTCCGTTTTCGCGCACGCACGTGTTCACAGCCAACCTCAGCATCGGGGCCCTGTACTACCTGGCCTTGTCCGCCATCACCATTCACGGGGTCATGCTGGGGGGATGGGCCTCCAACAACAAGTACGCCCTGATTGGCGGCATGCGCAGCGCGGCGCAGATGCTCAGCTACGAGATCCCGCTCGGGCTGTCGCTGGTCGGTGTCGTACTCATGGCCGGATCGCTCAACCTGAATGACATCGTCTCCGCGCAGCGCACCTGGTGGTTTGTCATCCCGCAGATTTTGGGCTTTCTGGTGTTCTTGGTCGCCGCGACCGCGGAGTTGAACCGGACCCCCTTCGACCTGCCCGAGGCGGAATCGGAGTTGGTGGCCGGGTACCATGTCGAATACACAGGCTTTCGCTTCGCCTTCTTCATGCTCACCGAGTACCTGTACCTGTTCGCCATGGCCGGGCTGGCGGCGACCTTGTTCCTCGGCGGGTGGCTGGGTCCGTGGCTGCCGGGATGGTTGTGGTTTGCTATCAAGGTTGCCGCGTTTATCTTCTTTCAGTTCTGGCTGCGTGCCACCATGCCGCGTCTGCGGGTCGACCAGTTGATGTCATTCAGTTGGAAAGTCCTGTTGCCGGTGGCGCTGCTCAACCTGGTCATCACGGCGGTGGTGAAGGCGTGGGTGTGAAAGTCAGCCATCTTGACGCCCTGCCGGGTGCAGGGAGAAAACGGGGTGAGGTCGCGTGTTTGGGTTTCTCAAAGGGATGAGCGTCACGCTCAGCCAGCTGCCGAAGAAAAAGGTCACGTTGCAGTACCCGGACGTGCGCCCGGAGTGGCCGGAGCGATTTCGCGGGGTGCACCGGTTCATCCCGGAGCTGTGCATCAACTGCAACCAGTGCGCCCGCATCTGTCCCACCGACTGCATCTCGCTGGGCGGGGAGCGGGACGCGAACAAAAAAATGCGCATCGACACGTTTGACATCAACTTTGACATCTGCATTCTCTGCGACTTGTGCACCGAGGTCTGCCCGACGGAGGCGATTCTCATGTCCGACACGTTTGAGATGGCCGCGGAGACGCGCGACAGTTTCTATCTGGATATGAACTGGCTGTACGAAAACCAGTTGCGCTACGAGCAGAACCATCCCGAACGCGTGCAAGCAGCCACGGCGGGTGACGACGCATGAGCCTGCACCCGGCGCTCATCGCCTTCTTTATCATTGCGCTGGCCATCCTCAGCGCCGCCATCTCGTTTCTCACGCTGCGCAAGGTCATCTACATGGCGCTGGCGATTGGGGCGGTGTTCATCGGCTGCGCCGCCGTGTACATCCTGCTTGGGGCGCCGTTCGTCGGCATCGCGCAGGTGCTCATCTACGCGGGCGCCATCACCATTCTCATCATGTTTGCCATCATGCTCACCAACCATGAGGAAATGGAACCACCATTTCGCTGGACGCTGCAAAACGGCGCCAGCGCCGCGTTTTGTGTCCTGCTGGCGGCCGCGCTGCTGTGGATTATCCGCAGCCAGGCGTGGCCGGCGCAGGGCGGTACCGACATCAACCACGGACGCTCCAACCCGGCCGCAATCGGCCTGGAGTTGTTCCAACACTACACGGTTGCTTTCGAGCTGGTGTCGCTGCTTCTGGTCGTGGCGCTGGTGGGCGCCGTGGTGCTGGCGCAGGCGCGAAAGGAGGATGAGTGAGTGGACAATCCGGTGGTCTCGGTGCCGACCGGGTCCCTGCTCGGTCTGGCCGCCATCCTGTTCTGCATCGGCCTGTACGGGGTGCTGACCAAGCGCAACCTCATCATGGTGTTGATCTCGCTGGAATTGATGCTCAACGCGGTCAACATCAACCTGGTCGCCTTCTCGCGTCTTGGGGTGGCGCCGAACCTCGACGGGCAGGTGTTTGCGCTGTTCACCATCACCGTGGCCGCCGCCGAGATCGCCGTCGGGTTGGCGCTGGTCTTGGCCGCGTTCCGCCTGCGCAAATCGACCGAGGTAAAGGACCTGAACACGGAAAAGTATTGACAGGCGGCCTCGCGGCGGGCGTCGCTGCCGAAAGGCGCAGGACGCGGCGCGCTGCCGGCTTGGGCCGGGCCGGGAGGAAGGTGAAGGTATGACAGATTGGGTGTGGCTGGTGCCGCTGTGGCCGCTGGCCGGGTATGTGTTTTTGCTCCTGTCCGGGCGGCGAACGCCGGAGGCGGTGGCGGCCGGGGTGTCCGTGGTCCTGACCGGCGTTTCGTGCGTGCTGAGCCTGGTGGTGTTCTTCCAGCTTGGGCCTGAACCAGCGAGCGGTGAGACGTGGCTGTTCCATTGGCTCACCATTGGATCCGCCCGCGTCGATGTGGGTATCTCGCTCACGCACCTGAACGCCCTGATGCTGGTGGTCGTCAGCCTGGTCAGCGTATTGGTGCTGCTCTTCTCGCGGGGATACATGCGCGGAGACGAACGGTTCTCCGTGTTTTACCAGTACCTCAACCTGTTTGTCTTCTCGATGCTGGGGCTGGTGATCTCCCCGAATCTATTGCAATTGTACATATTCTGGGAAATGGTGGGGCTGTGCTCGTATCTGTTGGTCGGGTTCTGGTATTTCAAGCCGGAGGCGGCGTTGGCCGCGAAAAAGTCGTTTATCGTCACCCGCATCGGCGACACCGGCCTGTTTATCGGCATGGTTTTGCTGTTCCTGGGCACGGGCGGATCATTCGATTTCACGGCCATATTCCAGGCGGTGTCGGCGCACACCCTGCACCTGGGCTGGATGGGCAGTCAGGGACTGACCACGTTGGCGGCGCTCTTGGTCTTTCTCGGCGCAGTGGGCAAGTCGGCCCAGTTTCCCCTGCATGTCTGGCTGCCCGACGCCATGGAAGGCCCGACGCCGGTGTCAGCTTTGATTCACGCGGCCACCATGGTCGCCGCCGGCGTCTACCTGGTGGCCCGCATGTTCCCGCTGTTTCAAGCCAGCCCGCCAGCGCTCACGACGGTGGCCTGGATTGGCGGCGTGACGGCGCTGTTGGCGGCTCTGATTGGCCTGACGCAACGGGATATCAAACGGGTGATTGCCTACTCGACCATCTCCCAGCTCGGATACATGATGCTAGCGCTGGGTATCGGCGCCTATACGCTGGGCGTGTTTCACCTGTTCACGCACGCGTTCTTCAAGGCGCTCTTGTTTTTGGCGGCCGGGTCTGTGATTCACGCGGTCGACACGCAGGACCTGTTCCAGATGGGAGGGCTCGGCCGCAAGTTGCCCATAACCCGCTGGTCGTTCCTGGCGGGCGCTCTGGCGCTGGCGGGCATCTTTCCGTTTTCCGGCTTTTGGTCCAAGGACGACATCCTGACCGCGGCGTGGCAGCAAGGCGACACGGCGCTGTATTGGCTGGGGCTGGCGGCGGCGTTCTGCACCGCCTTTTACATCTTTCGCGTCTACTTCCTCGTGTTCACGGGCCAGTCCCGGGATGAGGAACGAACCCGGGGCGCCCACGAGGGCTCCTGGGTGATGACGGTGCCGCTGGTGATTCTGGCCGTTCTGGCGACGCTGGCGGGGTTTGTCAACACACCGTGGAACGGGCACGCGCTGGAGCGGTACCTGGAACACGACGCCACGGCCAGCGCCGCCGCGGCGACGCCAGTGCACGAAAGCCTGCCGTTGATGGTGTTCAGTGTCGTCGTCGGACTGTTGGGCATCGGCCTGGCCTACCTGCTGTACGGGCGCGAGTCAGCGGCGCCGGCGCGGCTGGCGGAGAGATTCTCCATCCTGCACGCGGTCTCGTTCAACAAGTTCTACCTGGACGAGGTGTACTACTACACCGTGGTCGCCGCAGGCAAGGTCGTGGCGCGCTTCGTGCGCGCGCTGGACAGGTACCTTATCGACGGCATCATCGAGGTCGGGGCGCGGCTGGTGGGCGTCCTGGGCCTGGCCCTGAAATACACGCAGAACGGGCAGGTGCAGGCGTACGGCGTGATTGCGGCGTTCGGGCTGGTCGTCGTGATTGTGGTTGCGGTCTTGGGTGTCGGGGGGGTGCTGTAGAACATGGGCCTGAGTCTCTGGCTGCCAGGGGCGCCGGTGATTGCGGCGCTCGTCACCCTGTTCCTGCCGGCTCGCGCCGCGGGCCTGTCACGGCTTGTCGCCGGAGTCGGCTTTGCGGTATCCCTGGTGCTGGCCGTGCTGGCCTGGGCCGGCTATCCTGGCGCCGGGTATGCGCACGTCAGTTCGTTCAGCTGGTTCACGCTGCCCAACGTATGGTTGGGCCACAATCTGACCATCGGGCTGTCGTTCGGGGTGGACAGCCTGTCGCTGCCGCTGCTGACGCTGACGGCCGTGATCGCGCTGCTGGCGGTGGTCGGCAGGCCTTCCCCGGAGGGGCGCGCGCGCGTGTACCGCTTCTGGCAGAGCCTGTTTGCGGCGGCCATCCTCGGTGTTCTCGCGGCGCTGGACCTGTTCACCTTTTTGGTGGCGCTTGAGCTGGCTCTGTTTGCGGGGTTCTTCTTGATCCAGCAGTTTGGCGGCCCGCGCCGCCGGCACGCGGCTTACAAGTTTCTGTTGTATCGCGGGTTTGCCACCATCGGGGTGCTGGCCGCGTTTCTCGGCCTGGCCTACGGCCTGGCGGGCCTGTACTACCAAGGGGCCACCGTCGCCTCCACGCCCAAGCTGCCGGCGTCGGTCGGATCCCTGACGTTTTCGTTGCCCACCCTCCAACACGACATCGCGCACGCTGCGCCGGTGTTCGGCGGAACGCGGCCGGCCCTGTTCTTGGTCCTGTTGTTGGCCGTGTTCATCGAGGAGGCGTTTGTCCCGTTTCACACCTGGCTGCCCCAGGCGCACGAACAGGCGGACACCGCCACCAACATGTTGATGGGCGGCATCATGACGAAAATCGGCGCCTACATCCTGCTGCGCTTCGGCGTCGGCATGCTGCCCGACCAGGTGCACCGGTTCAGCCTGCTTCTGGCGGTCTTCGGTGTCATCAACATCCTGTACGGAGCGTTTGCCGCCTGGGCGGCGGACGGCTGGCGGCGATTGATAGCCTTCTCCAGCATCAGTCACATGGGCCTGGTCCTGCTCGGCATCTCGGCGATGAACGCGGCTGGGCTGCAGGGAGCCATGTTCATGATGGTCTCTTCCGGGCTGCTCACGGCGCTCTTGTTCTTCATCTCAGGGGCCATCGAGGAGCGCACGGGCACCAGCCAAATGGGGCAGCTGGGCGGCCTGTCCAAGCCGATGCCCATGCTCTCCGGGTTCTTGCTGTTTGCCGCGCTCGGGTCTCTGGGGCTGCCGCTCACCAGCGGGTTCGTCAGTGAACTCCAGGCGTTCCTGGGCGCCTTCGCCGGTCACCCATACCTGTCTCTGGTCGGCGCGCTCGGGCTCATTCTGTCCGCCACGTACCTGTTGTACGCGATGCAAAAGACCACGTTTGGGCCGGCCGCGCCGCCCGCCGCGGCGCTGACCGACGCCCGGCCGGTAGAGTACCTGCCGCTCGTTGTCCTGACCGCGCTGGTGCTGGTGGTCGGGGTCTATCCGGCCGTCATCGGCGACTTGTTTGGCCTGTCGGCTCACACGCTGCTCGGGATAGGGGGTTAATTCATGCCGGACCTCATCCATCAACCCTATTGGCTGACGATGGGCCCACTCCTTATCGTCTCGGTGACCGCGTTTGTGGTCATGATTTTGGAATTCATCTTTCTCAAAGGGCTCCGGCGCTGGCTGGTCTGGCCGGCTTTGGCCGGCGTCTTGGCGGCGCTGGTGCCGGCCGTGGAGCATCTGTGGGCCAAGCCGACAGCGGCCTTGAACACCGTGATGATTGACGGATTTGCCAGCGTCTTTACCCTGCTCATCCTCGTCTCGGCGGCGCTGATTCTGTTGTTTTCGTACGCGTACAGCGCCGAGCAGCCCTTGGCTGCTGAACACACGTATCTCATCCTGTTCGGCGTGGCCGGGGCGCTGGCGATGGCGTCCGCCGTGGACCTCATCACCCTTTACATCGGATTGGAACTCTTGTCTGTCGCCAGCTACGTCTTGGTCGCCGTCCGCCGAAAATCCGTCCGTGCCGTCGAGGGCGGAATCAAGTACTTGATCATGGGATCGGTCGGATCGGCCGTGTTGCTGTACGGGATGTCGTTCATCTACGGCATCTCCGGCACCACCAACCTGGTGCAACTGGGACAGCTGGGCGGTCAGTTGTACCAACAGTACCCGGCCATCGTGCTTTTGGGTTTCATCCTCATGCTGTGTGGGATGGGGTTCAAGCTGTCGTTGGTTCCGTTTCACATGTGGACGCCCGACGCCTACGACGGAGCGCCCTCGCCCATCAGTTCCTTCTTGGCCACGCTCTCGAAAGCGGCCGCGTTCGCCATGCTGCTGCGCATGCTGTTGTTCATCTTCAACGGCGTCGCGACAGAGGTGTTCTACTGGGCGGGCATCTTCGCCGCGGCGACCATGCTGGCGGGCAACCTGCTCGCTCTGCCGCAGCGGAACATGAAGCGCCTGCTGGCGTTCTCAAGTGTCGCCCAGGCGGGATACGCGCTGATTCCCCTGGCTCTCATTGGCCCCAGCTACACCGACTGGACGGGCCTGTTTGACAGCCTGGCGTTCTATCTGTTCGCGTACACCTTCATGACCATCGGCGCCTTCGCCGTGGTGTCGGTGGTGGGCCAATCCAGCCAGACGGCCACGGACGACGCGCTGCACGGCTTGTACCAAAGATCCCCCTGGCTGGCGGGGGCGTTGACTGTGTTTTTGCTCTCGCTCGCGGGCATGCCGCTGACCGGCGGGTTCCTCGGGAAATTTTACATATTCATGGAGACCATTCACTTCCAGGCGGTGTGGCTGGGCGTATTGCTGTTTGTCGCCAGCGTGGTCTCGTTCTATTACTACCTGGGTTGGGTGCGCCACATGTTCCGCCGCGATGCCGACGCCGCGGCCGTACAGCCGATACACGCCGGGCCGGTGATGAATCTGGTGGTCGCGCTGTGCGTGGCCGGTACTCTGGTGCTCGGCGTGGTTCCAGCGGCGCTGCTGCATCCGCTGCAGTGGGTGCAGTGGTTCTGATTCACACCATCTGGACGCCTGATTTCTTTAACCCCTCGGACAGGGTGTCATCGACGCCGTCGTCCATGACCGCGTAGTCGAAGGCGTGCAGGGGGGCGATGGTGGCAAACGAGACGCGGCCGAGTTTGCTGCTGTCGGTCATCAGCGCCGCCTGCAGGCTGCGCTCCATCATCGCCTGCTTGACCGACACCTGCTCCACGCGGGCGCTCATCGCTCCGTCTTTGAGGGTCAACCCGTCGCAGCCGATGAGCGCCAGGTCGGCGTGCAGCGAACGGATCATGCGCGTGGCGAAGGCGCCGCCGAAGCTGGCGGTGGCCGCGTCCACGAGGCCGCCGCAGGCGTACACCTGAAAGCGGGGGGTCTGGGACAGGAGCAGGGCAATCTGCAGATCCGGCGTACAGATTGTCAGCGGTTCCAGAAACGAGGCGGCCAGCTCCTTCGCGACTTCGTACGCCGTGCTGCCGGCATCCAGGAAGATGGAGCGGTTGGGCTTGAGCAGGGTCATCACCTTGCGCGCGATGGCCTGCTTCTGTTGGATGTTCGCCGTCGACTTGACCTCCAGGCTGTCGGGCGTCCACTTCTGCTCCCCGACAATGGCGCCCCCGTGCACCCGCCGCGCCTTGCCCTCCTGTTCCAGTTGCTCCAGGTCGCGGCGAATGGTCATCATGGACACCTGAAAGTACGCGGCGAGCTCCTGCAATTCGACCTGCCCGCGTGTCGCGAGCATGTGGTAGATCTCTTTTCTGCGCTGCGCGGCCAACATCCCCAAACACCTCTTGTTCTCCCGGCGTGTCTAATCCCATTATAGAGGGTCTCTCGGTCATCGTCACCACAAAGCAACAAGACCTATCTATATCGAACGTATGGCTGAAACAAAATGTGATCCCATGAACATAATCCATTGACATTGTGTTATTTTGTGTTATATATTGTGACTGCAGGTAAGCGCACACACCGCGCGCCGCTGGGAGGGGACGGGCATGGACATCCTGGTGTTTAGCGACGACCTGACAGGCTCCAACGCCGAGGCAGTACTGTTTCGCCACTTGGGTTGGCGGGCCCAAACCTTGCTGCGTCACGATCAGGCGCTGCCGCGGCCGCAGGGCGCGGCCACGATATGGAACACAGGCACCCGACTGTTGCCCCCGGAGAGGGCGGCGGATCGCGTGCGCTCCATGATGCGCTTGGTCCTCCAGCGGTGGGGAGAGAAGACCCACGTGGCGAAACGAATCGACAGCACGTTTCGGGGGCCGATTGGAGCGGAGGCCGAGGCCATGCTGGAGATGCTTCCGCCACGGGCCGTCGGGGTGGTGGTCTGCGCCTTTCCGGCTTCCGGACGCACCGTGCGCGACGGCCGCCTGTACGTGCACGGCGTCCCGGTGCACGAGACGGAAATCGGGTCCGATGTGCACACCCCGGTCACGACGTCCAACCTGACCAAACTGCTGCGCGCCCAGACCCGGCTGCCGATTGTGCGTCTGACGCGAGAGGAGGCCGCTCAAGGGTTTCAACACTGGGCCGAGCGTCTCGGTGGCACGGACGAGCGCCTGCTCATCGTCTGCGACGCGGAGAGCGACGAGGACATCGCGTCTCTGGCCCAGTCATTCGCCGCCTGGCCTGTGCCCATCCTGCCGATTGATCCAGGGCCATTCACCGTCCATTACTTCTCGGCGCTCGCCGCCCGGCAGAACCGCATCTTCGTCGTCTCCGGCAGCCTGATGCCGACCACCCGGCGCCAGCTCGCGTACCTGGAAGAGCACAGCGAAACCCGCCTTCTCCAGGTCGATCCGCTCGCATTGGCCGATCCGGACGCAGGCCCCGCGTATATCGAGCGGATCGCCCAACAGGTGGAGCGGGCTTTTTCCCAAGAGCGCGTTGTGGGCGTTCGTACAGACGGCAATCCGTGCGAAGGCCAAGCGGCCGTGGACGTGTCGCGCGCCCTGGCCGTGCTGACGGAGACGGTGCTGGCACGGGTGACTATCCACGGCCTGTACGTCAGCGGCGGGGAGGTGGCGTACGAGGTCCTGCACCGCCTGCAGGCGGAGGCTCTGGAACCCATCCTCGAGGTGTGGCCGCTGTGCATCCTCAGCCGCATCGTCTCCGGTCCGTACAGGGACCTGCGCGTCGTGACCAAGGGCGGATCAATTGGGCCTGACAGCGCTGTGTACGACAGTGTTCGAGTGTTATTGTCCGGAGCTTGACACCGGTATCGCAGGAAAACCGCACAGGAAGGTGAGCGCATGTCTGAACGTCCCGTTTTGGCTATCACCATGGGCGATGCCGCCGGCATCGGCCCAGAGATCACGCTGAAGGCGTTGGCGGACGCCACTCTGTACGACGAGTCGCGGCCGCTTGTCATCGGCTCCCTGGCCGCGCTGGAGGACATCCGAGCGCGGCTGGACATCCCGGTCTCGCTGCGGCGGGTGTCCGCCCCGTCCGAGGCCTCCTACACGGCGGGCACAGTCGACGTCCTGGACCTCGACAACATCGACGTGTCCAAACTGACGCTTGGTGAGGTGCAGGCGCAGTGTGGGCAGGCCGCGTTTGAATACGTGCAGCGTGCGGTGGAATTGGCGAACGCTGGCCAGGTGGACGCGGTGGTCACGGCCCCCATCAACAAAGAGGCGCTGCGCGCCGCCAATGTGCCCTACATCGGCCATACCGAAATGTTTGCCGACCTGCAGCATGTCAAGTCGGAGATGACCATGTTCCTCATTCAGAACGTGCGCATCTTCTTCCTCACCCGCCACGTGCCGCTCATTGAGGCCTGCCGTCAGATTGCGGACAGTGACTTTGTCCACGCCGGCATCGTGCGCGCCTACCGCGCGCTCGCAACCCTGGCCGCAGCCAAGCCGCGGCTTGCGGTCGCCGGACTCAATCCCCATTCCGGAGAGGGGGGACTGCTCGGCCGGGAGGAAATCGAGTCCATCCGCCCCGCGATTGAACGCGCGGTGGCGCAGGGGATGGACGTGGTCGGCCCCGTGCCCGCGGATTCGGTCTTCCACTTCGCGCGCCAGGGCCAGTACGACGCGGTGCTTTCACTCTATCACGATCAGGGGCACATCGCCGCCAAGGTGATGGATTTCGAGAAAACCGTGTCCATCACTCTCGGCCTGCCGACCCTGCGCACCAGCGTCGATCACGGCACCGCCTTCGACATCGCAGGCAAAGGCCTCGCGTCGGCCGTCTCAATGGTGGAGGCCATCCGCGCCGCTATCCGCTACGCGCCGAATTACCGGCCGGTTTGAGTTAGGAGCGAAGCAGTCTCGCCGCCGCCCGCGGTGTGCGCTAAGGGGATGCGGGCGGCAAAATCTCGGGTCGACATGTAACCGTCTACACAAATTGGCTATACGATGCACTGTTGGGGAGGGCTCGCCATGAATCAGATGCCAGTACGGAGATGGTGGTACATCATCCCGGTTGCTGTGGTCATGTATATGCTCGCGTACATGGATCGGATCAACGTGTCGATGATCCTTCCGTACATCGACGACTCTTTTCATCTCAGCAGTTCGGCCGCTGGGTTCGCTTCAGGTATCTTCTTCGTCGGTTATATGATCTTGCAAATTCCCGGCGGTTACCTCGCCAGTCGCTGGAGCGCCAAGAAAGTCGTGTTCATTTTGATGATCTTGTGGGGGCTGTCGGCCATGGCCACTGGTCTTGTGCAAACGTCTTCACAGCTGTACCTGGCGCGGTTAGTGCTGGGCATCTTCGAGGGTGGTGTGTGGCCCGGTGTGCTCGTCCTGCTCGCCTCTTGGTTTGCGGACGAGGAACGGGCCAGAGCGAACGCGCTGTGGATGACCTGCCTGCCCATATCGGCTGTGATCATGGCACCATTGACCGGCTGGTTGTTGACCTTCCTGAACTGGCGCGAGATCTTTCTGATTGAAGGGGCGCCTCCCATCATCTGGGCTATTGTGTGGCTGTTGGTGGTGCCGGATAAGCCGCGCATGGCTCGTTGGTTGACGGACGCCGAGAAGGAAGTCACTGAACGGACGTTGGCATCCGAAAATGCAGGAAAACCGGAAGACCAAGGTCTTCGTGTGGCCCTAAAGAACAAGACGGTGTGGTGGCTTATCGTCGCGTATTTCTTTTGGATGAGTGGCTTCTACGGTTTCTCCTTGTGGGAGCCGTCTGTCGTCAAGTCGTTTCAAGGCATTGCGTCGCCGGGGACCGTGGGATTTCTTTCGGCCATACCGTTTTTGTTTGCCCTGCTTTCCATGATTGTCACTTCGTATCTGAGTGACAAGACAGGAAACCGGCGCTTGTTCGTGGCTGTGCCCTTGATCATCGGGACAGTCGGTCTGGTCGCCGGGCAAGTGATTGGGAACAACCCCATTGTGAGCATGGTCTTTCTTGTCATCACGGCGATTGGGGTTTACGGTCCCTATGGTCCGTTTTGGGCGATACCCAGCCGCATCCTGCGCATCGAAATCGTAGGCGCAGCTATGGGCCTCATCAATGCCATCGGCAATCTAGGCGGCTTCCTGGGTCCGTACCTCGTCGGTTATTTGAAGGGTATCACGCACAGCAGTTTCGTCGGTTTCTATGTCTTGGCTGCGTTCCTGGTCATCGCCATGCTGGTCACACCTATGCTGAAATCGGATACCGACAGCAGCACCGACGCCATCGAGGAAGCCGTCCGTCTGTGACATCCCACCTGGTGAGGTCTTGCTTCCGGCTCTGCTCGGGATGCGTCCGGGGCAGAGCCGGAACGGTGTTCCCCCCCTCCCCACCACCCGCCCCTCCCCGCTTCGCGTGTTACAATACCCGCAAGACGACGCTCGATGCGAAATGAGGGATGCTTCCATGTCCACCACCATGATGGGTACGCTTCCAGGCGGCGCTGTGTGGGCAGCCGACGGCGTCCTGTTCATCCTTGCGTTCCTGTTCGGCACCTGGGTAACCTGGTGGGCGCTCGGGGCGCTCAAGTGGGATAAGTTTCTGTTCGATCCGTTTGGTACCCAGACCCGGGTGCTGCGCTTTCTGCTCGCTCTTTTGGGCGGCTTCCTGCTGGCCCTGGCGGCGGTGGCCTACATTCTGGCGTTTCAGCTGCTGCGCGTGCTGTTCTGACGTACGGGTTCTCTCCGTCCTTGTTCCCCTATCAATCTAGCAACAAGCTTCGTATAAACCTTTCCCGCCTGGTCGATACTGGCATGTATAGACGGCACGGCCAGCGGGGAGGAGTAAGTGATGAGGTTATGGCTGTGGCTGGCAGCTGGTATCGGGGCATTGACGCTGTTTCACCAGGTCTTTGCGTCCACGGCGGTGGTCGCAGACGTGCGTGCAACAAGTGAGGCGGGCGGATCGTCCATTCAATCGGGAGAACATGCGCAGGCGGGCACGGCAAACGAGGAGGAAACCGCCGATGCTGCCACCGCGGCTCGCTGTCTCACCCGGGCGTATGCAGCGAGCGGGGCACATCCCCTGGGCTTGGAGGTGCACAACTGGTCCGAGGTCAACCAGCAGTTTATGGGTCTCTCGCAGTTATCGACAATGGCCGACCGCATTCGGCAGGAAATGGCCCAGCACGGTGTGAACCTCATGCACGTGAAAACTTTGAGGAAGGCGGTGGACGGTGAAGCGTACGTCGCTACTGAAGGACAGACGAAGCAACGCGCGCGAGTGTCTATCATTCTGTCGAGTCTGCAGGCCAGCGAGGCGACGGCTGAAACTGTGCTGGTGATTCGAGCCGATGAACCGGGCACGGGATTGGGAGACGTGCAGAAACGGGTGTCTGCATGGTGGACGGTCGAGCGGGCGGCCGTCGAGAGTTTCCATGCTTCGCCACAAATCTCTGCTTGTATCTCGGGGTATCAAGATGGTAGGATATTGAATAGCAAACAAGGTGCCATGGTATCCCGTGTCTTGGAGTCCGTGTCTGCCCGCCGGGTGGAAGGTATTCATACGGGGTCATTGACAAGTGTTTCCGCATATAGTCCACTCGGTTCCGTCTGGATGACCAGCGACGGTCATAAAATGAACTTGCAAGTCGCAGTTCATTATGATAGCTATCACCATTACACACATGTCGTCATCGGAACGCCCATCATCACCGTCACGTATTAACACGACTCGAATCGCAGACATCGGCAATACATAAGCGGCTCGCCGTCAACGGTGTGCACTCGGGCGGTCCCGGCATCCGTTGGCGCGAGAGCACGTTTCGGCCCGTTTGTCGGCTGTTCGAATCGGACCTTCCGTGCGGGGACTGGCTTCCGTAGACCGACAGAAAATGGTAGAAGTCCGCCACTTCCACGGGGGTTGACGCATTGTCCAAGATGATGATTGAAGGCGGCCATCGCCTGCGCGGCAGGGTCCGGGTCAGCGGCGCCAAAAACGCCGTGTTGCCCATTTTGGCCGCGAGTTTATTGGCCGAGTCGGGAACCAGTCAAATTGAAGATGTGCCAGACTTGCTTGATGTTCGACACATGATGGAGACCATCCAGTCGCTCGGCGCGATTGTCGAGCGGCGCGGCCATACCGTGCGCATCAACGCGTCCCGCGTCGACAGTTGTGAACCCCCTGCTGATCTGGTTCGGCGCATGCGCGCCTCGTTTGTGGTGGCCGGGCCGCTTTTGGCGCGCTTTGGACATGCCCGCATCGCCATGCCGGGCGGTTGTAACATCGGCCCCCGGCCGGTGGACCTGCACATCAAGGGTTTCGAAGCGATGGGAGCCACAGCGGTGGTGGAAAACGGGGCCACTGTCTTCCATGCGCCTCCCGGCGGATTGCGGGGCGCCCGCATTTACCTGGACATCCCAAGCGTGGGGGCCACCCAGAACCTGATGATGGCCGCGTGTCTGGCCAAGGGCACCACCATCATTGAGAACGCGGCCAAGGAGCCGGAGAACGTCGATTTGGCCAACTACCTGAACGCGATGGGGGCGCACGTGCGAGGAGCCGGGACGGATATCATTCGCATCGAAGGCGTCCAATCGCTCACTGGTGCCACCCATAACGTCATCCCTGACCGCATTGAAGCGGGCACGTTCTTGCTCGCCGGCGCCGTCATGGGCGAGGGTGTCTATGTGGAAAACGCCGTCTCCCAGCACCTGATGTCGCTCATCGCGAAACTGGAAGAGGCCGGCGTGCAGTTGGAAGATGACGTCTCGGGCATCCAAGTCTGGCCGGTTCAGGGCGGGCGCTTGCGCGGGATTGATGTGAAGACCCACTACTATCCCGCTTACCCGACCGATCTGCAGGCGCAGATGGTTGCGGCGCTCACTCTCTGCCTGGGCACCAGCATGGTGACCGAGACGGTGTTCGAGAACCGCTTCCTGCATGTGGCCGAGTTGCGCCGCATGGGCGCTCAGATTCAGGTCGAGGGAAGGTCCGCCATCATCGAAGGGGTTCCGCGTCTGTCCGGTGCCCAGGTGACGGCGACCGACCTGCGCGCCGGCGCGGCGCTGGTCATCGCTGGTTTGATGGCCGAAGGGGAAACGGAGATCACCGGCCTGCACCACATTGACCGAGGCTACGATGACTTGGTCGGCAAGTTCCAGTCGCTTGGCGCCCACATCTACCGGATTGACGAGGAGGGGGCGGGAGCCCGGCTCCGCCTTGTGCCTCTGCGCAAAGAGGGCTGAAGCGCACGGAACAAGGCATCATCCGCGTTCGCGCTGAGTATGGAATCGCGAGCCGTTCTGTCTGCGAGCCTGTCCGCATATCCCTAGTACGGAGCCACTTGGCGTCCGAGCAGGGAGGTGGACAGGCTTTGTTCTTTTTTTCACGTCGCCGTGTTCTATCGCGGCGCGCCCCGTTTGCCCGGCGTCCGGGCCGCTTCCGCGCGGGAACCCGGGGCTTCTCGGCCTCGCCGTCCACCCGTGCCGTTGGAGGTGTCCGTGCTGCGGCGAAGGCAGCCGGCGGTATCGCCGCCGCGTCCGGGCGGCGGTTGTTTCTTCGCTGGTCCGAGGCGGACGCGCGCATCCAGGCCGGGTTCTTACTGCTCGCCGCCTTCTTCGCCATGGTCGTACTCCCCGGCGCTGTCGCGGCTACTGTACATCAAGTGCACAGCCGCGGCCCGAATCCGGTTGCCGCGTGGTCGAAAAGCCGGGACGCAGCCGTGAAGGTCACAGTGTACCGGGTGGGGACCCGGACGGTGGTGAGCATGCCGGAGAACGAGTACCTGTTGGGTGTCCTGGCCGCCCAGGTGAATCCGCACGCGCCGCTGGCCGCGCTGAAAGCGGCGGCGGTGGCCGCCCGCACGTACGCGGCCCACGCCATGCAGGCGCCTGCGGGGCAAACGGCGCTGGCGAGGGCCCACCACGCCGATGTGACCGACAATCCGGCCGTCGACCTGCCCTGGCTGCCGGAGTCGGCCTGGGACGAGCGGTTTGGCGCGGACGCCGGTTGGGTCAAGGCGCGCTTGGAACAGGCTATCTTGGGCACAGACGGTATCATCCTTGAGTACCGCCGGCAACCCATTATGGCCTTCATCACCACCATCACGAACGGGTGGACCCGGAGCGCGAGCGGATCGCTGAAAAAGACCGCGCCCTACCTACGCGCGGTGGCTTGCCCGGCCGACCGGGCCGCGGAGCGGACGAGCACGACAAGCGTCAGCCGGGCCCGATTGGCCCGGGCGCTGGGCGAGACGGCTGTCAATCTGGCGGGGGTGCGGGTTGCTGAGCGCGACGCCCAAGGGTATGTCGTGCGTGTGGAGGCGGACGGCAGGACCTGGACGGGGGAGTCGTTCGCCGCGGCGCTGGGTCTGGCTTCACCCTGTTTCACCTTGCGCGTGGACAAGTCCGGGCTGCGTGTCACGGTGCACGGGGAGGGGCCCGGGTTTGGTCTCAGCCTGCATCAGGCGAGCGCGTTCGCCGAGCAGGGGCGGGATTGGCAGTGGATACTTGAGAAGTTCTACCCCGGCAGCAAACCGGTCCGGGTATAACCGTCCGCCCGGGCGGAGGTGGCGACATCCGCACAAAACCTCGTGTGTCTGTGAAGGTTGCGGGTAGACAGGTATAGAACGCGGACAACGTGGCGACACTGGCCTAATGAGGTGAGCGCCACATGGAGGATAACAAGAATACCAATCCTTCACAGACAAAGCGAGAGACAGAACAGGCTAAGACGGCGCCCATGGCGCCTGAACCGACCGTCGTGTCCACACGCAAGGTGTTCTCGAAGCGTTGGGTTTACCCGGCCATCTACCTGGGGGCGGCTGCGCTGATCATTGGCCTGATGTACGCGCGCAGTCAGATGCACACGTCCCAGACCTCCGGCACCGTGGCCGACGAGGGGAATCTGCCGACTCAGGCCCAGACGACCGATGTCGCCTACACCTGGCCGGTGGCCGAAGGCACTCAGATTCAAGTCAGCATGGGGTTCTTCCCCGAGCATGGATCCCAGCGCGAGCAGGCCAAGGCACTCGTATCGTATGACGGAGGCTTTTATCCTCACACCGGCATCGACATCAAGGCGCAGGACGGCAAGCCGTTTGAAGTCGATGCGGCAGCCAGCGGTACGGTGACCGCGGTCAGGGACGATCCGCTCAACGGCAAGACGGTTGAAGTCACCAGTCAGGATGGCAATGTGGAGCTGTACGAGTCGCTGGGCAGTGTTTCGGTGCACAAAGGCGACAAGGTGACCATGGGCCAGGCGATTGGTCAGAGCGGCACCTGCCGGTTTGAAGAGAGCCAGGGCAACCACCTGTTCTTCGCGGTAGAGAAGGACGGCAAGACCCCGGTCGACCCCGCTTCGGTATTGCCCAAGCGGTAACCCACTAGATACGTTGCTAAACCCATCACGACGGACTGTGGCCGTTTCCAAAGGAGCGGCCTACTTTCTTATTATTTCCCCGCACGCAAATGAGAGAAAACAAAAGCTAGAATGACGAAAACTGCTCTGACAAGCCCTCATCCCGCTTTCTCAGGCATACCGTGTACACCCCCTCATATACTGTATCAGACCACCTGAGCAGAATGGGGAGGCGAGGGGAGTGCACGATTACATCAAAGAGCGCACCTTGAAAATTGGTGAGTACATCGTCGAGACCCGCAACACGGTGCGCACGATTGCCCGCGAGTTTGGGGTTTCCAAAAGCACCGTCCACAAAGACTTGACAGAGCGGCTGCCGGAGATCAACCCCGAACTGGCCAGCCACGTCAAGGAGATCCTGGAATACCACAAGTCCATCCGCCACCTGCGGGGCGGTCAGGCGACAAAAATGAAGTACAACAAAGAAAGTTCGACAGAAAATTACAAGCCGCAGACAGGAGTTTCCCAGAGTTTGTAGAACTTTAATTTGGGCTCGATGTGGTCATCGTGCACGTCCACAAACTGGCTCCACACAGCGGTTGCAGAGGATACGCCGAGTCTGATGCTCAGTTGGGGAGGATTCGTAGTAAATGTTTTCGAGGGAAATCGGAGTGGACCTGGGCACGGCCACCGTGCTGATCCATGTGAAAGGGCGGGGCGTTGTCCTGTTTGAGCCGTCTGTCGTGGCCATCGACCAAACGACCGGGCATGTCGTCGCGGTCGGCGAAGAGGCGCGGCAGATGCTGGGACGGACGCCGGGGAATATTGTCGCCATCCGGCCGTTGCGCGAAGGAGTCATCGCGGACTTCGAGGTCACAGAAATTATGTTGCGCCACTTTATCCGCAAGACCATTGGCAAGAGCATGATGGCCAGGCCGCACCTGATGATCTGCGTACCGGCCGGCATCACCTCGGTGGAGCAAAAGGCGGTGCGGGAAGCCGCCGAAGCCTGCGGTGCCAAAGGGGTCGACCTGATTGAGGAACCGAAGGCGGCGGCTATCGGTGCGGGACTCAACATCTTCGAGCCAAGCGGAAGCATGGTCGTCGACATCGGCGGCGGTACGACCGACATCGCGGTGCTTTCGCTCGGCGACGTAGTGACCTCGGCATCGTTGCGCGTGGCGGGGGACAAGCTCGACGAGGCCATTATCGCGTATATCAAGCGGGAGCACAATCTGCTCATCGGCGAGCGGACCGCCGAAGAGCTGAAGAAGGAACTGGCGACAGTATTCCCGGACGGCCGTACGGGGGAAATGGATGTGCGCGGTCGCGACATGGTCAGCGGCCTGCCGAAGACAGTCAACATCCACGCGGAGGAGATGCGTGAAGCCCTGGCCGATCCGGTCGCGCAGATCGTGGGCGCGACCAAGTCGGTGCTCGAGCGCACGCCGCCGGAGTTGGCGGCCGACATCTTCGACAAGGGCATCGTCCTGACCGGCGGGGGAGCGTTGGTGGACGGATTGGACAAGCTGATGGTCCGGGAGCTTGAGATCCCGGTGCATGTGGCCGAAGATCCGATGCGCTGCGTGGTTCGTGGAACCGGAATGTACATTGAGAGCCCCTACCGGCTGCGCAGCGCTCCGCGCCCGTCGCGCAGGCGCGTGGCGCGCTAGTGGGTCAAAAAATCTGCAGCGCGGGAGGGATGCGTGATGATTCGCGGTTTGACGACGGCAGCCGCCGGCATGCTGGCGGACGAACGGATGCAACAACTGCTCGCCAACAACCTGGCCAACCTGGAGACGCCCGGGTTCAAGGCGAGCGATGGGTCGATGCTGTCTTTTCCCAATCAACTGTTGGCCGCCCTGGATTACACCGGGGAAAACGGAGAGGGGTCTCCCATAGGTCAGCTGGGCACCGGGGTGGTGTTTCAAGAGGGGGTGCCGCTGTTCAGCCAGGGTGATCTCACCCAGACCGGGCGCAACCTGGATGTCGGCATCCGCGACCAGACTCCGGCCGGAACATACGCCACGGTGGCGGGCCCCGGCGGCCAGCCGGAATCGGCAGCGGGCACCGTGACTGTGGGCGCCGGAGGACGGCTGTCGCTGGGCGGCCAACCGCTGGCCGTGCTGGATGCCAACGGCAACGTGATCGCCGGTGTGTACGCGATTCGCAACCCCGCCTACCAAGGGCAGGCTCTCTATGCGGCCGATGGGGAGCCGGACTACGATGCAAACGGCAACCCCTCCTACCTGTTTGCCAACGCGGCTGGCCAGGTGCTGGCGTCGCCGCAGGACGCGGATTGGCAGAACGCCTCCATCCGCGTCGGCAACGAGCAGGACATGGGCTGGCACAGTTTCTTCGCCGTGGCTTACACGTCCCCGGAGGGCGCGGCGGGCATCGCGCTGACGCGCGACGGCCACTTTGAGGTCAACGCCCAGCACACCTTGGTCGACGCGGCGGGGCACGCGGTGCTGCCGGTGGATGCTAACGGCCGGCCTATCGTCGGAGCGCGCATTGTCATCAACCCGAACTACCAAGGAGACACCCTGTTTGCCGCCGACGGTGGGCCGGTGTTCGATGCGGCGGGGCAGCCCTCGTACGAAGTGGTGGACGCCAACAACCAGCCGGTAGCTGGAGCCCGTCTGGGCTTGGTGGACGCGGACGTGACGCAGCTGCAACCGTTGGGAGAGACGGAGTACATGCTCGGTACGCTCAATCCCCAGGCGGTGACTGCGGCGCTACGCCCGGGCACCGGATCCCTCAGCCCCGGCAGCCTGGAGCAGAGCAACGTCGACGCGGCGTCCACCGTGGCCAACATGATGATGGTGATTGGCCAGTACCAGGCCAACCAGCAGGTGATACAGACGGAAGACACCTTGCTCGACAAGGCCGTGAACGATGTCGGGAAAGTGAACCTGTGACGAGGGTAAGGGGGTAGACCGATGCAGTCGTTATGGACAAGCCTGTCCGGCCTTACCGCCGGGCAGGATTGGTTGACAGACATCGCCGCCAATGTGGCCAATGTGCAGACGCCAGGGTACGCACAGGAGGGCACGTCATTCGCCGACGAGTTGACGGCCGCGCTGCCTGCGTCCGCCACCGCGCCTATGGATGCCAATCGCTACACGCCGCCCGGGTGGCGTGGTGGCACCGGGGTGCATTCCACAGCGACCGACTTGGACTTCTCACAGACGTCCGTGGTTCAGACCGGCAATCCCATGGACGTGGCGGTGCAAGGTCCCGCCTTCCTGCTGGTGCGGGACAGCGACGGGAGGGAATTGGTGACCAGAGCGGGCAACCTGGCGTGGAGCCGGCAGGCGGACGGGCGCTTCGCGCTTGCGACCGCGTCCGGTCAATTGGTGCTGGATCGCAACCGCCAGCCTATTTACCTGCCTCCTGGTGTCGGCGCGGGCGAGGCGGAAGCGGATATGCAAATCAGCGCCGATGGACAAATCCGGTGGGGGAATCGCGTGGGCCCGACGATAGCGCTGGTGGACGTGCCGCTGCCCGGTCAATCGCTGCAGCCTGCGGGCGGTAACGCTTACGCCATTCGTCCCGGCTGGAATTATCGCCTGGCGGCCGCAGGCCAGGGGAACGGGCGGTCGATGTTGCAGCAGCAAGCCCTGAACCAGAGCAGCGTCGACCTTACCGACGAGATGACCCAGATGATACAGGCACAGCGGCTGTTCGAGTTGAACGCAGAGGCATTGCAGATGACCAACCGTATGATGGGCACGGCGGATGACATCCATGTGGGCTGAGGCGGCAGCGCTTGTGCGGGCGTAAAGGCCCGGCGGGTCTGGTAGATTCGGACAGGGTATTTGCAGTTGCGTCCTTTCAATATCCGGCGGTATAATTTCCATCGTATAGAAGAGGGGGCCGGGGAGTGAACCTGCCGAACACGCTGACCCTGTTCCGGTTTGTTCTTATACCCGTGTATTTGTGGGCTTTTTACAGCGTGGCCAGCCCGCACAAGGTGAGCGCGCTTTTTATTTTGTTACTGGCGGGGTTAACGGATATACTGGACGGATACATCGCGCGGCGAAAGGGACTGGAGACGCAGACCGGACAGTTGCTGGATCCGCTCGCGGACAAGCTGATGATGGTGGCTGTACTGTTCTCGCTCATCCAATCGAACCGGGTGTCGTGGTTGCTTGCCGGGTTGCTTGTCTTGCGCGATGCGCTGATGATTCTTGGGGCCGCATTTTTCTACTTTTTGGGCAAGCGCGCGGTGCCGAAGGCGAATCGTTGGGGCAAGACGACCACGGTTTTCTATTACGCGAGTATCTGCTCTATCATTCTGGCTTGGCCGGGTGATACGTTTTCTACGTGGCTGCTCAGTTTCACGTTGGTGTTCTCCTACGTGACCACCTTTCTATATGTGGCAAGCATGCAGATTATCGACGTGCACCGTCGCGTTTTGTAAACCATGGTGCAGTGGCCGCCCGCGCCGACACCGTGCACCTGTCCGTGCCTGTCGCCTTGGTGTCCGACGCGCCGACGGCCAGTGCACCTATGTCAACCCCGCGCCAGCTTCGGCCGCGGGGATTGCTTATATTTTGCGATCACGCCGACACACATATGTCGGCAGGATGTGGACCTGGAGGGAAACGCATGTCAGACTGGACGTTGCCGTTGTATGCGGAGGACATTCGCAAGATCCTGCCGCACCGCTATCCATTTTTCCTCGTCGACCGGGTGACCGAGCTGGAGCCCGGCAAACGTGTCGCCGGCTACAAGCTGGTGAGCGCCAATGAGCCGCACTTTCAAGGGCACTTCCCGGAATACAGCCTCATGCCGGGGGTGCTCATCATGGAGGCGATGGCCCAGCTCGGCGGGGTGGCGGTGCTGACGATGCCCGAGTTCGCGGGCAGGCTGCCGATGTTCGCCGGCATGGACGGCGTGCGTTTCCGCGGCCAGGTGCGCCCCGGAGACCGACTGGACATGGAGCTAACCATCGACCGTATACGCGGCACCATGGGCAAGGGCCAGGGCCGCGCGTTGGTCGACGGAAACCTGGTGGCCGAAGGCACCATACTGTTCGCGATTGGCTAATCCGTTAGTGTCCGTCGCCCGGTCGCAAGTGCTCGCGGAGTTTGCGCAGGGCGCGTTTGCGCACCGTCTTCACCGTTTCAGCGGAAACGCCAAGGGCCTGTGCCAGCTCTTTGATGCGCCAGCCACTGGCCATGGCTTCGGTGACCACTCGCTCTCGTTCACTGAGACCGGCAGCGGGGAGTACCAGCCGCCACTCTATAAGGCTGTACGGGTTGGCCGTCCTGTCTGACGAGAGGGCGGCTTGGCCATCGTCCCATGCGCGGGGGCGGTTTTTGTCTCTGTCTGTCCGTTCCAACCGGGCGTCGTGCGTCCACCATCGGCGCATCGCCGTGCGTACGTCGCCGTGCACCTTGCGCTGGGCGTAGGCCGCAAAAGGCACGCCGAAGGACTTATCGTAGTCGCGAATGGCAAGGAGCAGGCTGAGGTAAGCCTCCTGCAGGGCGTCAGCCTGCGAGAGACCCCGATAGCGGCGGGAAATCGCTTGCAGCATCCCTTCAAACTGGGCCAGCAACGCCTGCACGGCCACTTTGTCTCCTGTCTGCGCCCGTTCTATCCACGTCTCAACCGCCACATGCGTAGACGTCTCCGTCTCCATTTGCTTGTCTCCTTGTGGGAGACCGGTCTCCTCTTGGATTTGCGCGCAGGCCCAGGATAGTCTACCGGTGGCGCGGTAGGCGAACCCGGACATGTCCGCAAGTCCTCGACAATGGAGAATGGCAGGACACTCCGATTCCACCGGTCGGGGCCATTCGATGCGGAGAAATGGGAAATCCACTTGATATGTTCACTATTACATGTAAGTTCCATTTATATAAACCAATTAAGTCCTTAACTTTCAATTGAATTTATTGAATGTGAATGAAAACACTCATATACTTTCGGAATAGAAAATAATCCAATAGATCATTCTAGGGGGTGAGGAGATGGAGTTTTACATTCCAGGCCCCGGGGTGGCGCTTTATCTGCGGCGCGCCGAGGTGCCGGACAGGAAACTGTGGGTGCCCCGCATCGTCGCGTGGGCGCCCGTGTACCTCAAGGACTTTGGCAATTCGTCGGTGGTGTACGGCGAAGGCGGGTTGGAAATGGTGTTTGGCAGTAGCGCCGTGTGGATACGAAAGCAGGTAATGGGGTGTTACTGTATCAGCCAGGAGGATCTGCGCCTGGAGTTCCGCCGCCTGAACAACCGGTGGCTGTACATGCCCATCGTCATCCCACCGCGCAACTTGGTGTATGTCTGCCTCAAGATGCGCACCAAGCTGCGCGGGCGCAACGACGGGGCCGTTGGATACATCGCCGATACGTACATAGCGGATCTGGACACGCTCAACTCCCATACCACCCGCATCCTGCTGCTGGACGGGCGGATCATCGATGTGCCCATGAGCAGGGGGAGCGTCATGCAGCGTCTGGTGGAAGCCGAGTTGTTTCGGAGCCGGTTACATAGTGAGCACGTGCTGTGACGCCGCTACGCGTCTGCGTCCGTCTCTTTGCGCAGATCCCGATGGCCGCCCGGGATGTCGTCGTGGCTCTCGTCATCGCCCGATTCCAGGTGGTATGGGTACGGCACGTCGCTGGGTGGCGACTCCGTCTCCAGGTGCGAGAGCTGCGTGGAGCAGGCGTACGCGGGGTGTGATTTTGCGGGTGTCGCCCATCCGTGTGTCCCGCCCGTCGACACACTCGGCCCGGTTTTTGCCCACATACCGCCCAGCGGCGGGTGGACAGGCATCGGCATAGGTTTGTGTTTCATGGTGTGGTGGGAGGTCATCACCGGCATCGCCAGGGCCATCTTGGCGCTGCGGAAATCGTTTTGGATGATCTGGTCCGGGTGATGGACAGGATACAGCCCCCGCCTGTACATATAGTGAAACACTTTCGCGTGCAGGCGGATGGTCTTGCGCAGGTGGGCCATCAGCATGCGGCGCACCTGTGGTGTGGCTGTCTCGGTGATGGCGGCCGCAGTGTTGCGCACCGAGGCCTTCGCATAGCCCAAAAGGGCTCCGGCGTAGACTGGGTCTTGACCGGCATGGGTCATAAACGGTTCTCCTTTCGGTTTTTTGCAGCAGATTTTTGCGGAGGACGGGATAAAACCCGCCGCCAGGGTGAAGATCAGGTCATGTAAGCGCGAGCCTTGAGTGCGCCCATCAGCTCATAGATGCAGCGCTCGCCCGCTGCAATGGCTTCCAGGTAGAGTTCGCACAGAGCTGGGTCGTGGATTTTGGCCGCCGCCTTCTTATGACGGGCCAGATGATTGGCCTGGAACGCCAGCAGTTCGTGCAGTTCCAGGGTTTCATGCGGCGCGAGACGGTGTCCGCCGCGAGTCTTCCACTCAGGTTCAGCGGCAAGGTCCGAGTCCATCGTCATTCCAGACTCCGGTGGCAGTTTCATGCGGATCGTCACTCCTTCACTTTCACTGAAGGTTCCAGGCACCCGGGTACTTCAGCCTATTGCGCATCTGGGCCCGCTGCCACCACCCGCATGGGAAATAGGCACCTGCCCTTGCGAGCAGGATGGAGCAGCGGCGGGACGGGAAGGAGGTTACGTGGATGGGCCTGCGCCAAGTTATGGGGCGGTTTCTGCCGTGGTTTCTCGTCGTCCAGCCGCTCTTGGACGCCGCCACCACGGCCAGCCTGTACACCTTGCACGGCCCTGTCACCGTCGGCGTCCTGGTGCGCGTTGTCGCGCTCCTGGGCGGCATGGCGTATCTGTTCACCGGAGCCAGCCTGCCACAGCGGCCGAGACGCCTGTTGCAGGCCTATACGCTGCTGGTTGCGGGCTTTCTCGCGGCCAACTTTGTGGTCAACTACCTCTACAAGCCGGTGTTCTCGCCGCGCCTGGAACTGACGTATGCGGCCAAGGCCTGGTACTTTCCCACTCTCCTGCTCACCTTTGCCACTTTCCTCCGCTCATCTCGGCCAGGCTTCTGGCCGGCAGTCGCCCGGGCCGTGTCTGCGGCGGCGGGATTGACCGGCGCCGTCATGTTGACGGCCACCCTGACCGGCACCGCCCTGCCCAGTTACCACTACTTGGGGAAAGCGGGGGTGAGCGGGTGGTACTTCTCAGCCAACGAGGTCAGCGCCGCACTCGCCATGACCTTTCCGGTAGCGCTGGCCAGGGCGTGGGACGCCCCGTCGTCTATCGGTGCGTGGCAAAGTCTGAGGCGCTGGCTCCCGATATGGCTGGTGTGTTTTGGCCTGCTCGCGCTGGGCACCAAGACCGCGTATTTGGCGGGCGCCGCCGCGCTGCTGGTGGTGCCGCTGGCCTGTTTCGCGCGCACCCTGCAAGGGCGCCAGCGCCTGCCCCAGGCAGGTCGGGCATGGGCGTATGCCGCCACACTGGTGTTCTACCTAGGGGCCACGCCGTGGTCTCCGGTGGCGGCGAACACGCATACGCACATCGCCTGGATTCACCCGCTGGTTCACCCAGGCGCGACGGGCGAGGTAGGCATGGCCCAGGCTGCGGATACAGACGAACTCGTGTACAGCAGCCGCGATGTCTACCTGGCGCAGGCGCGCGCCCTTTTTTCCCACGATCCGCTCGTGCAAAAGGTGTTTGGGGCGGGGTTTGCGGGGAACTACGAGCAACGCCCGAAACTTGTGGAGATGGATTTTCACGATGCGTGGTTCAGCTTCGGAGCCATCGGTTTCGTGCTGTGGGTGCTGCCGTTGGCCGTCCTGCTGGGGGTGGCCGTCTATCGGCAGATGAGGGCCGTCCACAGCCTGCCCACGGCTGCCCCGTATTGGCTGTCCGTGTGTCTGGGCTTGGCCGTCGCCAGTTTGGCAGGCCACGTCCTCGCCGCGCCCGCGGCGAGCATCTACCTGGCCGCTCTCTTGCCTTGCCTCATCCGTATCTTGTCTGGTATCACAGATTCCGCAACGGATCAAGGAATCCCCTAAGCATTCATCCGCTCCACGAAATCCGGGTTGACGCGCGCCCGGCGGAGGCAAGCACAGTTTTGAAGGGAGAGGCGAATCGGGACTGGAAGTGACGTCCATCTGCCAAGTTACCGGTTTTTGCTCTCGACCACCCCAAACACCAACTCTCCCTGTTCATCCTCGCCCACATATTCAGCCGGCCCCACCTCAATCCGGGCCTGTCCGTCCGTCCAATCGGCGATTTGCTCTTTCAGCTTCAAGGTATCCCCTACAGGGGTCCATATCAGCAGTCGGACGTCTTCGGAAAACTGCTTGTCGCGGACCACCCAACCAGCCGACGCCAGCTCGTGCTCCAACTTGCCGAAACGTCCGTAGTCAATCGCGACGCTGACCGGCTGCATCCACCGACACGTGAGCCACTCTGCCTCGTCCAGCACGCGGGCGGCCGTGTCGGTGTACGCGCGCACCAGGCCACTGGCTCCAAGCAGCGTGCCGCCAAAATAGCGCGTGACGACAACCAGGGAGTTGCTCACCCCTCGCCGGCGCAACACTTCCAAGATGGGACGCCCGGCTGTGCCCGACGGCTCCCCGTCATCGGAAAACCGCTCCACCGGCACCCCAAGTCCCACGGTGTACGCATAGCAGTTGTGCGTGGCCGTTTTGTGGACAGCGCGAATCGCATCCAGGTCCGCCTCCGCCTGTTCGACCGAATTGACCGGCCGCAGCTGGCCGATGAAGCGCGACTTCTTGACGACAATCTCCACCTCGGCTGCACGAGCCGGGGTGACAAAATCCGGAGTTTCCTGCATTGGCCTTCGCCCCTTCATCTGCTCGACATGTCGACCGTTATCCATCTCCCACCAGAGCATTACACTAACATAATTCCCTGCCCCCGGCATCCTGGCGGTTACCAGGACTTTTGGGTTGAAAAAATATGTATGTGGTCTATAATGCAAATCATACAAGGGACATGATCCTGCAAGATTCTACACGCGCCCTTGAGGTTCTGAGATGACGCTTCGGTCTCACTTGTATCGATAGATTCCACCACTATGACTCAGCAGCTAGGATTGAGGGGGATAGGTGGGTGATCTATGCGGAGATTCTCGCAGCGGGCAAAGGGACACGGATGGGCAATGTGAACTTGCCCAAACAGTTCCTGACGTTGCAGAACAGGCCGATTGTTGTGCACACCTTGGAGAAATTCCTCGTTCACGATCGATTCGATAAGATCCTTGTCGTGGTTCCTCGTGAATGGATGAATCACGCACAAGACATCATCCGCAGGCACATCGGCACGGATGAGCGCGTGGTGGTCGTTGAAGGTGGCGAGGACAGAAATGGCTCCATCATGAGAGGCATTCAATACATCGAGGAGCATTACGGCGTCCACGACGACGATATCGTGGTCACGCACGACTCCGTGCGCCCGTTTGTTACCCATCGCATCATTGAAGAGAACATTGAGTGCGCACTCCGGTACGGCGCGGTTGATACGGCGGTACCCGCCATCGACACCATAATCCAATCGGAAGACGGTCGAGTCATCACGGATATTCCGCTGCGGTCCGAGATGTTCCAAGGGCAAACGCCGCAGAGTTTCAACATCAAGAAACTGGTTTCCCTCTACCAGCAATTGACGGGCGAACAAAGACGCGTGCTCACGGACGCCTGCAAAATCGTGTCTCTGTCCGGGGAGCCAGTTTATATTGTCCGGGGCGAGGTGTTCAATATCAAGATCACGACCCCGTATGATTTGCGGGTCGCCGAGGCGATGTGTGAGGAGAAGGAACCCGTATGATCAACCAGGTGTACCGCCTTGTCGCCGCTCGTCAATTCGAAATCGCTTACAAAGGGGTCGACCTGAGGGCGGACCACGTGGTGGTCCGGCCCACGTACTTATCCATCTGCGCAGCAGATCAGAGATATTACACCGGTTCACGCAACCAGGAGACGATGCGCAAAAAGCTACCGATGGCCTTAATCCACGAAGGCATCGGTCTTGTCGCCTATGATGCCGCCGGAGAATACCGTGCCGGAACGTCGGTGGTGATGATTCCGAATCAGCCCGTGGAGCAAGATCCTGTGATAGCCGAGAATTATCTCCGGACAAGCCGTTTTTGTTCGAGCGGGCATGACGGCTTTATGCAGGACTATGTCTTTTTGCCCCGAGACCGGGTTGTGCCTCTATTTCCCGGCTTCGATCCGCACGTCGCCGCGTTTACGGAACTGGTTTCCGTGAGCGTGCACGCCCTCGGCCGCTTCTCCCGCAAGGCCCATAGCCGAAGAGAGGCGTTCGGGGTGTGGGGAGACGGGAATGTCGGGTTTATCACGGCCCTGCTGCTCAAGACGTACTATCCGGACAGCCATGTCGCCGTGTTCGGCAAGACCGACTGGAAACTGGAGAATTTCTCTTTCGCGGACGCCGTGTACCGAGTGGACGCCGTTCCGGAGTCGGTCCACGTGGACCATGCGTTCGAATGTGTGGGCGGCATCGGCAGTCAGGCCGCTGTCAACCAAATCATCGACCATATCCACCCGGAAGGCAGTATAGTGCTTTTGGGGGTCTCGGAATACCCGATTGAAGTGAATACGCGCATGGTGTTGGAGAAGGGGCTGACGGTTATTGGGAGCAGCCGGAGCGGCCGGGACGATTTCGTGGAGACCGTCGATCTACTCAAGCGTCATCCGAATTTGATAGACTACTTGCAGCGCCTGGTCGGGGTGGTGAACGAAGTTCGATCCCTGCGCGACATTGTGGAGACGTTTGAGGTGGATCTAACCAGTCCATGGGGAAAAACGGTGATGAAATGGGCGATTTAGCGACGGCACCGTTGGATACAGATACAGCCAGAACGACGCGCCCAGGACCCAAACCTGCCCGTGTTGCCAACTTCAAAGTGTTGTCCACATGGCTGGCGAAGTGGATTATTCGTCTGGCCTATTACGGAGCGTGCGCTCTTTTTCCCGTTAGAAAGGACAAGGTGACCTTGGCGTCGTACCGAAGCGCGCGTCTGCACGGGAACCTGCGGGCGGTGTGCGATGAACTCAGGCGACGCAATCAATATCATGTGGTCGTGTTGGTGCGCAAGTATCAGGGGAGTTTGATGGATAAAATCAGCTACGTGTTTTACATGGTGCGAGCTGGATACCACATGGCCACATCGAGATACTTTGTGATTGACGATTACTACTTCCCCGTGTATGTCGTGAAATTGAGAAGAGGGACCGAAGTCATCCAGCTCTGGCACGCGGCCGGAGCGTTCAAGAAATTTGGCTACAGCATCATGGGCAGGACGGTGGGAACGAGCCCAGATTATGTGCAGCACGTGCCGATTCACTCCAATTACTCAACAGTGATTGTCAGCTCGAGCGAGGTGGTTTCTCACTATGCCGAAGCGTTTCGGATGTCGCCGCGACGTATCCTGCCGCTGGGTCTGCCGAGAACTGACAAGCTGCTCAACCCGGAAGTGCGCAACCAAATAATCAAGGAATTTTACGATGCATTTCCCGATTTAATTGGGAAGAAGCTGATTTTGTACGCCCCGACGTTCCGCGGAGAGAGTTACAATCAGAGCCGGTTCCAGTGTCCCATCGACATGGGCACCTTGTATCGAATGTTGGGAGACGAGTACCGGGTACTCGTCCATTTGCATCCATATATGAAAGGGATCGACTTCCCGGGGCCCGGGGATTTTTCGGATTTTGTTCGCGTGGACCTGCGGGGAGTGGAGATCGAAGACCTGATGATTGTCTCCGACTGTCTGGTGACCGATTATTCGTCTGTGATATTCGATTACAGTCTGCTGCTCAAGCCTATGGCTTTCTTCGCCACCGACTTAGATAGTTATGTGTTGGAACGGGATTTTTATTACGATTACAAAACCTTGATTCCCGGGCCGTTCTTCACAGAGACCCGAGATCTTGCAAGGTGGATTCTCTCTGGCGATTTCCAGTTAGATGTTATCCGTCGTTTTCGGGATCGATTCTTTGATGCGGTTGACGGGCGTTCCACGCAAAGAGTGCTGGATTTGTTTGAGACGCGTGCATAACCATAAAGATGAGGATTTGAGATGAGGCTACCTGTCTTGGGACGTGTCGTATCGCTGCTGCGCCGGCAAGGGTTATGGGCTGTGATGAAAATCATAGAACAGAGGTTTGTTTATCGGGCATTTCGTTCATACGGTTTCCGGATTTCCTACTCCCTGTTTAAAATCCTCCCCATTCAAAGAAAGATATTGTTTGCTTCCGACAGTCGGGGACAATTGGATGGGAACCTCAAATTCGTGTATGACGAACTGTTGCGGCGCGGCTGGGATTACACCTATGTATTCGCCCTTTCGCCGAGTATTGGCCGACGCAAGACGTATCGGGAACTGATTCGGTTGGCGTTTCATTTGGCAACGTCCCGGTTTATTCTGTTGGATGACTTTTATCCCATGGTGTATCCATTGAAGATTCGCAAGAAAGCGGAGCTGATTCAGGTCTGGCATGCGGCAGGTGCCTTTAAGAAATTCGGCTACAGCCGTGAAATCTACACAGGCCACAAACGAGGAATCAACCACCGCAACTACACGAAAGCCATTGTCAGTTCGAGGAATGTCATTCCCTATTATGCCGAGGGGTTTGGCATTTCTCCCGAACGCATCATACCCTGTGGTGTGCCACGCACAGACGTCTTCTTTGATGAGGGTTATCGCGAATCTGTGAGGGAAAAGTTTTTCAAGCAATATCCCGACTTGATGTCCAAGAAAATCATTCTCTACGCCCCGACATTCCGGGGCAGCGGGGAGAGTAGCGCCTACTTCCCGTTTGAGGTTGTTGACGTGGATAAGCTATACGAGGCTCTGAGCAATGAATATGCCTTTCTAGTCAAGATGCACCCGTTTGTCAAGGACAGATTCCCGATTCCAGATGCATATCAGGGATTTCTGCTCGATTTCTCACAGTACAGGGAAGTCAATGATTTGTTGTTTGTAGCCGATATCCTCGTCACCGATTATTCGTCGGTTTGTTTTGAATATGCACTACTACACAGACCCATGCTGTTTTTTGCTTTTGATCTCGAAGATTACACAACCAAGAGGGATTTTTATTTTAGTTATGAAGATTTTGTCCCCGGGAAAATCGTCAGAACTACGGAGGAAATGGTAGAGGCCATAAAAACACGCGACTTTCATACCGACATGTTGGACAAGTTCATCGAATACTTTTTTGATCACGTGGACGGGCGTTCAAGCGCCCGGTTCGTAGACATGGTTATGACGGGGGAAAGAGGCACCGCACGTCGGATGTCAGCTGTTCGGGCCAAAATGGTTACGCGGAACTGACTTTGAGTAGGTCCGACATGATCCTTTGGCCAATGGAGGTTGAGGCGCGATCGTCTCTGACGACGATCTTATGTAATTCTCTCAAAAAATCATGGTAATAGTTCATCGTATAATGAACGTAAAACGGCCCCCACGGGTGTTCTTCGTATGACAAATAATTATTGTTGGAAAAAAGATCGATAACATCGGTGCCGTATGTCTCAACGACGTATTCATCCATTCGTGACCACATCTCATTGTATGCCTCTACATCAATAGGCTGGACACGTCCAGAAGTGCTCAGCCGCTGAGGGGCACCATCTCTTGGGTAGAAATAATCCACGTTCCTTGCTTTGTGGATGATGATTTTGCAATCAGGAACGGTGCGATGAATAAAATGGAACAATCTATCTGCACACGTCTTCCACAGATTGAAATATGCCTCCGGAGTTTGTTGGAGGGAGAATTTGATGACACCCCCTTTTTCTTCTAGTTCCTTGTAATAGGAAGTTTTCCATAACTTCCACCTATTATTGGTGATATATTGTGTATCGCTCAATTGAATACAGCCAAAGTGTACATCCGCAAAGAAGTCTATGAGTAAATAATCCGGTGACAATCCCGGGAGCAGGTCCAAAAACTCCTTGGTGAACTCGGTTTCCACATTCCATCTATCGTAGTCAGACAGATTATTGATCTTACGTGGATCATATTCTATCCGGTCACTCATAAGGCTTATGATCGAAGATTGGTTCTGCGTCAACCCGCAGTTGTAAAAATCCCTGTAGTGAGGATTGAAACGGGAATTGAAAACGTCCCGCGTGGCACAACATCCGAGCACTGCAACGTTGATGAGCGTCATAAGACATCACTCCATTTCCGTGCTCAGGACCACGAGGATGGAAATCATACAGAATAACCCCGAACTCCGTTCGATGATTCATCCGCTCTCCTAGCTTTCAGTTTCCGGCGGAGCAGGTAGAGGAAAATTGGAAGTGTCGATTTCCATCGGGCCGCGGCCATGGCGGCTGGATAGAGATGATTGTGGCGCGACCGGTATTCCTGGAAAACATTATAATGCATGTTTGTCAGTATATGTGTCAAAATGCGCAAATGTTTCCGCCGGGTGGACCATGACAAGGACAGATAGCGATCAATCGTGTTTCGCACGAAATAATATGGAATTGAGGGTACAGAATTTAAGGTCCTTTTGTCCAGTGTGTTCAGCCACCTGTAAATTAGGGTAAGCATGACGGATTGCTCTTTCCGATTTCGCCTGCTCAAAACCTCTTGGTACAGGGGCCCAATGTAGCCGCTCATCAACTCCTCGCAGTAGTTTGCAATCAGTTCCATGCGAATGTATTTGTTTATATGGAGTCTGCCGACATTCTCCACGAAGCTGGAAAACTCTTCTGTGAACTGGTGGATAGCGGTCTCGATTTGGGTTAAGATTCTGGAATCAGAAGGCTCGTCCCCTATTGAGGGGATTTGGAGTAATGGCTGCCGGGAGAGAGGGTATACATGGATCCAGTCAGCGCTGAGCAAGGCGCGGGCCTTCCATTCATATGGGTCATATTGTCTGTTTGCGCTGTGGATTTCCCGTGACAGTTTCGCCAACAGGTTACGGTGAAACACCATATGGCTGATGTCGGCGTCGTGCAGCAGGGAGGGCACCTCTTCAAGCCGCGAATATTGCCTGTAGGAGTCGCCATGCGAACGAAAAACGATCACGTCGTGGTCATGGAGGCCGACCTCGGCAATCCGACGGACGATCTCCCCGATAGAATACTCGTTGTTATCCGTGCCCTGCTGAAACCAATAATATGCTGCTGACGTTTTGTCAAGCAACTGGGATAGGTTTTCTGCAATGTTATTCGGTTCGCTTGAAATAACAACCTTGCTTGAGTTTTTCACTGCCAATAGGTCACCATCATTCATCTCGGCCCCCGTGCGACACAGGAAGCAATATTCGCATGCAGGGGCGGAAGAATTTGCTGCGAGAAATTTGCCAATGACTGTGCCTGGTTCATCAACTGCGATGACCCAGCATAGGACTGGTTGCAGCTCGTCCACGGAGATCCTTCCCCTTCCATTTCGCTTCATCATGATGCGTGAACGCCTGCATGAACCGGTGCAATGAGAGCCCATCCCGGTGATCGAAGAAATGTTCCGAGAACCTTTCTATCCGATCCAAATCAAATGCCCCGGCTGAGATAAGGCGAATGACCTCATCGGTCGTTCGAGCGATAGGGCCGGGAACAAACTTTGTATAGTCATAATAAAATCCGCGCTCCGAGAGATACTCTTCCAAGTCGTAAGCGTAAAAGATCATCGGTCTACGAAGCAGGCTGAACTCAAACACGATAGACGAATAATCCGTTATCAGCAGGTCGGCAATCAACAACAGTTCATTAACGTCTTGGACCGAAGACAAGTCCAGGACAAAGTCCGTGAGTTCCTCATTCAGTCGAATGGCTTTTTTGACCACAGGATGGAGCTTCAGAAGGAGTCGGTACTCCGATGACAACTGTCTTTGCATGAGATGTAGATCAAGTTCCACATTGAATTTCGCCCGCTGACCGGGCCGACCGCGGAAAGTCGGTGCGTATAAAAGTATCTTCTTTCCTCGCAGAATCGGGTATTCACCTAGATACCGCCGCTTGGTATACTCAATGAGTTCCTTATCAAAGAACATGTCCGTGCGGGGTACGCCTATAGGCAACACGGTGCTCTCGGGCATGCCAAAGGCCTCGGCATAGTGCGGTACAACTGACCGGGAATCGGTTACCGCGGCTGTGTAAATCCGGTGAGCCCTTCTTTCGAATTCGTCAGAGTTGGAGTCGACCTGGCCTATGGCGCTGAATCCAAACTTCTTGAAGGCGCCGCAAGCATGCCAGGTCTGGACCACCGCTGTATCCTTTCTGGCCAGCAAGTTGTATAAGGGTCTATAGTAATCATCCAGGACGATGGTTGCGGCGCTTCCAAAGTTATAGAATTGGCAGCACTTCTGCAGAAATCCTCTTCTGTGTCCGCCGTACACTCGTAGCCGCGACACATCGTTGGTGTAGAAAATGTGGTCATAGATAGCCTTCAGGTTACCTCGTAGTTGATTCCCCTTGCTGGTTGCAAGAACAATTTTTCGCGATCTGCCAGGGAATATCTTCCCGAACGTGAAGACTACCCGCCGGAGAAAGGCGGATGTCAATTTTGCTCTTAGCTGCCTTCCTTTTCTTTGTTGGACGAACCACCAGAATGGCATCGTGCTGCGGTGCTGGATGGCCTTGGTCGCCACTTTGAATACCTTTCGATGTCGACTGCGAAATGCGTCTTTGGCAGAAGGGTCCAGCTTCGAGAATATGGTATTCAGCAGTTGCCAATATGGTCGGTAAGCACCAATTCGCACTTGGTGGAGTCGATCCATGATACCTTTCACGAACCAATAACGCACGCCGGGGACCAATGCCAGTACCTCATTGTCCCAATCACGAATCCAGTTATTGAGGGACTCAAACGTCGCTCTCTGGACATGAACATCCCGTGTCCGAAGAGCCGACGTGAGACGGGGCCAAATATCCATGGACACGACTCGCTCCAAATAATTGCACAACAAGTCCCGGTTGTGATTCAGAAGAGGCGTGATTAAGGACACCATTTCATACAGGTTGTCCAGGGCTGAAAGTGGCCTCGCGAGAGCTTCCTGCGTCAGTGAATGGGTTCCGTCCTCGCGGACGCGGTAATAATAAACGACCGACCCTACCGAGTATATTCGATGGGCGCGCAAATAGGCTTGAATTACAAACGGCTGGTCTTCGCCCAAGGTGATATGCTCGGGGAAACGGATATCTTGGACGAGGTCTCGTCTGTAGAGCTTTGCGCATGGGCCGACGGAGTAAAACAATTCTGGATTGTCAATGAGTTGTTTGAATCCAGGGATGGTAAGGCCCTTATCCACTTGAATTCGGACGGGCCAGCGCCCCTTGCTGTTGAAACGGACCATGGAACCCATGACCAAGTCGGCATTATACTTGCACGCCGCCGTGTACAGTACCTCAAGGGCGTTTTCTGGCAAAAGATCGTCAGAATCGACAAAACAGATGTATTGCCCCTTGGCCGCGGCCAAACCATGATTACGAGCCGACGCAGGACCTCCGTTTTTCTTTCGTAAAACGTGAAATCGCGGGTCCATGGCGGCATACCGACTGACGATGTCGTTCGTCCGGTCGGTCGATCCGTCGTCAACCAAGATAAACTCGATATCTTGAAGGGTCTGCTTCAGCAGTCCCTGTATCGTCTGTTCGATGTAATTCTCCACGTTGTAGATTGGCATTATCAGGCTAACCAAAACACTGCTCGTCCCTTTTGACGTCTTAACTTCCGGCATGGAGCCCATTCATCTCTTCGTCCCCTCAGTACAGCGGAATCCTGATGTCATGTTCACGTTGCCGAGTGTTTCGGATAAAATCGAACCGCTATTCCTGTCACGGAGCGGCAAACATATTAACATATCGTGTGCAGTTTGCCTGTCTACACGGGGTAGGCACGTGAACATTGTAAAGAACCTACTCGCTGTTAGACAAGCCGAGATTGAATATGGTCGATGTTTTGCCTTCACCCGGTTCGCTGCTGGCGACAAGAATGACCTTCGTCTCTTTCCTCACGCCTGCGAACTGCAGATTGGTGCGTATCATTCGATAAGCTTCTTTGATCGGCGATTTTGGATTTGCCAGCGCGAGGGCTGGGGAGAATGGTTGGATGACGCCACGCCCTTACGCTCCTTGCGTTTGTCGAATTGGGTGGATGCGACGCGGTGGTGCCTGTGAACTTATTGCGGGATTCGACAGAAACCGCAAGATGACACAACCTTACTTTACTATAAATCAGTGGCTTGGGGAAGGCAGGAAGCCGGGCCATACGGGGAGGGGAGACTGGGGCGCAAGACTCGCATTCGGACCCAGTCTCCGAGTTTCGGCCGCGGGTTCAGCCCAGCGCCGGCTCAAACACCGATTCAACCGCTTGATGTTCCGCGGGCAACGCCTCTTCCCGTTGCAGGTTGAACCGTTCCATGATGGGTAGATCGCTCACCGAGAACAAATAGGCGTCGGTCGATCCGGCATTGACATGCTCATGCCAGGCCCAGTTGGGCACGACAAAGTAATCGCCTTCGGCCCATTCGAATTTCTGCCCGTTGATAATGGTGTAGCCGCTGCCACGAAACACGTGATAGATGCTCGCGTAGGTATGCCGATGCGCGAGCGAGTGGAAGCCCTTGGGCAGGCGCTGCATCCACGACGCCACGTTGGGGTGGGCCGGCTGCCCGGTGGAGGGGTTGATGTATTCGACCGCATAGCCGTCAAACGGATCCGGCGGCGTGCCGTCCATGCCGAGGAGCGCTTGTTCGGTCGAGCGCCAGCGGAACCGGTTGAGCGGGGCCGCGGCCGGGCGCCTGTCGGATATCGGGCGCAGCATGCCGCCTTGGTAGCGCTGGGCCGAGTGGCCGTCCGGCACGGACGGGGACTCCAGGTGGTCGGGGTGCGGATCGAAAAACGTGCCGCCGATGGCGTAGATGAGCGGGATGTCGAGGCAGTCCATCCAGAACATCGGCTCCTCGCCCGTGTGTGCGTGCCCGTGCCACAGCCCCTGCGGGGTGGTGAGAAAGTCGCCCTCCTCCATGAACACCCGCTCCCCTTGGACAATGGTGTACGCGCCTTTGCCGTGCGTGATGAAGCGCAGGGCGCTCTGGGTGTGCCGGTGCGACGGGGCCGCCTCGCCGGGCAGAATCAGCTGCACGGCGGCGTACAGGGTCTGCGTGGTGGACGCCCAGCCCCACGGCTGGCGTTGGCGCAGGCCGGGGTTTTGCAGGTAAATGGCGCGCCGTTCGCCACCCCGGTCGGGTGTGAAGATTTCACGGGCTTTCATCAGCTTGTCGTGCAGGAGCTGCCGCTTCCACAGATACGGTACAGCCTGCGGCTGCGGCTCCCTCGGCATCAGGACGGGAATGGCGTGCCACAGTGGACCGAGGTGAACGCTTTCCAGCTCTTCGTTGAACTGTCGCACCTCCGGGCTGTCGAGGAACGCGTGCGTCTCCAATTAGAATCCCTCCTCGCGGGCCTGTTCGTACGCCGCCAGGTTGCGGCGAATCTGTCCAATGTGGCCCGAAATGTGTTCCACCAGGAAGTGATCGAGAAGAAACGACAGCGGCTGGTTGCCGAACTTCGGATTTACATGATCCGCCCGTACTTGCAGGTCCTGGTCGGTGATACTGGACAGTGTGCGGTCGATGAGGTCCTGCGTCGAGCGCACCCCTTCGACGACATCCTGGGTGCTCCGGTCGTGCGCTCGAGCGACGGCGCCCAGGCGGCTTTCGTGTTGCAGCGTGCGGCCCCATTTTCGGGCCGGATCGGCCAGAGTGGCCTTGAGTTCACTCATCCAGAACGTGTTCGCCTCCTCAACGTGGGCGAGCACCTGCAGGATGGTCCACTTGTCTGCCGCCGGTTGAAAACGGATGACCGTTTCCGGCAGCGGCGCGACGGTGTTCAGCATTTCGTCCAGCAGACCGCGAATCTGCTGCCGGTATGCCTCCACTTGGCTCATGGGGTCACCTCCTCAAACAGCCTGCACGCGGTTTGTGAGCGTGCCGAGCTTGTCAATCGTGATTTCAACGACGTCCCCGTCCTTCAGGTACTGGGGCGGGTTCATCGCGTCGCCGACGCCGCCGGGGGTGCCGGTGAGAATGACATCTCCGGGCTCCAGGGTAAGAATCTGCGAGATATACGCGACGAGGAAGTTGACGTTGAACACCAGCGTTCCGGTGTTGGCGCGCTGGCGGACGTCGCCGTTGACCGTCAGGGTGACATCCAGGTCATGCGGGTTGGGCACCTCGTCCGGGGTGACCAGGTAGGGGCCGAGGGGCAGGCTGCCGTCCAGGTTCTTGCCCTGCATCCACTGGATGGTGCGGCGCTGCAAGTCGCGGGCGGACACATCGTTGGCGATGGTGTAGCCGCCCACGTAGCGGAGCGCCTCTTCTGGCGGCACGTCTTTGGCGGTGCGCCCGATGACAAACGCGAACTCGGCTTCATAGTCCAGTTTCTGGGTCACGGGCGGCAGCGGGATGACGTCTCCCGACCCGCGCACGGTGTGGGCGAACTTGGCGAAGAGCACCGGGTATTCGGGGATTTCCCGCTTCATCTCCAGGATGTGTTCTCGGTAGTTATGGCCCACGCAGATGATCTTGCCGGGGCGTGGGATGGGCGCTTCCAACCGGACGGAGGCGGTGTCGACGCAGGCGTCGGCAAGCACCTGCGGCTGTTGGCGTGCGGCCTCCACGAGGCGTTGCAGTCGCTGGTGGCTGGCGTCCCCGGCGGCGAGGTACTCCAGCATCGAGCCTACGGGCTGGCCGGGGAGGAAGCCGTCTATGGCCCGCTCGGCCAGCTCCACGTCCAACAATTGTTCCTCAGACAGGACCACGCCCAGACGATGGCCCGCCCCTTTGCTGAATGTCGCAAGCTTCAAGCTATACCACGCTCCTTTACCAATAGTAAACAAAGTTATCGATTCGTTAACTCGACTATAGCAACGTCGGCTGGTTTTGTAAACGGTTGAATTCGGAGGGGATTGACAAGTCGGATGTTTGCCTCTTATGATAATCACAATCTCGTGAATCATATTTACTAATTGTTAATATGGTTGGGAGGTGAGGCAGAGGCTCCAATCTGGTAGAGTTAAGGGCTAGAGACGGTTCACGAACGGAGGCAGAGGATGTCCAATCGGCGTGAGATGACGGGTCTCGGCATCCAGTCGGTCGAGATAGCGATTGCGATTCTGAAACAGGTTGGAGCGGCGAACCGACCGTTGTCCATCACGGAGATCAGCGAGCTGTGTGGGATGTCGAAGAGCCGTTTGCACCGTTACCTGACCAGCCTGTATCGGACAGGGTTTCTCACGCGCGACGACGACTTGCGTTATTCGGTGGGACCGGAGCTGATGTCACTGGGACTTTTGGCATCCAACCGCTGGGACATCCGCAGACTGGCGAAGCCGGCGCTGGAGCGGCTGCGCGAGCGTATCAACGAGACGGTGGCGCTGTCGGTGTGGACCGAGCGGGGGCCGCACTTTCTGCAATGGGAGGAGAGCACGCGCGCCGTCAACATCGGGATTCGCATCGGAGCACAGGTGAGCGCGGTGAAGTCGGCGGGCGGCAAGGTGTTCCTCGCGTACCTGCCGCGTGCCCAGACGGAGGCGGTGCGCATCCGGGAACTGCGGGAGTACGGCATCGACGCCGAGGCGTTGGAAGTTGAATTGGCGGCCATTCGCAAAAACGGCTTTGCCACCACGGAGGAGAGTTTGCTGCCGGGGATTTTGGCGATTGGCTGCCCGGTGTTTGGGCGCGACGGCGAAGTGGTCGCGGCCATCACGGTGGTCGGGATTTTGGGCGTGTTGGACGGAAGCGCGGCCTCGCCGGTCGTGAAGGCGTTGAAAGAGGAGTGCCGCCGTCTGTCCCGGGAACTGGGCTGCGGCGACGCCTAAGGCGAAGGAGCCCAGGAGAGGGGCTCGGATTGATGGACAACGACAGCCCCTGGTGGGGTTTGGAGCTTGACGGATAACGAAACCCCTGGCGGGGGAGCGGAGGTGAAGGACGGATGCGCACTGTGAACGTGGATGAAGTGATTGGACGCGCTCGGGTTAATCGCTTTCATTGGTTCCTGATTATATGCTGTACGTTCATGATTATGTGTGACGGCTATGATCTGTTCATGTACGGGACAATTGTCCCGTCGCTGATGAAGGACTGGGGGATCTCGCCGGTGGTGGCCGGATCGCTCAACAGTTACGCGCTGGTGGGCATGATGATTGGCGCTCTCGCGCTGGGGCCAGCGGCGGACCGGTGGGGGCGCAAGAATGTGATTGTGATCAGCTGCGCCGTGTTCTGCGTATTCACCGGGTTGGCAGGATTCGCCGGCGGGCCGACGGCGTTTGCGGTGCTGCGATTTATCGCCGGCCTGGGCCTGGGCGGCATCATGCCGAACACGGTCGCTCTGGTGACGGAGTACGCGCCGGCGTCCGTCCGCAGCACATTGGTCGCCGTGATGTTCAGCGGCCACCCGTTCGGCGGCGTGGTGGCTTCACTTATCGGGATGTGGTTGGTGCCGACGGCCGGCTGGCAAGCCGTACTCTGGATAGGAGCCATTCCGTTGCTGGTGTTGCCGCTGTTTGTCTGGTGGGTGCCGGATTCCCTGCAGTTTTACTCGCAGAAACAGCGCACAGACAAGCTCGCCGCTGTGCTTGCGCGAGTGTCCGGGGAGACCTATGACGCACAGGATAGCTACGTGTTGACACGGCCTGTGGAGAGAGGGTTCCCGGTCATCCGGCTGTTCGGCGAAGGCCGGGGCGTATCGACGGTCCTGTTTTGGGTTTCGTTTTTCATGTGCTTGTTGACGATGTACGGCTTGACGACGTGGCTTCCGAAGCTGATGCAGACCGCCGGGTTTGCGGTGGCGTCGAGTCTCGGGTCTCTGCTGGCGCTGAATGTCGGGGCCATTGTCGGTGCGGTGGTCGGATCGCGCATCGCGGATTGGGTGGGGGCGAAACCGGTGCTGGTGGTGTCGTTTCTCATCGCAGCCGCCTCGCTGGTGGCGATGAGTCAAAGACCGTCCATCGGGCTGCTCTATGTTCTGCTGTTTGTCGCCGGAGCCACCACCACGGGCACGCAGATTACGTCCAACGCCTACGTGTCCCAGTACTATCCGACGGAAATGCGGTCTACCGGCATCGGATGGGCGCTGGGGGTGGGCCGCCTGGGCGGCATTTTGGGACCCACAGTGGGTGGCCTGTTGGTGGCCGGACACCTGTCCCTGACCGCCGACTTTCTCGCCTTTGCGCTGCCCAGCGTGGTGTCCGCTGTAGCCATGGCCTTGGTTCAGCAGCGTTACGCTGTGTGGCGGCAGCACTCAAGCCATCCCGCCGTGTGAGCGGGCGGCGCAGTCGCTCCTTGGTTCCCCTGCACGGCCCCTCTGCGCGGCCTCCCTGGTTGCAGTGGGGCCGCGGGGGAGGCCATACGGGCACTTATTGGGTCCAGTCTTCGACGCGCAACCCTTTCACCCGTTGAAACTTTCGCGTGTTGATGGAATGACTTGGCGAGTACGGAAGTGGGATATCCGTGCGTTTCGCAGGTGCATGCACGGTTTGCCGCAGGCCATCCCCTGTGCTAAGATGTCGGTCAGAGAAACCCGCAGCCAAAGGCCGCTGTGGGCGGGCGGGCCGCCATGCTGGACAGCAGGGGCGGTTTTTTATGTTCGCGGGGTGTGGTTAGGCCCTTTAGCCGCCCAATGGGACGGATGATACCGAAAGGGGAAGGTGCGCATGGCCATGTTTTATCCCGTCAAGTTTACGCCCATCGCCATGGAACGGATTTGGGGCGGGGGTGTGCTCAAGTCCTGGTTTGGTGTTGCCACCGAGGCGCCGATAGGAGAGTATTGGGTGCTCTCTGGCCACCCCAACGGCACGAGCGTGGTCAGCAACGGATGGCTTGCTGGCAAATCGCTGGTGGACCTGACGGCGCAGTATCCGGAGGAGTACCTGGGCGACTCGCCACAACCCCGCTTTCCGCTGTTGGTGAAGTTCCTGGAAGCGAGCACAGATTTGTCCGTGCAAATCCACCCGGACGACGCCTACGCGAAGGAACACGAGGGTGATTTTGGCAAGACGGAGGCTTGGTATGTGCTCAAGTGCCCCGAGCGGGGCCGGGTCAACTACGGGCACCGTTTTCAGAACCGCGAGCAATATCGGACGGCAATCCTGGAGGGCCGGGTGAAGGATTTCTTGGAGTACCGGCCGATTCAACCGGGAGACGTGGTCTACGTCCCGTCGCGCACCCTGCACGCGCTGTTGGGGGGAACGATGGTGATTGAGGTGCAGCAGACCTCGGACGTGACGTACCGCGTGTACGACTGGGATCGCGTGGGTAAGGACGGGCGGCCGCGGGAGCTGCATGTCGAGAGGGCGGCTGACGCCATGATCTACCGGGATGACGCGGACGAGCTACTGGCTCAGAAACGGCATGTGGAAGACGCCACCCAGCGCCGCATCCTCGGCCAAGGGAACGGCTGGACGATGCAGCGGTTGGTCACGTGTCCGTATTTCACACTGGACAAAGTGCAGCTGGAACAGGCATCGGCGGCTCTGCAGAGCGGCCGCCCAGGCAACCCGGACATTCTCATCTGCGCGGACGGATCAGGCGTGTTGCGCTGGCAAAAGGAAGAGCTGCCGCTCAAGGCAGGAGACACGCTGCTGGTGCCCGCGAGCATCGACGCTTATGAGCTGGCCAGCGACGGCCGGCTGACAGCGCTGCGCACATACTATTGACGCGGGGCCGCCGTGCGCAGCGGCTGCTGCAGACGCAGGGCTTGCATCAGGTTGGAGAACAAGAGGGCGGTGGTCACGGGTCCGACACCGCCCGGGACGGGGGAGCAGGCGGCCGCGCGGGCTGCGGCCGCCGGATGGACATCTCCCACCACGCCACCGTCCGGGGATTCGTTGATGCCGGCGTCAATCACCCACAGCCGCTCGTGCACCATGTCCTCACGAATCAGACCGGCCTTGCCGACGGCGACAAACAGGATGTCCGCTTGGCGCGTGTGCACCCGCAAATCGGGGGTGCCGATATGGCAGACAGTGACGGTGGCTCCTTTGCGCAGGAGCAGATGCAGCAGCGGCTGGCCGACGGTCTGCCCAAACCCGACCAGGACGGCGTGTCTCCCAGCCAGGGGATAGCCGTGGTACTCCGCCAGTTGCACGCAGGCCTCCGGCGTGGCTGGATAAATGCCGGGCGTGCCGCACAGGTTGGCCATGCGGTTGTGGGGCGTCAGGCCGTCAATATCCTTCTCCGGGCGGATGGCGGCGATAACGGTCTGGGTGTCGATGCTCGGCGGCAGCGGCAGCTCGACCATGATGCCGTGCACGAGCGGGTCCCTGTTCAACTGTTCCAGTACCGACAACAGCTGCGCCTGCGAGGTGTCCGCCGGCACTTGGCGCACCTCCAGTTCGATGCCGAGCTGGCGGGCGGTACGGCGCTTGGCGTTGGCGTAAAAATCCGAAGCCGCGTCGCCTTCCACCAACACCGTCACCATCCGCGGCGTGACTCCGCGGGCCTGCCACGCCAGCGCCTGCGCGCGCACGCGTGCGCGAATGTCCAAAGCCAAGCCACGGCCGCACAGTTGCATGGTCATCCAGCTGCCCCTCCTAACGAAAAGACCGTCTGAGCTGTACACACGCATCTCGTACGTGTTCGCCCAGGCGGTCGGCTGTCTTTTATCCACCATACTCCCTCGTGGTGCTCCACGTTCCGCCAGTCATATGGTGGTTCCTGTTCATTCTCGGCATGCGCGCCAGGAACTTCGCAGGGGAGCGGAGTCCGAGCGCGTGGCTTCCGGTCAATCCGTTCCCAGGATAACAAGGGTTGCGGAATTGGTCAAGGTGCCTTGCCAGCGTCGTCGAACGGATGCGATTCGTGGTATGCTAGGGCATATCGTGTCGAATTGGGGCGGCCAAGATCCGCAGATGACGGCAGAAGGTGGTACGGATAGGTGGAGTACCTGGTCTTCATTCGCTTCGAGGAATCCCCGGCGGTGGCGCGCCGACACATAGAAGCAGCGGAGGCCGCGGGAGCGGGCAATTACGTCTTGAATTCCCGCTACTACGCGCGCCCGGGCGAGGAGGCTCCGTGGCTGGAACAGGCACTTGCGGACGCGCGCGGGCGCGGCGTGTTCATCGCCTTGTATCGCGGCCGTCCGGTCGGTCACGACTTTGACGGCAACGCGTTGTTCTATCCCCTGGATTTGGTCTGGTGCAAAGACGATGTGGAATTGGCCGAGATGATTGGCGTACCGTTGAGCGAGCCTCTGGACACCGGCGCCTCCTACCGGAACGGGCGCAAGACGGATGAGCCGCCATCCGGCAAGCGCTGGGAGTCGTCTGGCCGCCAAGCGCCGTCGAGCGGTGCAGCGGTGGACGAGCAGGCGTGGGCAACGACGCCGCAGGTGTCGGAGGACACGCGGCCGATTGACGTGCCAGCCGGACGTTGGCGTGTCGATGCATCCGATATGGATTCGCCTATGGATTCGCCGCAGGCGCAAGCAGCCGAGCCTGAAGGCAAGTCCTCGGCGCTGCGCACGGCGGCCTGGTTTCTGGTTTGTCTGGTGGCATCGTTCATTGTGGCGTACTTTGCCGCGCGCTTGTTCCTGGGGGATTGACCGCCGGCCCAACCAGCCGGAATCACGTCGAAGTCTGTCGGGCTGACCTGCATAAACGCCCTCCGCCGGAAAGGGGGAGAGCGCTTTTCGGCAGCGGCAGATGGTCACCCGCTTATGGAACTTGGGCCACTCGACTCGTTGTCAATCCGCCCGACAAAGTGCTCCTGAATGATCTGGTGCAGCTTGGTTTTATCCAGGACAATTTCCGAGTTATAATTCTTGAGGATGTCGTCGTACATCGTCTCATTGGTCCCCGGTATCTGGTAATGGTGAATTTCACTGCTTGAATTGAAGTCCGATTTCACAGCCAACCCCAGGCTCAGAAAGTCCTCTGTGGACATGTTGGTCGCAATCAGGAATTTCGGCATCTCCTTGGCCAGCGCCGGCAGGCGTGGGATCTCCGCCGGGCTCATCGCCTTCTTGGCGATTGCCGCTAGGGCCAGTTGCTGCAGCCGTTGTCGGCCATAATCGGTTCCGGGCAGAGAATCGCGTTCATGCACCACTTCCGCGACGTCTCTGCCGGTCATGGTATGCACTCCCTTGGTGTACACCTTGCCCTGGTCTTGCTTATACCACGGGTGGGTCAGACGTACGTCAAACGGCAGGTCCATCGTGATGCCGCCGAGGGCGTTGACCAAGTCCTGAAGTCCCCAGTAGTTGGTTTCCGCATAGTAGTTGATAGGGACACCCGTCAGTTGACTCACGGCCGCGACGGCTTGGAGGATGCCCTCCTTGGTACCGTGCGTGGACTGGGCGATGTATTGCACGCTGGTCAGTTTCGTGTATCCGTATCCCTGCATGTATACCCGCGTGTCGCGCGGAATGCTGAGCATGTTGTACTGATGGCTCTGAAGGTCCACGTGCACCAGCACCATCGAATCGGTGTGGCTGGCCTTCTCTCCCGGGCGTTGGTCCGATCCGATGAGCAAAACGTTGAACACGCCGCTTGGCAGGGTGGTACTTTGCTTCGACTCTCCCGTTGGAGTGACAACGGGCAGGTTGCTGAAATGGTTCTGCGGTTGCAGTTTGTGGTACTCCCACGCGCCGACCCCGGCCGCCGCGCCCACGATGACCGCGATGGACAACAGGGTGTTGCGCAGGATGTGCCGCTTTTTTTTGCGCGGCTTGCCCGACACGCGTCGGGTTTCATGTTTCGCCATATTTTCCCCTCATCATAACAGAATGACCTCTTGGATATGTGTACACGTCAATCCCCTAGCGAACAGTCCGTCGCAAACCGTCCAAACGACATGGATAGACATACTCTACCATGGACAGCCGGCGATTTCTATAGGACCGGGTGTTCACCAATGACGAATTTGCGGATTCTTGGGGAATGAGGCGTATGCGCCTGGGGGGTTCGGGAAATCTATGGTTGAGGTGGTAACCATGCGTCGATTTTCAATATGGGGGCGCTGGGCTGTCGCGGCCGGCGCGTTGGCCCTAACCGGGCTCTCTGCCTTCTTTGCTCCGCAAGTCCAAGCCCAGCCGCGTACGCTGCAGATTGCCATCACGGATGCGGGCTTTCGCCCGCAAAACATCCTGGTGGCATTGAACCAGCCGTTACAGCTGCGGGTAGTCAACGTCGGCAAGAAGGCGCACCAATTTTCCATACCCTACTACCGTATTTACACGGAAACTTTGGCCCCCGGCCGGGTGTCGACAATCGGCTTCGCTCCTTGGACCAGCGGCCGCTTTGAATACATTTCCGATCCGGCCGGGGGCGGCGGGGCTGAATTCACGGGCTGGATGACCGTGGTGGATGCCACCCAGCGTCTGAAGTAGCACCCTCCTTATTCGGCGATCGGTTTTGCCCGCGGCGCGCGCGGGTTGGAGATGTGGATGCGTCCGAGGAACAGAGCGCAGACCACACCCAAGAGGACGAACAGCATGCCGATGAGAAAGACGCTGTGCAGCGAATCCACCAGGGTGGATTTGAGCACAGGCACGACCGCCGTTCGGATTGCGTCCGGCATCTGGGCCAGGGCCGATGGGCTCAAGAGCGACGAATACAGCCCCTGCGCATTGGTCGTGATCATGGATTGAATATGGGCAACGGCTGGGTTGCCGCCGGCCTGCTTGAGGAATGGTCCCAGCGCGTCTGTAAGCTGCGCACTGGAACGCGCGTTGAGCACGGCGCCCAGAATCGTCATACCAAAGGTCCCGCCAATCTGGCGGAAAAATTGGCTGGACGAGGTGACCACCCCAAGTTCGGTCTTGGGGAAGCTCTCCTGCAGCGCGATGGTCAAAAGCGGCATGACCAGTCCCAGTCCCAGACCCAGGATGATCATGTATACAGAAACCACCCAGCTGGCCGTATGCACGCTCAGGTGCGTCAGCAGGTAGAAGGACGCTGCCATAATCAACATCCCCGCCACCGTCTGGGTGCGCACGCCAACCTTGGTCACCAGGCGCCCGCCCACGATGCTGCCCAGCATAACCGTGAGCATCATAGGCGTCATGGCGGTCCCGGACGCGGACGGGCTGATGCCGGCGATACCCTGCAGAAACAGCGGGATGAACATGATGGAGCCGAACATGCCGACGCTCATGAGGAACCCGACACCGTTGATGAGCACGAAAATCCGGCTGCGAAACAGGCGTAACGGCAGGATAGGCTCCTTGGTCCTGGCTTCCGCCCAGATGAATGCGGCCAAGGCGACGGCCGTCAGGGCAAACAGGCCGAGGATCTTCCAGGACGTCCAGGGTGCGTCCTTGCCGCCGAATGTGAGCGCCAGCAGCAGGCTGACGACGCCGACAATCAAGGTCAGGATGCCGGGGATGTCAAACTGCACGCGCGTGTGCCGTTCATGCGCGGCCAGGCCGAGGGCGATGAACACGATGGCGATGAGGGCTATCGGCAGATTGATGTAAAACACCCAGCGCCAGCTCAGAGCGTCCACAATCCAACCGCCAATCTGCGGGCCGATGATGGACGACAGGCCGAAAATGGCGCCAAAGATGCCTTGCCACTTGGCGCGCTCGGCACCGGTGAACAGGTCGCCGATGATGACCATGGCCATTGGCATCATGATGCCGCCGCCGATGCCTTGAAAGCCGCGAAAGATGATCAGTTGGTCCATGGTCTGGGCCGTCCCGCACAGGGCGGACCCTATCATGAACAGCGCCAGCCCGGAAATGTAGACCACGCGCCGGCCGAGCAAATCGGCCAACTTGCCGGCGATGGGCACCACGGTGGTGGACGTCAGCATGTAGGCGGTGGTCAGCCAGGTCATGTAGGCGAGCCCGCCCAGGTCGCCGACGATGCGCGGCATCGCCGTACCCACAATCGTCTGGTCCAACGCGCCAAACAGCATCGCGATGATAAGGCCGGTGATGAGCATCGCGCGGTGGCGAATAAACGTGCCCGGTCGCTCCGCGGGCAGGACGTTCTCCTGTTCCAAACAGCATTCCTCCACTCTCGCCGCACAAAACGGCAACATTCCGTCTTGATGAATGGTTTAGTGACTATATTGTTTAGTCGCCGTAATGCAACTATGCCACATGGCCATCTCTCCGTCAACTGGCCACTCGAGATCACGCTCCATTCCCCATTATATCCACGCAGATTGGAACCGCGGGCTCTTTGCAGGAATTTGTTTCCCCATCACGAATCGTGGTAATCGTGGAAGAATCCGTGACACAGAGAGATCAGCGGGTGGGGTGGCGCTGTGACGGCAAGCCATGGGCATCGTTTGTTCGACTTACTCCTGCGGGAGCTTGACGAGCAGGTTCGACAATATCAAGACCAGCACGGCCAGTGGCCGAGCACCGTGGTTCTGCCCCGCGGCCGCTACATCTTGCTTGAGGATTACTGCCGCGAACTCGAGGTGGCACGGCTCACCGAGGCTATGACGCGGCTCGCCTCCGTGCGCGGCGGCGACGCGGCCCGTTGGCAGCGGCAGAAGCAAGCCGCCCAGGCCGCGCTGCAGCGATTGCGCCGGCAGGGTATCACCGAACTGGTGTGCAGCTTTTGCACCCTGGCTGTGCGGGTGGACGCGGGACGCGACGAACTGGGCCTGGAATAACCCGCAGGTCGTAGCCCCGTCCGCTCACAGCTTGCGCAGGTGCACCTGCTGCACGGTATGGCCCTCCCCTTTCTCCAGCACCAGGTCGGCCCGCGCCTTGGTCGGGGCGATGTTCTCGCGCAGGTTGGGCTCATTGATCTCGTGCCAAATGCGCCGCGCCATAGCCTCCGCCTCCGCGTCGGTCAGGGACGCGTAGCGGTGGAAGTACGAGTTCCTGTCCCGGAATGTCGTCCGGCGCAAGGTGTGGAATCTGTCCACATACCATTCCTCGATGTGGCGCACGTCCGCGTCTACGTAGATGGAAAAATCAAAGAAGTCCGAGAGGAATACCCGCGGACTGCGGCGCCCATCCGAGGTGCCGGTCTGTAGCACGTTCAGACCTTCCAGGATAACGATGTCCGGCTGGCGAATGACCTCATACTCCCCGGGCACGATGTCGTACGTCAAGTGGGAGTACACCGGCGCGACAACCTCCGGTTTCCCCGACTTGACATCGGCGACAAATTGGAGGAGACGGCGGATGTCGTAGCTCTCCGGGAACCCCTTGCGGTTCATCAGACCGCGGGATTCCAGCACGTGATTGGGGTAGAGAAACCCGTCGGTCGTCACCAGGTCGACCTTGGGGTGGTTGGGCCAGCGCTTGAGCAGCGCCTGGATGATGCGCGCTGTCGTGCTCTTGCCCACCGCCACACTGCCGGCGATACCGATAATGTACGGCACCTCGGCGCTCTGGCTGCCCAAAAAGCCGCTGGTGGCGCGGTATAGTTCCTGCCGGTTGGCCACGTACAGGTTCAGCAGTCTCGACAGCGGCAGGTAGATCGCCTCTACTTCCGCCAGCGATATGTTTTCGTTGAGCCCGCGCAAACCTTGCAGCTCTTCCTCGGTTAGCGGCAAGGGTGTGGTATCGCGCAGGCGAGCCCATTCGTCGCGGTCAAACGAGATGTATGGTGAAAACCCGACGCGTGGACTGAAGATGCCCATGGCCTGTCGTACTCCTATCTCGACGTGCATTGGTCGGCCTCCCCGCGGCCGCCGGCCACTCGTTCCGAATGGCCGTCGCTCAAGAACTTGTCAGCCGCATCGCAAGTTGCCCTGCTCATCGTGTGACCCGCAGTGATAGACACAGTCACGATTTTCACACACGGTCACTGATACATCTTGCCTTGCCGCGGCCGCGGATGCAAGTCATCCGGGCAAATTTCCACGGCGGGCGCGGTTTCCACTTGGCCTCCTCAAGCATAGAGAGGAAGCAGCGATCTCGCGCCAAAGGAGTGGACACCCTGAAAGTGCTGGTCACCGGCGGCGCCGGTTTCATCGGATCGAATGTTGTCGACGCGCTTGTCGCCAGTGGGCACGAGGTTGCCGTGCTGGACAACTTGTCCACGGGCCGGAGGGAGCATGTGCCGTCCGGGGTGGCCTTCTACCAAGCGGACTTGGTGACACACGACTTGCACGCGATTGTCACTGCGGAGCGCCCGCAGGTGGTCATCCACCACGCCGCCCAGATCTCCGTGCCGCTGTCGGTGCAAAACCCGGTCTGGGACGCGACCGTCAATATCCTTGGCACGCTGCGCCTGCTGCAGGCCTGTCGGCGCGCGGGCGTCGCCAAGCTGATCTACGCATCTTCCGCCGCAGTCTACGGAAATCCGGACTACCTGCCAGTGGATGAGCGCCACCCGATTCGGCCCATATCTCCTTACGGCGCTTCCAAATACGCTCCCGAACTGTACATCCGCATGTTTGCCGAGTCTGCCGGCATGCGTTACACCATCCTGCGCTACGCCAACGTGTACGGCATCCGTCAGGATCCAGAAGGGGAGGGCGGGGTGGTGGCGGTGTTTGTCGATTGCCTGTTGTCGGGCCGGCGCCCGGTCATCTTCGGCGACGGGGAGCAGACACGCGACTTCATCTATATCAAGGATGTGGCTGCCGCCAATGTGGCGGCGCTCACCACGGGGGATGGCGGCACGTTCAACATCAGCCGCAACGAACGCACGAGCGTCAACCAGCTGTTGCAGACCATGAGTCAGGTGTCGGGTCGGGTGCTGGAGCCTGAACACGCCCCGCCGCGCCCCGGCGACATCCAGCACAGCTCGCTCGCCAACGAAGCCGCCCGCGCGGGTTTAGGATGGGAGCCGCGGTACACGTTGGCCGCCGGCCTGGCCGAGACGCTCGATTACTATCAGCGACAGCGCCCCCCCACTCGTTGATCCGCCCGCACAACGCGCGGCCAAGGCTCAGGGACCTCCGCCCCGAAAGACGGAGCCGCTGGCCGCGCCCCTCGCCCGCACCGCGATGCCGCGTCCGGCCTAATGCGTCTCCTCTGGCTGCTTGTAGGCGGCCGACTGCTTCCAATTGGCCGGAATTGCCGTGTTCTCCCAGTCTTTCTTGGGGAAGAACGAGGCGTGGTGCTCCTTGAAGTACGAATCGAGGATCTTGCGCGCCACCGGCGCCGCCGCGTCAGCGCCCCAGCCCGCACCCGGGATCATCACCGCAATCGCTACCTGCGGCTTGTCGTACGGCGCGTAGGCGATGAACACCGAGTTATCAACCTTGTGCTGGTTGATGGTGATCTCCGCCGTACCCGTTTTGCCGGCGGCCTTGTACGGCGCGTCGTGAAAGACATCGTAAGCGGTGCCCCCTGGGCTGTTGAGCGCGTCCAGCATCCCCTCGCGGGCAATCTGCAGGTACTCCGGCTTGATCTTCAAGGTTGATTCCACGTGTGGCTTGACCACCTGCAACGGCTTGACGTTTTTGGGCAGGGTCGGCTTCATCACCGAAGGGTAGACCGCTTCGAGCAGGTGCGGCTGGATGCGCTGGCCGCCGTTGGCCAGCATCGCCGTATACTGCACCAGTTGTATGGGCGTGTACTGCTGCAGCTGCCCCATTCCGATGAACGCTGCGTCCGCGGGTAAGGCGGGGATGTCCACACGGCCCTTCTGCTTCAGTGTCTTGGCGACTTCAGCCGGAACGACCGTCGGTTGCGCTGGCTTGCTCCCCAATTCGTCCACCCACCAGTTGCCCATTTGCTCGCCGGGCAGGTCGATGCCGGTTTTCGGCCCCAGGCCAAAGCTCCACTCGCCCATCATCAGTTTCACGTACCCCTGCCAGAAGTCGGTCGTCGCCCAGGACATGAGCGATTTTCCGTCCTGCGGGGCGCCGGGGTTGTGCGCGGTCGAGCCGAACCACTTGGCAAAGTGCAGGCCAATTTGGTAGAAATACGTGTCGCATGAGACGGCGATGGCCTTGATGGGATCCACGATCCCGTGGTTCGCATCGTCATGCGCAGTGTACCCGCCCAGGTCCGTATAGTAGGAGTCCGCAATGGTCGTCCACGGTGTGATGATGCCCGCCTCCAGCGCGAGAATCAGGTTGGCCGGCTTCACGGTCGATCCGACCGTCTGCGGTCCTTGGATGACGTAGTTGGTCTGTGGCCCCCCGGGTTGGTTCAGGTAGTCCTGGTGTTTCAGGTAGCCGCCGTTGCCCGGCGTATACCAGTTGGGGTCCAGATATGGGTAACTGGCCATCACCAGCACCGCGCCGGTGTGCACATCCATCATCACGGCGGAGGCAAACGGAATCTCGCTCGCGTCTTTGGCGTGTAAGAGTTGCGAGTACAACGCTTCCTGGGCCACCGCCTGGAGGTGGCCGTCGAGCGTCAGCTGCAGCGTCTTGCCCGGCTGCGGCGCCGGATTGAAGCCCAACTGCTGCTGGCTGTTTCCGGACGGATCTACCAGGACTTCCTGCTTGCCGACTTTACCCTGCAACAGCCGCTCGTACTCCTGCTCGATGCCGCTCGTTCCGACCTTTTGGCTCAGCAGGTACTTCGGGCCGCCGTCCTTGGGGTGCAGGTACTGGTCCTCGTTGTCCTGGGTGATGGAGCTGGTGTAGCCAAGCACCTGCCCGGCCAAATCGCCGTACGGGTATTCGCGCATTCCGTCCGACTGAATGGTGACGCCGGGCAGGGAGTCCAGGTGCTCCTCGACGAACGACAGCTGTTTCTCGCTGATGTTCTTGAACAGGCTGATTTGGGCCAGGCGCTTACTTGTGGGTACACCCTTTTGTTCCATCGTGTCTTCCAGATCTTTGGCGTTCACGTGAAAGACGGGCGCCAGGAGCTGCGCCATCCTGTGAAAATCCTGCTTGGTGTCCGAAAACACGTCCAGGGTCACCGAGTATGATGGTTTGTTGTAGGCGAGCAGGTTCCCGTTGGTGTCGAAAATCCAACCGCGTGACGGCAGCACGGCCACCTTTTTCATGGACACTGTCGACGCCTGCTTGCGGAAGGATGCGCCTTCATTGATTTGCACAAAGCCAAGACGCAAGATGAGGCATCCCATAGCGATGAAGACGAAGCCATAGATAAAGTTGACGCGGGCCGTATGGGGGCGCCGCGCCCGCGCCGCCGGTTCCTCATCCGCAGGCTGCCGCTTTGGGTTTCGCGGCAGGCCCTGTTGTACGGACCGGCGTTTCTTTTTGTTGCGCGGGAGAAACCACGAGCGGGATCGATGTGCCAACCGGCCTTCACCCCTCATCAAGACGGAAAGTTCGAGATCGGACGACCAGACAAACGATGACGAAATCTAGGCATATCATAGCATTTCTGAGCAAACTGTGTCCGTGTTTCGACGGCGTCCGCAGGGGGGAAAAGAGGCCGGAACGGGACTTATTTCTCCTGTTCCGGCTGCTTGTAGGCGGTCGATTGCGTCCAGTTGGCCGGAATGGCCGTGTTCTGCCAATCTTTCTTGGGGAAAAACTGGTGGTGTTCCTGGAAGTAGGTGTCCATGATCTGGCGCGCGACCGGCGCGGCGGTGTCGGCGCCGTAGCCCGCGCCGGGAACCATCACGACCACTGCGATTTCCGGATGGTTGTACGGCGCGTAGCCGATAAACACCGAGTTGTCCATGCGCTGGTTGTGCAGGCTGATCTCGGCGGTACCCGTCTTGCCGGCCGCCACATACGGCGCGTCCTGGAACACCGTGTAGGCGGTGCCCCCGGGTGTGTTGCAAGTGCCCCGCATGCCTTCCTGGGCCAGCTTCAGATACGCCGGATTGATTTTAAGATTGGCCTGCACCTTCGGCTTGACGGTCTCAATCGGCTTGGCGTCCTTGGACAGGTGCTGTTGCAAGGTTGGGTTGTAAACCGCCTTCAACAGGTGCGGCTGCAGCCGCTTGCCGTTGTCGGCAATGGTCGCCACGTACTGCGCCAATTCAATGGGCGTGAATTGCTGCATCTGGCCGATGGCCGCCCAGGCCGCATCGGGCGGCGCGGCCAGCAGGTCGACCTTGCCTTTGTCCTTGAGCTCCTGGGCCACCTTGTTTAACTGAATGTACTGGGGTTTGCCCGTCTCAAAGTTGTCAATCCAGGCTTTGCCCGCAATCTCGCCCGGCAGATCGATGCCGGTCAGTTGCCCGAGGCCAAATCGCCACTCGCCCTCCAAGAGGCGCACATACCCTTTCCAGAAATCCGTCTCCTGCCAGTCGGTCAGGTTCTTGCCGGCGGGATGACCAGGGTTTTGTATGGTCGATCCGACCCAGTTCGCGAGCGCCAGCCCGACGCGATAGAAGAACACGTCGCACGACTCGGCGATTGCCTTTACCGGGGTCACCCAGCCGTGATTGGCGTCGTCCTTGATGATCTTGTTGGCCACGTCGAGATAGGGCACGTCCAGCCAAGCGGTTGTGGAGGACAGGACGCCCGACTCCAGGCCGGTGATGAGGTTGGCCGGTTTCACGGTCGATCCGGGCGGCTGCGCACTGCTGATGGCGGTGTTGATCTGGGCCAGGGTATTATTCAGGTATTGCGCGTGCTTCTGGTAGCCGCCGTTGCCCGGTGTGTACCAGTTCGGATCGAAATAGGGGTAGCTGACCATGGCCAGAACGCCGCCGGTTTTGACGTCCAGTACGACGGCCGAGGCCATGCTGATGTCATTTGCGTACTTGGAGTGTTGGACCTCGTTGATCACCGCTTCCTGCGCCATCGCTTGCAGGTGCCCGTCCAGCGTCAACTGCAGGTACTTGCCGGGCTCGGGCTCAGGAGCAAACCCCAATTGACTTTGCGACTTGTCCCGTGCGTTGACGGCGACAATCTGTTCGCCGACCTGGCCTTGGAGCAGCTTTTCGTACTCCTTCTCAATGCCCGTCCTGCCCACGTACTGTGTCATCTTGTACTTGATGCCGTTGTACTGGCCGTCCAGGTAGCTTTTGAGTTCCGTTTTCGGAATCTGTCCGATGTATCCAAGCACCTGGCCCGCCAGGTCGCCGTTCGGATAGGTGCGTTGGCCGTTGGTCTGGATTGACAGGCCCGGCAGTTGGCTCAGATGCTCCTGGATAAACGCCAACTGCCTGTCGTCGATGTTCTTGAACAGGGTGATGTCCTGGTATTGCTCGTTCTGGTACCGCATGGTATGCGCCAACTTCTCCCATGAGGTGTGGAAGACTGGCGCCAGGAGCTGCGCCATGCGGTTGAAGTCCTGTTCGTGGTTGCCAAACCTCGTCAGCGTCACGCTGTACGTCGGCTTGTCGTAGGCCAACAGGTTGCCATTGGTGTCGTAGATCCAGCCCCGCGGCGGCAGGACTGGCACCCGGTTGAGCGCGGCTGTGGCGGCCTGTTGGCGGAAGTAATCTCCCTCGTTGATCTGAACATAGCCCAATCGCAGGACGAGGGAGGCCATGGTGATAAAGACGACGCCATAAACAAAGTTGATGCGGCGGTTATGCGGCCGCGGCAAGCGCTCCGAATTGGCGTTGTCCTCGGCCTGGCCAGCTCGTCTGCGGTTGGCTCTGCGGGGGTTGAAGCGGGGGCGCTTCCAGCGGCTCATGCTGCACCTTCCTTCCCTGGGCCATTGCCACTGTCTATCATAGCATCCACCGCGGGCGGCAGAATTGACACATCTGCGACAGCTCTGTGTCGCTTAATGTCTGTGGAAAATGCAGGGCGCATGCGGGGATGGGCGCTCACCGCCGCCACGGGAGCGAAAAGTGGCGGCGCTTGCAGCCCGTCGCATCGGATGGCAGCGGACCAGGGACGAAAGCGCCCGAAACCGTTCTCCCCGGCCTGTGCTAGTCAGAAAAATACCGAAACAGCTATAATAGACGACAATAGCGAGAAGGAGGAATTCGGGGACGGTTCAACACGCCAAAAAGGGGGGCTCACCATGGCGATGGTCCTGCACGACCTCGATCACCTGGTGGAGACGGTGGCGAGTGACGTGGTGCGCTGGCGGCGGCACCTGCACCAGCACCCGGAGCTGTCGTTTGAAGAGCGCAAGACGGCTCAGTTTGTCTACCACACCCTGCAGGCATTCGGAGGCTTCGAGCTGACGCGCCCCACGCGCACCAGTGTCGTCGCGCGCCTGCATGGATTGCGCCCGGGCGGTGTGGTGGCGCTGCGCGCGGACATGGACGCGCTGCCGATTCAGGAGGAGAACGAGTTTGAATTCGTGTCGCAAAACCCGGGGGTCATGCACGCCTGTGGCCATGACGGGCACACCGCCGTCTTGCTGGCGGTGGCGAAGGTGCTCAGCCGCATGCGCGAGGAAATCGCCGGGGAAGTCCGGTTTATCTTCCAGCACGCGGAGGAGGTGTATCCGGGCGGCGCCCAGGAGCTGGTGGACCTGGGTGTGCTTGAGGGCGTGGACGCCGTTCTCGGCCTGCACCTGTGGGCGTCGCTGCCCTGTGGACAGGTGGCGCTCAGACCAGGTCACTTGATGGCCGCTCCGGACACGTTCTACCTGACCGTGCGCGGCCAGGGCGGCCACGCCGCACAGCCGCACCTGACGGTGGATCCCATCAGCGTCGCGGCCCAGGTGATCACCAACCTGCAGCATGTGGTCTCCCGCTACAACGATCCGCTCGATCCGCTCGTGCTCTCGGTCACGCAGATTGCGGGCGGCAGCACCACCAACGTCATCCCGAACGAGGTGCAGATGAGCGGCACCGTGCGCAGCTTCAAGCAGGAGCTGCGCGAATCGGCGCCCGTTTGGATGGAGCGCGTCATCCGCGGTGTGACGGAGGCGCACGGGGCCGACTACGAGTTTCGCTACGAATATGGGTATCGGCCGGTCATCAACGACGAGAAGTTGACGCAGACCCTGCGCCAGACGCTGACGCGTGTGTTTGGCCCCGGGGTCGTGGTGGATGCGGTGCAGACGATGGGCGGGGAGGACTTTTCCGCGTATCAGCAGGCGGCGCCTGGCACGTTCTTCTTCGTGGGCGCGGGCAACCCGGACAAGGGTATCCGGTACCCACACCACCACCCGCGCTTCACGGTCGACGAAGCGGCGCTGCCGATTGCCGTCAAGGCAATGCTCGCCGGCGCCTTGCGTGTGCTCGAAACCGCGTCGGCACGGACGGATCGGACGGAAGGGTGAGCCGTAGGCTCGTGGGCCCAGCGAGGGAGGCGGCCCCGGCGGGGCTGGTTCGGGCGCAGACAGTTTCTTTGATGTGACGCCGTGCTCGCCGGAGCCGCCCGGGCGTGGCCCGGTGTCGGCCGTCCGCGACGGGTTGCCGCACGGGACTGGATACGGCTTATATCAGCACCGCGCCAGTCTCGGTGACGTTCATCTGCAAGTTGTCAATCAACCTCGTCTCGCCGACATAGGCCGCCACCGCCAGCAGCACTTCGCCTTCTAGTTTGTCCACCGGCTGCAGATCGGAGAGGGACACGATATCCGCGTAATCCAAGCGCACGCCAGGCTCCGCTTCCACGCTGGCGCGCATCTCTCGCACCAATTTCGCCGCCGACCGTTCTCCGGCCAGGATGGCCTCCTTGGCCTGGTTGAGCGAGCGGTAGAGCACGGTCGCGTGCCGGCGTTCCTCCGGAGTTAAGTAGACGTTGCGCGAGCTTTTCGCCAGCCCATCCGCGTCGCGCACGGTCGGGACGGTGACAATCTGCACCGGCATGTTCAGGTCCTCCACCAGCCGCAGGATGATGGCCGCCTGCTGAGCGTCCTTGCGGCCAAAATAGGCGCGGTCGGGCTGGACGATATGCAGCAGCTTCGAGACCACGGTGGCCACGCCGCGGAAATGGCCAGGGCGGGACCGGCCGCACAGGGTCTCACTCATTCTCGGCAACTCAATCACCGTCTCCGGCGGTCTGGGGTACATCTCGTCTACACCCGGCATGAACACGATATCGCAGCGGTGCTCGGCCAGCATCGCTTTGTCGCGCTCGGCGTCGCGCGGGTAGCGATCAAAGTCCTCGTTGGGGCCAAATTGCAGCGGGTTGACAAAGATGCTGACCACCACCAGGTCGTTTTCCTGGCGGGCGGTGTCCACCAGGCGCATGTGTCCATCGTGCAAAAATCCCATGGTCGGGACCAGGCCCACCGTTTTGCCTTCACGCCGGGCTGTGGCCACCGCTTGTCTAATTTCAGCAATCGTCTCTATGGTCTGCATGCTATGTAGGCACCTCATCTTCGCTTTGACGGCTTGTCTTGCGCCGCCCGTCGGGTGGTTACGAGTCGCGCGTTTCGCCGCGCAGCAGGTCTTCCCATTCCGCGCGTTCCTCCTCTTTCAACTGCACGGTCTGGTCCGGGCCCGGGAATTGCCCGCTTGCCACCTCCTGCACGTACGCGGCGGCCGCGCTGCGAATCGTGTCCGCCAACTGGGCGAAACGCTTGTTGTGCTTAGGGATGTATCCGGTCGTGTAACCCATCGCGTCGTGGAACACCAGCACCTGCCCGTCGCAGTGCGGTCCCGCTCCGATGCCGATGGTCGGGATGGTCAGGCGCTCGGAGACGGCCTGGGCCACCTCGTCGGGGACCAGTTCCAGCACGACCGAAAACGCGCCCGCCTCCTGCAGCGCCAGAGCGTCGTCCAGCAGCCGCTTGGCGGCCGCGGCGGTCCGCCCCTGCACCTTAAATCCGCCGAACGCGTGCACCGACTGCGGAGTGAGGCCAATGTGCCCCATCACCGGCACCCCGGCGTCGACCAATCGCCGCACTGTCTCCGCCATGGCGGCACCGCCCTCCAGCTTGACCGCCTGCGCGCCGCCTTCGCTCATCAGCCGTCCCGCGCTGACCAGCGCCTGCTCGGGCGAGACTTGGTAGGTCATGAACGGCAGATCCGCGACCACCAGTGGCCGGGTCACCGCCCGCGCCACCATGCGGGTGTGGTAGATGACATCTTCCAGCGTCACCGGCAGCGTGGTCCCGTTCCCCTGCACCACCATGCCCAGCGTGTCGCCGATCAACAGGGCGTGTACCCCTGCCTCTTCCAACAACTGGGCAGACGGGTAGTCGTACGCGGTCATCATCGCAATCTTCTCGCCCGCTTGCTTCATCCTGAGGAACGTACGGATGGTCACCGGCTTTGTCATTCCAGATCCCCTCCAAACAATTCACCAAACGCCTTGTGCGCGTTGATATGCCCAGACCCTTTCTGCTGTGCCAGGCGCGCCGCCACGCGCCCCAGCGCCTTGTACGCCGCCAGCGCCTCTGGCAGTGCCGCGAGCGCCGCCAGGTGCCGCTCGACCGTCTGCACGTCGCCCCGCTCCACGGGACCTGTCAAGGCATTGGGCAGCCCGAGTTGCTCCAGGTTGCGCAGGGCGCCGCGCATCAGCGGCAGGTACGGCTCAATGCCGCCCGGCAGCGGGGAGACCTCGGCGACGACCGCCGCCAGAGCCACCAGGGCGTTGGACGCCAGCGCCGCCGCCGCGTGGTAACGGGCGCGGTCCAGTCCCGCGGAGACCACAGGCTGCCCGCCGATGTGCTGGACCCAGCCGATGACCTCGGCCAGGGCGCTTTCCTCGCCATCAAGGATGAACGAGATGCCGCGAAACACCCCTGCGTTCCCGGCATCTGCCACGGTCTGTAGCGGGTGCATCGCCGCCGTGCGCACCCCGCGGCACGCGAGCGGGTGCAGCACCTCCGCGTCGGCCGATCCGGCCGTATGCGCGACAATCGCTCCCTCGGCAAAGCGCACGCACTGGGCGAGCTGCTGGGCGGCCGTGGCCAGCAGCCGGTCCGGGAGGCACAGCAGGACCAGGTGCGCCTCGGTCAGGTCGATGACGGGCGCCGGCTTGCAACCGGCGCTGCCGGCTTCACCGCCGCCAACCGCATCCGGGGCGCCGGCCGCGATGGGAGACGGTTGGACCGAAACCCCCGTGAGCTGCTCAAACCTCTCTGCGCTCGCGCCGCCAGGCCGACCGTAGGCGGCCAACACCCGGTGCCCGGCGGCCTGCATGCTGCAGGCCAGCGCCGCACCGACACGTCCCGGGCCAAAGATGACCAGATTCGACAAAACGCGCTCCCCGCTTTCTGCAGTTTTCCTGTCCATGTTCATTGTATCAAAGAAGCATCAAAAAACCTGGGTTCACCCGGCCATCAGCGCATACACCCAGCTCGCGCGGAGCCACGAACCCGTTCCGGGCCCCAGTACATACAGAGGCCGATCCGCCCGGTTCACGGACGGATCGGCCTCTGTCGCCTCGCGCTTCCTGGTGCGGTGGGGTCAGATGAGGTCAAAAGAAGAACGGCCAGCTGCCGGCAGCGCCTCCCGTACCGGCACCTTGCCCGTACGCACCCGGGTCCCCGGCACCTGGACCGCTGCCCCACCCGCCAGGGCCCGGCCCAGCCCCGGCACCTGGCCCTGCGCCGAATCCGGGTCCTGCGTTAAAGCCTGGCCCAGGGTTAAATCCGGGCCCTGGTCCGAAGCCGCCAAAGCCAGGCGCCCTTATGCCGCTGGAGCCACCAGGTGGCGGATCGGCCGCCCCACCGCCACCGCCGAACCAGCCACGGCCGGCCCGCTTGGCGCCCCACAGCCCGCCGAGCAGCAGCAGGAGGGGCAGGAAGGTGGGCTCCGCTCCGATGTCTTCCCCGCGGATGTAAGAAACCGGCGCTTGCGGCCGGTGTGGGCGTGCGCGCTTGGATGGATGGCCTGGTCGCCCAGACGGGCTGCGCCTTGTCGCCTTTGCGGTCACACTCATTCCCCCTTGTCAGGTGCTTCCTCCAGCGTATGCGGGGGCGGGACAGGTTGGCTGGACCGCTGTTCCCCGGCCCAAGCCCGCTGCAGCAGCTTGCGGTAGCGCAAGGTGGGGGCGTCCGATGCGACGTGCGCCTCCGCCTGCGGCTGGGGCGCCACGCGGGGGCGTTGGCTTTCCACGACCACCTGGTCCTGCTCCATGACAAACCGCGTGTGTTCAAGGTGAAACGTGTCGAGCAGCGGCGCCGCGAAGTCAAAGTTGCGCATGGCCAGGCCAAAGATCTCGGTGTGCTCGTCGTCCGTCGGGGTGAAGGTCAGGAATGTGCACATAGAGAGGCCGTCTTCCATCGGCGTGCGGATGATCCACTGGTTGGGGAAGAGGAGTTCAATCTCCGTTCCCCGCCCGTCGCCTGTGTCCGCGTTGTCCTGCGGATAAGGCAGGGGTTCCATCGGGTGGGCGGGCGCAAACGGGGTCGGGTGTATCCATATGCGCCCATCTTCCACCCCGAACGCGGGCCCTTTGACCACCGGGGACACGTTGTGCCCGGTGGTCTCCGGGTGGACGAACGGCAGGTGGGAGACATCCAACACGCTTTCTACGACGCGTGAGAAGTGGGCCCGCCAGGTGCAGCGAAACGGCAGGCGGTGCCACCCTTCTTCCGTCAACTCCGGAAACAAGGGCAGTTGGGGAGGGAGGAATGGCCTGGGGCCGGCCGGTTGTCCGTCATCATGCGCCCCGGCGTCGGTGTCGGGGCGGGGGCTGGTCTCTGGCCCCGCCGCGTAGACCCAGACCAGGCCGGCGGCCTCCTGCGCCGGGTAGGCGGCGAGCCGGGTGCGGGGCAGCGGAGCCCCCTGCCGGTTGGCCGGGAGTGCGATTAGGCGCCCGTCTGCCGCAAACCGCCAGCCATGATAGGCGCACACCAAATCGTCGCCGTCCACGCGGGCCAACGCCAAGCTGCAGCCCCGGTGCGGGCAGTGTCCGGCGACCGCCCGTACCGCGCCGGTATCATCCCGATAGACAACCAACTCTTCTCCGTGCAGCCGCACGGCCTTGGGCGCGGCAGCGACCTCGTCGCCGGCGGCGACAGCGTACCACGCATGGCGAAGCACAGGCGACACCTCCGTCCGATTCGGAAGCCGGGTGCGCTGCAAACCCTGCCGGCGTCCGTAGCTTGCACCAGTATATGTGGGCGCCATCCACCGATGCGGGCCAAAGCCCAAAGGGGCGTGCGGTCAGGGTGCGGCGCCTGCCGGTTGCCCGCTGGCGATGCGCGGAGTACAGTTGGGAGCAACGGTGACAACAAGGAGATGGGGCTGTTGCAATCCGGGGCCAGACAGCGCAAGGTGATCATCGTCGAAGGTCCGAGCGACAAGCGGAGGCTTGAGCAGGTGTTGGACGAGCCCGTCCGCATCATCTGCACCCATGGCACGCTCGGCTATGAGAAGATGGAGTCGCTCCTAAAGAGTGTGCGCGACGACGAGGTGTATGTCCTGGTGGACGCAGACGAGTCCGGCAATCGCCTGCGCAATCAGCTGCGACGGGAGTTTCCCGGCGCCCGCCACCTGTATACGCGCAAGGTCTACCGCGAGGTGGCGACGACGCCGCTGGAGCACCTGGCGGACATCCTGGCGCGCGCCCACTTCGAGGTGAACGAGCGTTGGCTATCCCCGGACGTGTAGCGTCCCGGGCACCGTCGGCCTTTGCGCAGGTCAGCCTGCGCCCAGTTCCGCAGCCCGGCGGCGCGGGACCTCCTGCAGGGCGACCACGTGGCTGTGCACCGGGCTTTCGCTGTGTACACGAGCGTGACGCGGCCCGCCCGCGTCCCTGCACACAACTTGTCCAGCTGCTCGCGTTGGGGTGGATTGACTTCTCCCTTGGGTGCGGCGCGCGAGTCCGCCCGGCCCCCGGTGTGTATAATGCAGAGGTAGGCAGGCGAGACGAGCCATCAGCCCGCAGACGGGAGGTGCACCTTTGTCACAGACACAGGACAGGCGTTTGCTGGAGCGTACCCTGAAAGAGAGTTGGCGCCGCGAGTGGGAGGCGGCGAGGCTATACCGGTTGTGCGCGGAGCGGGAGACGGACGAGCGCCGGCGCAGGGTGTTTACGCGTCTGGCCCAGTTGGAGGCCGACCACGCCCGCTGGTGGCAGGAAAAGCTGCAGGAGCTGGGCGTGGCGCCCCCGGACGCGCCGACGGGCGACGATTTGGCCCAGCTTACACCCAAACAGGCGCTGGACAGGATAGAGGCAGTGGAGCGCGGCAATGCCGAGTGGTACCAGTCGTTGCGCCAGGTTTTGGACGATCCGTCCCTCACCGCCATCATCGACCGGATTGACCGCGACGAGGCGCAACATGCGGACCTCAACCTGTCGCCGGATGCTCCGGCGGAACCGGTGACGAGAGGGAGACGCAACCGCCTGCAGTCCATCTGGGGAGAGGAGCGTTGGCACCGCCAGAGCACGGGCGACTGGGTGGGAGACGCGATTTACGGCGTCAATGACGGCCTGGGCGCAATTTTTGGCATCATCGCCGGTGTGGCGGGCTACACCGACAGCAGCCAGACAGTGCTCATCTCTGGTTTCTTCGGGGCGCTGGCCAGCACGCTCTCCATGGCGGCGGGGGCGTGGCTGGCGACCAAGTCGGAAAACGAGCTGATGGAAACCGAGATGGCGCATGAGCGGGCGGAAATTGCCGCCAGCCCGGAGCATGAACTGGAGGAGTTGGCGCTCTTGTATGAACTCAAAGGCTTCTCCAGCCAGGAGGCCGCGGCTGTGGCCCGGCGCATCGCGGCCAACCCGGACCAGTTCTTGGAAACGATGGCGCAGGAGGAACTCGGCATCCACGAGACGAACAAGGGCAACCCGTGGAAGTCGGCCCTGTTCGGCGGCCTGTCGACGTTCATCGGGGCCATCATTCCGCTCGTTCCGTTCTTTTTCCTCTCGGGGCCGGTGGCCATGGGGGTGGCGGCCGCCGTCAGCTTGGCTGCGCACTTTGCGGTGGGCGCCGCCAAGAGCTTGATCACGGTGCGCCCGTGGTGGGCGAGCGGCTTCGAGATGACCATGGTGGGACTCATCGTCGGTGTGGTCTCGTACGGACTGGGGATGTTGGGGTCCGTACTGCTCGGCTGACTCTGTGGACACAGGGCGGCGCTTGCTGGCGCCGCCTTCTCCGCTCTGCGGGACCGGGCATCACAGTTTGGTCAAGATGTCCGGGCCGTTCTCGGTGATGGCGATGGTGTGTTCGTACTGAATGCTCAGGCTTCCGTCGGCGGTGCGGGCGGTCCACCCGTCATCGTCCACCGTGACTTCGTAGCCGCCGACATTGACCATCGGTTCGATGGTGAACGTCATCCCCTTCTTGAGCTTCGGGCCGCGGCCGGGCGGGCCGAAGTGTGGCACCTCCGGGCTTTCGTGCATCTCGCGGCCGATGCCGTGGCCGATGAAGTCCCGCACGACGGAGAACCCCTCGCCTTCCACGTACGTCTGGATGGCGTGCGAAATGTCGCTCAGCCGGTTGCCGATGACCGCCTGTTCAATCCCCTTGTACAGCGCGTTCTCGGTCACTTCCATGAGCCGCCGTGCCTCATCGCTGATCTCCCCGACCGCGTAACTCCATGCCGAGTCGGCGTGCAGCCCCTTGTAGAGGGTGACCATATCGACCGTGATGATGTCGCCGGATTTGAGCCGGTAAGGGCCCGGAAAGCCGTGGCAGACCACGTCGTTGACGGACGTGCAGGCGGCGAACGGGTACCCCTTGTAGCCCTTTTGGGCGGGGATCATGTTGTGCTTGCGAATGAACGTCTCGACAAAGTGATCAATTTGCTTGGTGGTGACGCCCGGGCGGATGAAGTCTTTCAGCGCGGCGTGGCATTCGGCGATGACCTTGCCCGCCTCGCGCATGATCTCAATCTCGTATTGGCTTTTCGTGACAATCACGCCGTCTCCCCCTAATCACAGGCCACCCCGGGAAGGCTGAAAACGGCTGCCTGCGCAGCACCTGCCCGAGGGCCTGGGTTCACGCTTTTCACTGTATCACAGCAGGCTGGAAAACCCTAACGAAGGGTTTCCACGAAACGCCGGATGCGTTCGAGCGCCCGCTCAATTTGGGTGACCGACGTGGCGTACGAACAGCGGACGAAGCCTTCTCCCGATTCGCCAAACACGTTCCCCGGCACCACCGCCACCCGCTCGCTGGTCAAGAGGCGCTCGGCAAACGCTTCGGAACTGAGCCCCGTCGGGCGGATGTCCGGGAACGCGTAGAACGCCCCCTGGGGCTCGTGGCAGGGCAGCCCGATGTCGCGCAATCCCTGGACCATCAGCCGCCGCCGCTGGTCGTAGCTGTGCACCATCTTCTGCTTCTCCGCTTCGCCGTGCTTGAGCGCCTCCAGCGCCGCCAGCTGGGCCATCACCGGCGCGCAGAGGATGGTGTATTGGTGGATCTTCAGCATGGCGTCGAGGATGTCCTCCGGGCCGGCCGCGTAGCCGATGCGCCAGCCGGTCATCGCGTACGCCTTGGACATCCCGCCGATGACGATGGTCCGCTCCCTCATGCCCGGCAGCGAGGCGATGCTGACGTGGCGGCGCCCGTACGTCAACTCCGCGTAGATTTCATCCGAGATCACAAATAGGTCGTTGCGGACAGCGACTTCGGCGATGGCCGCCAATTCCTCCTTGTTCATGGTCGATCCGGTCGGGTTGTTGGGGAAGCACAGTACGAGCACCTTCGCCCGCGGGGTGATGCGCGAGGCGAGCAGCTCCGGGGTGAGTCGAAACGCATCCTCGGCCCGTGTCGGCACGCTGACCACCTCCGCCCCGGCCAGCAGGGCGCACGGCCGGTAGGACACGTACGTGGGCTCGGGGATGAGCACCTGGTCCCCGGGACACACGAGGGCGCGCAGCGCCAGGTCTATCGCCTCACTGCCGCCGATGGTCACGAAGATTTCGCGCTGCGGACGGTAGGTCAGGCCGAAACGCTGCAGGTACACGGCAATCTGCTCGCACAGTTCAGGCAGGCCGCGATTGGAGGTGTAGCTGGTATATCCCTGCTCCAGCGAGTAGATGCCCGCCTCGCGAATGTGCCACGGGGTGACAAAGTCCGGCTCGCCGACGCCGAGCGAAATCACCCCCTCCATCTGGTTGGCCAGGTCAAAGAAGCGGCGGATGCCGGATGGGGGCAGGTTCTGCACAATCGGAGAGAGCCGGCTGGTCAGTGTGTTCACGGGCTGATCACCAGCCGTTTGTCGCCGTCCCGCTCGTCGAAGATGACCCCGTCCGTCTTGTAGGTCTTGAGCAGAAAGTGGGTGGTCGTCGAATTCACGTTCTCAATCGTGGACAGCTTTTCCGAGACAAAGCGGGCCGCCTCCTTGATGTCGTGGCCTTCCACAATGACCTGCAGGTCGTAGGTGCCAGACATCAAGGTGACCGACTTGACCTCCGGGAAGCGGTAGATCCGCTCGGCAATCGCGTCAAACCCGACCTCTCGCTGCGGCGTCACCTTCACGTCGATGACCGCCGTAACCCGTCGCGATTCCACCTTGTCCCAGTTGATGACCGCGGAGTAGCGGAGGATGATGTTGTCCCGTTCCAACTCGTCGATGGCCGTCGCCACATCCTCCGGCGACTCGCCCAGCATGTTGGCCATTGTCTCAATCGACAGGCGTGAATTTTCGTGCAGGATATGCAAGATCTCCAGTTTGCGGTGTTCCAGCATCTGTACACCTCGTTCTCTTCGCGGATGATGCCCACCATGCTCGCGCCGCGGCGAACGCAAGCAGGCACGGGAGTTGGCGAAAGATTGAGCAACTGCTATCGATGATCGATCATACCACGGATGAAAACCTCTACAGTAGAATAGAACCGACAGATACTAGCCGAAAGTTCGCAAACGGAGTGGTTTGTTGGCCGGCCAACGGCCATCGATTCAACCTGTGTGGGGGAGGCGCGCGAAGTGTTGGATTTTGATGTGTTGTACCATCCCCACCCTTCGCGGCGGGTGTGTGTGGTGGCCCAGGAGGGCATGGTGGCCACATCCCAGCCGTTGGCCGCGCAGGCCGGTCTCGGCGTGCTGGAGCGGGGCGGCAACGCTATCGACGCGGCTGTCGCCACGGCCGCCGCCTTGACGGTGCTGGAGCCGACCTCCAACGGCCTGGGTGGGGACGCGTTTGCGCTCGTCTGGGCGGAGGACCGCCTGCACGGCCTGAACGCGAGCGGCTACGCGCCGCGGGCCCTGAGCCGGGAACAGGCGGCGCGGCGAGGGCTGACGAGCATGCCCAGGTTTGGCTGGTTTCCGGTCACCGTGCCCGGCGCCCCGGCCGCTTGGGCGGAGTTGTCCGCCCGGTTTGGCCGCCTGCCTCTGACGGAGACGCTGGCCCCGGCCATCCATTACGCCGAGCGAGGCTACCCGCTGTCACCGGTGCTCAGCCACTTCTGGCATTTGGCCCACTACGCCTACCGGCACCACCTGCGGGACAGCATGTACGCCGAGTGGTTTCGCGTGTTTGCCCCGGCCGGCCGGGCGCCCCGCGTCGGCGAGGTGTGGCGGTCACCGGACCACGCCCGCACCCTCCGCCTCATCGCCGAGACGGACGCGCGGGCGTTCTACGGAGGTGAACTGGCTGCGGCCATCGTCCGTTTCTCCGAGCAGACGGGCGGGTTTTTCACGCTCTCCGACCTGGCCGAGTACCGGCCCGAGTGGGTGCGCCCGGTGCGCGTCCGCTACCGCGGCTTCGACGTCTGGGAGCTGCCGCCCAATGGTCAGGGGTTGGTCGCCCTGATGGCCTTAAACATCCTGTCCGGGTTCGAATTTTCGGCCCGGGAGGCAGTGGAGACGCAGCACCTGGCCATTGAGGCGATGAAGCTGGCGTTCGCCGACGGCCGCCAATTCATTACGGATCCGTCCGACATGCCGGTATCCGTGGAGGACCTGCTGTCGCCCGCCTACGCGGCCGAACGACGCAAGGAGATCGGCAAGACGGCCCTGACTCCGGCTCCCGGACGCCCGCCCGGGGGTGGCACCGTTTACTTGGCGGCCGCCGACGGAGAGGGCAACATGGTCTCCATGATTCAGAGCAATTACATCGGCTTCGGGTCCGGACTGGTGGTGCCGGGCACCGGCATCGCGCTGCAGAACCGGGGCCACAGTTTTTCCTTGCGCGCTGGCGACGCCAACTGCTTGCGGCCGCGCAAACGGCCCTACCACACCATCATCCCCGGCTTCTTGACGAAAGACGGACGGCCCGTCGGGCCGTTTGGCGTGATGGGCGGCTTCATGCAGCCTCAGGGGCATGTGCAGGTGCTGATGAACCTGCTGGACTTCGGTCTCAATCCGCAGGCAGCGCTGGACGCGCCGCGCTGGCAGTGGGTGGAGGGCCGGCGTGTCGACGTGGAACCTACGTGGCCATCGCACTTGGCGCAGGCGCTGGCCCGGCGCGGGCATGACATCCATGTCGCCCGCGATTGCGGATCGTTTGGGCGCGGGCAAATCATCCTCCGCCGTGACGGCGTGCTCATCGGCGGTACCGATCCGCGCGCCGACGGGGGCATTGCCGCCCGCTGATGGGCGCTCGCTGGGTTTCAGGACGTGCTGGTTTGGGTATACAGGGAATATGTGGACAAAAACAAGAGCCCAATCGCGATTCCGACGACCGCGCAGACGAACACGGTCGTCTTTTTGATGGGCGTGCGAGCGTCCGGGCGAATGGCCATGATGAGACAGAAGGTGGCGGCGATGACGAGGACAAACAGGGCCGTCCCGGCGTGGTCGAGGAGCGCGGAGAGTGTGCTTGGCATGTTGCAATCCGTCCTTTATCCCAAGGCATCTGCGCACTATTGTGCCACAAACGGGCATAGGTTGGAACCAAGGCGGGGGTGACAGGATGGCCGCAACACCAAAGACGCATGCAGCCGGGGATGGAGGCGCGCAGGTGGCCACGCTGCACATCGGGCTGTGGAACGGCGCCGCGACCCTCGGCGGTGTGCCCTTGTATCGGCGCTTGTTGCTGGAGGCAAAGGCTGGCGGCCTGATGGGGGCGACGGTCTGGCGCGGCGTGGAGGGCGGGCACGCGCGGGGCGCCTTTCGCAGCGTCGAGAGCGAGGTCGCCTCGAATGAACTGCCGCTGTTGCTCGACTTCGTCGCCCATCCGCAGCGGCTGCGCCCGTGGCTGCCGAGGGCCGCCAAGCTGGTGGGCGGGTACGGGGTGATGGTGATGGAGCCAAACGCGGGGCCACGGGAGGCCGGCCGCGGCGAAGGCGAATCCCGGTTGGGCCGGCGCGTGGACATCTATACTTTGGAACGGTGCAGGCACCAGGGCCGGCCGTTGTACCAGGCGGTCGCCGAGTTTGCGCGCCGCCGGGGCCTGCTCTGGCTTTCGACGACGCGCGGGCTGTGCGGGCTGGGGGACGGCGGCCGTTGGCACGAGCCCGGCTGGTGGCTGCGCAAGGACGAGGTGCCTATCATCATCACCATTCTCGACACCGCCGAGCGCGTGGATAAGCACCTGCCCGAACTGGTAGAATTGGTGGCGGAGCAAGGGGTGGTGGTGTCGACTGCCGTGCAGTGGCACCACCCCTGACGGCCAGTGGCACCCGCCCGGGTGACGCCGCCCGTTGCGGCTCAGCCGCCCGCCGGCGGGAGGGACTTCGCCTGCGGAGGCTGGTCGGACGCGGGGGCGGATCGCCAAGCGGAGAAGTACAGGTAGCGCGCGGTGACCATGTGCAAGAGCCAGGCCACCATCAGGCTGTACACCAACCCGGCGGCGAGCAGGCCAGCGTGGGACAAGCGCGGGGCGACGGCCGTCCCGGCATCCGCCAGGAGAGCCAGGCTCACAGCGTAGGGCAGCATCGGCACAAAACCGGCGAGCAAGGCCCGGGCCGCCTGCGTGATGGCGGCCAGCGCTCCAACGTGTCGCTCCGCCACCAGGGCCGCGTCGGCAAACAGAAACAGAAAGCGCAGGATGAGCACGGGCAGCCCGAAGATGATGTCAGCCCGGGGCAGGCCGCGCCCGAGGCTGCTCAGCGTTCCCAGCACCAGGTAGAGCGCCGCCCACAGCAGGTTCCACCAGAGCAGCCGCCAGAACGAGCGCAGGGCGTCGCTGAGGAAGCTGCCGGGGCCGACCGGGGACGCCAGGTTGGCCCGCACTAGCGATCCGTACAGCCCCCCGCTCAGCAGCACCTGGACAAGCAGCACCGCCACCGGCGCCGCCCAGCTCGCCGCCTGTGGCGACGGGCTCACGAGGTCCCAGAGCGACGGGAAGTCGGTCGGCAGGTGGGCAATCGCCATGGCTTGGTTGGGCCTGTTGAGCGGGAACCCGAGCGTGTCCAGGAGGAGCCAGGAGAGCAGGGTGAACACGGCAATCACCAGGAACAGTCCGACCATTGTGCGCCAGAACCGCTGCAGCACAGGCTCCGCCTCCTCCGTCCAGGCTCTTCACGCTCTTGTCAATGTTCATTGTACGCGGATGAAATCGGACTTTTCAACGCAATGGTGGACTGGACCCGCCGAGGGGGGATGGCCTGTGATCTGTGGCATCGGTACGGACGTGGTGGAGATATCCCGCATTGAGGCGGCGCTGCGCCGGCATGGGGACCGGTTTGTCCATCGCATCCTCCATCCGCTGGAGGAGGGCCTGGCTGCGGATTTTCCCGCGGGGCGGCTGGCCGAGTTTGTCGCCGGGCGCTTCGCGGCCAAAGAGGCGGTCGCCAAGGCGGCAGGGGTCGGCCTTGGCGTCATGGGCCTGCAGGATGTAGCCATCGTGCTGGGCGAGGGCGGCCTGCGCGTGCGGTTTTCGCCTGCCCTGGAACACGCCGCGTTTGCGCGCGGGCGCTGGTGGGTGTCGATTTCCCACAGCCGCACCGTGGCAATGGCCGTGGCGGTGCGCGAGGTTTGCGCAGACAACCCTTCATAAACGTCGGACAGGCGGAATATCCATATATCAATCCTCGGGGAGGGTACTTCGTGTATCTGGTGACGAGCGAGCAAATGCAGTTGTTCGACCGACGGACCATCTCAACCCTGTGTGTACCCGGGATTGTCTTGATGGAGCACGCGGGAAAGGCGGTGGCTGAACGGGCGGCGGCCACGCAGCCCAAGCGCGTGGTGGTGTTGTGCGGCAAGGGCAACAACGGCGGCGACGGCTGGGTGGCCGCGCGCTGGCTGCATCACAGGGGCGTAGCGGTGGAAGTGCTGACCCTGGCCCATCCCGCCGAACTTGCCGGAGACGCGCGGCTGGCGGCGCAAATGGCGCTGTGTGCCGGCGTGCCGCAGCGGCCGCTGACGCAATTGGAGTCGCCCCCGGAGGGTGGATCGGCGGACGCGGCGGCAAGCGGCTTTCGCTTGCCGCAGGCGGACGTGTACATCGACGCGCTGTTGGGCACCGGCAGCAATCGGCCAGTGGCGCCGGATTCGCGTATCGGACGCGTCATCGCGGCCCTCAATCAGGTCGACGGATGGGTGCTCGCGGTCGATGTCCCGAGCGGGGTCGACGCCTCGACCGGATGTGTCGGTGGCCTCGTGGTGCGCGCGCATGAGACCATCACGTTTGCCGCGCAGAAACTGGGCACCGCCGTCAGCCCCGGGTGTGAATACACCGGCCGGGTTCACGTGGTGGACATCGGCATCCGCGTTGAGCCAGGGGAGGAGACTGGACCCCTGGCCGCGTGGGTGACGGAAACGGCCATCCGCGATTGGCTTCCGGCACGCGCGCCGCTCTCGCACAAGGGAACGTACGGCCGGGTGGGCGTCGCCATCGGCCGCATGCAGGGAGCGGCGGTGCTGGCCGGCCTCGGCGCGGCGCGGGGCGGGGCGGGTTTGGTGGCGCTGGCGGGGCTCGACCTGCCCACCTTGGCCGTTCCTCCTGAATTCGTCGTTCGGGCGGGGGCACCAGACTTGGCGGCGGCCGTGTCCGACTGCCAGGCGTTGGTGCTGGGACCGGGATTGGGCGACGCCTTGGCCCCCTGGCGGCCGGTGCTGGACCAGTTTGAGGGACCGGTGGTTGTGGATGCGGACGGTCTGCGGCTTTTGGGGTCGCGGCCACCCGCGGAGGGCGCTCCCGTAGAGCCGCGTTGGGTGTTGACGCCGCATCCGAAGGAGTGCGCGCGTCTCCTGGGTTGGACAACCGCGGATGTGCAGGCGCGGCGCTTGGCGGCGGCCACCACCTTGGCCCGGCAGACGGGGGCCGTGGTCCTGCTCAAAGGCTACCACTCGATTATCGCGCATCCGGACGGGCGGATTGCGGTCAATCCGACGGGAGACGCTTCACTGGCCACAGCGGGCACGGGCGACGTGCTGGCCGGATTGATTGGCGGGCTCTTGGCACAAGGGCTGCCCCCGTTTGCCGCCGCCGCGGCCGGAGCCTGGATTCACGGGCGGGCCGGCGAACTGGCCGGGGAAGCGATGGGGCCGGCCAGCGTCATGGCGTCGGACGTGATCGACAACATTTCCCGCGCAATACACCTCCATTTCGACAGATAGCCGAGGTGCACCGTGTTGCACAGTTTGTCGAAGAGAGGCGAGGTGGAGTATGGGCAAAGCCATGGGCTGGGCAGCAGCCGTCGGCTTGGTGCTGGCGGTCGCGGCGGGTTGCGGGGCGCCTACGCAGCGGAGCGTCAACGCCAAGCTGCAGTCGCAGATGCAGGCACTGGCCGACAAAAACTACAAGAGCACCGCGACGATGACGGTACAGATGGACAACGGGGCGCAGACGTACTACATCGAGACTTGGTATGACGGCCCGGACGTCTATCTGATCAAGCTGGGGGATGACCAAAAGAACATCAACCAGGTGATTGTGAAAAACCAGACCGGGATGTTCATTGTCAGCCCGTCGCTGCAAAAGGTGTTCCGGTTCAACGGCAACTGGGCGCAGAACCAGGGGCATATCTATCTCTACAATCAGATCTTGCAGCAGATTCTCGCCGGCGATCATGTGAAGATGAAACACACAGGCGACGCCTGGACGTTTGACATGCCGGTCACGCCAAAAAACGACGTGGTCAGCCAGGAACGGGTGACGATTGACCCCAAGACCCTGCATCCGCGCCAAGTGGTACTGTACGATGGGGACGGCAAGGCGATGGTGACCATCAAGTTCACCCAATTCCGGACCGGCGTGCGCTTTGACGAGTCGGACTTCAACCCGCAGAAGATTGCGGACAGCGGGACGAAGCAGACGATGGCCGACGTCTCGGACCCGGACTTCGGCTACGTGCGGCCGGACATCGACGGGCTGGGGGATCGTCTGCAGGCGCTCATCGACACAAGGGACCAGGACACCGTCATCCTGCGCTACAGCGGATCGCACGCGTTCACGCTCAGCGAGCAGCGCCCGAGCCCTGGCGACAGCGGTCTGGCGGATGCCCAGCTGGTGGATTTGTACGGTGTACCCGCGTTGTACGACGGGTCCGGCGACAGCAAACGGCTGGTCTGGCTGCACGACGGCGTCGAGTTCGGGTTGGCCAGCCAAGACCTCTCGCTGGAGCAGATGGAGAGCCTCGCCGTGTCCACGCTTGACCAGGTCGGAAAATGACGCATCAGGATGGGAGCAGAAGGCGCTCGGCCTGAGAAGCCCGCCTGTCGGGCCAATCGCATAGTTGCCTGTCAGTCGATGGTCGACTCGCCCGAGTCGGCCATCGTGAGTTTGGGGGGCGTGTCACCCGTGTTTTTCGCGCCGGCGTTCAAACTGCTAGAATGGGGACAGACGAGGAGGCGCCCGGTGTGTACAGAGGGACTTTTGCGATTGTCGATCCGCTTGCAATTCGGGACAATGTGGCGCGTGTGCGGGCTTCTTTGGCCGACGGTGTGCGGCTGTTGGTGGCGGTCAAAGCCAACGGCTACGGGCACGGGGCGGAGGCGGCGGCGCGGGCGGCGCTGGCCGGCGGTGCCACGGACCTGGGGGTCGCGTCGCTGGAGGAGGCCCTCAAGCTGCGGAGGGCAGGCATTGCAGCCCCCGTTCTCGTATTGGGGCCGGTTCCCGAGACCGCGTTTCCGGTGGCGGCCCGTCACCGGGTGGCGGTTACGATGGCCGACTGGCCTCCCCCCGGCCGCGTTCTTCCGTGTGAATCCCCGTTACAGGTCCACATCAAGGTCGATACCGGCATGACCCGACTGGGCTTGCGTCGTCCTGAGGACGTGGTGCGTCTGGCGCGCTGGATAGAGGATCAGCCACAGCTGGAGTGGTCCGGCGTGTTCACTCATCTGGCCTGCGCCGACGCCGCTTCGCTGGAGCACAGTGAGGTGCAAATTCGCCGCTTTCGGGACGTCTTGGATGCGCTGCGCGCGGCCGGTCTGGAGCCGCCGCTCGTGCACGCCGCCAACAGCGCGGCCGCCGTGCGGCGGCCGGATTGGCACTTTGACATGGTGCGATTGGGCATCAGCGCATACGGTTACCCGGCCAGTGGGGATTACAGCCTGCCGTTCTCGCTTCAGCCCGCGATGCACGTGTACAGCTTCATCACGCGCGTACAAGAGATTCCGCCAGGGGAGACGGTTGGCTACGGCGCCACCTTCACTGCGCGCCGATTCACCCGTGTTGCCACCGTGCCCATCGGCTATGCGGATGGGTATCACCGGGTGTTGTCGAACCGGGCGCAGGCGCTGGTGCGCGGGCTCAGGGTACCGGTTGTCGGCAATGTGTGCATGGACCAATTGATGCTCGATGTGACGGATGTGCCCGAGGTGCGGGCGGGGGATTGCGTGACGCTGCTTGGGCGCGCCGCTCCTGATGAGTGGAACGCGGAGACGGTGCTGAAGGCCCAGCCCGGGGCGCGACAGTCCCTGATTGAAACAGGGTTTGCCGCTGCCAAGGGCGCGCGCTTGCCGGTGTTGCCGGCGGATGAACTGGCGCGTCTGGCCGGCACCATTTCTTACGAACTCTTGTGCGCTGTATCCGCGCGCGTGCCCCGCCTGTACATTGGACTCGGGGAAATCGAATAACGTATAATAACGGGTGGATATGGTAGTTGCAACGCAGTGTAGTGGAGGTGCCGTGCGTGTCGGAAACAAAGCGCATCGTAGTCTATGTTCCACAGAACTTGCTTGAGCAAGTGGATGGCATCGCAGAGCGAGCGCGCACCAACCGGAGCGAGGTCATCCGCGAGGCGATGCAGATGTACCTGGCGGAACAGTACAAGCGCGATATCCGGACGCTCATGCAACAAGGGTACATGGAAATGGCGCATCTCAACCTGCGCCTGGCGTCGGAGGCGTTTCCACTCGAACAGGAAGCGGGAGGTACCGTCGAGCGACTTGTGAGCGGGGTGTAACTGGTTGAACGTCAAACGCGCGGAGGGTGTCAAGCGGGGCGACATTTTTTTTGCAGATCTGTCGCCGGTCGTGGGCTCGGAACAAGGCGGTTTCCGGCCCGTGTTGGTGATTCAGAACGACATCGGCAACCGATTCAGCCCCACCGTCATCGTCGCAGCCATCACAGCCCAGATTCAGAAGGCCAAGTTGCCGACCCATGTCGAGATTTCGGCGGATCGGTACGGGCTGGACAGGGACTCTGTCGTGCTGTTGGAGCAGTTGCGGACGATAGACAAGCAGCGTTTGACGGACAAGATCACACACCTCGACGAAGCCATGATGAAACGGGTGAACGAAGCTTTGCAGATTAGCCTCGGACTTGTTGATTTTTAATTCGCAGGCTTTGTCCTCGGGGAATGGCGAAGCGCGTGGCCAGGGACCAGGGTCCATGACCCACCTGGCCACGCGCTTTTTTGCGGGCCGATGCGGCATTCACGGCATATGCCGCACCTTGTCTGCAATCGGGGTCCTGTCCTTGGCGTGCGGCACCTCCGCCGCGTAGCCGATGCCGAGGATGCCCAGCACATCGTACCCTTCCGGCACCCCGAGCAAGGCGCGGTTTTGCGGCTGCGCGCCGATGGACGTCCAGCGGGCGCCCAGTCCCACAGTGTGCGCGAGCAACAAGAAGTTCTGTATGAAGCATGAGGTGGCGACAATCTGCTCCACTCTGTCCTCGTCCTTCGCGGCGCCTTCCGAAAGGATGGCGACGACCAACGGCGCCCCGCCGAAGTCGGCCTTGTGGTTCAACTGGCGGCGCGTCTCTGGGCCGATAAAGACGATGTGCCACGGCTGGGTCATGCGGTGATTGGGCGCAAATTTGGCGATCTCCATCAGCGAGAGGACGAGCGATTCGTCCACCGGATCTGGCTTAAAGACTTTGATGTTGCGGCGGGTCAAGACCACCTCGCGCAGGTCTTCCAGGTTCATGTATCCAACACCCTCCTTCGCCTGCCTTATTTTCCCCGAAACCTCCACTGTCCGTCAACGCGGCGGGCCGGACTGCTTTCCTTGCCGCCCCTCCAGCCACTATCATGGGTTCAGGCGATCCGCACCGGATGCGTACCGGACTTTGCAGTGAACATTCCCAGCCATAAGGCCAAGAAGGGGAGAAACTGGATGAATCCCATCGAACAATCCTCCATTCGCGACATTTCACTGGCTCCGGAGGGTGCGCTCAAGATTGACTGGGTGTCCGCTCACATGCCGGTGCTCAACCGGCTGCGCCAGCAGTTTCAAGAGGACCGGCCGTTTGCCGGCAAGCGGGTGGCCATCTGCCTGCACCTGGAGGCCAAGACTGCGTACCTCGCGCTGACCATCCAGGCGGGCGGCGCCGAGGTGGCCGTGGCGGCAAGCAATCCCCTGTCCACCCAGGATGACGTGGTCGCGGCGCTGGTGGACCGCGGCGTCACGGCGTTCGCCTGGCACGGGGCCACGGCCGAGGAGTACCATCAGCACCTGCAGCAGCTGCTCGACTTTCACCCGCAGGCCATCATCGACGATGGCGGGGATCTGGTGGCCACCTTGCACCGTGAGCGGCCGCACCAGACGCAGGAAATCATCGGCGGCTGCGAGGAGACGACGACCGGCGTCATCCGCCTGCGCGCCATGGAGCGCCAGGGCGCGCTGCGGTTCCCGATGATGGCCGTCAACGACGCGTACTGCAAGCACCTGTTCGACAACCGTTATGGCACCGGGCAGTCGGTGTGGGACGGCATCATGCGCACCACCAACCTCGTGGTGGCTGGAAAAACGGCAGTGGTTGTCGGCTACGGCTGGTGCGGCAAGGGCGTGGCAATGCGAGCCAAGGGCCTGGGCGCCCGCGTGATTGTCTGCGAGGTGGACCCCATTAAGGCGCTGGAGGCGGTGATGGACGGGTTTTCCGTCATGCCGGTGGTCGAGGCGGCCAAGCAGGGCGACTTTTTCGTCACCGTGACCGGTGATCGTGACTGTATCACCAGGGAGGCGTTCGAGGCCATGAAGGACGGGGCGGTGCTAGCGAACGCCGGCCATTTCGACGTCGAGATCAACAAGCCGGACCTCGCCAGTCTGGCCGTCGGCGTGCGCACCGTCCGGCGCAACGTGGAGGAATACCAACTGGCCGACGGGCGGCGGCTGTACCTGCTGGCCGAAGGCCGGCTGGTCAACCTGGCGTCGGGGGACGGCCATCCGGCGGAGGTCATGGACCTCACCTTCGCTCTGCAGGCCCTGGCCCTGCGCGCGGTGGTGGAGGGACACTACCCGCCCGGCCTGCATAATTTGCCGAGGGAGATGGATGAACAGGTGGCCCGCCTGCGGCTCGAGGCGTGGGGCGTCCAGATTGACGAACTGACCCCCGCGCAGCGCCGGTACCTGGGCAGTTGGCAGGCCGAGTAGTTCATCCAATGATCGGATATTCAATCCGGCAGCGGGGGGATGGCGTGTGCCCAGCTTCCGTGGGTCCTTCTCGTCGCACACCGGGTGGCGGCCGCTGATTGGCATCACCGGCAGCAGGCACCAGATTGCCGTGCGGGTGGGGGCCCCGCTCCCGGCCCTCGTCTCCGCCGACGATTACGCCTGTGCGGTGGAGGCGGCCGGCGGCCTGCCGCTCGTCGTTCCTTATGTGCGCGATGGGGACACCGTCTTGCGGTTGGCGCAGAGGATGGACGGACTGTTGTTGGCCGGCGGGGAAGATCCGGATCCCGCCCTGTACGGGGAGGCGCCGCAGCGGGGCCTGGGCGCCGTGGTTCCGGAGCGTGACCTGCTGGAACTTCGCCTGTTGGCGGCGATGGTGGGCGCGGGCAAACCGGTGCTCGGGATTTGCCGGGGTGTCCAGGTGCTTGTCGTGGCCTTCGGCGGCACGCTTTACCAGGACCTCGGGCGGCACTGGCCGGGGCGGACGCAGCATATGCAGCACGCCCCGCGCGCCCACCGCAGCCACAAAATTCTGATTGATCCGTACAGCCGTCTCTATCGTCTGCTGGGCCGGCGCGCGAGCGTCTGGACGAACTCGTTTCACCATCAGGCTGTCAAGGACGTGGGCCTGGGGTTGCGCGCCGTGGCCTGGGACGAGGAGGGGTTGATAGAGGCGGTGGAGCACCCTGGCGCACCGTTTCTGCTCGGTGTGCAGTGGCACCCGGAAAACCTGTGGCGGGAACAACCGGAGTTTTTTGCATTGTTTCAAGGGCTGGTAGAAGCCGCGCAGAGGGGCGGATCGACGACCGAGCGGAGATCGGATTGACGAATAGAGGGGTGTTCCTGTAGACTGGATTCATAAAGTGAATCTATCAATTCACAATGTGAATTAAGCCGGAGGTGGATGCATGAAGCTTGCCTTGTTCAACGATTATCAACTCGGTGTTGTCAGCGAAGACCGCATCTATGACGTGGGGGCATGGGTGGACTGGCGGGCGGAAAGGCCGCAGGAGTCGTTGGTGCGCCTGATGGCGGCCTATGACCAGGTCTCCTCTCGGTTGCAGGGGTTTGCCGAGGCTCCGTCCCAGCCGCTTGCGCAAGTCCGGCTGCGCCCGCCGGTGCCGGCGCCGAGCAAAATTGTCGCGGCCCCCGTGAACTACTATCGCCACCAGGACGAGATGAATCGCCAGTTCAACAACGCCGAGCACACGATTGAAAAACTTGGCTTCTTTTTGAAAGCGCCTTCTTCCATCATTGGGCCAGGGGACGCGGTGCAGCTTCCCCGCGCGGATCGGCGATTTGACCACGAAGCCGAGTTGGCGTTTGTCGTCGGCCGCCGGGCGCGCCATGTCTCGGCCGCCGACGCGCACAAATACATTTTTGCCTATTTCGCCCTCATGGACATCACGATGCGGGGCATTGAAGACCGCCCTATGCGCAAATCGTTCGATACCTTCACCCCAATCGGGCCCTGGCTGGTGACCGCCGATGAGGTCGAAAATCCTCATGAATTGGGCCTGCGCCTGTGGGTGAACGACGACCTGCGGCAGGACGCGAACACGAGCGACCTGATCTACGATAGCTACCAATTCTTCGCCTTGGCCAGCAGCGTGATGACGTTGGAACCGGGCGACATCCTGACCACCGGCACGCCGGAAGGCGTGGGGCCGATACACCCGGGGGACACGGTGCGCATCGAGATTGAGCGCATTGGGGAGTTTTCGGTCGGTGTGGAGGCGGAGCAGAGTCAGCAGCGGTGAACCCGTGATGGTGGCGTGGAAACGAAAGGAGGAGCGGTTGTGGACGAACTGCAAAGCCTGCACGCGGAGATGGCCAAGGCCCATCTCGGCCCGTTGTGGGCATCCATCCAGCAGCTGAACACGGTGGAGCCGGTGTCTCGTCCCGTCCCGTATCTCTGGAAGTCGCAGTTGATTCGGCACTACCTGGAAGAGGCGGGACGGCGGCTGCAGGTCGGCAAGGACGCCGAGCGCCGGGCGGTGTTCCTCATCAACCCGGGCATGCAGGCCCTGGAGCCGGTGGGGTGGGGCGGCGCCACCCAGACCCTGTACGTCGCCGTGCAGGCGGTCCGGCCCGGCGAAGTGGCCCCGGCGCACCGCCATACCACGTCGGCCCTGCGGTTTGTCCTCGAAGGACACGGGGCAATGGGGACGGTGGATGGCGAACGTCTGCACTTTGCGCCCGGCGACTATCTCATCACCCCGGGGGGCAGTTGGCATGACCACATGAACCCGGGCAACGAGACGGTCCTGTGGATGGACTGCCTGGACACGCCGTTCACCCTGTATCTGGGCGTGTGCTTCACGGAGTTCCTTGACCAGGTGCAGCAGTCGCTAGAGGTGCCGGACAACTACAGCGTGCTCCGTTATGGAGGCGGCATGGTGCGTCCGATTTCGGATCGGAATCGGAAACGCTCGCCACTGACCGCCTATCGCTGGCAGCCGACCGAGCAGGCGCTGCAGCGCATGGCCGCCCTGCCTCCCGACGCGTGTGACGCCTACGCCGTGGAATACATCAATCCCGCCACAGGCGGCGATGCCGACGGCCGCATCGGCGCGCGCATGCAGTGTCTGCCCCCCGGGTTTGCCGGCAAGGCGCACCGCCACGTCCACAGCACCGTGTACTGCGCCTACCGGGGGCAGGGGTATACCGTGATCAACGGCGTCCGCTTTGAGTGGCAGGCCGGAGACTTCTTCGTGGTCCCGACCTGGGCTTGGCACGAACATGTCAACACCGGCAGTGAACCCGCTTACCTGTTCTCGGTCAATGACCTGCCCATCATGGAGGCGTTCGACTTTGAGCGTGAGGAGATGTTGACGGCGGGTGACGGGCATCAGGAGGTGCGGGAGACTTTTGTGCCGCTCCTGCCGGACGACGTGCCGTCCGCTCGGTAAAGAAGCCTGCCCCGCGTCCTCGCGGGTGGGAGTCTCTTATGTTCTTGTCTGTTCATGATGTGAACCAGAAGGAACAAGTTATGGTGTCCGGTTTTGGAGAAATTCACACAGAAACGGGTGATCCGATTGTTCAACCATCCTGTGGTGATTGTCGGCGCCGGCCCCGTCGGGCTCACGGTGGCGGAGATTCTCACTTCCCAGGGCATACCCGTGACCGTTCTGGAGAAAGGTTCAACCCCAAGTAAGGAGTGGCGCGCATCCACGTTCCACGCGGCCACCCTCGAACTGCTGGAACCCACCGGGTTGTCGGAGGCACTGGTCTCGCGCGGGCTGAAGGCTGAAACGGTGCAGTACCGGGATCGCGTGCGCGGGTTGTTCGCGGAGTTCGACTGTTCCCTCATCCGTGATGAGACCCGATACCCGTTTCGGCTACAGTGCCCGCAGTCGACCTACGTGCAGGTGGTCTACGAACGCCTGCAGCAGCGTCCGTCGGCTGACATCCGGTTCAACGCGGAGGTGGTCGATTTCACCCAGGACGGCGACGGCGTGACGGTTCAGGTGGACACGCCGAGCGGGCGGGAGGAAATCCGCGCCTCGTTTTTGCTCGGCGCGGACGGTGCCCGCAGCAGCGTGCGCAAACGGCTCGGGTTCGCGTTTTCCGGGTATACCCTTGAGCAGCGTTTCCTGCTCATCGGCACCCCCGTCTCATTCAACCAATATCTGCCTGAAATCGCTTATGTGAACTATATTTCCGATCCGGACCAATTCCTCTTCATTCTCCGCGTGCCGGAGGCCTGGCGGTTGCTGTATCCGGTGCCACCCGAGGTGTCGGATGAAGCGGCCCTGGCTGAGGAGCCGATTCAGGCCTCCATGCAGCAGGCGCTGGGCACTGAAGACCGCTTCCCGATTGTGGAACGCATGATTTACCGCGTGCACCAACGAGTCTCGGAGCGCTTTTACGACGGTCGCGTCATCCTGCTGGGGGATGCCGCGCATGTCAACAGTCCGCTTGGGGGACTGGGGCTCAACAGTGGCATTCACGACGCGGTGGACCTCGGGCGCCGGTTCCTGCGCATCGCCGAGTACCGGGATTTCGACCGGATCGTCGAAGAACTGGAGACGTACTCCGAGGTCCGCCGCCAGGTGGCGTTGGCTTATGTGCGTCAAATCAGCGAGCGCAACACCAATGTCCTCACCGAAAAGGACCCGGTGCGCCGGCTGCAGTTGCAGCAGGAGATGGCCGCGGAAGCGGCGGACCCTGTGCGCGCCCGGCAGTGGCTGTTGCGCTCGACGCTGCTGCAGGCGGTGCGGGAGCAGGGGATCGGCACGGCGCCGAAGCGCCAGGTGAGCTGAGAACAGCGGGCTTGTACTTGGACGGTTTTGGGCGGCCGGGTACGGACGCATGCGGATGCGGCGCGTGAGGCCGCCCGGATGCCCGGGCCTTGACTGGTGTTGCGATGCCATAGATGCGAGTTGGAAGGGGGATGTCAATGAGGCAGACGGAGCGAATCAACGTATCTGAGGTGATTGATAACAGCCCCATCAGCGGCTTTCAAGTCTTCATCATTGTTGTGTGCGCGATTGTCGCCATGCTCGATGGATACGACCTGCAGGCCATCTCCTTTGTCGCCCCGGTTCTCTCCAAGGAATGGGGATTGGCTGAGTCGGCCATGGCGCCGGTGTTCTCCATTGGTCTCTTTGGACTCATGCTGGGGGCGCTCATTTCCGGCCCGATTGCGGACCGGACGGGGCGCAAAACGGTGGTGACGTACTCCTCGCTGGCGTTTGGTGTCTTCAGCTTGCTGACTGTGTTGTCTCACAACACCACCGAGTTGATGGTATTTCGTTTTCTCACCGGACTGGGTCTTGGCGGTTCGATGCCGAATATTATCTCTTTGACTGCCGAATATTCGCCAGAGCGCGTGCGGAAGGCGATGATCTCTGCCATGTTCTGTGGTTTGCCGGTCGGGGCTGTCGTCGGCGGACTGCTGGCGACGTCGATGATCCCAGCTTGGGGTTGGCAGTCGCTGTTCTATCTGGGTGGCATCATACCTATGGCTATCGCTTTGTTGGTTGCGTGCGCCCTCCCTGAGTCCATTCGTTTTCTTGTAACCAAGCACGCGCAATCTCCCAAAATCGCTCGCATCTTGTCGCGGATCTCCCCGTCTGTGTCACGGGCCGACCAGGCGACGTTTGTCCTCTCGGAGCCCCAGCAGCAGGGCATGCCGGTCAAGCACCTGTTTCGCCGCGGCTACGCTGTCAACACCGTGCTTTTGTGGATTGTCTTCTTCATGAACTTGATGATCATCTACTTCGTCAGCAACTGGATGCCCACTTTGTTGGAGGACGCCGGCCTGCCGTTGGATAAGGCCATCATCGGCGTCGTCATGCTGCAGGGTGGTGGAGTGGTTGGAGGCATTCTCATCGGCAGCTTGGGAGACCGAAAGGGCCTTCGCGCCGTATTGGCCGTCGCTTTCCTGGCAGGAGCTGTGTCTCTCGCAGTGACAGGTACCATGCACACGCTTCCTAGTGTGATGACGATGGTATTCATTTCCGGGCTGCTCGTCGTGGGGACTCAGTTCGGGATCAACGCCTTGGCAGCGAGCATTTACCTGACCTCGGTTCGATCCACAGGGGTCGGCTGGGCCTTGGGCATCGGTCGCATCGGCTCGATTGTAGGCCCGCTGATTGGCGGCTCCTTGATAGCGGCGCACGCCAGCCTGCAGACCATCTTTCTTGTCGCGGCCGTGCCAGCGCTCATCGCTGGCCTTGCCACCCTCGGCATGCGTATGCGGCCTGCCGAAACGGCGGCAGCCAACATGTCGGCCGAGCAGCCAACACTCTAATCCGCCTCCTTGAAAGCGCTTTTCAGGCCGGCTCCGGTGGAGCTGGCCTGCTTTCCGTGGTATGTTCATGGTGTGCTCAGAAGTCACTCTGACGATGGCGAAGACAAATCTATCGAGGACAGAGAACATGCGCGAGCTTCAGTTGAATCCGATTCGCGTTCTGGATCGTGCTGTGGACGTCTTGCTGGCTTTTACGGTGGAACGTCCGCAGATGACCATTGATCAAGTGGTGGAAGCTACGAAGCTGCCGAAAGCCACCGCGTACCGCATTTTATACACGCTCGAACGGCGTGGGCTGATCCGGTATAACCCGGCCACCACTCGCTACACTTTGGGGCTTGGTCTGCTGGAGTTTGCGGGTGTCCTGTCGGCCACCTTCGACGTCAGCCGCGAGGCGGAAGACGTGTTGGTCGAGCTGCAGGCGCGCGTGGCGCAAACGGTGCTGATGGTGGTGCGCGAAGGGGATGAGATGGTCTATGTGTTTCGTCGCGAAAACGCCCAAGGGCTCAAGTATTCATCCCTGTTTGGGCAACGTCGCCGCATCCCCTACGGGGTCGTCGGACAGGTCATGCTCGCCTACCTGCCAGAACCGGACGCGGAGCGCATTCTGAGTCAGCCTCTGCTGGCCTGGACGGAAAAGACCCTCACGGACGTCGGCGCCATCCGGCAGCGGATGCGGCAGATTCGGCAGGATGGCTGGTTTGTCGACGTAGAGGAGACCACCATGGGCGTCAGCGGCGTCGCCGCGCCGGTTTTTGACGCCAACAGCCAACTCGCCGCCGTGGTTGGCATCATTGGGCCGGCCGTACAGTTTCAGGGCCCGGTGCTCGAAGAGGCCAAGCAACAACTGCTGAACGCGACGCGGGAGATTTCCCGCCGCCTCGGCTGCCCCGTGTCGAGTTGAGGCATGGATGCAAAATGGAATAAAAAGGAATATTCGTGAGGTGCCTTTTGGCCCGCTCGGATGGTACGATAGCACGGTAAGCTCTTTGGAGTCGAGATGAGCGGAGCAGGAGGAATTGTGAATGGCGACAGATGCGCATCCGTCCGCACCCGTTCGCGGCGCGGAAAATCCGTTTGAGGCACGCGAACAGGGTTTGCGGCGCGGTCTCGGGACGGGGCAGCTATCGATGATCGCGTTGGGCAGCGCCATCGGCACCGGGCTGTTTTTAGGCAGCGGATCGGCCATTGGCAGTGCGGGGCCGAGCATTATCGTCAGTTACCTGATTGGCGCCTGTGTGATCTTTGTGCTGATGGGATGCCTGGCTGAGATGAGCGTGGCTCATCCGACCGCCGGATCGTTTGGGGTGTTTGCTGAACAGTATCTGCACCCGTGGGCAGGCTTCATCATCCGATATTCGTACTGGGCGGCCAATGCAGTGGCTGTCGGCGGCGAAGTGACGGCGGTTTCCATCTACATGAAGTACTGGTTCCCCGACTCGCCCGGTCTGTTGTGGATTTGTCTGTTCGGGGCCCTGCTTTTGGCGGCGAATGCGTACAGTGTGCGTTTGTTCGGTGTATTCGAGTTCTGGTTCTCGATGATCAAAGTGGCGGCGATTATCCTGTTCATTCTTGTCGGTGCGTACGTTGTCTTTGTACTCGGCGAGCCCGGAACCGGCCCCGCCAACTATGTCAATCACGGCGGTTTTTTCCCGCATGGGGCGTGGGGGACGTGGGTTGGCGGGTTTGTCGCCCTGTTTAGTTTCATCGGCTTTGAGGTGGTCGCCATCACCGCCGGCGAAGCCAAAGACCCCGAGCGGGCGGTGCCCAAGGCGTTCCGCTGGACGGTGGTGCGGCTGGTCTTGTTCTATGTGCTGGCCATCGCCATCATGCTGATGGTGGTGCCCTGGCAGCAGGCGGGAACGGACGAAAGCCCGTTCGTGAAGGTGATGGAGATTCTGCGCATCCCCGGTGCCGCCGGTGTGATGAACTTCGTCGTTCTGACGGCGGCGCTCTCGGCCATGAATGCGCAATTGTACGCCACCACGCGGATGATGTTTTCCCTCGCGCGCGGCGGTTACGCGCCCAAGCTGTTTGGCCGCCTGACGCGGCGCGGGGTACCCGCTGCCTCGCTGGCCGTTTCGGCGTTCGGTGTCGTGCTGGCGGCGCTCTTGACGCTCAACACGTCAAGCGTCGCTTACACGATATTGATGGGGCTGGCCTTGTTTGGGGCGCTGATTACCTGGTTCATCATCTTGCTCACCCACCTGTCTTTCCGCCGGGCCTGGGCGCGGCAGGGGCGTCGCAGGCTGCCCATTCGAATGGCCGGCTATCCGTACCTTCCCGTGTTGGGTCTGCTCATGCTCTTGGCCGTGTTTGTCAGTATGTGGTTTACTGGGCCGTTTCGCGGGGCGATTGTGTTCGGGGTGCTTTGGCTGGTCCTCTTGAGCTTCCTCTATGGACTGTGGCATCTAGTGAATGGTCCCCAATCCGGTCTGCAGACGGGTTCTCCACATTCGGATTCACCGTCGAGCGATGCGTGAGGCGAACACCTGCATCGGTACCATCCGCCTGTGTCGTCAAGTTGACGCATACGCCAAGCGCACGGCCGCGCGCCGAGCGCTTGCTTGCAGTTAGGGCAATCGGTGCGACTGCACCGATTGGCGGGTTGCTTCCAAAACAGGATAGACTTCATCCTGGTGCTGGTTGACCAGATGGATGAACAACGTATCCACTACCACCAAGGCTGCTATGCGGGAGGCGGTGGCGGCGACTCGCGGCTTGGGTTCCACGGCGCTCACGTACAGGCGGGTATGGGCGATTTGGCTCAGCGGCGTGTCGCCAAAGCGCGTAATGGCAATGATGTGGGCCCCTGCCCTCGCAGCGGCCTGTGCCACTTCCACCACATCCGAGGTCTTTCCCGAGTCGGAGATGGCCACGAGCACATCGCCGGGGCGCAACGCGGCGGCGGTGACCGCGGCCGTGTGAAAATCGCACGCCGCTTGCGTCCAAAGCCCGATGCGTGTCAGTTTCTGGGCCAGGTCCGCGGCTACCATGCTGGACGCACCGACGCCGAAACACAGGATGTGGCGCGAGTTCCTCAGCGCCTCCGCCGCGGCATGCAGGTCATTCTCTTTGAGTAGACGCAGGGTGTTCTGGATGGAGGCGATATGACTGTCGTGCACCGACTGGACGATGGATGCAAACGAGTCGCCAATGGTTAATTCACGGTACGGTTCATGCATATGCGACTGCAGGTCGCTGGCGACCCGCAGCTTGAAGTCTTGATACCCATCGAAGCCCAATGATTTCCAAAGACGCACCGCCGCCGCTGTGCTCCCACCGCTGCGCTGCGCCAGTTCCTGCACGGTCAGGTGCAGAAACTCGGAGGGATGGGAAAGGATGTATTCTGCGATACGTGCTTCCGATTCAGCCAGGGAGCTGAGCGATTCCCTCAGGCGAACGAGCCCTCCACCGGGAATGTACATAGGATGACTGCCTCCCGCAGACAACGCGACGCTTTTCCGCTGAGTTCATCACTGAACTTTTATTTCAAAGGATTGCCCATAAATTATGAAACGAGTTACTATGAGTGTAGCGGTATTTTGCCGAAGTGTCAAAATAAAACCGATCCGGCTTGGGGGTGAACCCGGAATGGCCATATTCGTCGGGGTGGACGGCGGTGGCAGCAAAACCGAGGTCATGGCCGTGGACACCCACACATCTGTTGTGGCGACGGCCGTCGGCGCAGGGTGCAACCCGCAGGGAGTCGGCCTTGACCGCAGCTTGTCTGAGTTGAGCCGGCTTGTTGACGCCACGCTGTGCCAGGTCGGCGAGCATTACCCGGCCAAGGTGAAGCCGGATGCCGTTTCCTTTGCCTTGGCAGGCGTCGATAGACCCCAGCAGGCGGAGCGTATTCGCGCAGCCATGCAGGAGCAACTTGAGCCAGCCAAGCTGGAGGTTGTGAACGATGGTTTGGCTGCGCTCGCTGCGGGTACCGAAGGCCAACCCGGCACGGTCTTGATTGCTGGGACAGGGTCAATCGCGCTCGGAGAGACGGCGGACGGGACCGTCGTGCGCGCAGGCGGTTTTGGCAGCCTGATAGGCGACGAAGGCAGTGGCTTCGACATAGGCCGAAAGGGCCTGATGGCTGCCATTCAGGCCTTCGAAGAGCGGGGGCCCAAGACCATCTTGTGGGACATGGCTCAACGGTGGTTCCATGTACGCGAGGCCTCGGACCTGATTTCGCGTGTTTACGAATCCACCCAGCCAGTGGCCGCGGTGGCAGCCTTTGCTCGGGTCGTGCTTGAGGCTGCCCACGTTCATGCCGATCCGGTCGCCCAGGCTATCACGGACACCGCTGTGGTGGACCATCAGCACTTGATTGAAGCGGTGTGGCAAAAGCTGCCCCCGGATACACCGAGGAACGTGGTGCTCGCTGGCAGCCTGTTCACGCGAAGCGATGTCCTTCGGGAGCGGCTTGTCCGATTGTTGCCTGGAGGGGTCGTGTGCTCCGTCTTGCGGCGTGCGCCGGCTGCGGGCTCGATTCTGCGGGCCATTCGTCTATGGCAGGCGGCAAGCGAGGGTTCCGACGCCGCCGTGAGGGGTCAGGCTGACATCGCGCGACGATTGGCGCTTACGGCCCAACAGAGAGACGTCTGAACGGTCGTCATTGGGCAGGGAACAAAGGGACGGCGACGCCTATTGGCCGCCAACCCTTCACCCTGTTGCGTGCGTCAAGGCACAATGGCGCTGCCCGCTATGTTGTGCAACAAGCTTCTCAGCCTCACGATGGTCCGGTTCTCCCTTCCGTAATGGACGTCATTGGTCAGCAGTATCATCCATAGGCCGGTTTCCGGGTCGAACGCGAGGCTGGTACCGGTAAAGCCGGTGTGCCCAACGGCTGTTTGCGGCCACGTATCGCCCATGTGATCGTATCTGTCTCCTCGGCACACCCAACCCAAGCCGCGGCGGCCGTCCAGGTCTGCGGTGTGACAGCGGACGGCCACACGACGCACTACGGATGACAGCAGGGCGTACTGGAGGGACGTCCACATCTGGACGTAGCGGATGAGGTCCGTCATGGGGGCAAACAGGCCAGCGTGGCCAGAAATTCCGCCCATGGCCTCGGCGTTCTCGTCATGCACTATGCCGACTTTGGCCGGTCCGTTATGACTCGCTTCGGTTGCAGCACACAGGTTTTGCAACTCGCGTGATGGACAGTACGTCGTTCGATTCATCCTCAACGGTTGGAAGACGTGCTGGCGGGCGTATTCGTCTATCGGTTGACCGCTCACAACTTGGATGATCTGGGCCAGCAGCATGAATCCGACATCGCTGTATACGACGCGAGTGCCCGGTTGGTACTCCAGGGTTTCTGTCCGAACCCGATGCCAGATGTCATCTGGAGTCTTGCAGATTCGATGGTAGGGACGAGACGCGGGCAATCCCGAGGTATGGGTGAGCAGGTGCAGGACACAGACTTCGTGGTCAGGAAACTCGGGGATAAAATCCACCACCTTGTCTGAGAGACGCAGGCGCCCGTCGTCCATCAGCATGAGCAACGACGGCAGCGTGGCTACAACCTTGGTCAGAGAAGCGAGGTCAAACAGGGTATCTGGCGACATCTTCCGGACGGCGCCGTTGCGGTTTTCTGCGTATCCGAATGTCTCGAAATAAACGATCTCTTGCCGATTCCCCAGGGCAACGACTGCCCCAGGAATCCGAAATGAATCCACTTCCTGCTGCAAACGGCTGCCGAGAGCTGTGAGCCTGTCCCTGCGGACATACACTTCACCTCACCTGCCTGTCACATGCGGTTGACACAATGCCGGGAGACGCGCTCTATCGACTCAGTCTCTAGTAGAGATAGAACTGCACGATATTCTTGTTGAATGTCTCCAGGTCTTGAGCCGATTCGGAGAAATAGTCCAAGCTTCGCTCCTCCAGAACCATCTTTCGCAAGCTATCTGTTCCGGCCAGCAGGTCGAAGAAGCATCCCTTTTCACTCTGAGGTTCAACAAACCGGAATGCATCTGGATAGAGCTTGGCAAATGTCTCTATCAGCAGCAGCCCTGTCTTTACCGGTTGTATGGTGTTCGGGTCTGTCACGTGCAACCGTACGCCTTGACACAGTTCTCCAGTGTACTTCTGGTACGTCGGCACAAAGGAGACTGGCTGGGCGACGACACCAGGCAGATTCGCTTGGGCAAACACTTCAGCAACCCGATGGGCGTCGGCATAGGGCGCCCCAATGATTTCAAACGGGTGCGTGGTACCGCGGCCCTCGCTGAGATTGGTGCCTTCAGCGAGGCACGTGCCGGCATACAAAAGCGCCATGTCAAAGCATGTGGTGTTCGGGGATGAGCAAATGAAAGGGAGGTTGGTGTCGGGCAGTAGCACATCTCTGTCCCATCCTTCGGCGCGGACAATGGTCAAGTTGCACGGCTTCCTCAACTGGTGGTTGCAGTAATGCAGTATCTCACCCAGCGTGAGCCCGTGGCGATTGGGAATGGCCACTCTCCCGACCAGGGAAACAAACGGCGCCGATAAAATGTTTCCCTCCCGCGTCACTCCGTTAAGAGGGTTGGGTCTATCCAGCACGACCACTGGAAGACCCAGCTCCGCGCAGGCCTCCAGGCAATTGACAGCGATGCCGATGTTCGTGTAGTAACGCACCCCGATATCCACCAGGTCGATCACGAGAACGTCCACGTTCGTCAGCATCTCTCGGGTCGGCCTTTGGTGTTTCCCATAGAGACTGTAGGCTGTGAGACCGCTGTGAGCATCAGTTTGGGATTCAACGAACTCTCCCTCCTTCGCGCAGCCCACGAGGCCGTGCTCGGGGGCCAACAAGGTTGTCACTCGCCATTCCGTCGCTTCGATGAGCAGGTTGATCGTCGGACGGAAATGCCTGTCGGTGGTGGCGTAGTTGGAGACAATTCCGATTTGCTTGCCGCGAAGGAGATCAATTCGCTTGGACATAAGGACTTCGACTCCAAAGGATGCGTCCATGATTATCCTCCAATGTGATCGACAATTCCATATCAGAAATTATAACATTGATCTGATACTTTGAATTGACGAATCGAATTGACTATATGATAATATGTTTATAAATATGAGTCCATACAATGAAATTTAATTTCAAAAGAGGTGCCGAGTAAGGTTCATGCACGAGTGCGAGGCTGTTCGCAGTGAGTGTTTGTAGCAGTGCCTCTTTTACAAACGTGGTATTGCGTTGTTTGGATTCAAGATACACGAGAAGAGTCACAACATATGAAATTTAGGGGGGATAGGATTTGCAGCGTCGAACTCGTCTAGTCGTCATAACCTTTCTTGCACCTGCCGTACTCCTTTACGCATCCTTCATTGTCTATCCGTTCGTTTCAAGCATCCGCTACAGTCTTTACAACTACGACGGCGTCGGTCCGCTTACTGATTTTGTCGGATTTAAAAATTTCTCATATATCTTATTTTCCCATGCGTTTGCTGGGCAATTTTGGCGCGCTGTATGGCATAATTTCTACTTCTTTATATTGTCAATGGCGTTGACTACAGTCTTTGGACTGGGTCTGGCATATTTGCTGGTACGTGTTCGAGAGTCTATTTCACGCTGGTTTCAGGTCATCTACTTTGTACCGATGGTCGTTCCTCCAGTGGTAGTTGCTTATCTGTGGGCGATGTACTTAGAGCCCAATGATGGTGCGATCCCGACAATCTTGCAAGATCTCCATTTGTATAAATTAAATATTCCGTTTTTAGGAAGCGAAGTCTGGGCGCTGCCAACCATCGCCGTCATCACCGCATGGGCGGGCATGGGGCTGCCGATTCTCATTTTTGTAGCGGCCTTAATAGGTGTTCCCAATGAAGTGATTGAGGCAGCAAAGGCGGATGGGGCAAGTCAGTTTAGAACATTCGTGTCTGTGATCTTCCCCATCATCAAGCCCACCTTCTTGACGATCACGACATTAAATTTTGTCGGGGCTTTCGGGGCTTTTGATTACATCTACATAATGGAAGGCACACAAGCAGGACCAAATTATGCAACAGATGTAATCGGGACACTCTTCTACCGCACAGCTTTCGGGGGATTCGGTACAACCGCACAAGGTGTCGGTCTGGCCACGGCACTGGCTGTTCTCGGATTTGTCATTGTCATGGCTGTTTCTGCCATTCTTGTACTGTTGCAGAAGCGTGCTTCCGCGGATCTTTTTTAGAGAGGTGAAAGGAGTGCAACTATGCAGGCGAAGCGACCTGTCATCTCCTACTTGCTGCTCATTCTATGTGCCCTTGTGATAGTGCTGCCACTGCTCGATTTGGTATCCCTGTCCTTCAAAGACCTACCCGGAATCGTTGGACACCCGTTCAGCCTACCAGAAAAAATATACTGGTCGAATTATGCTACGGCTTGGTCCGACGGAAGACTCGGCAGATTTCTGATTAACACGGCGATTGTTTCGGTTGTCTCTGTGGCCGTCATAATCTTGTTCTCTTCTATGGCGGCATACGCCATAGCCAGGTTTCAATTTATCGGAAATCAATTGATTTACTTGGGGTTCTTAGCTGGACTGGCGCTTCCGATTCAGATGATTGCGGTTCCGCTGTTCATTTTAATGCGTCAACTCAATCTGCTCGATAATCTTATTTCCGTCATCCTCGTGTATTCAGCGAGCGGGATGTCATTTAGTGTCTTCCTGCTTGTCAATTTCATTCGATCAGTTCCGAAAGATATAGAAGACTCGGCATTGATTGATGGGGCTGGTTATTTCCATGTATTTTATAGGATCATTCTCCCGCTTATTCGTCCGTCATTGACGACGGTGGCGCTACTCAATTTTGTTTCGGCCTGGAATGGCCTGTTTTTTCCACTTGTTTTATTATCCAATCCCGACCATATGACCGTTGCGGTTGGGGTCCTTTCGTTTATCGGTCAGTACGCGACCCAATGGAATTTGCTCTTGCCGTCACTGGTCATAGTGATGCTGCCGACGCTCTTCGTCTTTATCTTCGCATCGCGTCAATTCATTCGCAACATGACAGCCGGCGCTGTGAAACTTTAGCACTCTGATCTCTCAAAGGAGTGATGCCCAGGGTCAGACGTTGATTTTGGCTACAGAGGCCCAGTCTTAGAGAGGATATATGGGAGGGATAATGTGATGAAAGGAATGGAAAAGGTATTGTGCGTCCTCGCTGTAGTGGGCATGAGCGGTGGGTTATTATCTGCTTGCGGAACGACGGGGTCTTCTGGATCGACAACAGTGACTGTTTGGTCGTGGCGTTCCCAAGATGCTCCATTATGGCAGAAGGTTCAGGACGCGTTGAACAAGAAAGGGGACAATATCAAAATTCAGTTTCGCTCCATCCAAGCGACGAACTACGACTCTGTGTTGCAAACGGCGATGGATGGTGGGCAAGGTCCTGACATCATGTATCAGCGCGCGGGAGAAGGTACAGAGCAATACGCAGCGGCCAACATGCTGAAACCTCTGGACAAGATTGTGAATTTCTCAAATATCACCAATCAATCTGCATTAGAAGCGGCTCAATACAAAGGGAAAACATACGGTGTACCTTTTGCAATTCAAACGATGGAAGTTTTCTATAACACGGATATTTTCAAGAAGTACGATTTACAGCCTCCGAAGACATGGGCCGATTTTATCAACATCTGCAAAGTGTTAAAACGGCACGGGGTTACCCCGCTAGAGGCCATGGGGATTCAGGGATGGATGTTGGCTTTGAACTTTGACGAGATCGGGGCAACGTTCCTCGGAAACAAGTTTACGCAGCAGTTGGTTGACAAAAAGGTCAATTATACAAATCCCGCTTTCGTGGATGCTTTGGCTCATTACCAGCAGTTGTCTGCCTACTTTGAGCCAAACTTTAAGGCTGTAGGATCAGCCGGGAATGAGCAGGAAACGAATTTTGCACTCGGGAAATCCGCGATGGTGATGGACGGGATCTTCGATATTCCGACCATTGAACAAGACAACAAGAATTTGCACATCGGCGCCTTTTTAATTCCACCCGAGAAACCTAGTCAACAGTCTCGAATTGATTGGTACGTGGATGGCAACATCTCAATGAACAATGATATCAAAAACCCACAGGTGGAGAAAGCGGCGGAAGAAGTAATCAAGTATGTAGCCACAACAGCTTTTGGACAGGACTTCTCAGATATTGCTGGAGAAATCTCGCCAATCAAGGGGGTTACCATTTCTCCTAAGTATCCACTATCCGTTCAAGCTTATCAATGGTATCAGACAAGGTCCATCAGCCCAGTGTTTGGAATTCGCAGTCCAATGGACACTCCGCCTCCTACACCAATCAACTCTAAGAAGGGAAATAAAAGTGTGAATGATACGAACGGGATTTTCTCCGCGGAACAAAAGGTTCTTCTACCCTTGCTCACTCACCAGATGACGCCAAAGCATGCCGCCCAGGAGATTCAGAAAACTGTATCTTGGTACTTTAGATAACGACCTTATAAACATATCGCCATGTAGAACAAATGAATGGTGGGAGCAAATAGTGAAACTTGCTAGTGCCTCCGTGGAAGTGGTCCGTTTGTCCTTGAGTACCACATTTCGGACAGCAGTTCGCCAGGCTGACACCATATCGGATATTCGGGTAGTCTTGCGAACGGATACAGGGCTCGTCGGCCTGGGTTCCGCTTCGCCGACGCCGGCCATCACGGGCGAAACCACGGCTTCCATCTGTTCAGTCATTGAGGATTTCATCCTGCCTCGTCTCAAGAGGCTCGACCTGTCCGACGAAGCGGCAGCGCGAGCCGAGGTGCAACAGGCTATTGTGCATAATTCATCTGCCAAGGCGGCGGTGGATATAGCGCTCCATGATCTCTACGCGAAGCAATTGGGCCTACCGCTGGCTAAGCGGCTCGGCAATGCAGGCCACTCACCTGAGACCGACTTCGTGAAAAAATCACTCATCACAGGTGGAATTGACTACGATGGACCGGTGATAAAACTTCCCGAGGGTTTAGGCCTCGGTGTATCGATTTCTAACGCGGAGGGAGTCCATGGTGGCTGAATGCATCCGGGGTGTCCGCGATGAACACCTCTGTCCTGAATACTGGCTTGACCGTCTTCCCTCGGACAGCCACTGCAGCGGCGACCGCGACGCATGCAACCAAGCCCTGGCTTGCTTCAGCGAGGGATTGACTGACCTGACGGCGGTGCTCGCTGCACCGGCGCTTGACCGGCCCATTCCACCGGTCCGACGAGATGCAAGGACGCTGTTTGACGAGACCGGCGAGCCTCTGGGCGATAGATTCTGGGCCGAAGTGGAGGACAACGCCTTAGCGTCCGTCTTGGCTTGCATACCTGGGGTCGCGGTCCGGCAGACGGATCTTCGTCGCTTTCCAACGGCTGCAAAGGCGTTTCGGACGCCGGAGGACCGTGTGGATGACCAGTTTCAGGATACCACACTGCACACTTTTGAACCGCTGCTGAGTTTTGGACTCAGCCGGGACCGAGAGTGGCGCTATGTGATATCGCGCACCTATGCCGGGTGGGTACGGGATCGCGATGTCGCCGATATGACCCAGGCGGAGTTTGAACGCTGGGCTCACCCGCAACACGTTTTCGTGGTGGCGGACACCGGGGTGGCTACGCAGCCTGATGCATATCATCCTGCTGTCTCCAACAAGGCGGTGGAGTTCGCGGCGGTTTTACCGCTGTGGGACGCGGAAAGGGAGTTTGGCAGTATCCATGTGGCCTGGCCGTGCCGGAGCGAGGCAGGGACACTCACCCCGATGATGGCGTCGATTCGTGATAACGGCAGGACCCAGGTCGGATACCTTCCGTTCACACGCGAGAGCATCGTACGTGTGGCCTTTCGACTGCTCGGCGAGCGTTATGGTTGGGGCGGCGCCTTTGGCATGCACGACTGTTCCAGCTTCGTCATGGACGTGTATCGCACCGTGGGCGTCCAGCTGCCGCGCGACGCCGCCATGCAGGAAGTCGCCCTGCCCAATCGGATCGTGTTTCCACAACACGTGTCCACCCCGGCGAGGGTGGACATCCTGGCCGGGCTGTCGGCGGGGGACCTGTTGTTCATGCCGGGACACGTCATGATGTACCTGGGTTCGGAGGGCGGCAAGCACTACGTGATTCACGATTTCGCCGGCTACGTGGACCGGGTGGGCGGCAGGGCACGGTATGTGTCCGTCGAGGCTGTCATGGTGTCGCCGCTAGAGATTGAAACCAGAACCGGAATGACCTTTCTGGAATCCCTTACGGGAGCGCTCGATCCGTTCGCCGAACGACTGTGGGAGGGGTGAGAAGATGGCGGAACGATGGGGGATTTCGATTCCCATGCGGGATGGTGTGCAACTGGCCGCGGATCTGTTTCTGCCCGCTGCCACTGAGGATGGAATGCCGACGATTGTCGTACGCACACCTTACGGTCGCCAGTCGCACGCTCTGATTCAACAGGCGCGTTTCTTCGCCAGCCACGGTTATGCGGTGCTCAACGTGGACGTGCGGGGCAGGGGCGACAGTGAAGGCGTGTTCACACCGTACCGCAACGAGGGCAGGGACGGGTACGATACGGTCGAATGGGCGGCTGCCCAGCCGTACGCGAGTGGACGGGTGGGGACGCTCGGCGGGTCCTACTTGGCCAAGAGCCAGTGGCTCTGCGCCTTGGAACACCCTCCGCACCTCCAGGCCATGGTTACCCTGGTTTCGCCGTCGGACGCGTTTGTCGAATGGCCCACCGGGACGCCTGTCCCCTCCCACCTGTGTTGGCTGTTCCTGGTCAGCGGGCGGACGGTGCAGAACACGCACGCGCTCGACTGGGAGAACATCTACTGGCACCTTCCGCTCTACACGATGGACGAGGCTGCTGGGCGGGTAATTCCCCAGTGGCGCGAAGAGTTCACGCATCCCACTTTGGATGCATGGTGGCAGGAAATTTCTTACCAACAGCGTTTTGGCGAGATCGACCTGCCTGTGTTGCACGTCTCAGGCTGGTACGACGACGAACAGGTGGGGACGCTGCGCAACTTTGTGGGCATGACGACGCACGCGCCGAGCGCGCGGGCGCGGGCCGCGCAGCGGCTTGTCATGGGGCCCTGGCCGCATCAGGTGAATGAATCGACCCGAATCGGGGATGTGGACTTTGGGCCAGAGGCGGTCATTGACTTGTCCGGCTTGGAACTGCGGTTTTTTGACCGCTGGTTGAAGGGCATCGACAACGGCGTCGACCGTGAGCCGCCTGTGCGCTATTTTCTCATGGGCAAGAATGAGTGGCGCGACGCTTCTGCCTGGCCGCCACCTGACACCGCGTACGTCCCCTGGTATTTCCACAGCCGGGGGAGTGCAAACGGATCGATCGGAGACGGAACCCTGTCGACACGGAAACCGAGTGTGGAGGAGCCGGCGGATAGATATAAGTACAATCCGCTCAATCCGGTGCCGTTTCTCACTCAACCCACGTCGGAACAGATCGGCGGCCCGGACGACTATCGCGAGGTGCATCTACGAGAGGATGTGCTGGTTTATACGAGCGATCCGGTCCATGAAGAGCTGGAAGTCACCGGGCCGGTTTGCGTGGAGTTGTATGCGGCAACCAGTGCGCCGGACACGGATTTTATGGCGCAGTTGCACGACGTGTGGCCGAACGGTTATGTGCAGCGCCTATGTGACGGGATGGTGCGCGTGCGGTATCGTCACGGGATGGACAAGGCCGTGTTCACGCAACCTGGCGAGGTGATGAGGCTGGCCATCGACTGCTGGAACACCAGCCATGTGTTTCTGCCCGGCCATCGGATTCGAGTACACGTCACGTCCAGTGCGTTCCCCAAGTATGACAGGAATCCCAATACGGAGGACGCGCTTGGTCTCTCCGAGCGGCTCGAATGCGCCGAGCAAACGGTGTATCACGACGCCCTGCGGCCGTCCGCCGTGATTTTGCCCGTGATCAAGCGGTAGGGTTTGTTAACGGGAAAGGGAGCGACAGCATCGTGTTTACTGTAGGAGACAACCTGGAAGCGTGGGGAGCAGTAACGGGATGTTTCGCGCGCTGAGTGATGCAGGTATTGTCATATTCATGGTCATCACTTCGGAGATCCAGATATCGTGTCTGATTCCTGGGGATCAACTGGGAACTGCCATCCAGGTGTTGCACGATGAGTTTTTTGCTTGCTGTCCGTAGTTTCTTCTACCCCTACACTTTGGGGCAACCGACGAAGATGACGAAATCATCCTTAGTCTAGATGACTGGCCACCGCAGTCTTGTAGAGAGCAGGTGGGGCATACGGGAGTGGGGAGCATGGACACGATTTGGACGCGGCTGCAAACGGAGCAGGCGAACGAACGGTACAGAGACCTGGATGAGCATTCCACACTGGGCGTTCTGCGCCTGATGAATGAAGCGGATAAACAAGTACCGCAGGCTGTGGAGCGGGCGCTGCCGCAGATTGCGCGGGCGGTGGACTTGATTGTGGAACGGATGCAGGGCGGCGGCCGCCTTATCTATCTCGGCGCCGGCACCAGCGGTCGTTTGGCTGTGTTGGACGCAGCGGAATGTCCGCCGACCTTCAACACTCCCCGGGGGCTGGTACAGGCGGTCATGGCCGGGGGGCGACAGGCCATGTTTGAAGCCGTCGAGGAATCGGAGGACCACCCGGAATGGGCGGAACGAGACCTTCAATCGTTGCCGCTAACCAACCAGGATGTACTCGTCGGGATTGCCGCGAGCGGCCGCACCCCGTATGTCATCGGAGGTCTTCAATACGCCAAGCGCGTGGGCGCGGGACGCATTTCGCTGTGCTGCAATCCGAACGCCATCGCCAGCCAGCATGCCGAAGTGGCGATTGAGGTCGTCACGGGGCCGGAGGTGTTGATGGGGTCCACTCGGCTGAAGGCCGGCACTGCGCAGAAGATGGTTCTCAATATGCTCAGCACAGCGACGATGGTGCGCCTGGGAAAGGTTTATCAGAACCTGATGGTGGACTTGCGGGCGACCAACGAAAAGCTGGTGGAACGCTCTAAGCGTATTATCATGCTGGCTACCGGGCTGGAGTACGTGGACGCCGCCAAGCTTTTGGCTGACGCCGGAGGCAGTGTGAAGGCCGCGATTGTGATGCACGAGAAACATGTGCCCAGGGAGCAGGCGGAGGATTTGTTGGCGGCTGCCCAGGGCCGCCTGCGCCAAGTTCTCGAGAGGCGCGAGTAAGGGTGGACTCATGACCAGGCAGCAAGTGCAGGAATTGGCTTTGTACGAATACGCACCCTAGATGGTGCGGGCCGGCATTGCCGCCTTGTTCGGTGCGCCGGCCGAGGGCCGTCTGCCCGTGGACATTCCAGGCGTTGCAGACGGCCGATTCGCCGGCTGACGCAGCCTACGCCGCGCGGACGATGCGTCACAACACCCGCTTGCCAAACAGGGACTCCACCAGTTCCACGGCCATGCGGCCGGTCTGGTTGCGGTGGTCGAGAATCGGGTTGACCTCCACCACGTCCACCGACAGCAGCTTACCCGAGGCCGCCAGCAGTTCCATCGCCAGGTGGCCCTCCCGGTAGGTCACGCCGCCGTTCACCGGAGTGCCCACACCCGGGGCGAACATTGGATCGAGCCCGTCCAGGTCGAGGCTGAGGTGGATGCCGTCCGTGCCGTCGCTGGCGATTTCAATCGCCTTTTGCATCACGGCGTCCATGCCCATGCGGTCAATTTCCGCCATCGTGAACACATGGATGCCGGCTTGGCGAATCAGGTTGGCTTCGTCGCCGTCAATCGACCGCGCTCCCACCAGCACCACCCGGTCCGCCTTGACCTTCGGGCTCACGCCCGCGAGCCGCGTCAACGATTCGTGCCCAAGGCCCAGACTCGCGGCCAACGGCATGCCGTGGATGTTGCCGGACGGAGTGGTCTCGTGCGTGTTCATGTCGCCGTGGGCGTCGAACCAAATAAGGCCAAAGTTCTTCCCGGCCGTGGCGAGACCGGCGAGGCTGCCGATGGCGATGCTGTGGTCGCCTCCCAGCACCACCGGTGTGCGGTCCGCCGCCACCACCTCGCGCACCTTGTCGGCCAGCGCCTCACACACCGAGATCACTTCGGACAGGTACTTCAACTTCTCGTGTTCAATGCGCCGCGTCTCCGGGGTGGGGACTGGCACGTCCCCGAGGTCTTTGACGGTGTATCCAAGCCGCTCCAGCTTTTCCTTCAACCCCGCATAGCGGATGGCGCTCGGGCCCATGTCCACGCCGCGCCGGCCCTGCCCGTAGTCGGACGGCACGCCGATGATGTGAATCTCCTTCATGCCTTGAACCTCCCGTACGTTCCGCGATCCGGTGGGGGCCCGCACGTTCGTGCGGCGCCCGCCGTGCCGGCCGCGCGTATGCCCTACAGCCAGCCGCGCAGGCGCAGGGCGGTCGCCGTGCGTTCAATGCCGGTCATGTATGCCGCCAGACGCATGTCGACGTCGTGCCGCTGGGCCGTCGTGTACACTTTGTCGAACGACTGGCGCATCGCCTGGACCAGCCGCTGCTCAACTTCCTCTTTCGTCCAGTAGTATCCCTGGTTATTCTGCACCCATTCGAAATAGGAGACTGTCACCCCGCCCGAGTTGGCCAAGACGTCGGGCACCAGCAACACGCCGCGCTCGCTCAGGATGCGGGTGGCCTCCAGGGTGGTCGGGCCGTTGGCCGCTTCCACGACAATCGACGCCTGCACCCGCTCGGCGTTGGCGGCGGTGATTTGGTTTTCAATTGCGGCCGGGACCAGGATGTCGCACGGCTTTTCGAGCAGCTCCTTGTTTGTGATGGTGTCATGGTAGCGCGTCGTGACCGTCCCGAACGAGTCGCGTTGCTCCAGCAGGTCGGGAATGGGCAGCCCCTTTTCCTCGTACAGCGCCCCGTAGGCGTCGGAGATCCCGACCACGCGCGCACCCAAGTCGTACAGGAACTTGGCCAGGTAGCTGCCTGCGTTGCCAAAGCCCTGAATGATGATGCGCGCGTCCGCGAGGCTGAGACCGCGCCGCTTGGCCGCCTCCTCAATGCAGATGACAACGCCGCGCGCCGTGGCCGTTTCCCGTCCTTCCGATCCGCCCAGCACCCGCGGCTTGCCGGTGATAAAGCCGGGCGAGTCGAACTCGCGCAGGCGGCTATACTCGTCCATCATCCAGGCCATGATCTGGGAATTGGTGAACACGTCGGGCGCCGGGATGTCCTTGGTCGGCCCCACAATCTGGCTGATGGCCCGCACGTAGGCGCGGCTCAGGCGTTCCAGCTCGGAGAACGACATCTCGCGCGGATCGCATACCACGCCGCCCTTGCCGCCGCCGTACGGAAGCCCGTTGATGCCACACTTAATCGTCATCCACAGCGACAGCGCCTTGATCTCCGCCTCGGTCACGTCCGGGTGGAAGCGCACCCCGCCCTTGGTCGGGCCGATGGCATCATTGTGCTGGGCCCGGTAGGCGGTGAAGACGCGCACGCTGCCGTCGTCCATATGCACGGGAAAGCGCACGGTCAGCATGCGCATCGGCTCTTTGAGCAGCTCGTAGTATTCGGGGCCGTACCCGAGTTGTTGCAACGCCTCGCGAATCACCTGCTGGGCGGATTGCAGCACGTCCAGCTCGCGGTTGGCCTGCTGCATGAGAGATTGTGGGTTCATTTGGACACCTCGCCGAGCACGCGGGCAATCCGTTCAAACGCCCAATCCAAGTCCTGCTCTTCAATGATGAGCGGAGGCGCGAAGCGGATGGTGTTCTCGTGCGTCTCCTTGCAGAGCAGCCCTTCATCCTTCAATCGTTCGCAATACGGACGCGCCTTCGTGTGCAGTTCCACGCCGATGAACAAACCGCGCCCGCGGATCTCCTTGATGGCCGGGTTACGGATGGTTTTCAGGCGCGCCAGGAACGACTCACCCAACCTGCGCGAGCGTTCCGCCAGGCCTTCCTCTTCAATCACGTCCAGCGCCGCCAGGGCCACCGCCGCGCCGAGCGGGTTGCCGCCGAATGTCGATCCATGCGATCCCGGTTCAAACACGCCGAGGATGTCCTTGTCCGCGGCCACGGCTGACACCGGGAAAACCCCACCGCCCAGCGCCTTGCCGATGATGTACACGTCCGGGATGACGCCCTCCCAGTCGCAGGCGAACAATTTCCCGGTGCGGCCCAGCCCGGTCTGGATCTCATCCGCGACAAACAGCACGTTCTCCTTCCGGCACAGTTCAAACGCCTGGCGCAGGTACCCTTCGGGCGGGATGATGATGCCTGCCTCGCCCTGGATGGGCTCAACCAGAAACGCCGCCGTGTTCGGGGTGATGGCCGCCTTCAGCGCTTCGATGTCCCCGTACGGGATGATGCGGAAGCCAGGGGTTAGCGGGCCGAACCCGCGCTGGTACTCGGCGTCCGAGGAGAACGAGATGATGGTGGTGGTGCGTCCGTGAAAGTTGCCGCTGCAGACGATGATCTCCGCCTTGTCTTCCGGCACGCCCTTGACGTCATACGCCCACCGGCGCACCGCCTTGATGGCCGTTTCCACCGCTTCGGCGCCGGTGTTCATCGGCAGCACCATGTGCTTATGGGTCAATTTGGCCAGCCGTTCATAAAACAGCCCCAGTTTGTCGTTGCAAAACGCCCGCGAGGTCAGCGTGATGGCATCCGCCTGGTCTTTGAGCGCCTGGATGACCTTCGGGTGGCGGTGGCCCTGGTTTAACGCCGAGTAAGCGCTGAGCATGTCGAGGTAACGGTTGCCTTCCTCGTCCCACACCCACACGCCTTCGCCTTTGACCAGCACCACCGGCAGCGGGTGGTAGTTTTTCGCGCCGTATTCCTCCTCCAGGCGCAACGCGTTGGAGGTATGCAATGATTCGGTCATATCGATTCATCCTTTCTGGCGGGCGGCTGATGTGCACGGGCCGCGGCACGCGTCCGCGCGCCGCGCCCTTCCCTTGCTCACAGCAGTTCGGAGCTGACCTTCGGCTGAGTGAACAGGAGCAAGTAGTCGGGTCCGCCCGCCTTCGAGTCGGTGCCAGACATGTTGAACCCGCCGAACGGGTGCGCGCCCACGATGGCGCCGGTACACTTGCGGTTGAAGTACAGGTTGCCCACGTGGAACTGGCGGCGCGCCAGCGCGATGTGCTCGCGGCTCTTGGTAAAGACGGACCCCGTGAGGCCAAATTCGGTCTGGTTGGCCACCCGGATGGCCTCCGCAAAGCTGGCGACCCTGGTGAACGCCACCACCGGGCCAAAGATCTCCTCCTGCATGATGCGCGCGTCGGCCGCCACATCGGCAAACACTGTGGGTTGCACGAAGTACCCTTTGTCCGCCGAGGCTTCGCCCCCGACGACCAGGCGCCCTTCCTGCTTACCAATTTCGATGTAACGGGTGACTTTGTCAAACGCCTTCTGGTCAATCACCGGTCCGGTGAAGTGCCCGGCGTCGCGCACGTCGCCGACCGACAGTTCCCGCGTCAGGGCCGCAACTCTGTCCACCAGGGCGTCGTAAATCGCTTCGTGGGCGATGACGCGCGAGCAGGCGGAGCACTTCTGCCCGGAGAAGCCGAACGCCGAGTTGACGATGGTGCGCGCGGCGTTCTCAAGGTCCGCGTCCGCGTCCACGACAATCGCGTCCTTTCCGCCCATCTCCGCGACAAACCGTTTGATCCAGCGCTGTCCGGGGATGCGCTTGGCGGCCAGCTCGTTCATCCGCAGCCCCACATCCTTGGATCCTGTGAAGGAAATGAAGCGGATATCCCTGTGCTCGACCAGAAAGTCGCCGATCTCCTCCGGATCGCCCGGGACGAAGTTGACGACGCCCTGCGGGAGGCCGGCTTCCGTCAGGGCTTCCACCAGCTTGTAGGCGATGACAGGCGTCTGGCTGGCCGGTTTGAGCAGCACGGTATTGCCGGCCACCACAGCCGACACCGTCATGCCGGTGACAATCGCCAGCGGGAAGTTCCAGGGCGGGATGATGGCGCCAACCCCGAGCGGGATGTACTCCATGTGGTTGTCTTCGCCGGCAAGCGGCGTCAAAAGGTCGTCCCCGCGTCGTGTCAAATCCAGCATTTGTCGGCCGTAGTATTCCAGAAAGTCGATGGCCTCAGCCGTGTCGGCGTCCGCTTCCGCGCGGCTCTTCCCGGCCTCCAGAAGCATCCAGGCGGAAAACTCGTGCTTGCGCCGCCGGAGGATGGCCGCCGTCTTGAACAAGACGCCGGCCCGCTCGAACGCTGGCATCTCCGACCAAGTGGAGAACGCCGTTTCCGCCGCGCGGATGGCCGCTTCAATCTGTTCTTTGCCGGCTTTGGCCACGCGGCCAATCAACTCGCTTTTCGCGGACGGGTTGTGCGATTCGAGGTAGCGGCCCGTGTCGATGGCCTCGCCCCCAATGAGGAGCGGATAGGTCCGGCCCAACTCCTGGCTTACGCGGGCGAGCGCCTCGTCGAACGCCTCCCGATTGGAGGCGACGGAGAAGTCGGTCAATGGTTCTGGGCGATATGGGATCATGAATGCATCCTCCTTCCCGATGCCGTGAGGGGAGGTGGAGTCCCGCGGGCGGGTCCTCCTACTTCCACCGCACATTTCACTCCAGATCTCAAGCAAGAAGCGTGCCAACCTTGAAATTCGGGGTTTGGCCCGGAATTCCTGCAGCCACGGCGGGAGACGGGGTGCAAAACGCATTTGCACGATCCGCCCGTACCCGTTACTCTGGCGATTGGAGTCGATGGATGGCGGACCCGGTCGCGTCATCCGATGACGGGAACGGTGTCGGGCCCCGTCGGCCTGGGTCAGGTGGTCGGATCTATCCGGCCGGGAGTGCCCCGGCCTGGGGCGCCGGCGGTCACCTGATGGGTCGCGGCGCCAGCGCAGACGTCGGTGCGGTCTGTGGAGGTCGGAGTCGGAAATCCTAAATGGGAACATGTCGAAGGGGGCAGCCAACATGCCGGGCCATGGCCCATTGGGCGCAGGAGACGACGGCGCCGCAAAGCAGCGCCTGCAGCTGCTGGAGGCGGTGCTGGACGCGCTTGAGGAAGGGGTGCACGTGGTCGACGCGGACGGGGTGACGGTCTATTACAACCAGAAAATGGCCGACATTGAAGCGATGCGGCCCCAGGATGTGCTCGGCCGCAGCATTGAGGACGTGTTCACCTTCCCGGATGCGTCGGGCAGCACCCTGCTTCAGGCCATCCGCCTCCGCCGCGCCAGCGAAAGTGTGAAACAGACGTATTTCAACAACCGCGGGGTGGCCATCACCACGGTTAACCATACGTACCCCATTCTTGCTGAGGACCGGGTGTTGGGGGCGGTCGAGATTGCTCGCGATGTCACCCGGGTTGAGCGCCTGCAAAAGCACATCATGGCTAAATCGGGGGTGCGCTACACGTTCGACAGCATTGTCGGGACCAGCCGCGCCATGGCGGACGTGCTGGAGCAGGCGCGGCGCGCGGCGCGGACCGATTCGTCGGTGTTGATTGTGGGCGAGACCGGCACCGGCAAGGAGCTGTTTGCGCAGAGCCTGCACGCCGCCAGCCGGCGGGCCAAGGGGCCGTTTGTCTCCCAGAACTGCGCGGCCCTGCCCGAATCGCTGATGGAAGGCCTCTTGTTCGGGACGGCGCGCGGCGCGTTCACGGGGGCCATCAACCGTCCGGGGCTGCTGGAACAGGCGGACGGGGGCACGCTCTTGCTCGATGAGTTGAACTCGCTCAGCCCGCAGCTGCAGGCGAAGTTGTTGCGTGTGCTGCAGGAGCGGACCGTCCGCCGTGTGGGGGAGCTGCAGGACAGGCCGATTGATGTGCGCATCCTCGCGGCCATCAATGAAGACCCGCTCGACGCTATTCGCGCGGGCCACCTGCGCAACGACCTGTATTATCGCCTGAGCGTGGTGACCTTGTTTCTCCCGCCGCTACGCGAGCGCGTGGAGGACATTCCGCGCCTGGTGGACACGTTCATCGCCAAGTACAATGAACGGTTTGGTCTGCGCGTCGAGCGTTTGGAGGCCAGCCTGATGCAGGCGTTTCTCCACTACACCTGGCCCGGGAACGTGCGTGAGCTGGAGCACACCATCGAGGGCGCGATGAACCTGGTGCAAGAGGAGCGCGTGATTGGGTTTGCGCACCTGCCTTTTCCCATGCGCCGGCGCCTGGAGAGCGCAACCCAGGATGGCGGTAGGCATCGAGCGCCCCATCCGTACCCGGCGGCCGGTTCTGTCCCGCCTGTAGGGTCCGGCGTCCATCCCGCCCCGCTTGTGGGGCCCGCGGTCCAACCTGCCTCGCCGGTCGGGGCGGCGAACGAGTCCAGTGCCGGGGGGATGCAGGCGGCAAAGGCGCGGTCTGGGTCCGCGGGTGCGGCGAGTTCCTTGAAGGCGCGGTTGGAGGCGGCTCAGCGCCAGGTGTTTGAGCAGGCGCTGGCCCGCAACCAGGGGAACGTATCCGCCACCGCGCGGGAGTTGGGGCTCAGCCGCCAGAATCTGCAGTATTGGCTGCGCAAGCTGGGCATCGCGCCGGAGCGGTATCGGGGATGAGGGGGATGGGCAGAAGCGCGGAGAATGGCTTTGCGCGAGCCTGGCGATGGAGCGCGGTGCCAGCGAGTTTTGCAGATGCAAAGGGAATTTGCAGGCAAATTCAGTGCGGACCTGCAGATTTCGCGCCGGTCCACGGCATGCAAGTTTTGGCACAAGATTTGCTAAAGAAAATCGTGTAGAATCACCTTACCGCCGTGGCGGCCTGTGAAAGCGCTACCTAAGATTCTGAAGGAGGATACTTGTGCAGCAACTGGAGAACATCGTCGAAAAGGAATCGCAGCTGCGACGCGGCATGCAGGGCCGTCACATGTTCATGATCTCGATTGGCGGCGTCATTGGCACGGGCCTGTTTCTCAGTTCCGGCTACACGGTCAACCAGGCGGGGCCCGGGGGCGCGGTCCTGGCGTACGTCATCGGCGGCATCATTGTATCCATCGTCATGATGTGCCTCGGGGAGTTGGCCACCGCCATGCCGGTGGCCGGATCGTTCAAGACGTACGCGCAGGAGTTCATCGGCCCCTCTGTGGGGTTTCTGAGCGCCTGGCTGTACTGGCTGAACGGGGCGTTCACCATCGGCGGCGAGTGGATAGCGGCCACCATCATCATCCACCACTACCTGCCGGGTGTGCCGTTGTGGGCCTGGTACGCGCTGTTTGCGGTCATCTACCTGGCGCTGAACGTGACCGCCGTCGGGGTGTATGGGGAGTCGGAGTTTTGGTTTGCCAGTGTGAAGGTGATTGGCATTGTGGCGGCTTGCATTGTAGGACTGGGCGCCATCTTCGGCCTGACCGGGCATGCGCCGATAGGGGCCAAGAACTACGTGGGCCAAGGCGGATTGTTTCCACACGGCCTGGGAGCGGTGGCGATGGCGCTGGTGCCGGTGTGTTTTGCCTACAGTGGCACGGAGCTTATCGGCATCGCCGCGGGGGAGAGCAAAGACCCGGCGAAATCGGTGCCGCGCGCCATCCGCAGCACGAGCGTGCGCACCCTCTTGTTTTATGTGGCGTCGATGATTGTCCTGGTGGGAATCATCCCGTGGCAGAAGGCAGGCGTCAACGACAGCCCGTTTGCGACTATCTTCCAGGTGGCGGGCATTCCGTACGCGCGCCTGGTCATGGACATCATCGTCATCACGTCCGCGTTGTCGGCCGGATCATCCTGGACATACGCGTCCTCGCGTCTGCTCTGGTCGATGGCGTTGGACGGGATGGCGCCGCGCTTTTTGACCAACCTCAGCCGGGCGAAGGTGCCGGTTTGGTCGGTGTTGGTCACTCTGCTGATTGGCACGCTCTCGCTTTGGCTGTATCAGGTTTCTCCGAACACGCTGTATTTGTGGATTGTCTCGGGCATCGGTCTGGTGGCGGTGGTGGACTGGGCGATTATCTGCATGGCGCAAATCGGGTTTCGCCGGCAGTACGTGCGCCAGGGCGGAGACGTGCGTGACCTCGCGTACCGCACGCCGTTCTATCCGTGGCTGCCCATCGCCGGGGTGGTGCTGAACCTGGCGATTGCCGTCAGCCTCATCTTCATCCCGGACCAACGCATCGCGATTTACGCGGGTGTGCCGATTATGGTCGTCATCATGGTCTGCTACTACCTGTTTTATCGGCCGCGCATGTCGCGCGGGGGTATCGGTTCCGCGCGTCCAGGCGGAGCCGCTTGAACACCTGCAGTGACAGTTGGCGTAAGGGAAGTTGGCGTAAGGGACAAAAAGGCGGTGACCAGCCTCATCCGCCGATGGGGCTGGCCTAAATGCCGCGGCCCACGTAGGCCTCGTTTGGGTATCCCCGCGCCTCCCAATAACCGACCAGAGGTTTGTCGGCGAATTCTATCCGATTGACCCATTTGATGGATTTATATCCGTACATCTTGGGAACGACCAGGCGCAACGGGAATCCTTGCTCTTGACGCAGGGGCTGGCCGTTCAGCCTGTAGGCCAAAAGAACGGTCGGATCCAGCGCTTCCGGCAAGGAGAGCGACTCTGTATACACCCCGTCAAACGAGTAAAAGTGCACATACTTTGCTTGCCGCGACGGCTTCACCAAGTCCACGAGAGTTTGCATGGATATGCCATGCCAGCGCACGTTCGCCACGCTCCAACCTGTCACACAGTGGAAGTCTGTCTTTTCCTGCTGGGCAGCCAGGCTCATGACATCGCTCCATTTGAGTGTCACCGGATTGGCCACCAAACCGTTCACGGTCAGGCGGTAGCGGGCAAGGTCCAGAGTGGGGTATCCGTTTGTCACCGTGTAATAGGCGCCAAAGTCAGCCGCGTTGCCGTCGTTTTTCTGCTCTGTGCCCAGGGAGGCGAACGAGCGCTTGAGTGTCCCCACCGGATCAATCACGGTCAAGACGGCGGCGCCGGCGATTCCGGTGCCCAACCAGCGCAAGAACATTCTCCGGGTGGGGTTGACCTGGGCGTTTATCCCCTCCTTTTTCGGCTGATAAGCAAACGCTTTGTAGACGGCATGGATGATCAGCCATGCGGACAGTGCGTAGGACAGCCATCCATGCCAGGTGAAAGCCCGACTGCGCCATGTCGTTGGAAACACGGCCACCAGCCAGAGGAGGACCCCTGTGGCTACAACCATGGCACCGAACACGAGCGGGAACAGCCAATCCAAACGGCGAATGAGTTTCCGGATGGGCAGGCGTACCAACAGCGGTACCAGCAGCGTTATGCCGAAGACAATGCCGAGCCCAATGTGAACATAGTAGAGTATCCTTAGATAAGGGATAAGCATGCTGTGCACACCGGGTGCATACAGGGCCACACCGGTCAGCATCAACAGGACAAAGGAAATGATAGTGTACGAATGCAGCCACACCATCCACCGCGGCCATTTTCCATGTTTGAACCAACGTTTACCCATATCTGCCCCCCTCCTCTGCGCGTGGCGCTTGGCCAATCGGGGTTGAGGCTCGAAAAATGCAAAAACTCAGCACAAGCACATGATAACAAACGGGCGGCCCCCGTGCCGGGGCCGAAGACGCCGTCCTGCCGGGGGAGGGGGAACCCTACGAATTTGGCGTGCGTCGATAGACAGCACGGAACCACAGCGTCGAGAAGAGTTGGGCTGAAGCGGCAACGCAAAACGGCAGCACATACTCGCCTTCCTCCAGCATCCGACCAAAAGCGCTCGGCCAGGCGCCTGTCGTCAGACTCAGGACAATCATCATGCTGACTTTCCGCTGCCAGGAACGCTGGCCGCGCGTGCCTGCGGCCGCGATGGCCGAACGGCTGCCGCGGCTGCCAAGGTTCAAAGCCATGCAGCCGATGTTCAAAACGGCCGCCAACCAGAACCATGGCGCCCAAGGCAAAGCCAGCACAAACAAGATGCCGCACAATTGCATGTACACCATCACTTGAACCGGGCCAAAACGATCCGCCAGGCGCACAGTGGCCATCGCCACCATCCCGGTGGCGATGTACGATGCGGATACCACCAGTCCGATGAGTGCTTCAGGGGCGTCAAACCGGACTGAAAACCAGTAGGAGGTCATCGTGCTGGCCAGCGCGACGGCTGCTCCGTTCATGACATTGGCCAGCTGCGCCAGAGCCTGCGTTCTCCCTGGTGCCGATGTCTGCGCAAGTGTGACCGAAGCGTGTGCCACGCGCCGTCGGGCCTCGTGTTTCGAGTGCCGTATTTTATCTACCACCAACTTCGCGCAAAAAATCACAATCACAACTGTCAATGGGACCAACGGGCGTATCCTGGCGGCATTCGGAAACCAGTGGTTCCACTCCGCCGTAGTGACGGTCACCAGCGCAGTCATCAGCATGATGAAGCAGAGCGCAGCCCAGACAGCCTGGGTATCGGTTTGGTGATTCCGAACAGACTGTTCGTGGCCATCTGGTGAGGTCCGTGCTGCCTGTCGGGAAGGTTTTCGACTACCGCCGGGAGCATTCGCGATGACCAATGTGCATGCCAACGCCAAGCCGGACATCAATGCGAACAGTGGACGGTACGCCAAGGCGCCCGGCAATATACCCTGGCAAAGCGACGGAAATGCGGCGGCGGCCGAGCCGACGCCCATCCCCAGATAGCCTAACGCGGCATGGATGCCAAAAACATAGTTGGCGAATGACTTGTCACGGCGCAACGCATAGGCGCCCAACCAACCACGTTCAATCGGGGTTATGGGCCCTCCCGAGCCACTGTGTCCGCGTCCGAATCCAGCAGTGCTGACAGCGAGGCAGATAACGATAGGATTCGCTGACAACGTCATCATCAGTGCTGCCGCTGCGGCAATCACTTCAAACAACATCACGAAGCGCTTGGGGCCGAGCCGCTGATTGATTTCGCCGGCAAATACCGTGAACAGGCTGCGCACGATTCCGGATAGCGCCAGCAAACCGCCGATGGCGGCCCCGTTCCAGCCAAGGGATTTCAGGTAGAGACTGACGTCAACAACAGCTATTCCTTGACAGATATTGCGCAGCAACGCTGCAATCTGTAGCATCCGTACCGCCTTGTGCGGCCCCAGACGCCCCCACACCGCCTTCAATCGCAGCCCTCCCGGAGGTAAAGAGACTTGAAGATGATATGCATCAATGTAGCACGCAATCGTTGACATCCTGTGTCAGGAATTGAAAATAGGATCAGGCACGATTCGGAATGGGGAGAATGTGAATGAGGGCGGATAGACTCCTGGGCATCATCATGAGCTTGCGGACTGAAGGCAGATTGACAGCAAGGGAGATGGCGCGCCGGTTTGAAGTATCGGAACGGACCATTTACCGGGATATTGACGCCCTGAGTGGCATGGGCGTGCCAATATTTTCTGCCCCCGGTGTCGGTGGCGGATTCACATTGTCCGAATCATTCCAAACCCAAATTGACGGCTTGACGACAGCGGAAGTCCAGGCGCTGTTCACCAGTCTTTCGAAAGGCTCGTTGCAGGAGCTTGGCATTGACCAGGCGCTGCAGACGGCCTTCATAAAGTTATTGCACGCATTGCCAGAGCACAAGCAGGCGGAAGCCAAGTGGATACAGGGGAGAATATATCTCGATTCGGTGGCGTGGTCCAGAGACTCCCGACAAACAGAGTTTGTGAGGGTCGTGCAGCAAGCCGTTTGGACCGAACGACAAGTGGAGATCATCTATCACCCGGCACACGGCGACACCGTGCAATTGACCGTCCAGCCGTATGGACTTGTATGCAAAGCCGGCATCTGGTTCATGGTGGGACCTGCGGTTGATTCCACGGTCAAAGGGATTCATGCGTATCGCATATCACGTATTGAAACCGTCCGGCTGACCGAGACACGTTTCCAGCGGCCGGGCGGTTTCGACCTGCAAACCTTCTGGGAAAAATGGGTCGCCGCATTTGACGCAAGGAGGTCTCAGTATCGCGCGGTGCCTCCATCCACCTGATGCGGCAGCCATCGCCCCCGGCCAAGTCGGGCGGGGGCGGCTGCAAGCTAGCGTGCCGGGTTCGCCCACGGCGGTGTGTCAGACCACCGCGGTGGTGTCCGTCTCAATCAGGTTGGCGCCCGCCTTGGCGACAATCTTGCCCTGGCTGAAGGCGAAGGCGGCGCTGTGCTGGACAACCTGGTCCAGGGCGTTGGTCACCGCCGTCGCATCGACCGGCTGCTTCGGGTTGCGGATGGAAATCCGCACCGTCTTGTCCTGGTCGGTGCGAAACATGAGCTGCAAAACGACCTTCTTGTCCACGAAACTTCACCCCCCTCGCTCGCTTCCATGCGCTGCCGGTCAAGCCGTGGCGCTGGAGAGCGCGTCCTGGTTCACCCGCACCACCTGCAGCAACGGCTCGGCGAACAATGCGCCCAGTGCCTGGCCCACCGCCAGTACGTCGTCATCCGACGCCTGGGGCGACACGTTGGCGAAGCTGTAGGTGCCAATCTTGGGCGATCCGTCCGCCATCGTCCCGGTCTGCACTTGAATCTGCAGCCGGGTGGAGAGTGGGTTCACGTTGGCCATCGTTGGCCCCTCCCTTCCGCGCGAAGCGTCGCGCACTTTGGGAAATGCAGCGATGGCCGCCTGCGGGGGGACAGGCTCTGCGGTGGGGCAAGCGGGAGCCGTCTCACTGTTCCTGCGGCACACACAGGAAGCGATCCCACCGCCTCCAGTGGCCCCAGCGTCCCTGCGGGGCGTGGGGGATGGAGCTTCACCCGCGCAGCGGGGGGAGGCGGCGGGTCAATTGCAGCCAGAGGTCGGCCGCGTCCCGGCCCGCCACCAATTCGTCGTCCAGCCAGAGAAACGGGCGGCGGGAGCACAGCTCACACTGTTCCGTGCAGGCGAGGTAGTGGACCTGCAGGTTCAGGCCGGCGGCCTTCAGGCGTGTCAAGGCGGCACCAGACCCCAGGTCGAGGTTTTCACTGCAGACTTCGACGACGGGTTGGCTGTTGCGATTTTCCACGGTCGCGATTCCCGCTTTCCAGTTCCATCATGACTTCATGGTACGGCGGTGCCACAGCCAATAGGCCGCGCCGATGGCCAGGGCGCACCCGGTGACGTACGCCAACGACGACTGGGCGATGTGCAAAATCCAGTCCAGGTGCTCGCCGAACCAGTAGCCGACGCAGACCCAGGCGGTGCACCACAGCGCCGCGCCAAGGCCAGTGTAAAACATAAACGGCTCCAATTCCATGCCGCCTATCCCCGCCACGTACGGGCTGACCGAACGGACGCCGGGGAGAAAGCGGCCGGGGACGAGCAGAAGCGGGCCAAAGCGGTCAATCAGGCGGGAGGTGCGCATCAGGCTACCGAAGCTAACCCAGCGCAGCCGGGTCAGTCTGTCGAGCACCCCGCGGCCAAAGCGGCGGCTGGCCGCATACGCCATGACGGATCCGAACATATAGCCGATAAAACTGCATGCGATGACGCCGTCCAAGCGGAAGTTGGCGTCAGCGGCGGCGAAGCCGTAGAACGCCATCACGGCGTCGCCGGGGAAAGGCAGCCCCAGGCCTTCGATGATGAGCGCCAGGACGATGCCCGGGTAACCGATGCGGAAGACGCCTTCCAAGACGTGGCTGAACCAAGCCAGCATAACGGGGTCACTCTCCAGGTTTGGCGTGTGCGCTGCGGCCGGCGGCGCGGGTTGGTCCTTTGTCATACATACGCCCGTCCACCGGCAAACATGTCCCGCCGCCGGTCATGCGCCGGTTGGCTTCGCCTGCTATCATAAGGGCACAAGGGACGAGGCAACGAGGATTCGGGGCAGACCGAGGGGGGAATGGCGGTGTGGATGTTGGTGGGGGCGAACGGCTACACCTTCAATCCCAGGCAGCCGCGCTTTGACGCGCTGATCGTGGAGGACGGGGTCATCATAGCGGTCGGGGAGCGGCAGGAGCTGCGGCTGCAGCTGGGGGCGCGCCTGGATGCCGTGTTAGACGTGGAGGGCGCCACCGTCCTGCCAGGCTTCGTGGACAGCCACCTGCACGTGAGCGCGGTGGGCGAGCAGGCGATGCAGCTGGATTTGACCGGCGTCAAGTCGCAACATGAACTGCTGCAACGGGTGCGTGAACGCGCGTCCGCGCTGCCGCCCGGCGCGTGGCTGCTGGGCGCGGGTTGGGATGAAAACCGCTTCGATGAAGCCCGCTGGCCGAGCAGACAAGAGCTGGACGAGGCGGCCGGGGGACGGCCGCTGGTTTTGACGCGCATCTGCCACCACGCGTACTTGGTCAATACAGAGGCGCTGTGGAAATCAGGCCTGGGACTGACGCCTCCTGATCCGAAGGACGGCCGGTTTGTCCGCGACGAGCGCGGCGAAGTCGCCGGGTTGGTGCACGACAACGCGATTCTCCCCATCCTGCGAGCCATTCCGCCGCGCTCGCGGTCGGAAGACAAGCAAATGCTGCGGCTGGGCATGGAGGCGGCTCTGGCCAACGGCATCACGGCTGTGCACACGGACGACACGCGCACGTTCGGCGGTTTCGCCGCCACGTGGACGCTCTACCATGAACTCATTCGCCAGGACGGGGTGGCGCTGCGCGTGCACCAACTGGTGGACAGCTCCTTTCTAACGGAGTGCCGGCGTGCCCTGGCCGATCTGCCGGCACCCGACGAGTGGCTGGAGGTCGGGGCCATCAAGCTGTTTGCGGACGGGGCGCTGGGAGCGCGCACCGCCTGGCTGGCAGCAGACTACACGGACGTCCCGGGGTGGCGGGGGATACCCGTGTGCAGCCCGGAGGAGTTGACCGCGCGCGTCCGGGCTGCACACGACCTCGGGTTTGCGGCCGCCGTCCACGCCATCGGGGATGCCGCGCTCGACATGACCCTCACCGCCTTCGAGCAGGGAGGAGGCAGCAGCCTTCCGGATCGCATCGTCCACGCGGAGGTGGTGCGCCCGGACCTGGTCCGCCGGATGCAAGCGCTTGGGGAGCGCATCATCGTCGACATTCAGCCTCGCTTTGCGGTCAGCGACTTCCCGTGGGTTGAGGAGCGGCTGGGCCCGGCAAGGCTGAGCGGAGTGTGTGCGTGGCGGACGCTGGCCGAGGCAGGGATTGGGTTGTGTGGCGGATCGGACGCGCCCGTGGAGCCCATCAACCCGCTGCTGGGGATTCACGCGGCCGTCACGCGACGGCCGCCGCATGCAAAGGGCCCTGGCTTCACGCTCTCGCAGGTGTTGGACCGGGAGACGGCCGTCCGCCTGTTCACACAGGGGGCTTGCCGCGCCAACCGGCGCGAGGCGGTCAAGGGGGTCATTCGGCCGGGAGCCTGGGCGGATTTGACCGTGCTCAGCCGCGATGTGTTGGCGGAAGCGGAGGACGCGCTGTTGGAGGCGCGGGTGTTGTGGACGGTGGTCGGCGGACGCGTGGCGTATGCACACAACGGGAGGACGGAGAGACTGCGGTGAACCTGGACGAGTTTGCTTTGATTCGCAGTTTGGCGGAGCGACTGGAACAGGCGGCGCCGGGGGTGGTGGCCGGGATCGGCGACGACGCGGCGGTGCTGGCGGGAGTGGACGGCGACGAGTGGCTGGTCAGCACCGACACCCTGGTGGAAGGGGTGCACTTTCTCGACGCCACGATGCGCCCGGAGGATGTGGGGTGGAAGGCGCTCGCCGTCTCTATCAGTGACATCGCGGCCATGGGCGGCCGGCCGCGAGGGGCGGTGCTGGCCGTGGCGGTCCCCAAACAGGGGAGTTGGCCCGCCGAGCGTCTGACGGCCTTGTACGACGGCGTGGCAGAGGTCTGCAAAACCTTCGCCTGCCCGCTGGTCGGAGGCGACACGGTCGGCACCGCGGGGCCGCTGGTGTTGACCAGCACCGTGTTCGGCACCGTCCCGGCCGGGGGCGCGCGGCTGCGTTCGCTGGCGCAGCCTGGGGATGTGGTGTTTGTCACCGGCTGGGTGGGTGTATCGGCCGCCGGCTTGGAGGTGCTCCGGCGCCTGGCCGGGTTGGAGCGGGCGGCAGCGGGCGGTGGGGTGTCGCCGGTTGGCGGGACACAAGGAGCCCAGCCCGCCATCGGACCGGCCGGGCTGGGCGGGCTGGCGCCGGACGAGGTGGAGTACCTGGTGCGGGCGCATCGCCGTCCCGTGCCCCAGGTGCTGGCCGGAGAGGTGCTGCGCAGGTGCGGATCGAACGCGTTGAACGATATCAGCGACGGGTTGGCGAATGAGTTGAACGAGATTGCGGAGGCCAGTCAGGTGCGGCTGCGGGTGCGCGCGGACAAACTGCCGCTGCACCCGGCGGCGATCAACGCGGGGCGCCGCTTTGGGGTGCCCGCGTCTGATTGGGCCTGGTACGGGGGCGAAGACTTTGAGTTGGTCGGCACGGCGCCGCCGTTAGCGTTTGCCCGCGCGCTCGCGCAGTTGGAGGCAGAGGGCGTGAGGCTAACCCAGATTGGCCGCGTCGAGGTGGGAGATGGGGTGATTGTCGAGCACCCGGACGGCCGTTTGGACATCCTGGAGCCGCGGGGCTACAATCACTTCAGAGAGTAGTGGCAGCCAGAGCCTGGTTCGACAGCCTGGCGGAAGGAGCCGGTCATGGTCGATGCGATGACCTTTACCACCCAATCTGCGCAAGAGACGAAAAAGTTAGGCCGCGTGTTGGGGCGCCTGCTCAAACCTGCGGACGTGGTGCTTTTGTCCGGTGACTTGGGTGCCGGCAAGACGACGTTCGCCAAGGGGGTGGCCGAGGGGCTCGGGATTGGTCAGGAGGTCACGAGTCCGACCTTCACCTTGATTGCCGAATACGAGGACGGCCGCATCCCGTTTGTGCACATGGACCTGTATCGTCTGTACGAGGAAGGCGGGACGATGGCCGCAGAGCTGGATGCGATTGGTTTTGCCGACTACCTGGAGGGGCGGGCGGCGGTGCTGATTGAGTGGCCGCAGGCGGTGCTGGGCGAGCTGGAGGACGCCCTGACCGTCCACATCGCCCAACAGCCGCTGCCGCGCGTCGACGAGCGGACGTTCGCGTGCCGGGCGCTCGGGCCGCGCAGTTGGCAGCGCCTGGATGAGTGGGTGAAAAGATGGTTGTTTTGACCATGGACACGGCCACTGACGCGTTGTCTGTGGCGGTCGGACGCATGGAAGACGGCGCGGTGGAGGTGGCGGCCGCCGCCGCATCGTTGGTGCAGCGCGGCCATTCCCGGCTGCTGCAGCCGCTGGCCATGCAGGTCTGCCAGACCGCCGGCGTCGAGCCCGGGGACCTTGAGGGCATCGTCGTCGGGGTGGGACCGGGATCGTACACGGGCGTGCGGCTGGCCGTCAGCACCGCGAAGGCGATGGCCCTGGTGTTGGGTGTGCCGGTGCTCCCCGTGTCGACACTGTGGGCTCTGGCGGAGGCGGCTTGCCCGGACCAAACAGCGGCTTCTTGGCTGGTGATGCCGCTCGTCTACGCGCGCCGTCGGCGCGCTTTTGGCGCTCTGTACCACAAACGGTTTGGCGTTTGGCGGACATTGGAGGAGGAGCGGGTGCGGCCTGTGGGGGAATGGTCGAGCCGGATGGCCGATGCGGCGGCTCACCTGTCTGAGCCCGAGGGGCCGCCGCTCTGCCTGGTGACCGACGACTTTCGCGAATCCCACCACGTGCTGCCGGAGTTAAGCATCGCCCCTCTGCACACGCGGGCGCCGTTGGCGGCCGTAGCAGGCGGCTTGGGCCCGGCGCTGCTGCGGCTTGCCGCCGCCGGGGCGGCGACGTGGAGACGCGGGGATGAGGTGCACGAGATTGAGCCGATGTATGGTTTGGCTGTCGAAGCTGAGGTCAAACTGGAGGAGGCGAAAGGGCGTGGCCATGGCCAACTATGAGTTCGAGGCCGGCGAGTTTCACCTGCGCCCGATGACCGTTCGCGACATAAGTCAGGTGATGCGGGTGGAGCAGCGCTCGTTCACGAGCCCATGGTCGCGCCAGGCGTTTCTGGCTGAGTTGCTGGACAACCAGTTCGCGCGCTACCTGGTCGCGGAACGGGAGGGAACCGTGGTCGGCTACGCCGGGGTCTGGTTGGTGGTGGATGAGGGCCATGTGACCAACATCGCGGTCGATCCGGATTTTCGCGGCCGCCATTTGGGGGAGGCCCTGCTCCGCGCGCTGATGGCCATCTGCGCGGCCAACGGCATCCTGCGCATGACGCTGGAGGTCCGGGTGTCGAACGCGGTGGCGCAGAACCTGTACAAGAAGTTCGGCTTTCACGGGGTCGGGGTGCGCAAGGGCTACTACACCGACAACCACGAGGACGCGCTCATCATGTGGGCGAATCTGCCGCCGCTCTCCAGCCTGGACGGGGCGGCCAAGAAAGGGTGAACGGCTTGCTCCTGTTGGGCATTGAGACGAGTTGCGACGAGACCGCCGCGGCCATAGTCCGCGACGGTCGCGTTGTTTTGGCGGAAAGCATTGCTTCGCAGATGGATGTGCACGCACGATTTGGCGGCGTGGTGCCGGAGGTGGCCTCGCGCCGGCATGTGGCCGTGGTCACGCGCGTGGTGGCGGACACGCTGTCCCAAGCCGGTCTTGCCTTTGCCGAGTTGGACGGGATTGCGGTCACTTATGGGCCGGGCCTGCTCGGGGCCCTGTTGGTCGGCGTGTCCGCCGCCAAGGGCATGGCCCTGGCCAGCGGGTTGCCGTTGGTGGGGGTTCACCACATCGCCGGCCATGTGGCCGCCGCCCTGTTGGCGGACGAGGCGGATGCGGGCGCGCGGCTGCCCGCCCTGGCCCTGGTCGTATCCGGCGGGCACACGGAGATCTTGCGGGTGGACGAGCGGTTCGGCTTCACCCGGTTGGGCGGCACCATTGACGACGCAGCCGGCGAGGCCTACGACAAGGTGGCGCGCCTCCTGGGACTCGCCTATCCCGGCGGCCCCAAGCTGGACCAGTTGGCTCTCACGGGCAATCCAGAGGCCTATGCTTTCCCGCGGTCGTTGATTGATGCGCCGAACTTCGATTTCAGTTTCAGCGGCCTCAAAACGGCTGTGGCCAACGAGTTGAACCGGCGGCGGCAACGGGGAGAGGCTGTGGACATTGCGGATGTGGCGGCGAGTTTTCAACAGGCGGTGTGCGACGTGCTTGTGGAAAAGACTGCGCGCGCGGTGGCTGCGACCGGACTGCACCGCGTCGTCGTGGCCGGCGGGGTCGCCGCCAACCAAGGGCTGCGCCGGGCGCTTGCGGAGCGGGCGGAGGCGGACGGATTTACGGTGGTGTTTCCGCCGCGCAGGCTGTGCACAGACAACGCGGCGATGATTGCCGCCGCCGGGTACTTCGCCATGCGACGAGGGCTGCGCCACGACCTGCACCTGAATGCGCACGCCACCGTGTCGCTGGCTGACTGGCAGTGCGGCCGGGTGGTATGAACGCTTTGCAGCGGCGGGCATGCGCTTGGGATGCCCTGCGGCCCGCGTTGGCGCTGGCCAAGGGCGGGGATGCCCGGACTTGGCCAGCCTGGGGGCAAGCTGTGGACAGCCCTGTGGATAACCTGTGCATACTGTGGATAGGCGTCCCTGTGGACGGTGTGAACAACTGGCACCAGGCCAACGTGGGCGGCCCTTATGCCTGTGGATAACCGTGTGGATATTGTGGATAAATCGGTGGATAACGGTTGTCCACAGGGTCGGGGGCGATGGGCCAAAGCCGCCCAGTGGGCCGAGTGGCCGAGCAGCCAAGATTCGCGCGGGCGCTCTCGCTCCGCCGCCATGGTGCCCCAGTCAGGGCTGGCGCGCCTGTCGCTCCAGCGCCTCCAACTCGGCCGCTGCCTGTTCCCAGGCTGTAAGCAGTTGCTGGTGCTGGGCTTGCAGCTGCTCATGTTGGGCCTGCAGGCGCTGCCCGGCCTCGTAGTCTTGGTCCCGCGCGGCTTGCACCAGGCCTTCGCCCACGCTCTGCATCCGCTCCTCGACGGTCGTGATTTGCTGTTCCAGTTCCGATACGCGCGCTCGCAGCTTGCGCAGGTCGGCCGAGCGCACCCGGGCGGGACCCGGCGCAGGCGCCGCCGGACCCGATGCGTTGGCGGCTGCTTGCGGGTCTATGCCCGGCCTTTGCGCTGTGGGGTCGATTTCACCTCTGTTGTCCGCCCCTTGGCCACCGGGCCCGGACGTCTTTGCGGCGGGCGTCGCAGCGGATGTCGCCGCCCATTTTTGCTCCTCGTTCCGCTTGTGCACGTACTCGCTGTAATTGCCCAGGTACAAGCGCACCCCATCGGCGTCCATGTGCAGCACATGGGTGGCGAGACCGTCTATGAAGTAACGGTCGTGCGAAACGAAGAGAATCGTGCCGTCATAGTCAGCCAAGGCATCCTCGAGGGCTTCCCGGCTGTCCAGGTCGAGGTGGTTGGTCGGTTCATCCAACACCAGCACGTTGGGCCGACGCAGCATCAACCGGCACAGGGCAAGCCGGCTGCGCTCACCGCCGCTGAGTCCGGCGACCGGCAGCTGGACGTCTTCGCCGCGGAACAGAAACCTCCCCAACGCAGTGCGCACGCTGGTCAGGTCGAGGCTGGGAAACTCGTCGTGAATCTGCGCCAAGACGGTTTTGCTCTCGTCCAAGTTTTCTTGCTCCTGGTCGTAGTACCCGATGTGGACATGCTGTCCCCAGTGGATGCGCCCCGCCAACGGCTGGGCTTGCCCGACGAGGGTTTTCAGCAGCGTCGACTTGCCGATTCCGTTGGGGCCGATGATGGCCAGGCGCTGCCCGCGCAGCAGGTGCAAGTTAATGGGCCCCGCCAGGGGCCGATCCGGAAACCCCACCACCACATCCTCCAACCTCAGCACATCGCGCCCACTCGCGCGGGCCGCCGAAAACCGCAGCCCCATCCGCCTGTCGTCGGCTCGCGGCGGTTCCAGCCGTTCCATCCGTTCCAGAAGCTTGCGTCGGCTCTGCGCCCGTCTGGTCGTGGACGCACGGGCGATGTTCTTCTGGATGAACGCCTCCATGCGGGCAATCTCCTGCTGCTGGGCGTCGTACCGCTTCTGCGCCTGTTCCATCCATTCCGCCCGCTGCTCCATGTAGCGGGAGTAGTTCCCTATGTACCGTGTCGTGCGGCCGTCCGCCAGTTCATACGTGACGGTGGCCACCTGGTCCAGAAAGTAGCGATCATGCGAGACCACGATCACCGCGCCGGGGTACCCGGCCAGGTACGATTCGAGCCAGGACAAGCGCTCCGTATCGAGGTAGTTGGTCGGTTCGTCGAGCACAAGGATGTCCGGCTCCGTGGCCAACAGCCGCGCCAGCGACAGCCTCGTCTTCTGTCCGCCGCTCAGGCTCTGCACGCTCTGGGTGTGCATCGCGGCGGGAAACGCCAGGCCGTCCAGCACCCGGCGCACCCGCGCCTCTACCGCGTACCCGCCCGCTTCCTCAAATTCCTGTTGCAGGCGCGCGTAGCGCTGGCTCACAGCCTCCAGGCGCAGCGGGTCCGCGTAGACGGACGGATCGGCCATTTGCGCTTCCGCCGCCCGCATCTCGGCTTCCAGCTGCCGCAGCCCGGCGAAGGCGCCGGCGACAAAGTCAAACACCGTCTGCCTGTCGTCCGCCTCCACATATTGCGCGACATAGCCGATGGAGACCCCGCGGCCGAGGCTGACGCTGCCGGCGTCGCACGGCTCCAGGCCGACGAGAATGCGGAGCAAGGTGGTCTTGCCGGCGCCGTTTTTGCCAATCAAAGCCACCCTGTCCCGCTCTTGCAGGACGAGATTGGCTCCCCGCAACACAGGGTGACCGTCGTATTGTTTTTCGATTTGATTCGCCTGCAGGACAATCATCGTTGCGCTCCCACCTTTGGTCTCGCCGGCGCGCCGCCGCAACGCGGGCACGCAGCCGGCGTTCCCTTCTACTTAACCAATTTTCGTGCGGCCGGACAAGGCGAACCTGGTTTGCGGTACAATGGATGCACAAGCTCTGCGGGGTGAAAAGGGATGCAGACGGCGCAAACTCCGATGCAGTCGGACAAGGCGGCGGCCCGGCAACGCTTCCTGCAATTGCGGCGGGCCCTGCCCGCGGACGAGCGTGCGCGCGCGGCACGCGCCATCCAGGAGCGCCTGGCTGGCGTGATGGCAGAGATGCGGCCCATTCAGCAAGGCGTGGGCACGGCCGGTTTTTTCGCCGCCATGCGCGGGGAGCCGGACGTATCCCCCGTGGCGGCAGCCTGGCGTGAACGAGGTGGTCTCGTCGCCTATCCGCGCGTGGAAGGGCCGCGCCGGATGACGTTCCGTCGCGTGGCCCACGAGCGGGAACTCACGCCCGGAGCGTTTCATATTTTGGAACCGCCAGCAGAGGCGCCGGTGGCGCCGCCGGCGGAGTTGTCGGTCCTGGTCATTCCCGCTGTGGCCTACACGCAATCGGGTTACCGCCTGGGCTACGGCGGCGGCTATTACGACACCTACCTGGCCCAGCCGGGCGTGCGCGCGCTGCGTGTCGGTGTCGCGTTTTCCGTGCAGGTGACGGCGTCGGCCGCCTGGCCGGTCGATCCGTTCGACCAGCCTGTCGATATCCTGGTTACGGAGGATGGGGTTGTGCGATGCAACCGCGCGCGCTCATCTTAGCAGGCGGAGCCAGCCGCCGGATGGGAGCGGACAAACTGGCGCTGCCCTGGCGGCCGGGAAGTCAGCTCACGGTGCTGGGGGCGGTGTTGGCGGCGGTGCGCCCGTTGGCACGCGAGGTGGTGGTGCTGGCGGCGCCTGGGGCGGACGTGCCGGCGGTCATCCGGCAGGCGCGTTTGGCTGGGCTGGCCGACGTCCGCGTGCACCTCGATGCGCGTCCACAGCAAGGACCGCTCCCCGCCCTGGCGGCTGTGTGGCCGCAGCTGGAGGGGGAGGAAGGCCCAGGGGCCGCATCGACTGGGGCGGCGCCCGGCGTCCGTCCCGCGGTAGCCGCCGGACCTTGCGGCGCCGCACTCTGCGGAGGGGGGACGCTGGCGGTCGAGGATGCGGTGTTCGTTTTGGCGGGGGATCTGCCGGGCTTGGCGCCGCGCGTGTTGGAGGTTCTGTGGAAGCGCTACCAGGTGTTGTCGGAGAAACGCGCGTGCGATGCGGTGCTGGTGATACGAGAGGGGCGTTGGCAGCCGCTCCTTGGGTGTTACTGTGCGGCCGTGGGCCGGATTTGGCGGGCGGCGGCGGCAAGCGGGGAGACGCGGCTGATGCGGGCGCTGGCCGGTCTGCGCCTGGCCGGCGTGGACGCGGATGCGCAAGGCTGGCCGTCTTGGTGGACGCGGCCGCTGCACACCCCGGCGGATTTGTCAGCTTGGCGAGAGTACACAACGAGGCGTGGAGGTGGAGTCACATGAAGCGGGAGGTACCAGTCGAGCAGGCTGTCGGCATGGTGCTGGCACACGACCTGACGCAGATTATCCCCGGGCAGTTCAAGGGCGTCGCGTTCAAGCTGGGGCACGTCATCCGCGAGGAAGACATCCCCAGGCTGCTGGACATGGGCAAGCGCCACATTTATGTGCTGGAGCCAGATGACAATGAGCTGCATGAGAACGAAGGGGCGCTGCGCATGGCGCAGGCGGTGACCGGTCCCGGGGTGCGGTTGAGCGAGGTGCACGAGGGTAAAGTGACGATGTACGCCGCAACGCGGGGCCTTTTGTGGGTGAATGTGGAGACGGTCACCGAGATGAACAAAATCCCCGACATCGCGGTCATCACCCGCACGCCCTTGGTCGATGTAGCCGAAGGGGAATCGATTGGCGCGGTGCGGCCCATCCCGTTGCTGGTAGAGCGGGCGAAAGTGGAACGGGTGGAGGCGCTCGCGGCGGCCGTCGCCGACAGGAAAGTCATCGACGTGCTCCCGTACCAGCCGCACCGGGCGGCCATCGTCACCACCGGCACCGAGATTCAAAGCGGCCGTGTCGCCGACAGGTCGGGTCCGGTTTTGCGCGAGAAGTTCGCCCGCTTTGGCGTCGAGGTGATAAGCCAGGTGTTTCCTGGTGACGAGGTGGAGGCGATTGCGGCGGCCATTGTCGAGGCATGCCAGGGCGGCGCCAGCATCGTCTGTGTGACCGGGGGCATGTCGGTCGATCCGGACGACCGCTCGCCGGGCGCCATCCGCCGGGCGGTGGACATAGTTGTGCGCTACGGCATGCCGCTGTTGCCCGGTTCCATGACGATGTTGGGGTACCGTGGACAGACGGCTGTCTTTGGCCTGCCCGGCGCGGTCATCCACGACGCGAAGACGGCGTTCGACGTGCTCCTGCCGCGGGTGCTCGCCGGCGTGCGCATCACCGAGGACGACATTGCCCGGCTCGGTGTGGGCGGCTGGTTGAACGCATAACGGAAGTGAAGACGCGGCCCGAGTTTGGCCGCGTCTTGCCGCATCTTATGGAAGCGTGAAGTCGATGCAAAGGATTCCATTGCCGCCACTCTGGACGGTCACTTCTCTAATGTTTCGAGGATTTCCAGGTGAATTTCTCTTGCTCGAGCCGGGGTGATGACCTCTTCCGGATCGACCTTTTCGACATGAACGCTGGTCGCATCGACATAGAGGTGCTCCCCTTGCAGTCTCGCATGTTTGTCATATGGCCAAACGAAAGCCTGACGAGTGCGATAGTGATAAACGGCTTCTTTGTCCTCCACGTCGATTCCCAATTCCGTCAGGTCCCTGCCTGTGACGAGAAAATTAAACGTGAGTTCGTCGCACAAACCCCAGTCTGCAACCGCAATCCGGTCGTCCGTATTCCACATCACGGCATCTTTTACGGACCGATAGAAGTCAATGACGCCTTGTTTGCCGCGAATCACACTCGGCTTCCCCCAATTGATGCGATAAACCGGTTCCTCGGTCATCATGTCGGGCGCCACGATGTCGTCAAACAACCCCGCACCTTCCAAGTGAATGTGCCTGCGGTAGTTCTTGAGGATGGCACGATGTAACGGATTCTCGGTTGTCTCGATGAGCTTCGTGATCACGTCCGTACAATGATAGATCTCTTCTTCAAAGCGATTCATATGGGCGCTCCTTCCTTAGATTTAGTTGACCAATGCGTCCGCTGTGACTTCCATTCTGGCGCGCAGTCTCGGTGCCGTTTCGGTGAGGAAGAAGGAGACGAGCATGGCCATCAACGCGAATCCTGTGGACATCAACAGGGGTGCCACGAGGCCAAAGTGGTTCGCCATCACGCCGCCAGCGGAGACAATCCCGACGCCGCCGATAAATTCCCCCGTGGCCATCGCCAGTCCAATCGCTGCTCCAACATTTCTCCTCGGTACCGTCTCTGCGGGAATGACCGACATATAGAGTGCCATCGGTCCAGGGCCAGCGCATCCAATGAAAACAACCACCATAAGCAGCCAGAGCGGACCATGCAGATACAGGATGGACAACGGTCCCAGGCTGGAGATCAAACAAAACAGAATCATCATCGGCTTCCTGCCCCACCGGTCCGACAGAGTCGGCACAACAAAACCCCAGACGGCCGCACTGATGCCGACTATTGACATGACATAGCTCATGATGTTGGGAGGCATTCCTCGCACCTGTGTCAAATAGAGTGGAGCATATGTGAACAACAATGTGTACCAGGGGATCAGGCAGACCGAAATAATCATGCACAGCACAATATTACGATATTTAAACACAACCCATGGCTTGATCTTTGGCTCCGTGGACTGTTTACCGTTCGACGTCGCATCCAGCGAATCGTCGGCCAGCAGGTTCGGCTCCCTTAAGAATAGCCACATAAGGATGGCTACGAGAATGCCTGGGATGACGGTGAAGAAGAACGTGTATCGCCAGCCGAACGCTGTGGCCAGCGCCACAATAATGATGGGCCCGAGCATGCCGCCCAATATGTTGGAAGAAAAATTTTGGAGAAACCCTAAATTGAATCCGCGACGGGAATATGTGGATTCCGCAAGGAGTATAGAGCTTCCGAGCGGAAAGAATGGTCCTTCCAGCAATCCCATCACCATTCGGAACACGACCAAGAGAAGAAAGCCTGTAGCGAGACCCGTGATGAAGGAAAAAAAGGAGAAGGCCAGGACACAAATGATGAGGAGCAGCTTGCGTTTCCCCAAGAGATCTCCAACATACCCTCCGAAATAGCCCGACAACGACCATGTCAATGAAAAACCAGCCGCGATGAATCCGACCTGGGCGTTGGACAGATGAAGGTCCTTGACCATAAAGGGCATTAAGTAATTGATGTCCAGTCTCTCGAGAAAGAGAAACCCCCAGCCGAGTGACAGAATTGCCAGGACAGCGTTTTCATACGACCACAGCCGTCTTATGACGTGCAAAGTCAATCCACCTCTCTGCACCGCCCAGTTTCTCTCTCCCCGAGAGGGGATAGGGGATTGCAGAGGCCGTTGTTCGCATCACCCTCCCGGAGAGAGCCCCGAACGGATGAAATGAAAATGAGGTTCTTGTGGTCTGAAACCGAATTCATAAACCGGAGAAGCTACCGTTCTGGCCAATCAGAGATACATTTGCGGGTTGATCGGGATACCGTGCTCGCGGCAGTAGGTTTCGTAGTGGTGGATATACCACCAGACATCGACCGTCTCTAAGAAATTGGCGTTCTCGTCGTAAAACTCGATGGGTCCCTGAAGCCAGCCAAACAGCTTGACGCCATTCGGATCGTCACTGACGAGCGTATGGGAAAGTCCCGGTGTTTCATAGATAAAATCTCCGGGATGTGCCACCCAATCATATTCGAGATACCGGCAACTGCCTTCCAGGCACACCATGACGACGGTCCCCCTGTGTTTATGGGTGCCGATTACTCCCCCGGACTTAATCCAAAGAATGTTGCTGGCAATGTTGTTGCGCACATCGAAGGCAAGGTGCCGGATGGAAGCGTTTTCACCGAACGGCACCCATGGGCTCTCCTGCGAATTGACAAATTTTCCGGGGACACTGTGGCGGTCGATAACATGCTTATAGGGCTCGGGAATATCAATGATCTTGTAAGCGGATGAGTAAGCGGCCGAGGGTGTTGTTACCTTCGGATTGGGCGTTCCGGACATACTAGTCTTCCTCCTTCATTGCACTATTATTTTTCTATTTAGAGTAATGATAATAATACATACGAACAATAATATTGTCAACAAAGTTGTATCATTATTGTCAACGCACAGGAAGGGCTGTGACACCGGCGGTTTCACTATTTCCCGATTCAACTTTTAAAGTCCATAAGCGGTTGAACTATGAAGCCAAACAACTCCACGCGCCGGTCTGTCCGTGTCCCTGAGGCACAGGCGCCCACAAGGGCGCCTGGATGGGGAATGAGCAATCGTGCGGATCAGCGGTGAACATCAATACGGGAATGTGAATCCCAGGCATTCCAGTGCGGAGCGCGGTACCTCCATGCGGGCCGTTTTGAGCGGATCGACCACTTGACAGACGCGCAGTTGCCCGGTCGCACTGAGCAAAAGCGCCGCCTCCGCCAAGTCGAGGGAGAACTCTTGCGCCAGCCAGTACACCATGCGCTTGGTCGCCAGCGTCGATGCGTCGTCGAGCAGTTCGGCTGACGCAATCGTCATCACGGCCTCGTCATCCACGATCATCGGCACCGGCCACGGGCGTTCCTTGAGCACATGCAGCTTAACCTGCACCGTTCCCGCAATCTCGACGCCGCACACGGCCACCTCGCCGTCGCCCATCGCGGCGTGCAGGTCGCCCAGCGCCAACAGGGCGCCAGGAACATTGACCGGGAGAATCAGGCGAGCACCCGTGGTGATGCGGGTGCAGTCCATGTTGCCGCCGTGATCTCCCGGGGTCCCGCAGGCCACTCGGCCTTCGGCGGGAGCTGTGCCAATGACGCCAATCATCGGGCGCAGGGGCAACTGCACGCGGTCGGAAAAGACAGCCTTGCCGTCGAGGATGGGGATCATGCGGATGACGTTGGAATAGAGTTCGTCGCCAAACACCCCCAGGTCGGGGCCGGTGGTCATCACGCCGCGCTCCGCGAGGCGAATATCCTGGATGTGCACCACCAACAAGTCCCCGGGCTCGGCTCCTTCCACGTAGATGGGGCCGGTGGCGGGATTGATGCGCTCCCAATCGAGGGTCCCGAAGTCTTGGTGTTCGTCGGTGATCTGGTTCTCAAAGCAATCGCAGGTCGCGATTTCCACAGTCTCCCCATTCGCCACCCGCAACGCCGGCGGGTTGTCTGGAGCCATGGCGTAAATCAGGTGTGCGTTGGACAAGCGGGTTGTCACGGGGCATCCTCCTCCGTATGGTCGGGTGTATCCTGCGCCGCGCCGGGCGCACCCGGCACGGGCGAAGAGAGAAAGTCTATTCTTCCAGCCGCATCGCCTGGGGCGCCCGGCGAAAACCGCGACTGCTGATGGCCAGCACGATGAGCCCCACAATGGCCCACGTGGCGCCGAGGCGCAGCGTAAAGCGGTCGAAGTTGAGCCACACGTACAGCAGCACGGCAAACCCGAGCAGCGGCATGACCAGGTGGGCAAACCAGCGTCCAGATCGGCTCTTGATGAAATGATAGATCACCACGGTCAGATTGAGCAGCAGGAAGGTGGTCAGAGCGCCGAAGTTGACCAGTGAGCTGAGCTGGCCGATGGAGCTGGAGACACTGACCGCAATCGACACCACGGCCACCAGCAAGGTCGACGTGTACGGCGTCTGGTAGCGCGGGTGGACTTTCGCGAGAAAGCTAGGCAGAACGCGGTCGCGGCCCATGCTGAAGAGCAGCCGAGAGATGGCGGCTTGGGCAGCCAGCGCGTTGGCGATGCCCCAGGCAATGACCGTCGCCACCAAGCATAAGACCTTCAGCCAAGTGCCCCCGACGCGTTCGGCGACAAAGTAAAAGGCGACATCCGGATCTGGAAAGTGCCTGAAGTCGGGATACGCGGAGGCGGCCAGGTAGGTCAGCAACATGAACAGTACCGCAACCACGACCAAGGCCGTCACCGTGGCGCGGCCCACCGTGCGTCGCCCGCCGCGGGTCTCTTCGGACAGCGTGCTGATGCCGTCAAAGCCCAGAAAACTCAGCACGGCGATGGATGTGGCGGCGCCCACCATGCTCCAGCTAAACGCGTGCGGCCTGAGGACGGGGGCGGCCGTGAAGGCGGTGTGGCCTTGGCCGCTCGCCACATAGACAAACGCCATGATGCAGAACAAAGCGAAGGTGATCAGCTCGAAGACCAATATCACCCAATTGGCGCGGCTGGTGAGCTGGATGCCGAGCACGTTGATGACGGTGTTGATGGCGACAAACACGACAATCCAGACCCAGGTGGGGACACCCGGGACCAGCTCGCCCAGCCAGGATGCGGAGACCAGGTATAAAAGCGAAGGAATCAGGATGTAGTCGAGCAGGATCATCCAGCCGGCAAAAAAGCCGATGTACGGGTTCCAACCCCGCTGCACATAGGCGTACGCCGATCCAGAGACGGGGAACGCTTCCGACATTCGCGCGTAGCTGTAGGCGGTAAAAATCATGCCGACAAGTCCGATGAAGTAGGCGAATACCACCATTCCGTTCGCGGTCTGCACGACCTGTCCGTAGATGCCCATGGGTGCGATGGGGACCATGAAGATGAGACCGTAGACGACCAAATCCCAAAACGACAGGGACCGCTTCAATTCCTGCTTGTATCCGTATTGTTCCACAGATGGAAATGTATCGTCCGTTCCCTGTTGATGCGAGTTCATAAGGTGCCTCCCTTCAAAACACGTCTTGGTACGTCTGCCACTCCCAATCGGTGATGGAATCCAGGAACGATTCGTAGTCTGCCTCACGCAGCGAAATCAGCATGTCTACGGTAGCATCGCCCAACACTTCGCGCAGCCATGCATCGGTACGCAGCACCTGCAGCCCCTGTTCGAAGGTGCGGGGGAGCTGCGGCAAATCCGGCGACTCGTAGGGATCCGCCCGCACGGGCGGGGGCGGCTCCAACTTTCGATCTATGCCATCCAGGCCGGCGGCCAGGATGACGGCGAGGGTGAGGTACGGATCGGCGTCCGCGCCTGGCACGCGGTTTTCCAACCGGGTCTGTTCGCCGCGCGCCCGGGGCACACGGATCATCGCGCCACGGTGTTCATACCCCCAGCAAGCACGGGTTGGGGCGAAGGAATGGGCGCGCAGCCGCTTGAACGCGTTGATTGTTGCGCAGGTCACGGCCGCGATGGAGGAAGCGTGATCGAGTTGTCCGGCCATGAACCAACGGCAGATGGCAGACAACCCGTCCGGTGCTTTCTCGTCGTAAAACAGGTTGGTTCCATTCGCGTCGTGAAGGCTGTGGTGCAAATGTGCACCACTTCCGCTCATGCCGGCTCGAGGCTTGCTCATGAATGTGGCCAGGTACCCGTGTTTGGCCGCCACTTCCCGGATACTGGTGCGGTAGTAGAAGGCCATGTCGGCAATTTCGATATCCCAGAAGGGGGCGTTGGAAACCTCGAACTGGCCCGACCCGTACTCGGTGTTGGCCACCTCGGGGCCGGCCCCCAGTTCCTGCAGCGTCTGCAGGATGTCCAGCAGCACAGGCTCCAGCTGTGCTTGCACGGTCTCGGAGAAACACTGCAGACCGCTCCATGCCGGCGCCCATCCGTCGTCCGTCCGGCGCAGCAGGTAAAACTCGTACTCGTAGGACCCGCACAGCCGCCACCCCCGTTCCGCCAGGCGCTTGAGCGCGCGGCGGAGCACCTCGCGCGGGGCATGCGGCAGGGGAAGGCCGTCAGGGTTGTAGATGTCGGCGATCACCCGGGCGACGCCCGGCGCATAGGGGAGCACCGAAAACGTGCTCAGGTCTGCCCGCAGCGGCCAACTGGGGAAGCCGGCGGGAAACGAGGTCCCCTCCGGGCCGGACACCAGGCGTGACGAGGCGGGCAAGCCGAACAACGCCGACGGGAAGGACAGTTGGTCGGCCTCCAACTGTTCGAGAAAGTGGCGCGTCGATACGTAACGGGCGCGCGCCACATTGGCCAGGTCCTGCACGCACACGCGGACAGCCTGGATCTGATGCTCGCGCACCAGCGCGTGCACATGGTTGCGCCATTCCTCCGACGTGGCTGGCTCTGTCGGCCGCATGTCTGTTCACCTCCTGTCGAAAAGACCGGGGCCTGCCGTGAAGTTCGACAGGTCTCCGTGATGTGGAGACTTGATTAGCAAATTTCGTGCCAGTGTTCCCGACAACGGTGAATCCGGGGCCTAATGCTGCGGACAAGTGGATTTCGGAACAAAGACGGGCATTTACAAACCGTGTCGGTTATGCGATAGTTCAGGGCAAGTGGTTCACCAGCGGCGGGAATGGTGCAATAGTGCACCGGGTGGCAGGGACAGCACACAGCCCGGCGCCGCTCGGAGCGGCACACTGCGTACAGGAAGGGGCGTGCAAGGGATGGAGCCGGTCGCGGAGAGTGAACAGATGCGCGCGTTGCTGAAACTCGCGCGCAAAGTGGCCTCGTTTCCGACCACCCTCTTGATTGAGGGGGAAACCGGGAGCGGCAAGGAAGTGCTGGCGGACTACCTGCACGAGCACAGTGCGCGGCGGAACCAGCCTTTCGTCAAGGTGAACTGTGCGTCGATTCCGGAGCAACTGTTTGAATCGGAGTTGTTCGGGTATGAACGGGGAGCCTTCACGGGCGCCAAACGCGAGGGCCATGCTGGTCTGTTTGAAATGGCCAATCAGGGCACCCTGTTGCTGGACGAGGTCGGTGAGCTGTCGCCGGCCATCCAGGCGAAGCTCCTGCGCGTCTTGCAGGAGCGGGAGATTCGCCGGGTAGGCGGGAGTTGGTCGAAGGCGGTGGACGTGCGGGTGCTGGCCTGCACCAATCGAGACCTGCGGGCGTTGGTCGAGCAGGGGCGGTTTCGCGAAGACCTGTACTACCGGCTGCAGGTGGTGCACCTGCGGGTGCCGCCCTTGAGGCATCGCCCGGCCGACATTGTGCCGCTCTGCCACGCGTTCCTGGAGGAATTCTGTCAAGCCTATGGCCTGGTCCGGCGGCTGTCGCGAGCGGCGGAGCGTCTCCTGGTGGCGTACCCGTGGCCCGGGAACGTCCGCGAGTTGCGCAACGTCATGGAGAGGCTCTGCGTGACCATGGATGGCGAGCGGATTGACGCGGAAGACGTGGCGGCCGTGTTGCCGTCAACCGCCACGGCCGCGGAGCCCAAGATGGCCCGAGGAGCGGTAGCGGGCGCTGGCAACCCGGCGCCTACCACGGCCAGCCAGCGGGTCGGCGGTGGGGGTGTGCGCTCTTTTCAGGAGGCAATGGCCGCGGCTGAAAGACAGATTGTGATGGAGGCTTTAGCTTCCACGGCCAGCATCCGGCAGGCTGCGGCGGCGCTGGGGCTGAGCCACTCCACACTGCTGCGGAAAATGGCGCGGCATGGGCTATCGAGATCGCCAAGCCAGGGCATGTCCTCCCGCTAACAGTCTCGCCCTCCCCTGCGGCGTTTGTGCGCGAGCCAGCCTGCGCCGGACGAGCCTCGCTTCGCCTTGCTGGGCTTCTGCCGCCCGTGTATGATGGGGGTGAGTGGCGTCCCTGATGGAGTCTTGGGCACAAGTCGGGCGCTTCGGGCGCTCGGAGGTGAGACGGTATGCTGTCCAACATCGGTTGGTCGGGGCTGGTCATCATCCTGGTCGCCCTTTTGCTCATATTCGGCCCCAGCAAACTGCCGGAAATTGGCCGCGCCTTTGGGCGTTCGCTGCGCGAGTTTCGCAACGCCACCAGCGGCCTCGCGGAAGGGTTTCAGGAAGGCAAGGGAGAGGAAAGGGGCAAGGGCAATCCGTCCGCGTTCAGCAAGGACGGGGAGGCCCATGGCGCGGCAGGGAATGTTGAGCCGATAGAACTTCAGGAGTTGGAAGACGAGACGCCCGACGCTGGCGGGGGCAAGCAGCCGCGCCCATAGTCGGAAGGGTGCGGTGAACGGTGTGTCACGACGGCGAGAGTACGAGCCCTGGAGGCTTCCACCTTGCAAAAGATGACGTTTGTCGAACACCTGGCCGACCTGCGCAGGCGCCTAATCTACATCTTGGTCACCCTGGCCGTGATGTTTGCGGCCAGCCTGACATTCGTTTCCTATATTTATCGTTACCTCACCCGGCCGGTGGCTGAGGCGGGGCTGCGGCTGATGGTCATCTCGCCGGGCGAGGTGATCACGGTCTACTTCCTCATCAGCATTCTCGTCGCCGTCGGGTTGACGCTGCCGTTTGCGCTGTACCACATTTGGCGGTTTGTCGCCCCAGGGCTCACGCCCACAGAAAGACGGTACACTCTGCGTCTGTTGCCGGCGGCGCTCATCATGTTTGTGCTCGGGGTACTGTTCGCGTGGTTTTTGATTTTCCCCACTATATTCCATTTCCTTGTGCACCTGAGCGAGGCCAATTTCAATGTGCAGCTTCGGGCCCAGGCGTATTTCGGTTTTGTCACCGACATCTGTCTGCCTTTTGGGTTCATTTTCGAACTGCCGATTGTGGTCGTGTTCCTCACCCGCATCGGCGTCATTGGTCCCCGGTTCCTGCGCCGCATCCGCCGGTACGCTTACTTTGTCTGTTCGGTCATCGGCGTGCTCATCAGTCCGCCGGAGTTGGTTTCCCATCTGTCGGTGGTGCTGCCGATGATTGCGCTGTACGAGGCCAGCATTCTGCTCTCGCGGCTGGTGGAGCGCCGCAAGGCCCGGCGCGCCGGGGCGGCCGAGCACGTGTTGCCGTAACGGGCGCGCCGCGCGGGCATGCTGAAAACGGGTGTGGCCTCATCTTTTCCTCCGCGCTCGGACACACTATCAGCGAAATTTGTCCGCGTACGGGGGAGAGCCATGCCGCAGGTTGTTGAAGTCGCCGCCCAATCCATCGTTGCGTTCGTCGTCCTGTTCCTTCTCGCCCGCCTCATGGGCAAACGCCAAATTGCGCAACTGACGTTTTTCGATTATGTCGCAGGTATCACCATCGGCAACATCGCGGCGAGTTTCTCTTTGGACGACACCAAGATTGAACACGCCGTGATCAGCCTCGTCGTCTGGACGGTGCTGACGATTCTCCTCGCCGTGGTTCAACGCAAATGGTACAAGCTGGGTGTGCTGTTGGACGGCAAGCCGCTGGTTTTGATTCAAAACGGGCAGGTGCAGGAACAGAACCTCAAACGCAGCAACCTCTCCCAGGAGGAGATGCTGTTGCTGTTGCGGGAAAAGGACATCTTCGACGTGTCGGACGTGGAATATGCCGTCTTCGAGAACAACGGCAAGGTGAGCGTCATGAAAAAGCCCGACCTCAACCCATTGACCCCGCGCGACATCGGCATGGTCAAGTCGCCGCAGGCGTTGCCCCAGATGGTCATTCGCAACGGGAAAGTGCTGGAGAAAACCCTGCACCACATGGGCTACAGCAAAGACTGGCTGCTGGCGGAGATCCGCAAACAGGGCGCCAACAACTTCAGTGATGTGGCAGTGGCCCAGTTCGACTCGGCCGGCAATCTGGTGGTGGACCTTTACCACGACTCGGTCGCCCAGCCGCAGGTCAAGGAAAAGCCGCTTGTGCTGGCCAACCTGAAAAAGATGCAGGCGGATATCGAGTTGTTCTCGCTGCAGACGCAAAGCGCAGAGGCCAAGCAATTGTATGCCGACACGGCTAAAACGCTGCAGGAAATGATCGAGAAGGTGGAGCCGTACCTGCGCGAGTAGGGACCCGAATACGGATGTCCGCGGCTTGTTCCTCGCTTGCAATCCCCGTGAAGACCCTTTAATATAATCAGTGGCGTTAGCACTCGTGGGTCTTGAGTGCTAATAATGTGGCCGGCCCGTCTGCCGACTCGTCCACAGCGGGATGCCGGTCGCAGCATCCTTCATGACACTATCGAGGAGGGTTTTACATGCTTCAACCACTCGCAGATCGCGTCGTGGTGCGCCCGCTGGAGCGGGAAGAGAAGACCGCGAGCGGCATCGTGCTGCCCGACACCGCCAAGGAGAAGCCCCAGGAGGGCGAAATCATCGCCGTCGGCCCGGGCCGTGTCGAAGACGGGAAGCGGGTTGAGCTGGAAGTTAAAGTCGGTGACCGCGTCATTTACTCCAAGTACGCCGGCACCGAAGTCAAGGTGGATAACGAAGAACTGCTCATCCTGCGTGAGAGCGACATCCTGGCTGTCGTACAGAAGTAAGCGGCTGTGGCTGACACCTACATAGGCAAACAGGAGGGGTTTCCGAATGGCTAAGGAGCTCAAGTTCAGTGAAGAAGCCCGTCGCGCCATGCTGCGCGGTGTCGACGTGTTGGCGGATACCGTGAAAGTCACGCTCGGTCCGAAGGGCCGCAATGTGGTGCTTGAGAAAAAGTTCGGATCGCCGCTCATCACCAATGACGGTGTGACCATCGCCAAGGAGATTGAGCTGGAAGATCCATATGAGAACATGGGTGCCCAGTTGGTGAAGGAGGTCGCGACCAAGACCAACGACGTTGCGGGTGACGGCACCACCACGGCCACCGTCTTGGCGCAGGCGATGGTGCGCGAAGGCCTGAAGAACGTGGCGGCGGGAGCCAACCCGATGGTCTTGCGCAAGGGCATTGAGAAGGCGGTCAACGCTGCCGTCGAGGAAATCCGCCGCATCTCCAAGAAGGTCGAAGGCCGCGAGAACACCGCTCAGGTGGCCGCCATTTCCGCTGGCGACGAGGAGATTGGCGCGTTGATCGCGGACGCCATGGAGAAGGTCGGCAACGACGGCGTCGTCACGGTCGAAGAGTCGAAGGGCTTCACCACTGAACTGGAAGTCGTCGAAGGCATGCAGTTTGACCGTGGCTACATTTCCCCGTACATGGTCACGGATACGGACAAGATGGAAGCCGTTCTGGAAGACCCGTACATCCTCATCACCGACAAGAAGATCGGCAACATCCAGGAGATCCTGCCGGTTCTGGAGCGCGTCGTCCAGTCCAGCCGTCCGCTCCTGATTGTGGCGGAGGATGTCGAGGGCGAGGCACTGGCGACCCTGGTCGTCAACCGTCTGCGTGGCACCTTCACCGCGGTGGCGGTCAAGGCACCGGGCTTTGGTGATCGCCGCAAAGCGATGCTTGGCGATATTGCCACCCTGACTGGCGGCCAGGTGATCTCCGAGGAGCTTGGCCTTGAGCTGAAGAACACCACGATTGATCAACTTGGCCGCGCTCGCCAGGTGCGCGTCAGCAAGGAGAACACCATCATCGTCGACGGAGCGGGCGAGAAGAAGGAAATCGAGGCGCGCATCCAGCAGATCAAGAACCAGATTGAGGAGACCACGTCCGACTTCGACCGTGAGAAGCTGCAGGAGCGCTTGGCCAAGCTGGCCGGTGGCGTGGCGGTCATCAAGGTCGGCGCGGCTACCGAGACCGAGCTGAAGGAGAAGAAACTGCGCATCGAGGACGCCCTGAACGCGACCCGCGCGGCGGTCGAGGAAGGCATTGTCCCGGGCGGTGGCACGGCTCTGGTCAACGCCATCAAGGCGTTGGAGAACGTGCAGGCTGAGGGCGACGAGCTGACCGGCGTCAACTTGGTCCGTAAGGCGCTGGAAGCTCCGGTCCGGCAGATTGCCGAGAACGCGGGTATCGAGGGCTCCGTTGTCGTCGAGCGTCTGAAGAAGGAATCGGTTGGTGTTGGCTACAACGCCGCCACCGGCGAGTGGGTCGACATGATTCAGGCTGGCATTGTCGATCCGGCCAAGGTCACGCGCTCTGCCTTGCAGAACGCGGCCAGCGTGGCAGCCATGTTCCTGACCACCGAAGCGGTGGTTGCCGACAAGCCGGAGAAGGAGAAGGCCAACCCGGCGGCCGGTATGGGTGGCATGGACGGCATGATGTAATCCTCGGGTCCACCGAGGTTTTCCAGGGCGGCGCCCGCCGCCCCGGCGAAGCGCCCAAGCGTGGAGGTTTGTCCGCGCTTGGGCGCTTTTCCTTTTGAACCGGGCAGGATTCCACCCATTCACGTCGAACTAAAGACAGGCGTGTCGATCCAAGTCATTGGAACGTCAGCCAGTCCGCTGGCAAGTTAGACTGAAGGGTGGGAACGCGGCGATGGCGCCCAGCAGATACCTGTCGATGTGGGCCGCGGCTGCCCTTACGACGGCTTTGCTCGGGCCGGCTGTGGTGCAAGCGGATGACCTGTCCGCCGCCAAGGAAAAAGCGGCCGGATTAAGCCAGAAACAGCAGGATACAAAGGCCAGGATTGCCAAGCTGTCGGCCAAGGAGCGAGCCATTCGGGCGCAATTGGCCCAGGTGGAGCAGCAGCTGTCTTCACTCCATCAGAACATCGCGGGTCTCCAGCAGGACCTTGCGGAGCGGAATCAGCAGATAGAAGAGCTTCAGAGTCAAATCGGCGAAACCAAGAAGCAGTTGAAACAACAATACCAGCAGCTGAAAGAACGCGTACAGGTGATGTACGAGACCGACCACACCAGTTATTTGAGCGTGCTGTTTCAATCCACCAGCTTCTCCGAACTCATCAGCCGTCTCCAGTTGCTCTCCGGGATTGCGGAGGAAAACCAGCGGATGATGGCGCAAATTCAAGACCGGCAAGAAGAACTGAAGTCCCAGAATGAAGACCTGCGCGCGCAGCAATCAGCGCAGCAGCGAGTCTACAAAGCCTTGCTGGAAAAACAGCAGGAGCAGAAGGCCAAGGAGGCGCAGGAGCAAAAGCTCCTCCAGCAGGTACACACTTCCAAAGTGTCGGCGCAGAAAGACCTAGAGGACGAGCAGTCGGCGCTGGCCGTCATCACTGCCACGATTGAGAAGATGGAGGCGGAACAAAAGCGGAAGGAGGAGGCAGAGCGGAAGGCGCAGGAACAGGCGGCATCGCGGTCGTCCACCCCGCCGACCACCCAGATGGCGCCGACGGGCGCATCCGGCCATTCTTCCACATCCGCGCCTGCGACGTCCGCTCCGCAGGCCTCCGGCTGGGTTTGGCCTGTGCCCAGTTGTCACAGCATCAGCTCCGGTTACGGCTATCGCACGCTGAACGGACAACAGGAATTTCACCCGGGAATCGACATCCCTGGTGCGTACGGCGCGCCGATTGTCGCGGCCACCGGCGGCACTGTGTGTTACGCGGGTCCGGCGAGCGGATACGGCAACTGGGTGGTGGTCCAGTCGGCGCCCAATCTGTACGAGATCTACGGCCACATGACGGCTTCGTCGATTCTTGTGTCGCCTGGGCAGACGGTGCACGCTGGCCAGCAGATTGCGAGCATCGGCGACGAGGGCGAATCCACCGGCCCGCACCTGCACTTCGAGGTGGCCACGAATCTGGTCGGCAGCAACGGCTTGCCCGTCCCGACCAATCCGCTGAACTACGTGCACCCGTGATTCGGAAGACGTCTGGGCGCCAACCGGGGCCGTCTTGTGCCATCTGTCCATTCATATCCACATATAGTATCCTGATGCTAGGAATATGGGGATGGAGGGACACACTTGGCGAAACCGTACGCCCAGACCACCGATACGTTCGAATGGAACCCGGTCTTTCTACCCTTATACGAAAACATCTCCAAAGCTGTTGTGGGAAAAGAAGAGGTCGTCCGCCTGGTGCTTGTCTCGCTCTTGGCGGGGGGCCATTGCCTGATAGAAGACGTCCCAGGTGTCGGGAAGACCGTCTTGGTGCGGGCGGTCGCCCGCACCCTCGGCTGCGAATTTCGGAGGATCCAGTTCACCCCCGATCTGCTGCCTTCCGATGTCACTGGGACCTCCATTTACAACCAAAAAACGCAAGAGTTCGAATTTCGTCCCGGCCCCATCTTTGGTCAGGTGGTCTTGGCGGACGAGATCAACCGCACTTCCCCGAAGACTCAATCGGCGCTGTTGGAGGCGATGGAGGAGCAGGGGGTGTCGGCGGACGGGCAGCGGCATGAACTGCCGCAGCCGTTTTTCGTCCTGGCCACGGAAAACCCGATTGACTTCGAAGGCACGTTTCCCCTGCCCGAAGCTCAACTGGATCGGTTTCTGCTGAAGCTGTCCATGGGGTATCCGAGCCTGGCCGACGAGATGGCGATTCTGGATCGCCAACAGAAGCAAAACCCCATTGACCAGTTGGAGCCCATCGCTGGGCCGGACGATGTCTTGGAGTGGCGGCGGCAGCGCGCGGACGTGTACGTGGAGACGGCATTACGGGAGTACCTGGTCCGCATCGTCCAGGCCACGCGCGCCCACGACAGCGTCTACCTGGGTGCCAGCCCGCGCGCCAGCCTGGCCCTCTTCAAGGCAGCGCAGGCGCTGGCGCTGCTGTCCGGGCGCACGTTTGTGGTGCCGGACGACATCCGCTACCTGGCGCCATACGTGTTGGAGCACCGCATCCTGCTGACCCCGGACGCACGGTTGTCGGGAGTGCAGGCGCAACCTCTCATCCTGGATCTGGTGGACAGCGTACCTGTGCCGATGCCGAAAGGGGCAACCTGGCGATGATTCGCATCCCCTGGCGGCACGCAGCGGTGGGTGGCTCTGCCCTGGCGGCTTTGGTCGGCCTGTTTGTGTTTGCCCGCGTGCAGGGTGGGTTTTTCCCGTGGTTCCTGCTCTATGTGTGCATCTTGCTCGCCCTGTACGAGTTGGGGACCTGGGGGCTGTCGCTGCGCGGGTTGTCGGTGTCCCGCCGGGTGCACGCAACTCGTCTCGCTGCCGGCCAGACGCTGTCCGTCGAGCTGACTGTGCAAACCGGAAGCCCCGCCTGGCCGTTCGTCTGGCTGGCGGTGGCCGACCAGCTTCCTGGCCGCTGGTGGTCTGCCGCCGGCGCCGAGCGCCGCTTTGTGCCGTTGTGGACGCGACGTTTCACCTTCCGCTATGAAGTGTCTGGGCTCACGCGCGGCTGTTATATCATCGGCCCGGCTGTCGTCCGTTCGGTGGACCTGTTTGGCCTCGTGCACAGGCACCGCTTGCTGGCCGGTCAGACGGAGGTCGTGGTCTATCCAAAGGCAGTTCCCGTCCGCGGCTGGCAATCCCTGCGGCCGGAGACGCTGGGCCTGCGCGAGGCCACGCGGCAGCGCAGTGAAGACTCCACCACCGTGTTGGGGGTGCGCGACTATACGCCGGGAGACCGCTTCAGCCGCATTCACTGGCGTGCCAGCGCTCGGCGTGGCATCCTGCAGGCCAAGGAGTTCGAGCGGCACGTCAGCGACGAGATCCTGTTTTGCATCGACGCAACCCGGGGCAGCTACCCGGACGCCGCTTCCCTCCAGTTCGAGTTGGCGATGACAATCGCCGCCTCCCTTGTTAAACACACCTACGACATGCGGCGCTCGTTTGCCTGGGTTCTCTGCGGCGCCAGCCTGGACACCAGCAGCAAGGGTCTGGATGAAGCGCACTACCGGCATTGCCTGGATGCCTTGGCGCGCGCCAACCCGGGCGGAGACACTCCGTTCGCCCAGGGCTTGCGTCATATCGGTCGTACCTCGCTGACCGGCACTGCGATGGTGGTCATCTCCCCAGCCTTGGACCCCGAGTCGGCAGTGGCCGCGGGCGAGCTGGTCGGCCGGGTGTCGGTAGAGTGGTTTGTCCCGCTCGCCCAGCCGACGCTGGATGCATCCTTCCAGCGCGCACTGCGTCTGCTGCGGCAAGCCGGGGTGAGCGTGCACCTGTTGGCGTCGCCGGACGCCTTGGAGCGGTTGGGGCGGGGAGGTGTGGGGCGTGCGCACGGCGTTTGAACGGGTGATGGCGGATGGCCTTCATATCCTGCGGGCAGTGGCGGCCGGGGTCTGGTTGGAGCTATTCCTGCCGCCGTTTACACAGCTGCACCTGTTGCAGGGACAGCCCACGCTGTACCCGATCCTGGCCGCCCTGGTTCTTGCCCAATGCCTGCCGTGGAAGACCATTCGCCCGTTGACGGCTCTGTTGGCGTCGACCTGGTACATGGTCCACTATTTCAGCCCCGCACACACACTGACGGCCGGCATGGCGTGGCTGCTGCACGCCGACCTGGTGCAGCTGCGCGCCCGGCTGGCCGGTCGACCCGCGGCCGATCCGCTCGTCACCCACGCCTTCCTGTGGACGCTGGCCATTCTCTACTGGCTCGTCGCTTACGCGGCCAAGCGCCCGCGCCTGTGGTGGCTGTACAACGCGCTCGGTGTGTGCGTACTGGCCGTGATTGACGGCAACACGAGCGTTCACCCGGACGGCGCCCTGGTCGCGCTCTGCGTGCTGGCGCTGTTCGTGGGCGGCTTAGGCACTGTGCCTTCGTTAATCCGCCCCCCTACGGGTCATCCCCCGGTCCGCGCTGGCCGACAACACCTTTCCAGGTCGCATGACATCCCAGGGCGCTCAGCGTCTGCCCAATCTTCGGCTCAGCCATGGCTCCGGCGGTCGGACAGGCCCGCGAGGGGCCTTGGGGGGATGGTGCCGCTTGCCGTGGTGACGGCGGTCGTGACCCTGGTGGCGCTGGTGTTGCCGAAACCGGACGCCGCTTGGGCCAACCCGTTTCAGCGCATCAAACCCAGCGGGCAGGGAGCGGGAGGGGACACGCCCAAGGTCATCGGGTATCAGACTGACAGCTCGCACCTGGGCGGATCGTTCGTGTTGAACGACGACCCTGTGCTCTCCGTTGTCGCTCCCTATCCGTCCTACCTGCGCGGCCAGGTGCTGTACGTGTATACAGGGAAGGGATGGGAGAAGGGGGAGAATTCCTTGCAACCGCTTGATGAGGACGGGGGCGTGCCTTTGCAGCCGGACGCGTCGTTCTCCCATTCGCTTCCTGACCGTTCTGTGCAGCAGACGGTGCACATTCTGTCCGGAACGTTTCACGCGGGGGTGGTGTTCGGCGCGTATCAGACAGTGCGGGTGAATTCGGGCAGCCGGGGCGAACGGGCCGCGTTTGAGGCGGCCGATGCGGACGACGGGACGGTGCTGGGCCCCTGGGACCACAAAGGGAACACGTATCGTGTGATCAGCCTGGAATTGGTGGATCCCACGGCGGCGCTGAAAAAATTGCCGCCGTTGCCCAGGGATGTGAGTCAACGTGTGCAGATGTGGCCGACGTCGGTGCGCGTGGAGGGCCTGCAGATCCCACGGGACCTGCCGCCGCGCGTGGCACAGCTGACGCGGGCGGTGGTCCACGGCGAGACGCGCGAGTATCAATTGGTTGAGCGGATTATCAGCTACCTGCAGGACAACTACGTCTACCAAACGGACGACATTCCCGTGCCCGGGCCGCACACCGACTACGTGGATCAGTTCCTTTTCGACACGCACCGTGGCTATTGCAACAACTTTGCCTCCGCCTTGGCCGTGATGCTGCGCACCATCGGCATCCCGACGCGGTTTGTCACCGGGTTTGCCAGCGGCGACCTCGATACCTCCTACACGGGCAAGGATGAGCGCTACATCGTCCGCAACGACGACGCGCACTCCTGGGTGGAGGTGTATTTCCCGCGAGCCGGGTGGATCCCGTTTGATCCGACGCCCGGTTTCACAATGCCGTTTGCTCCGCCGAAGGTCACGCCGGCGAAGACCAGTGGCCAGACCAGTCCCCAATTGCCGGTGCCGGCCCCGAAGCAGCCCACCGCGCCGGCGCAGGCCGATACCCCGCAAACGGCTGGGAGTGGCGGAGGCGGCTTGTCGCTGACCTGGCCGTGGTGGGCCAACGACGTGCTGATGGGCCTGGCAGCTCTCGTCGTCGCGCTGATGGTCGTCCTGCATCGGCGTTTGCTGCTGGCATGGCGGTTGTGGCGTTGGCCCAAGTCGGCGCCCTTGGCCGGCTTTACCCCGGCGATGCGTGTCTTGATTCGCTCTTTGTCTGTGCACCCGGCGGAGAGCGGCCGCGTGAGCGGGTGGCACCAGCGCACTTTGCGCGACCTGGCGGATGAGGCTGAGCGCTGCCAGATCCCGAGCGAAGACAGCCACCTCCTGCTGCGCCTGGCCGAGGCTTATTGGTACGGCGGCATTACCCCGACAGCGGAGGAGCTAGCGGCCGCGCGGCAGATTTGGCAGCGTTGGTTGACAGCCAGCTACCGGCAGAGAGCGCGGCGGCGCCGGCGGCTTTTCCGCCTCAGGATTCCCGGTTTCGCCTTGCTTCGCCCCCGCGGCATCGCCGGCGGGAAAGTAGAAAAGCGGTAGCACGGGGCCAAGGCCTCATGCTGCAAACGGAAATGTGCAGGATACGATTGTATCTTTCCAGTGGTTTTATCTCCTCCGCCATTCTAACTACGAATCCGCGGTATAGAGTGGCCGAGTACCCCAGGTGCGGCAAGAGGTCTGCGCAAATGTTTCCCCTAACCAAAAGTATTTCTTAGAAGAAATTTTTTTAGTCACATGCAACTTTAGTCCCGTGCGGGTGTATAATAACGACGTCGAAGTTTCCTTTGGCTAAAATTGTTGCTCTGAAGAAACTTTTTTCTAGAAGGGGAAACATGCAATATCACGAAAGGTGGTGTCAACGGTGAGTACACCGTCGTTACAGTTGCGGAAGCAGAGTAAAGCCCTCATGGCCGCACGTGCGTCAATCTCTCAGCAGAGAAAGGGATTCCGTGCCCTGTTGCCATTCCTTGGCCCCGCATTCATCGCTTCAATCGCGTATATGGACCCAGGGAATTACGCAACTAACATTCAAAGTGGCTCCGAATTCGGATACAAGCTGCTGTGGATTGTGGTCTTAGCGAACTTGATGGCGATGTTAATCCAGAACATGTCCGCCAAGTTGGGGATTGCGACGGGCAAGAACCTTCCGGAAATGTGCCGCGCTTATTGTCCCAGATGGTTGTCTTACACTATGTGGATATTCTCTGAAGCAGCTGCGATGGCAACGGATATTGCCGAATTCCTCGGCGCAACCCTCGGATTAAATCTGTTGTTTCACATTCCCATGCTGGTCGCAACGTTCCTGACAGGGTTGACAACTTATCTCCTGCTCGCTCTTGAGCGTTTGGGTTTTCGACCGTTAGAGAAGTTCATCGCAGCCTTTGTATCGGTTATTGCCGCCTGCTATGTCGTTGAAACGGTACTCGCGAAACCGCAATTCAGCCAAATTGTGTATCACAGCGTTGTTCCCTGGCTGGGAAACAGTGACGCAGTTTTGTTGTGTGTAGGTGTCATTGGTGCAACCGTCATGCCGCATGCGGTTTATTTGCATTCAAGCCTGACGCAAAGCCGCGTGGTCCCCCGAAATGACGCAGAAAAACGCAGCATCTTCCGATTCCACACAAAAGAAGTCGTGATTGCAATGAGTCTTGCGGGGCTGATTAACCTGTCCATGATGTTCATGGCTGCTTCCGCATTTCATGGCTCAGGTCAAACCCAAATTGCGGATATACCTTCCGCTTATCAAACTCTGACTCCGCTCCTTGGTCCAGCTTCCGCGGCCGTGTTTCTGATTTCGCTTTTGGCTTCCGGTATCTCCAGTTCAGCAGTTGGCACGATGGCAGGGCAGGTTATCATGCAAGGCTTTGTCGGCTTCACCATCCCGTTGTGGCTCAGGCGCGTGCTGACGATGGTACCGACAGTGATCATCGTTGCACTCGGCATTGACCCCACCCAGACGCTGGTCATCAGCCAAGTCGTTCTAAGCTTGGTGTTACCAATGCCAATCATTTCTCTGATTTATTTCACAAGACGACGCGATATCATGGGGGTTCTCGTCAACAAGCGAATTGTAACCCTCACCGCAACACTCTGCGCCATCGTCATTCTGACTCTAAATGTTCTGCTTCTGTACCTGTCATTTGGCGGCTCGTTACCGTTCTGATGCGGAGATCATTCAGGGATGTTGTCTCTAAAATTAAGCATTCGGATCCTTCCCTTGGATTTATTGTGGGAGGTGGTTCCTTCGTACTATGCTGCGTGTTTGCTGCATGGTTGAGACTGAAGAACGAGGAAAGCAGTTTTTGAACCAGCATCCTTGGCACAGGCGATTTCTTATTGGACGCCGTGGAGGATGCACGTGGTTTTTACCGAATAGTTATGATCATGAGCAAACTTCTGGGTGTGACTTTATCCTTCGTGTCTCGTTGAGCAGGGGACGTCTGAAACACGAGGGTGGGGATGAAGTGTGAGCGGCCCATTCTTGTCGAAGCGCATCTGGAGGCGATTTGTCGAAGAAGGTGTATTGGATTCATACCGGGTCAGCAAGAGCATCGCGGAGTCTTGGATGAGGTGTCGGCAGAGTGGGGTGAACCCATACGACGGGCGAGGGCGGAAAATCTTGACGGGGGAGGCGCTGCTTAAAAGGAAACAGCAGGCCGCCGCGTTGCAGAGCGTGGCCGCCCCGCATCTCCGGTCGCTTTATGGGACCCTCCGTGGTGCCGATGTGATGGTCCTGTTGATTGATGCGGATGGATACGTGTTATCGGTGGTGGGAGACGGAGGCATTCTGGCAAAGGCGCGTGAGATCAATTTCGTCGAAGGAGTGCGCTGGACGGAGAGCGAAGTGGGCACGAACGCCATTGGCACGGCGCTCATCGTCGGGCACCCGATAATACTGGTGGGTCCCGAACATTATGCCGTGGCGTCGCAGGACTGGAGTTGCACGGCCGCTCCGATTCACGATACGGACGGGCAGCTGTTGGGTGTCATCGACGTATCCGGATCGGCCGAGAGCGCTAAGCTGGACACCCTCGCTCAGGTGACGCTCACCGCATACGCCATTGAACAGGAGTGGCGAGTGCGGGAACAGGAGATTCTCTCCGAACTCCTTGAGAAATCCCGCCGACTGCTGGTGAAATCCGCGGTCACGCGAACGGTGGTGACGGATGCGCGCCGGCGCATTGTGCACATGAGTCCAGACCTGGAGGTCATCGGTTGGCACTGGTTCCGCGTTCCTCTGGATGAATTGTTGAATGAAGGCTTTGTCGTTCGGCACAGCGAACCCATATACGCTTCAGGAAGAGCGAATGGGGAAAACCCTATCGGTTACCGTGTAAGCGTTTTACCGAACGCAGAGGCCAGTCGGCGGGCCTTTTCCCGGGATGAATTCCGCTTTGCAGGCGAGACGGGAAAGAGTGAAGCGTTTGCCGCAGTCCTTCTTGATGTTCGCCGGGTGGCCGAGACGGATGCGCCCGTCTACATCTCGGGGGAGAGTGGTACGGGGAAGGAGCTTATCGCCCGAGCCATCCATGACAACAGTCAGCGGCGCCGGGGGCCGTTTGTCGCAGTGAACTGCGGGGCTGTGCCGGACAACCTGATTGAGAGTGAACTGTTCGGTTACGTGGAGGGGGCGTTCACTGGAGCGCGCAAAGGGGGTTACAAGGGCAAACTGGCGCAGGCGCACGGGGGAACGCTGTTCCTCGATGAGGTGGAGGCAATGCCCCATACCCTGCAGGTGGCCCTGCTGCGGGCGTTGCAGGAACGGGAGGTCACACCGATAGGCGGGACCAAGCCAGAGCGCGTCGACTTCCGGGTGGTCAGCGCGAGCAATCGGAACCTCTGGGACCTGGTCAAGGCGGGCCGGTTCCGCGAGGACCTCTATTACCGCATCTGCGTGTACCCCCTGACCGTTCCACCCCTGCGGGACCGAAAGGAAGACATTCCTCAGCTGGTCCGGTACTACTGCAGGCGCCACGACTGGTCGGTCAAGATGCCGGAGGAAATCCTGCAGCGATTGACAGCGTACGATTGGCCGGGAAACGTCCGGGAGTTGTTGAACGTCCTGGAACAAATTCGCATCCGGGCTGGATCCGGAGTTCCCCATGTTGCTCATTTGCCTCCATTCCTCCGAGACGTGGGGCAGGACGGCATCGTACGGGCGGATCGCAAGCCAATCGTAGAGCGAGAGGAAGAAGGGCTGTCGTACCGTCAGCGCGTCCAGAAAACGGCCATGATGCGCGCCCTCGAGCAGTCGGGAGGCAATGTCACCAAGGCCGCATGGCTGTTGAACATGCCACGCAGCACGTTTTATCGCAGGATGCGGAAGTTTGGCCTATGATTGAGATGGAATGAGACAAAACGAGACAAAGTGGGACGGACGTCTCATCTTGTCTCGTTTTTTCTGTCGGTACAGACTCGGCGGCACTCGTTGTGGCCTTTGTGGAGCGGGAAGTCGGCTTCACTCGGCATTGGCATAAACTTTGCTGAATAAATAAGGCAGCAGGATGGGAAGCGCTTTCAGCAAGGCGGTGCATCACGGTGAATGACCAGCCAATCGGACATCACCAAGGAGGAGAAGGAACTATGAGTATGGTGCAAACGGCGAAACCCGTGCTGACGCACGAAAAGGCACTCTGGATGTATCGCAAGATGGTCGAGATTCGCCGGTTCGAGGATGCGGTGCACGACCTGTTCGCCAAAGGCAAACTGCCCGGCTTTGTTCATCTGTATGCCGGCGAGGAGGCGGTCGCGGTTGGCGTCTGCGCGCACCTGTCGGAGGCGGACAGCATCACAAGCACGCACCGGGGACATGGTCACTGCATCGCCAAAGGGTGCAATCTCGATGGCATGATGGCCGAGATCTACGGCAAGGCCACCGGGTTGTGCAAGGGCAAGGGCGGATCGATGCACATTGCCGATCTGACCAAAGGGATGTTAGGGGCAAACGGCATCGTCGGCGGTGGGTTTCCGCTTGCCTGCGGGGCGGCATTGACCGCCAAGCGCAGGGGGACCAACCAGGTCGCCGTCTGCTTTTTCGGGGACGGGGCCAACAACCAAGGTACCTTCCACGAGGGATTGAACCTGGCGGCCATCTGGAAACTTCCCGTCATCTTTGTGGCAGAGAACAACGGGTACGCCGAAGCCACCCCCTTCACGTACGCATCCAGTTGCCAACGCATCGCAGACAGAGCGGCGGCGTATGCCATTCCGGGCCTGGTCGTCGACGGCAAGGACGTCGTCGCGGTCTATCAGGCGGCGGAAGAGGCGGTGCGACGGGCGAGAAGTGGCGAGGGCCCGACGCTCATTGAGTGCATCACCTACCGGAACTACGGCCACTTCGAGGGCGATGCCCAGACGTACAAAGCCAAGGAGGAGCGCAAGCGCCACCTGGAAGAACTGGATGCCATTGTGCGCTTTCGTAGCTACCTGCTGGACGGTGGGATTGCGACCGGGGAGGACTTGTCTCGCATCGAAGAAGAGGCCCGCGCGGCCGTCGAGCAGGCGATTCAGTTCGCGGAAGAGAGCCCGCTCCCGTCGCCAGCAGATCTGTTCGACGACGTCTATGTCTCATATTGATTGATGATTGATTGAAGGATGGAGGGATTCCTATGGCGCGATCCATCAGTTTTTCCGAAGCCGTCAACGAAGCGCTGACCATCGCCATGGCGGCGGATGAAAACGTGATTCTCATGGGAGAAGATGTGGCGGGCGGAGCCCAGGTGGATCACCTGCAGGATAACGAGGCGTGGGGAGGAGTCCTCGGGGTGACCAAGGGACTGGTGCAGCGGTTCGGCCGAGACAGGGTACTGGATACGCCCATCAGTGAGGCGGGATACATCGGCGCTGCGGTGGGGGCGGCTGCGACGGGACTTCGGCCGGTGGCTGAGCTGATGTTCAACGACTTCATCGGCAGCTGCCTGGATCAGTTGATGAACCAGGCGGCCAAGCTCCGCTACATGTTCGGCGGCAAAGCCGAAGTGCCGTTGACCATCCGCACCATGCACGGCGCCGGATTCCGCGCGGCCGCCCAGCACTCGCAGAGTCTATACGCACTGTTCACGCACATTCCAGGCCTCAAGGTGGTGGTGCCATCGACGCCCGCCGACGCCAAGGGGCTCTTGCTCACGTCCATCGCCGACAACGATCCGGTCGTGTTCTTCGAGGACAAGACCCTCTACAACGTCAAGGGGGAAGTGCCGGAAGGGGACTACCGGATTCCACTCGGCAAGGCGGACGTCAAACGCGAAGGGCGGGACCTGACCATCGTCGCCATTGGCAAACAGGTGCACACCGCCTTGGCCGCCGCAGACACCTTGGCCGCGCAGGGCATCGACGTGGAAGTCGTCGATCCGCGCAGCCTATCCCCGCTCGACGAGGACACCATCCTCGCGTCCGTCGCCAAGACGAACCGCCTCGTTGTGATTGATGAAGCCACCGCTCGCTGCGGCGTGGCGGCGGATATCGCAGCGCTGGTCGCCGATAAAGGGTTTGACAGCCTAGACGCTCCCATCAAGCGGCTTACCGGTCCCCATACACCGGTACCCTTCTCGCCTATTCTCGAAGACTTGTACCTGCCGACGCCGACAAAGGTTATCCAGACCGTCGCCGAGCTCCTTGGGGACAGTTCCATCGCTGCGGCAGTGTCGTGAGGGTTCAAGGGTCGGTCATTGAGCGCCTCGCCGTCTCAACAGGTTTCGGAAGGAGGGATGCAGGGTGTCCGTAGAAGTCATCATGCCCAAATTGGGCATGGGAATGGAAGAAGGGACCGTGGTCGCGTGGCGAAAGCAAGTCGGCGATCCTGTGCAAAAGGGAGAATGCTTGGTCGAAATCCGGTCGGAAAAGATTGAATATGAGGTGGAAGCACCGGAAGACGGCGTGCTGCTGGACATCTTGGTCCCGGATGAAGGCGTCGTCCCCTGCGGTACGGTGATTGGGTACGTCGGTCAAGTCAGAGAGCGTGTAGCAGTCGGGGCGGGCGATGCTCGAGGTGCCACCGGCATGGCGTCTTCGGCAGGTTCAGGGTCAGCCGTCTCAGTCTTGAGGGCGGATATGAGGGATCTCCACTTCGCAGAGGATCCAAGCCCTTCACACCCTGTCAATCAGCCCCGGAAGGCCTCACCGGCGGCACGGAAGCTGGCGCGGGACTTGGGTGTTGACATCCGCCAGGTTGCGGGAACCGGACCTGGTGGACGGATTACGAAGGAGGACGTCGAACGAGCGGCAGCCAATAAGGACAAAGGCCGTTCATCGGCTGCAGCGGTATTGGGGACGGGCGGATCGCCACACGAACGTGTCGCTCAAGAACGTTTTGTTGATACGAAAACGGCAATCGGGTTGGGTATCGACGGCGACGCGGTGGGGCACCCACCTGCTCCACGCGCGGAAGCGAAGTCCGCTGTGCTTCCGATGACGGCCATGCGTCGTGCCATCGCCACGCGAATGATGCAGAGCTTGCACCAGTCAGCACAGTTGACCATTACAATGACCGCAGATGTGACGGACGCGGTTGCTCTGTTGAATAAGCACGCGGATTGGGTGCGCGATAGGTATGACGTGAAGTGTACACTGACCGATCTCGTCGCGCGCGCTGCGGTGCTGGCGTTGATGGATCATCCCGCCGTCAACGGCCACATCACGGAAGAAGGGATTCATCCATATCCAGTTGTCCACCTCGGCGTCGCAGTGGCGCTCGATGCTGGCCTGTTGGTGCCCGTGGTTCGTGACGCTGGCAAGATGTCGTTCATCCAGTTGGCCAAGGCCATCAAGTCCGTCAGCCGCCGGGCCCGCTCCGGCAAGCTTGAGTCCGCGGAAACGGGGGGATCGACATTCACCGTCACGAATCTCGGCGGGTATGGCGTCGAATTCTTCACGCCAATCCTCAATCCGCCAGAGATTGGCATCCTTGGTGTCGGCGCGGTGCAGGACAGCGCCAAGTATGTCAGTGGTGAATGGCAGCCGCGTGCCTTGCTGCCACTGAGTTTCACGTTTGACCATCGTGCGTTGGACGGTGCACCGGCGTCTGGGTTTCTCAGGAGTGTGAAGAAATACTTGGAAGATCCGATAAGAATGCTTGTATAACGGTGCATCGGCTGGTTGGAGTCGGCTGCAGAGACCTGCGTGGAGTTGATTGGGGCAAGTAGGAAGCGAGAGACCCCGGTCACTTGCCCACAACAAACAGTTGTACAGCCACCACCGGCATCCGAATCCAGCGTATGTTTCAGCTGGATTCGACGGCGTTTGGTGGCTGTCAACACAATATGACTCCATGGGTCTGACGAAGTTTTACTTGTGCTTTGAATCAACCCAAAGATACTGCAAAGGATCCCGTAAGGATGGACTCACATAGTAGCCGTGCACCCAAGGCTGCACGGCATCTGTCCGGACCGAGTAATACAGAGGGACGATGGGTGCATCTTTCATGACCTGAATAGTGACCTTCTTGTATAGCTCCATGCGCTCCGACGTATTCGTGTCGGTCTGCGCTTTGTTCAGCCACTGATCTACTGACGCATTGGAGTAGAGCGTCGAGTTGTTCTGTGGCTGCTGGTTCGTGTTGAACAGAGAGTTCAGGAAGTCCGACGGGTCTGGATAGTCCTGTCCCCAGTCGGTCAGGAACGCTTGCGTCTTGCCGTTCGTGTTCAAGTCCATGTAAGCTCCGAGGGCCAAGGACTTGACTTTGGATCGGATGCCTACCCGGGACAGGTCATATTGGATGCTTTGCAGGATCTTCACCATGTCTGGGTCTTCGTACGTGTACAGGGTGATGGTAACCCCTTTCGGGTATCCCGCTTCCTTCAGTAATTGCTTTGCCTTGGGCGGGTCGTATGTATAGTTTACTTCCGACGGCAGATGTTGCAGGTATCCTTGGATGCCTGGGGGGAGCGGTTGGTTGGCGATTAGCCCCCGTCCTCCAATGAGTTGGACAATCTTCTTCTTGTTAATTGCGTACTCAATGGCCTGGCGCACCTTCACGTTGTTCAATGGTGCCATGTGGGTGTTCAACCCTAGGTAAAAGGTTGCATTGCGGACCGTCCGGACGATATCTTTCCGCAATTTGGGATTGCTCATGAAGCTTGCGTAAGACGAGGAAGGGATCCCGTCCGTCAGTTGCCCCATCAGTGCGGTCGTGCCATTTTGGAAATTAATGGCATCCAGTTGAGCGTTCGGGTTCACATTGATTGTCACCTTATCGAGATACGGCAGGCGGTTCCCGTACTGGTCTTTCTTCCAATAATTTCGGTTCTTCGTCAGCACCACTTGGTTGGACGAGATTTGACGTAGCTTAAACGGGCCGGTTCCCATTGGCGACGTGGAATCGAACGCATTCTCGCCTACAGATTGAATGTACTTACTGTCCACGGCGGAAAATGTGGGCATGGCCAGGATTTGCAGGAAGAACGGTTCCGGCTGGGTCAGGTGAATCACCAAGGTGTACGGATCCGGAGCCTCCAGGCCCTTAACCGTCTTTGCTTTTCCCTTGTGATACGCGGAGGATCCGACAACAATCGGATCGATAAAACCTTCCACAGGAGAATTCACTTTCGGATTTAGGACACGCTCAAACTCATCAATGAATGATTGCGCTGTGAGTTTGTCTCCGTTCCAGAAGCGGATGCCCTTGCGAAGATAAAATGTATAGGTCTTTCCGTCTGGGCTAACGGTCCATCGCTCCGCCACGGATGGCACAATGGTAGATGTCGAGCCCTTGTATGTCACCAGCTGGTCGTACAGTTCCAAAACGACCTCTTCCGAGACCCCGTCAAACGCTTTGGCTGGATCCAATTGATGCGGGGCGGCGGTGCTGTCAATCTCAATCGCGCCGCCTTCGGTGGGATGATTGCCTGTCGAAGTCGAATGGGTGGATATGGGTTGCGATGTGGCTCCGCACCCTGTCAGGGCGGCTGCCAAAGTTGGTATCGATAGGAGGAGAACAGCGGTCTTCTTCAGCGTGCTCACAGGTTGCACCTCTTATTCTTATGGATTTATGTCACAGTATAACACGGGGTTTAGTGGTATATGGTAGACCCAGAAATAATGCTCGGATACAGTTCCTCCGGTTGGGCAGGGTACATGCGAACGGGCACCTGCGGGCCGACGCGTGAGTGTGACGCGTGAGTGTATTGATGCCCCTCGCAATGACCATGATATGCCTGGACGGGCGGAGGGGCCGTTTGTCTGCGTCGGGCGCTTTTCACCTTAATCACCGGAGGAAATCTCAATGCAGGAGCAGAAAACACAGCAGGAATCCTTGCACAAAGCGTTGCGAATGCGTCATATGACCATGATCTCGCTGGGCGGCGTCATCGGCGCGGGGTTGTTTGTCGGCAGTGGGGCTGTCATCCAATCGACTGGGCCGGCTGCTGTTTTCTCCTATGCGCTTGCCGGCGTTTTGGTCATCCTGATCATGCGCATGCTGGGGGAGATGGCAGTGGCGCATCCGTCCGTGGGATCGTTTGCGGAGTACGGACGGATCGCAATCGGAGATTGGGCCGGTTTTCTGATAGGTTGGTTATACTGGTACTTTTGGGTAATAGTCGTGGCGGTGGAGGCCACTGCTGGTGCGCTGACGTTGCACAACTGGCTGCTCCCGCAAGTGCCACTGTGGTTGCTGTCACTCATTCTGCTGGTGTTGTTGACGGCGACGAACGTCTTCTCGGTCCGTGCGTACGGCGAATTTGAATACTGGTTTGCTTCCATCAAGGTCGGGGCCATCACCGTGTTTATCATCCTGGGTTCGCTGTATGTGCTCGGACTGTGGCCGCATGCCAGGCTGAATTTCTCAAATCTCACGGCGCACGGGGGGGTCGCGCCGTTCGGGGTGCTCGCGTTGTTTGCGAGTGTGACGACGCTCATCTTCTCCTTCTTTGGGTCTGAGATTGTCACTATCGCGGCGGCTGAATCGGCCGAGCCAAGCCGGGCAGTCGCGAGAGCCACGAACTCGGTAATCTGGCGTGTGCTCGTGTTTTACGTCCTGTCCATCTTCCTCGTCGTTACAATCCTGCCGTGGAACGATTCGAAAGCGATGATGAACCCGTACGTCAGTGCGTTAAATGTGCTTGGTATTCCGGGAGCGACGACCATCATGAACCTGGTCGTGGTGACGGCTGTCTTATCCTGCCTGAATTCAGGTCTGTACACGGCGTCCCGGATGCTGTTTGCCCTGGCACACCAGGGTAACGCGCCGCGAGGCCTGCTTAGACTCAATCGCCGCGGCGTGCCGATGCGGGCCATCTTGACTTGCACGGTGGTCGGTTACCTGTCTGTCATCATGGACTACGTCTCGCCACAACACGTTTTTATGTTTCTGCTCAACTCGTCCGGCGCGGTCGGATTGTTCATCTACCTGTTGATTGCCGTGTCGGAACTTCGCATGCGCCGGCAGTTGGAGCAAGAGGCGGCGGAGCAGTTGCGGGTCCGCATGTGGGCGTATCCGTACCTGACTTACGTCTGCATACTGGGCATGGTGGTGGTGATGGTGTCGATGGCCTTTCACCCAACGGATCGATCGCAGCTCGTCCTCAGCTTGGTCAGTGTTGCGGTGCTGCTGGTCCTGTACGCGCTGAAACCGTGGTTCATACGCCAGCGTAACTAATCTCTCCCGTGTGGAACGATGGGGTAAGGGTGTGAAAAAGGGCCGATTTTCTAGGACAGATATCCTTTAACATGATGATCCCCAAAACATTAAATGTATCGACCGACGGAGGGGGGGAGTTGAATGTACGGGGTCTTTGGCGTCTATACCCGTTGGGCCGTGGTGTTCCTGATTATCTTCGTTCTGTTCTTCTTGTTCGTTCCCGGATACGGGTATGGAGGAGCAACAACGACTTCCGTGTGCTAATTGAAAAACCGCGCCAATCCATATGTCCAATCTGACCAACTGATTACGCATAAAGTACACGAGTTGATGGACAGACCTTAACGGGCGCCTGTTTATCAATGAAGGGGGAGGGAAATTGTGATTACACGTGCCCATTGCATGCGGTTTATTGGACAGCATGTCGTCTTCCGGACGAAAGACGGCGCAACTCACCATGGAATTCTCCATTCCGTGACCCATGATGGCATTTATGTACGTCCGGTGGGTGGCGGAACGACCCGCCTCGCGGCTGCCACAAGCGTCAATACGGAAGACACGGGTATACTACAGAACATGTCTCAGTCCATGGAGGACGTTCAAGAGGCCTGGTTTCCATTTCTATTCTTCCCATTTCTCGCACTCGCTGCGCTCGGTCCGTGGGCCTGGTGGTGGTAAAACTCATACTTATCCGTGTGCGGAGCAGCGACAACGATTCCTGTTGTGTGCTAACATATATAAGAAAGAGGCATCCATTTATGGGTGTCTCTTTCTTTTTTTGGTGGCGCGATATCGGTAGATATGTATGCACTTATGCGCTATATCAATAAATATTGTTAGTTTAAATTTGGAGTTGACAAAGAATCATGTACCGTCTATCATTCAGCTATAGTTAGTTCGAACTTAGTTCAAACAAACGAGGAGTTATAGTTGTGGACCTGAAGAAGGGCACTTTATCTGACATAAGAAAATTTAACCGTTCCGCCATTTTGCAATTGATCAGGGAGAATTCTCCTATCTCACGAGCGGATCTCGCACAGAAATTGAATATGAGCCGTTCCGTCGTATCGATTATCGTCGATGAGCTGCTGGCGGAAGGGATGATACGGGAAGCTGGAACCGGTGAATCGACCGCGCATGGAGGGAGGCGTCCGATTCATCTACAGTTTGTCCCAGATTCGAGGTTCGCCCTCGGGATCGATGTGGGGGGGACAAAAACTATTTTTTCGTTAGTAAATCTGGCCGGCGACATCGTGGCTAAGAAGAAGATATCGACCTTATATCGTGGTGTGGCGGCCGTGGAGTACATAGCTTCGGAAGCTACCGCATTTGTCTCGGAAACACAGATCCCCGCAGACAGAATTCTAGGCACGGGGATTGGTGTTCCAGGATTTGTAGATCCGCACACGGGACTTTTGACCAATGCACCTGGACTCGCCATTGATGAACTCGATGTCAGGAATGTGGTTGCAGGTATTCTCCCCAATCCCATCCTTATTGAAAACGATGCCAATATGGCCGTGATTGGTGAAAGATGGCGTGGCGCCGCCAAGGATGCGTCGAACGCCATCATGATCACAATCGGTACGGGCATCGGCGCAGGTATCATTATCGCCAATCAGCTGTATCGAGGGAGCAGAGGGTATGCAGGGGAAATTGGGTACTTTCAAATATTCGACAACTCATCGGAAAGAGAGGTGCGCTTTCTCGAGTATGGCTCTCTCGAGACGTTCGCTTCTGGCGTTGGGATTGCCAACATGGCCCGGAAGTTGCTTGGAGAGTATCCGTCCTCTGTATTGCAGGCGTTTTCACCAGTCACTTCGGAGCATGTCTTCGCGGCGGCGGGATCAGGGGATGAGCTGGCGGTTCGCGTCATTGACACGGTTTCGGAGTATCTGGCTGCGGCGCTGAGCAATGTCTTAGTACTGCTCGATCCGGATGTTGTGATTATTGGAGGTGGGGTTGCTGGTGCAAAAGATATGTTGATGGATAGGCTCCGCAAAGGGGTGGCGAGAATGTCGCCGATAGAGTGTCCAATCGTCTTGGCCAGTTTGGGCGAGGATGCAGGTGCCGTCGGCGCGGCGGGAACCGTGTTTATGGAGAGCGAGTATCTGAAATTATTGTAGGACACCAATTCGAATTCGCTAAGGAGTGAAGCGATATGAGGCCTTCAAAAATCGTGATTATCGGTGCTGGAAGCGTTTCCTTTGGACCGGGTTCGCTGCGGGACGCCATTCAAATGAAAGAGTTGAAAGACAGCGAACTGGTCCTCGTTGATTTGAACGAGGAAAACCTGGACATCGTGACGAGACTCGCAAAGCGGATGAATGAGGAAGCGGGAACGGGTCTCAAGATCTCCTCAACGACGAATCGAGAGGAGGCGCTGCCGGAGGCGGACTTTGTCATCATCTCGATCGCCGTAAAACGGGATGAACTCTGGAAAAAAGATTGGGAAATTCCACGCAAGTACGGCATTCGGCAAGTGCTCGGCGAAAATGGAGGCCCTGGCGGCCTATCGCATGCGTTGCGTAACATACCGCTGATTTTAGACATTTGCGCGGATATGGAGCGGCTGTGCCCGAACGCGCTTCTGATCAATTTCTCGAATCCTGAGAGTCGTATCATCATGGCGGTCAGTAAGTATACAAGCATTAAAGCTGTAGGTCTTTGCCATGGTGTGTACATGGGGCGTGACCGGGTAGCGGAGTTGTTAGGTAGAAAGAGTGAAGACATCGACGTCAAAGCGGCAGGGGTCAATCACCTGTTGTGGCTGCTCGACATTCGCGACAAGAACACAGGTGAAGATCTGTACCCGGCCCTGCGCAAAGCGGAGGCTGAATTGGGAGAATCTCATGATCCCTTGACCCGGGCGATGTTCCGCCGTTTCGGTTATTGGCCAGCGCCGAGCGATGATCACATCGGTGAGTACCTATCGTATGCCTACGAGAAAACAGGTTTGCATGGTTATGACTTTAAATGGGCGGCTGACTACCGCGAACAGCTATGGACGCGACTGAAGTCCCTGGCTAGAGGCGAAGGGGATTTGGGGGATCTGTTGACGAAACCGTCTGGGGAGGTGGCATTTACCATTATCCGCGCCATCGTGGAGAATCGTAACGAGTACGTGCATGCGGTGAATATCCCGAACAACGGCTGTATCGAGAACCTACCGCGGGATGCAGTGGTAGAAGTGCCAGCCCTCGTAAGCGGTTTTGGGATTCAGGGACTTACCATGGGCCGTCTGCCGGCGGGCATCGCCGCGCTTTGCGAAATGCAGGTCTCAGTGCAGCGATTGGCAGTGGAAGCTGCTGTGAAGGGTGACCGCCAGGCAGCCCTGCAAGCGCTCTTGGTTGATCCGGTGGTAGACAGTATGGATGCCGCGGAGAAGACGCTCGATGAGCTGCTTTCCGTCCACAAAGACTATTTGCCGCGTTTTTCTTGATGCCTGGGTATTGTGCGACAGATGCGGTCGAAAGAGTGGATTACGAATTCAGGGGGATTTTCAAGTGAAGACGAAGGATAGCAAGCGCGTGGCTGCGAAACTCGCGACAATGGCAGTAAGTTCTGTTTTTGCCGTTTCTAGCATCGGGTGTGGCATGAATCCGGTTTCGAATCAATCTCAACAGGCAAATGGGACTTCTACATCGGATCAATCTCGGCGGATAGGAGGGACTCTTACATTTGTGTGGGCCCCCAACGGTCCTTTTGTCGATGATTTTAACCCATGGTCGCCTGCCAATCCTGTGTCGGGTGGCATAATGTGGGTGTATGAGCCGCTGTTCTATTACAATCAAAGCACTGGGCAGACAATTCCGAAACTCGGGACGTCGTTCTCCTATTCAAAAGATCATAAGTCCATCACGGTGACGCTGCGTTCCGGTGTCAAGTGGTCTGACGGTGTACCGTTTACTTCGAAAGACGTCGTGTACACGCTGAACATGCTCGTCAGCCATCACAGCATTGACGTGAACAATCTCAGCGGGATGATCCAGTCGGTGAAGGCGAAAGGCCCGTACAAGGTTATCATCAACCTAAAGGCGGTCAATAACACGGCCTGGTATTACATTGGCGACGATACGCCTATCTTGCCCGAGCACATCTGGGCGAAGCAAAACCCTGTCACATTCAAGGACAGCAATCCTGTCACGACAGGCCCATTTTTGGTACAGTCGGTGACGTCGTCGCTGATCACATTCAAGCGTAATCCACATTACTGGAACGCGCCGGAGCCATACGTGCAGCAGGTACGCATTCCACTGTACCTGGACAACAACACGGCAGCGATGGCCATGGCGCAGGGCAAATTCGACGCGGGCGCTCAGTTTATCACGAGTATACAGTCCACCTTGTTAAGCCACAGTGCTAACTACCACGACTGGTTCTCGCCCATCGGTTCGGTCGTGCTGGAGACCAACGATGCCGCTTATCCCACTAATCTGACTGCCTTCCGGCAGGCATTGAGTGCTGCGATTAATCGTTCACAGGTGGCACGGCTTGGGGAGTTCGGTTATGAGCCGGTAAGTAACAGTGTTGCGCTTCCGAATAACCTGGCCAGTCAGCAATACCTGGATAAGTCCATTCTGGACAAGCATCCGCTGACGTACAATCCCCAAAAGGCGAAGACTATTTTAAAGCAGGCAGGGTTCACTTGGAATCAGGCCGGGAAGTTGGTTGATCCAAAGGGACATACAGTCTCGTTGACCATTGATGTCGCATCTGGAGTAACAGACTGGATTGCGGATGCTGGCGTCATCGCGGGCAATCTGCGGGCGATTGGTATCGACACGCAGGTAAAAACGCTGTCCGCCTCCACCCTCTACAGCCTCATGGCAAACGGCAACTTCCAATTGACCTTTGGTTGGGTGAACCAGGGCCCGGCATACATCGGGTATAACCAATTACTGAACAGTAAGTACACGGCTCCGATAGGCAAACAAGCCATGAGCAACACCGAGCGTTGGAGCGACAAGACGACGGATCAACTCTTGAACGAGTATCCTCTCACCTTCTCGACTGCTCAGCAGAAGGCGATCATGCACAAACTCGAGAACATTTTCGCGACTAACCTGCCGGTTATCCCGCTGCTCAACGGCGTGGCATGGGATGAGTACAACACCACCAATCTGGTCGGTTGGCCTTCAGCGCAAAATCCGTACGCGACTTTTGCTGGTCCCATTGATCAAATGTACATCTTCTCACAGGTATATCAGAAGTGACGAGAAGCGTGCAGGAGCGAGCTTTTCTCCTAGCGCCTTGCTGGTAGACGTGATGGCAATTCCTGATTTCACTTCATTTCGAAGGACTGTGAGTGACATTGAAATACCTAGTTCGAAAAATAGTGTTTTACGTCGTGGCGTTGTGGGCTGCTATCACACTCAACTTCGCTCTGCCGCGCATGATGCCGGGCAACCCCATGCTCGTGCTAGTTGCGAAGTTTAAAGGCCAGATCAATCCGCACGCCCTGTCCTCGTACGCGCAACTGTTCGGCCTTGACCAGCATACGAGCATCTTGACCCAGTACTTTCAGTATATCGGTCAGGTATTTCACGGGAACCTTGGGTACTCGTTTGGTCTTTACCCTGAGACCGTGACACAGGTGCTGATGCAATCCCTGCCGTGGACGCTGTTTCTGCTCGGCACGTCAACCGTTATCAGCTTTGTCATCGGCACACTCCTCGGCATCGTGTCGGCTTGGCGCAGAGGCTCCGTGCTCGATTCGGTCGCACCGACGGTGTTCACGCTGTTAGGCGCGTTTCCCTACTTTTGGCTTGCCCTCGTCGCCCTGTACTTTCTCGCCTTTCGGCTGCGGTGGTTTCCCATCGGCCATGCCTACAGCGACACCGTCATGGGATGGAGTTGGGCCAATTTGCCTGACATTCTGTATCACGCCATCTTACCGGCCCTCACCATCGTCGTCACGTCCATCGGCGGCTGGCTGCTCGGCATGCGCAACAACATGATCACGACGCTGTCCGAAGAATATGTGAAGGTCGCCAAGGCCAAGGGCTTAGCCAATACGCGCGTGATGCTGAGATACGCGGCACGTAACGCTATCTTGCCCAATATCACGAGCTTTGCGCTATCGCTAGGGTTCATCTTGAGCGGCGCGCTTCTGACCGAAATCGTGTTTTCCTATCCGGGGCTCGGATATGAGCTGTTCCAGGCGGTAGGCAACGAGGATTACCCGATGATGCAGGGGGCGCTGTTGTTGATCGCGATTGGGGTACTGGTTGCCAACTTCCTGGCCGATCTGGTGTACGTGAGACTGGATCCGCGGGCCAGACGTGCGCAATAGACTGAGGGGATCCGCATGCAAACGGAACTTACAGTGCAGGAGGGGGCTAACGTGCAGCCGGAAGCATCACCGGTCCTTACCAATGTGAGTACGCGCACGCAGGGGAGGCGTAAGAATCCCTTACTTGGCACGGTCAGACGTTTCTTTCAGAACAAAAAGGCGGTAGTGGGTGCCAGCCTGATTACGCTGTTCATCGTTCTCGCTATCATCGCTCCGCTGTTGACGCACTTGAGTCCGAATGCCACATCATTTTTGCCATTACAGGCGCCAAGCGGCGCGCATCCACTCGGGACCACGTCGCTCGGCCAAGACGTGTTCAGCCAGTTTGTGTTCGGGACGCGTGAGACGCTGTCGGTGGCGATTATCGCTGGAGCTGGAACGACCGTGTTGTCAATGCTGGTTGGCATGGTGTCGGGTTATGTGGGTGGGCTCATGGATGAGGTCTTGCAGCTCGTCACGAATGTGTTTTTGATCATCCCCGGGCTCCCGCTGGTCATCGTACTGGCGGCCGTACTGCCGAAGTCCGGGGACTTCACGATGGTCATGGTCATCATTCTGACGGGTTGGGCGTGGGGGGCGCGGGTGCTGCGCGCGCAGATCATGGCGATGCGCAGTCTCCCGTATGTCGAGTCGGCGAAGATGGGCGGGGAGTCGATGTTCAGCATCGTGTTTCGGGAAATCATGCCGAACATGTTCTCTCTTATCTTCGCGAATCTACTGTTTAGCATTATCTACGCCGTGCTGACCGAATCGGGGTTGCAGTTTCTGGGTCTTGGGGATCTGAAGGCGGTGAACTGGGGAACGATGCTGTACTGGGCGGACACAGAGGGTGCGTTGCTCAGCGGCGCGTGGTGGTGGTTCGTCCCGCCGGGACTGGCAATCGCGCTGTTCGGGGCGGGGCTGGCCCTGCTCAACTACGCGGTGGATGAACTCACCAATCCGAAGCTCCGTTCACAGTCACGCAGGCGGCGACGCTTACAAAGGAGTTGACGCTCAGTGAGCGTGTTGTGTGAGATCTGTGACCTGTCGGTGACGTATTTTGGCGATGTGGACGTCAAAGTGATTGAAGGCCTAAACATGACGATTGAAGAAGGCGAGATCCTGGGACTGGCTGGCGAATCGGGCTGCGGCAAGAGCACATTGGCGATGGCGCTAACGCGACTGTTGGAGAACGGAGAGATCAGCGGAGGTAGGATCCTGTTCCAAGGACAGGATCTCGTGCGGGCGTCAGAAGAAGAGCTGCGCAAGATCCGCTGGAGCCGGATATCGCTGGTGACGCAAAGCGCGATGAGTTCCTTAAACCCAGTGCTGACAATCGGTGAGCAGATTGTGGATGCAATCCAAGCGCACACGAATACGAAGACGCGCGAAGCGTGGAAACGAGCAGAGGAGCTCCTCAGCATCGTGGAAGTGGATCCTGGGCGTGTGCACAGTTTCCCACACGAATTATCCGGGGGCATGCGCCAGCGGGTGATGATTGCGATGGCTTTGGCGCTGCAACCGGACCTCATTGTCATGGACGAGCCAACCACGGCGCTCGACGTGGTCGTGCAAAAGCAGGTGATCCGCAAGATCAAGGAACTGCAGGCGAAGTTCGGGTTTTCGGTGTTGTTCATCACGCATGACATGTCGTTGTTGCTGTCCATTGCGGATCGGATTGCGATCATGTACGCCGGTAGGCTGGTGGAGATTGGGACCTGCCAGGAGATTCGCACGGCGCCCCGGCACCCGTATACGCGGGGACTGCTCAACTCGTTTCCGTCGGTTTTCGAGCGCCGTGAGCTCACTGGCATTGGCGGGAGCCCGCCGAGCATGCTGGCACCGCCGAATGGTTGTAGGTTTCACGAGCGCTGCACGTTGGTCACGGAGCGGTGCCGGACAGAGGTGCCGAGAGTGACAAACCTATCTGCGACGCATGCGGCGCATTGTCATCTGCTTGAGGAAGGTGTTACGAGTGGCTGAGACGCCTGCCCTGCTCGAAGTTGAGCATTTGCAAAAGACGTTCGAAGTGCGTGCTGGGCTGCGGACGCGCAAACTGCACGCCGTCACAGACGTGTCGTTCACGGTTTCTGATGGTCGGGCAACGGTAATCGTGGGCGAGAGCGGTTGCGGGAAGTCGACGGTGGTACGGCTGATTGCCCGACTGCTTACGCCGACAGGCGGCACCATCCGGTTTGGCGGGAGCAGCTATGGGGGGCGCTTGCGCCGTCGCGAGTTGCTGAGGCTGCGCAGCGAAGTGCAGATGATCTTTCAGGATCCGTTCGGATCGCTGAACTCGTCGCACAGCATCGGTTACCACCTCAGCCGCCCGCTATTCAACTACCGTAAATGCCGGACGGCGAGCGAGGCGCGGGAGCGGGCATTGCAGACGCTCGAATCAGTGGGGTTGACGCCGGCGGGTGACTATATCGATAAATACCCGCATGAACTGTCGGGCGGGCAGCGACAGCGCGTGGTGATTGCGCGGGCGCTCATTGTCGAACCGAAGCTGATCCTGGCCGACGAGCCGACGTCGATGCTGGACGTGTCGATTCGCATGGACATCTTGAACCTGATGCGCAAGTTGCAGCGCGAGCGGGGTCTGGCGTTTTTGTTCATCACGCACGACCTGGCGAGCGCGCGCTACATTGGCGACGATTTGCTGGTGATGTACGCGGGCGAGTTGGTCGAAGGCGGACCTGTGGACGACGTGGTATCGGCACCCGCGCACCCGTACACGCAGTTGCTCTTGTCGGCGGTACCGGACGTGGAGCGCAACACAATGTTGGAAGGGGAGACGGCGCCAGGAGAGCCGCCCAATTTGTCGCAACTGCCGCCAGGCTGTCGCTTTCACCCGCGGTGTCCGCTGGCTATGGACGTCTGCCGGAAGGAGGCGCCGAAACGCGTACAAGTGGGAGAGAATCATTGGGCGGCCTGTCATGCCGTTCAAGGGAACCCGGGGCCCAAAGTGATTTGATTTTAGGAAGATAATCCATTGAGAAAACAACCGGAGGAAGTGATCAGCAACGTGGAACGGGTCGGAGTGGGCATCATTGGGTGTGGAAATATTAGTGGCATATACTTAAAAAATTTCCATTCATTCAAGTCCGTGAAAGTCGTTGCCTGCGCGGACATAGACATAGAACGTGCCAGGGCAAAGGCGCAGGAGTTTAACATTCCGAAAGCCTGCAGTGTCGAAGAGTTGCTGAGCGATCCCGATGTTCAAATCGTAGTGAATCTCACAGTTCCCACCTCCCACGCACAGGTTTCGATGGCCGCGCTTGAAGCGGGTAAGCATGTGTACACTGAAAAGCCTCTGGCTGTTTCTCTCGAGGATGGGAAAAGGATTCTAGAAGCGGCTGCCTCAAAAGGCCTGTTGGTGGGTGGTGCCCCCGACACGTTCCTCGGCGGAGGACTCCAAACTTGCCGGCAAATCATTGACGACGGACTGATTGGCAAGCCTATTGGAGCTACCGCGTTTATGGTGGGCCGAGGACCCGAAGACTGGCATCCGAATCCCGCGTTCTTTTATCAAGAAGGCGGCGGTCCGATGTTTGACATGGGCCCTTACTACTTAACCGCGCTGGTCGCATTGATTGGTCCGGTGAAAAGAATCGCGGGCTGTACCAGTACTCCCTTTGGGGAGCGAACGACAATGAGTGGTGTGAAGATCCCGGTAAGCATTCCGACGCATGTTGCCGGATTGTTGGAGTTCGAAAACGGGGCAGTGGGGACGATTATCACAAGTTTTGATGTTTGGGGATCAAAGCTGCCGCACATCGAGATCTATGGAGAGCGGGGTACGATTTCCGTTCCGGATCCAAATACGTATGACGGTCCCGTGTTCCTGAAACCAGGGAGTGGGGACTGGAGAGAGATACCTGTGACCAAGGGATACACGGACAACAGCCGAGGCATTGGATTGGCGGATATGGTCGATGCCATGAGGACCGGACGAGAGCACAGAGCGAACAGTGCCCTGCTGTATCATGTACTGGAAATCATGCACGGGATTCACATTTCCTCAAACGAAGGCAGGCACTATGAAGTGTCCACTTTATTGCAACGCCCAAACCCTCTGGATCCGACAACCAGATTCTAAAACTTGACCTGGTGTCGTTTTGAGGAATATCTCTACAATACAAATTAAGGAGACTTTTATGCACCTGTATGTGGCAAATGATTATCAGGAATTAAGCCGGCGCGCTGCCCAACTGTTTATCGAGGCGGTCAGCCGCAAGCCCGATTCCGCAGTGGTGTTAGCGACAGGTGATACACCAATGGGGATGTATCGAGTGTTGACGGAGCACATCCGGGCGGGAAAGCTGGATACGTCGCAACTCCTTCTTTTCCAGTTGGACGGGTATCTTGGCGTGTCTCTGGACGACCCGCGTTCACTGGAAGGATGGCTAGTCCGATCAGTGCTCAAGCCTTGGGGAATCCCGTCAGACCGCTTTGTCCGTCTGCCAGAGGATGCGACAGATACGGACCTTGTATGTAGTCAATATGACGAGGCAGTAAGGAGGATTGGCGGATTCGATTTGGCGGTTCTAGGTTTGGGTCCGAATGGACATCTTGGGTTTAATGAGCCTCCAGCCGCAGCTGATGCTCCTACGCGCGTGGTAAGTCTTACTCCCGAAAGCTTGAAAAGCAATGCGCGGTATTGGGGTTCACAGGAGCAAGTTCCACGCAGAAGCATCACGGCCGGGATGGACGTGCTGCTGCAGGCGCGTCATATTTTACTGCTCGTTTCCGGTGAACGAAAGCGTGAAATTTTAAGGAAAACGTTGTTTGGGCCGGTAACCGAACAGGTACCATCATCCTTTTTGCAACTCCATCCAAATGTTACGATTTTCGCTGACAGGGCTGCACTCCCAGACGAGGCGGCGTTATCCCGCTCTTCGTAGATTTTCGTGACTGCTTATTTCTTTGTGTCAATGCCCAGCTTTGGAGAGGGGAGGCGACACACACGGAAGAACTGGATGCCATTCTGGAATTGCTGTGCGATCCGTTGACGAAAGAGCCACTGCAGCCCATTATCGGCGGCGATGGAAGCCTCCAATTGCGAAGCCGCAATTCCCAGGCATCATACCGGCAAACAGGCGGGATTTTCTCGTTTGCGCCGGAAGAAGTGCACGGGTTGAACAAAAAGTACCAAGAATTGTACGACCGCGTCGCGCCGGTTTACAACCTTGCGAACAAGGTCTACCATGCCATCAAATGGAACGGAGAGAAGGCATACCGAAAGGTTCCCTGGATGAGGCGCTATTTTTCCGGCAGAAGCGCGCCCGTGAACGGCGCAGCCATCGCCGAATTGCTGCCGGACAACGTGGCGGACGTGCGGCTTAAGGACATCTGCGGAGGGCGCTTATACTGCCTCACCTTCCGAAAAATCGGTTGAACAATGCTCACTCCTTCAATGCCCGCTCCTTCGTTGACGTACGTGTCCGTGAAGCTGCTTATTCTATCATTGACCTCATCCGATTCCATTGAGTAGAATTGTGTCGGAGTTCGTCTTGCTGTCTCGTATAATGCCGGGAATGGGCTCGGCAGTCTCTACCGGACAACCGGAAATTGTCCGACTACGAGGCCGATGCGTAAACTCGCCGTACGGATGCGCCCGCCATGCTGGCGCACCCGCTTGGCTTGTTTGTCCCGTCAGCCTCACAATCAGGCGGAGCATATGGCACAGGTTCCGTCGGTTCAGGTTTGTGAGGTGGCGGGGTTTTCTTTTTGTCCGATGGGTGGCCGTCTGTCCAATCGGCGCCCGTGGCTTCGCGGCTCACGGCCACGCAGTCAATCCCTTGAAGGGATGTGGCCTTGGACAAAGAGCGGCTTCGATTCAAATGGTCGGCTCGGTTGAATACTAGGTGGACAAAGGGGTGTGGGGCGTTGCAACACGAGACTGTGGTGGTGCTCGATTTCGGCAGCCAATACAACCAGTTGATAGCCCGGCGCATTCGCGAGCAGCATGTCTACTCCGAACTGGTGCCGCACAGCACGCCGGCGGCGGAACTCCGGCGCAGGAACCTCAAGGGCATCGTCTTTAGCGGCGGGCCCAACAGTGTGTTTCAGCCCGGGGCTCCGGATGTGGATGCGGCCATCTTCGAGCTGGGGGTGCCGGTGCTCGGCATTTGCTACGGCATGCAGTTGTTGGCCAAGCACTTCGGCGCCAAAGTGGAGCGAGGCCATGTGCGAGAGTATGGGCGGGCGAGCCTTGAGGTGACAAGGGCCGACCACCCACTGTTCGCCAGGCAGCCGCGACAGCAGACGGTCTGGATGAGCCACAGCGACGCGGTGGTGGAGGTTCCGGCTGGGTTTTCTGCCGACGCGGTGACGCCGGACGGGACCATTGCCGCGATGAGCGACGCTAGCCGGCGCCTGTACGCGGTACAGTACCATCCCGAAGTGCGGCACAGCGAACACGGACAGGAGCTCATTGCCAACTTCCTGTTCCAGGTCTGCGGCTGCCGGGGTGATTGGACGATGGATTCGCTGGTTGATGAGGCGGTCTCCCGCATTCGCCAGCAGGTGGGCCGGGAACGGGTGCTCTGCGCGCTATCCGGCGGGGTCGATTCGTCCGTGACCGCCGCGCTCATGCATCGCGCCATCGGATCCCAGCTGACGGCGGTATTTGTCGACCACGGTCTCCTGCGCAAGGGCGAGAGCGACGCGGTGATGGACAGCCTCAAGGCCCGGCTCGGCGTCGACGTGGTGCGCATTGACGCAGCGGATCGATTCCTCGGCCGCCTCCAAGGTGTGGCCGATCCGGAGCGCAAGCGCAAGATTATCGGCGAGGAGTTCATCCGCGTGTTTGAGGCGGCGTCCGAGGAGTTGGGACCGTTTGCGTACCTGGCGCAGGGGACGCTGTACACCGACGTCATCGAGAGCGGGACTGCGACTGCGCAGACCATCAAGTCGCACCACAACGTCGGGGGTTTGCCCGAGGATATGCAGTTTGAGGTGATTGAGCCGCTGCGCGAGCTGTTCAAGGATGAGGTGCGCTCGCTCGGCGAGGCGCTGGGCCTGCCGAGGGAACTGGTCTGGCGGCAGCCGTTCCCGGGCCCGGGGTTGGCGATCCGCATCCTCGGCGAGGTGACGGAGGAGAAGCTCGCGAAGGTGCGCGAGGCCGATGCAATCCTGCGCGAGGAAGTGGCGAAGGCCGGGCTGGACCAGGAGATTTGGCAGTACTTCGCCGTCCTGACCAACATCCAGAGTGTCGGCGTGATGGGGGATGAGCGCACTTACTCGAACGCTATAGCGATTCGTGCCGTGGTCTCCGAGGAGGGGATGACGGCCGATTGGGCGCGCGTGCCCTACGATGTGCTGGAGCGAGTGTCGACGCGCATCGTCAACGAGGTCCCGGGCATCAACCGGATCGTGTACGATATCACATCGAAGCCTCCGGCGACGATTGAATGGGAGTAATGGGGGATATGGAAACTCTGTTTCGCTTGACGCAGCACCAGACCACGGTTGGTCGCGAGATTGTGGCGGGTATCACCACCTTTGTCACGATGGCGTACATTCTTTTTGTCAATCCGCAGATTTTAAGCAGCACCGGGATGAACGAGCAGGCGGTGTTCCTGGCGACCGCGCTGGGGGCGGGCATTGTCACGCTGCTCATGGGCCTTTTTGTCAATTATCCGATTGCCCTTGCCCCCGGCATGGGTCTGAACGCTTACTTTGCCACCGTGGCTGCGACGCACGGCGGCCAGATGAGTTGGCAGACGGCGCTTGGCTGCGTGTTCATCTCCGGCATTGTGTTCATCATCCTGACGGTCACGAAGATCCGCCAGCTCCTGGTGGTGGCGGTGCCCGATTCGCTGAAGCTGGCCATCACGGTCGGTATCGGTCTGTTCATCACCATCATCGGGTTGAAGGACGGCGGCATCATGACGATGCAGTTTGTCGGAGCGGCCCCGGGCAAGTTCAATCCAGGCGTGCTCATCAACAACTCCGATTGGCTGCCTGGGCTGGGCTCCTTGCGGGATCCGGGCGTAGACCTGACGTTTATCGGCCTGCTCCTGATTGCGGTGCTGATGGCCCTGCGCGTGCCGGGCGCCATCATCATCGGTATCCTGGTCACCACCCTTATCGGCATCCCCATGGGCGTGACCGACGTGTCGGGGCTCGGCAAAGCATCCTGGGTGCCCGACTTCTCGCAGATGAACTTTGCTGCGTTCGATTTGGCATCGGTGTTTCACTACGGCCTCATCAGCGCCTTGTTCACGTTCACGTTTGTGGAGTTGTTTGACACCTTCGGCACCTTGGTCGGGACCGCGAACAAGGCGGGCCTGCTCGAAGGTGAGGAGGGCGAGCGACGGCTCGGCCGCGCCATGCTCGTCGATGCCACCGGCGTCAGCCTGGGCGCGCTGTTTGGCACCAGCACCATCACCGCGTTTGTCGAGAGCGGATCTGGCATCGCGGCAGGGGGCCGCACCGGCTTGACCGGGGTGACGACCGGCGTATTGTTCTTGCTCTCGCTGTTCATCGCCCCGATTGCGCTCATCATCCCGTCCCAGGCTACCGCGCCGGCGCTGGTGATTGTCGGTGTGCTGATGATGCAGGCGGTGCGGCAGATTGACTGGGAGAACATGGGCATCGCCATCCCGGCTTTCCTGACCATCGTCACGATGCCCTTAACCTACAGCATCTCCAACGGCATCGCCGTCGGCTTTACCGCGTTTGTCGTCATCAACGGCATTCTGTGGCTGTTCCGGCGCAGAGAGTATACGCGCATCCACTGGCTGATGATCATTATCGTCATTCTCGCTTTGTGGCGGTATATTTTCTACGTCTGAGGCGCTTTGCAGGGTTAGACGGCGTGCCTCATACAATCCTCCTTCACGGCTCATACTGAAGGCGAGAGGGTTGATGTTGGGGGGATTCAGGATGCTGCGGGGGAAGACGCCGGCGGCCGAGCGATGGGCGGTCAGCTTTCCACTGGCTGTAGTCGTCTTCGGCGTGATTGGCTGGATTGTCACGACATGGATTCGTTTTCAGCAGTCGGATGATCGGTACCATTCCTGACCAGCTATGGACAAGGACGGCCGCTCCGGGGGCATAGCCCATGGGGCGGCCGTGTGTGTTTAACGGCGTCTCTGGGATGGTTGTGGCTGGTGGGACCCACTTCTTGGTTTCGGCATGAACACGGTAGCCGCAATTTCGCGCGGCATTTCCTGAATCAGGCGGTTTATTGCAGGATAACACCGAAATCAGCCACTGTCTTGCTGGCTTGAAAGTGATTTGATCCAAATATAATATTAGTTATATATCATATATAAAAATAAAACCATGTGTCCCAAGTGGAGGTTTCGGGCAAGGGTCATGTTGGAAAGATAGACAACTTGTCGAAGGTGCCAGAGGAGGGGGCTGAATGGCGGACGACAAGCGAGGCAAGAGCCGACGATGGTTGCGCGGAATCGTTCATTATGACCCAGAGAATCGAAAAACCTTTGTCAAACGAACAACGGGGTTCGGTTTCACCATTAATTTTGCCACACCTTTTGGGAAGGTATTGGGTGCCGTCCTTATTCTGGTCATTATCGCGATTGTTGTCTTTCAACATCGCTGAGCATCGCGGTGCATGCGCGCGTAGCGGATTGGATTAGCGCGGATGGACGTGATTCTTCGCCTATGCGCATGAAAATTATGATATTCGTTTACGGTCACGGCGCTGCGATTGATTGGACCATGGCGACGGCGCCCATGAATGGTTTACATGCAGGTATGGCTGAAGCATAATGTAACTGAAAGCAACACAAAATGTATTCTGCCCGCCATGGCGATATCTGACGGGCAGTAGGGCGGGGCCTGCAGCACCAACGCTCGGGCCGAATCAGAACGAAGGGCAGTCAATCCCTTGGCGGGCCAGCTTTAGTGGGATTGGCTGTCGGTCTTTTTGGAGACCACTTCCACCTTGAGCTGTAACAACACCAGGTGCGCTATCTGGTATCGTCAGTTCAAGCAGAAATCTCCGCTCCATGGGACTCACCTCCGGTACCCGCAGCGCGGTCCGCAGGCCCCTACGTGCGGGAGGTGAGGGCCCATGCAAACATCAGTGCTGATCATGTCATAGGACATGACAACCAGCGCAATGAGGCAGCGCCAGAATTACTCTCGGTTCGGCCGATTGTACAATTACACCAGCCCATCGACCGCGCGACCGAAGCGTCCCTCAAACACCGTCTCGGCGAGCGGACGACGGCCGTTTGGCTTCTCGCGCTCCTGCAAAGCGGGCGGCAAATCGGCGGCGTCGCCCTGGTAGCCGAGGGCAATCACCACCTGCGGCTCGAATCCGTCCGGAAGGGCCAGCAACTCGCGGGCCCTGTCGCGGTCAAAGCCGCCCATCGCGTGCGCGGCCAGACCCTTCATCTCAGCGGCCAGCGCCAAAGAGGCCCAGGCAGCGCCCGCATCAAACGCGTGCATCCGGTTGTTGCGGCCATCCTCCGTCGTGGTCTGGGAAGCCAGCAGCAAGAGCACCGGCGCTTTTTGGCACCAGGTCACATTGCCTTCGTTGATGAACTGACAAAACAGGTCTCTGTCCACATCCGTACGGGCTATGATGAAGCGCCAAGGCTGCAGGTTGTTGGCCGAAGGCGCAAAGCGGGCCGCCTCCAGCACCGCGAACAGCGTTTCCTCATCAATCGGCCGTGGGGCAAACGCCCGGGGCGACCAGCGGTTGATAAACACAGCTGGCGCGTCATAGTTGGGTTGGCGATGCGCGGCCACCTGTTCCTTGAGTCCTTCGACAAGCTGTTTCACTTGGGCATCCCTCCCTCGTAACGAAACACACCCTTTATCATACCCGCTGTGGCGGACGGAGCCAAACCACCCCGATGGACGAACATTCTTGTGCATAATTTCTTTCATCGTTCGGATTTTGGTTGACACCCCAGCAGACCGGGGTTACACTGGCAACGGATACAGGTGGACGGGAGGCGTCCACCGCTGGCTGGAGGAGGAGCAATCCTGTGATTGACCGCTATACCCGCCCTGAGATGGGCAGGCTTTGGACGTTGGAACAGCGGTACCACTGGTGGTTGCAGGTGGAAATCCTCGCCTGCGAGGCGTGGGCCCAGTTGGGGGTCATTCCTGAGGAAGACGCGGCGGCGATTCGTGAGAAGGCCCGGTTCTCTGTGGAGCGCGTCCTGGAAATCGAGGAGACCACACGTCACGACGTGGTCGCCTTCACGCGCGCTGTGTCCGAGTCGCTGGGCCCGGAGCGCAAGTGGGTCCATTACGGCCTGACCTCGACAGACGTCGTCGATACCGCCCTGTCCGCGCAGTTGCAGCAGGCGATTGCCATCATCCGGGCGGATCTGCAGGACATCCTTGAGACCCTGCGCACTCTCGCCGACCGGCACCGCCACACCATCATGATGGGCCGCACGCACGGCGTGCACGCCGAACCCACCACGTTTGGCCTCAAAGCGGGGCTCTGGTACGCCGAGATGGACAGGAACTTGGAGCGCTTCGAAGCGGCCGCCGAGCGCATGCGCTACGGCAAGATCTCCGGGGCGGTCGGCACCTACGCCAATGTCGATCCGTTCGTGGAACGATACGTCTGCCAGCGCCTGGGGCTCAAGCCGGCGCCCATCAGCACGCAGACCCTGCAGCGAGACCGGCACGCCGAGTTCATCTTCACGCTCAGCCTCATCGGCACCACCCTGGACAAGATTGCGACCGAAATCCGCGGCCTGCAGAAGTCGGAGATCCGCGAGGTTGAGGAGCCGTTTTACAAGGGGCAGAAAGGATCATCCGCGATGCCGCACAAGCGCAACCCGGTGGGCTGCGAGCAGATAAGCGGGCTGGCGCGCGTGTTGCGCGGGTTTGTCGTGCCGGCGTTGGAGGACGTGCCGCTGTGGCATGAACGGGACATCAGCCACTCGTCGGTCGAGCGCGTCATCCTCCCGGATGCCACGATTTTGACCGACTACCTGCTGCACCGGATGAACCGCATCTTGAAGGACCTGCGCGTCTATCCGGAGAACATGAAACGGAACATGGAGCGTACCCACGGTCTGACGTATTCCCAGCGCGTGCTGACCGCCTTGATTGACAAGGGTGTCGCGCGCGAAGAGGCGTATGACACCGTGCAGCCAGCCGCCATGCGCGCCTGGGAAGAGGAGCGCCCGTTCTACGACATCATCCGCGAGGCGCCGCTCGTCCGGGAGCGGCTCAGCGAGGAGGAGCTCAAGGCGTGTTTCGATCCCGCCTGGCACCTGCGCCGGGTGGACGAGATTCTCGCGCGCCTCGGCATCTGACGGCCGCCTCCGCGCCCGGCGCGTTTGCGGCACAGCCGTGGCCCTGACAAGCAGAGACAACGTGCGCCAACAATCAAATACGGGTCACTCTCGTATATCCTCAGGGATACGGCCTGAGAGTTTCTACCCGGACCCCGTAAAGGTCCGGACTACGAGGGGAATCAGGGCACCAGGCGTCATTTTGGCCGGCTTGCCCGCGCCAAGCTGGCAGCTGCCGGCTCGGGCGAGGCAGACGGTCTGCGCCAACCCGGCGCACAGCGGTTTGCGCCGGTTTGCGCGCCTCGGTGCCGCCAGCCAGCAACGGCTCGCATTCCCCGCGTAGGTCGGGGAGCGGGCCGTTTATCGTTCCGGGCCTTCGACATACCACAGTGAGGGAGAGGTACCATGGCCGCCAAATGGGAACTGCTCTACGAAGGCAAGGCGAAAAAGGTCTATCGCACAGACAACCCTGAGCAGTACATCGTCGAGTACAAGGACGATGCGACCGCCTTCAACGGGCAGAAGCGCGGGTCCATCGCCGGCAAGGGGGTTGTCAACAACCGACTGTCCAATCTGTTCATGCGGCTGCTCGCCAAGCACGGTGTGCTGACGCACCTCATCGAGCCGCTCAGCGACCGCGAGACGCTGGTGCATGCTGTGCGCATCGTGCCGCTGGAAGTGGTGGTGCGCAATCTGGCTGCGGGCAGCATGGCCAAGCGGCTCGGCGTCGTCGAGGGCACGCCGCTCGCGCGCCCGATTGTCGAATTCTATTACAAAGACGACGCCCTGGGCGATCCGCTCGTCACCGATGATCACATTGAGGTGTTGGGCCTCGCACCGGCGGCCGAGCGCGATGAGATGCGGGAGACGGCGCTGCTTGTCAACGACATCCTGGGCGGTTTTTTGCGCCGCATCGGCATCACCCTGGTCGACTTCAAACTGGAGTTCGGCGTCGACGCCGAGGGCAGGCTGCGCCTGGCGGATGAAATCTCGCCGGACACCTGCCGGTTTTGGGACGCGAAGACGCAGAGGAAACTGGACAAAGACCGCTTTCGCCGTGACCTGGGCGACATTGAGGCGGCCTACCGGGAAGTATTAAGCCGTGTGGAAGAGGGGATAGAGGCATGACGAAGTGGCGTGCGACAGTTCGGGTGTGGTTGAAGCCGAGCGTGTTCGACCCGCAGGGGCACGCGGTGCTGCAGGCACTCACCAGCCTTGGCCACGAGGGCGTGGAGCAGGTGCGCATCGGCAAGTCCATCGAGTTGACGGTGGCGGCCGACAATCGCGACGAGGCGGAGGCGAAGGTGCGCCGGGCCTGTGAAGAGCTGCTGTGCAATCCGGTGATGGAGACGTACGCCGTGCTTGTGGAGGAGGAAGCCCAATGAGATGGGCGGTCATCGTCTTCCCCGGATCAAATTGCGACGAGGACGCGGCTCTGGCGATTGACCGGGTGCTCGGCGACGCGGTCGACCTCGTCTGGCACGACCAGCGCGATCTGTCGGCGTACGACGCCATCATCCTTCCCGGCGGCTTTTCTTACGGCGATTACCTGCGCAGCGGCGCCATCGCCCGCTTTGCGCCGGCGGTTGCCGGTGTCCGCGAGGCCGTCCAGCGTGGCGCCCTGGTGCTGGGGATTTGCAACGGGTTCCAGGTGCTCACTGAGGCGGGGCTTTTGCCCGGAGCACTGCTCGTCAATGATCACCTGCAGTTTTGCTGTGAGCTGGCTGAACTGCAGGTGGAGAACACAAAGACGCCGTTCACGCTCGACTACGCTGCCGGCGAGCGCATCCGCATCCCCATCGCCCACCGCGACGGGCGCTACCATGCGGACGCGGCGACGCTGACGCGGCTGCGGCGAGAACAGCGAATCGCCTTTCGATATGTGCAGAATCCAAACGGATCGGCCCAGGACATCGCCGGTGTGCTGGGGGCCAACGGCCGCGTTCTGGGCCTGATGCCGCACCCGGAGCGGGCGGTGGCCGAATGGATGCGTTCGGCCGACGGAGCCCGCATGTTCACGTCCATGCACCGCTTTGTGGAACAACAGGGGGCGTCACTGGCGGCGTCCGCGGAAGGAGTGGGAAGGCTTGGCTGAGGTGCGCGTAAAGACGAAGGCGGCCGTACCAAGCGGCCAGCCGGCGCCCGAGGAGATAAGGGAGCAGCGCCGGTACCTCGATCTCGGCTTGACCGATGCCGAGTACGAGCGCGTCTGCGAGCGGCTGGGGCGTCTGCCCAACTACGTCGAGGCAGGTCTGTTCGGCGTGTTATGGTCGGAACACTGCAGCTACAAAAGCTCGAAAATCCACCTGCGCAAGTTCCCGACCAGCGGTCCGCAGGTCCTGCAAGGCCCGGGTGAGAACGCGGGCGTCGTCGACGTGGGCGGCGGTCTGGCGGTGGCGTTCAAGATGGAGAGCCACAACCACCCCTCGGCCGTGGAGCCGTACCAGGGCGCGGCCACTGGTGTCGGCGGGATTTTGCGCGACGTGTTCACGATGGGAGCGCGCCCGATTGCGTTTCTCGACAGCCTGCGCTTTGGCCCTTTGACAGACGAGCGCACGCGCTATCTGTTCGCCAACGTGGTGGCCGGCATCGGCGGTTACGGCAATTGTGTCGGCATCCCGACCGTCGGCGGCGAGACGGCGTTTGACGAAAGCTACCGTCATAACCCGCTCGTCAACGCGATGTGCGTCGGCGTGTTGGAGGCCGACAAGATGGCCAAGGGCGCGGCGCGCGGCGTGGGCAACCCGGTGTTTGTGGTCGGCGCGCGGACGGGGCGCGACGGCATCCATGGCGCCACTTTCGCGTCGGCCGAGGACCCGACGGAGAAGGAGCGTTCCGCCGTGCAAGTGGGCGATCCGTTCCTCGGCAAGCTCCTGATGGAGGCCTGCCTGGAACTCATTGCGACGGGCGCGGTGGTCGGCATCCAGGACATGGGCGCGGCCGGGCTGGCCTCCTCCTCGGCGGAAATGGCGGCGCGCGCCGGCGGCGGTTTGGAGCTCAACCTGGACCTGGTGCCGGTGCGCGAGGAAGGCATGACCCCGTACGAAATGATGCTCTCTGAATCGCAGGAGCGGATGCTGGTGGTCATGGAGAGGGGCCGGGAAGAGCTGGCGTTTTCCATCTTGCGCAAGTGGGGCCTGGAGGTCGCGGAGATCGGGCGCGTGACCAGCGACGGTCGGTTGCGTCTTCGGTTCGCCGGGGAGGTGGTGGCGGATGTGCCGGTGGCGGCTTTGGTGGACGAGGCGCCGGTGTACGACCGCCCGGCGGACACAAAGTACGCGAAACCCGGTTTGGCGGTGGCCAAGCCTGATCTGCCGGCGGGGGACGCAGATGCCTGGGCGCAGCACCTGCTCGCTCTGCTCGCGCACCCCTCGATCGCCGACAAGCGTTGGGTGTATCGTCAGTATGACACCAGCGTGCGCACGGCGACGCAGGTCGGGCCGGGCAGCGACGCGGCGGTGCTGCGCCTGCCGGGCGCGGCGCGCGCCGTGGCGCTGGCCACTGACGGCAACGGCCGCTACGTGTACCTCAACCCGCGCCGGGGCGGGGCGATTGCCGTGGCCGAGGCGGCCCGCAACCTGGTGGCCAGCGGCGCAAGACCGCTCGCCATCACCGATTGCCTGAACTTCGGCAACCCGGAAAAGCCTGCCGTCATGCGCCAGTTTATCGACGCTGTGGAGGGGATGGCTGAGGCCTGCCGGGCGCTCGACACGCCGGTGGTCAGCGGCAATGTCAGCTTCTACAACGAGAGCCAGGGGCAGGACATCTTCCCGACGCCGGTGGTCGGCGCAATCGGCGTGATTGACGACCTGACGCGCGTAACCGAGGCGGCGTTTCGCGCGGCCGATTCCGCCGTCATCCTCGTCGGTCCCATCGACGCCGCGCTCGACGGCAGCTTGTTCTGGCAGTTGCTGGCCGGCCAGCCGGCCGGCGACGCCCCGCCCCTCGATTTGGCGCTGGAGCGGCGCGTGCAGGACTTGGTGCGAAGCCTCATCCGGGCCGGCCGTGTCCGCTCCGCGCACGACGTCTCGGAAGGCGGCCTGGCGGTGGCGTTGACGGAGATGGCCATCGCAGGCGGCGTTGGCGCCACGGTGACTCTGCCCGTGACGCCCCGAGACGCCCTGCAGCGGGCCGGGCTGTTGTTCTCGGAGGCGCAGAGCCGGATTTTGCTCGAGGTGGACTGTGCGTCGGCACAGGACATCGTCCAGGAGGCGGGGCAGGCAGGTGTAACGGCGCTCGTGCTCGGCAAAACCGGCGGAGACGCGGTGAGCATCGGCGGCGACGACGGGGTTTGGTTGACGCTGCCGTTGGCGGCGGCCCAGGCCGCCTACGAGGGCGCGCTGCCGCAGGCCATGCAGGCGCCCAGCGCGCGAGGGGAGGCGGATGCGTGATGAGGCTGGAACGGACAGATGGCCTCCATGAGGAGTGCGGCGTCTTTGGCATTTATGGCCATCCCAGCGCGGCGCAGATCGCGCACGTGGCGCTGATTGCGCTGCAGCACCGCGGCCAGGAGGCGGCCGGCATGGCTAGCGTGGACGGGGAACGGATGTACAACCACCGCGGCCTGGGCCTGGTCTCCGACGTGTTCACGTGCGAGGACTTGGCGCGCCTGCGCGGCCACGCGGCGATTGGCCACGTCCGCTACTCGACGGCTGGGCAGAACACGCTCGAGAACGCGCAGCCGCTGACCTTCCGCACGCACCGCGGCAGTCTGGCGTTGGCCCACAACGGCAACCTGGTCAACGCGCCCGCCCTGCGCGTGCTCCTGGAGCGCCAGGGGAGCCTGTTTCAGTCGACCAGCGACACCGAGGTGGTGGCGCACCTGATTGCCCGCTCCGTGCAGACCAACCTGATTGAGGCGGTGCGCACCAGCGTGAGCATGGTCAAGGGCGGGTACGCGTTTGTGCTGTTGACCGACGAGCGGCTCATCGCCCTGCGCGATCCGTACGGCCTGCGTCCCCTGGCTCTGGGCCGGTTGGGCGAGGCGTACGTGGTGGCGTCCGAGTCGTGCGCGTTTGAGACGATTGGTGCCGAGTTCGTCCGCGACGTCGAGCCCGGGGAAACGCTGGTCATCGACGCGGGCGGGCTGACCGCCATTGCACCGGCGCAGCCGACGCGGCGGGCGATGTGCACCTTCGAGCATATCTATTTTGCGCGCCCGGACAGCGACATCGACGGCTGGAACGTGCACGCGGTGCGCAAGAAGCTGGGCCGCATCCTGGCCGAGCGCCACCCGGCGGCGGGCGACATCGTGATTGGCGTGCCCGACTCCAGTGTCTCGGCGGCGGCCGGGTTTGCCGAGGCCAGCGGCGTCCCGCTCGAGATGGGGCTGGTGAAAAACAAGTACGTGGCGCGCACGTTCATCCAGCCCTCCCAGGCCCTGCGCGACCTGGGTGTGCGGCTGAAGCTGAACGCGGTGCGTTCGGTGGTGGACGGACGGCGGGTGGTGCTGATTGACGATTCGATTGTCCGCGGCACCACCAGCCGCCGCCTGGTGCAGCTGCTGCGCGAGGCGGGAGCGACGGAGGTGCACGTGCGCATCTCCAGCCCGCCATACAAACACGCCTGTCACTACGGCATCGACACTTCCTCGAAGGGCCAGCTGATTGCAGCGGACCATTCTGTGGAGGGGATCTGCCGCGAGATTGGGGCGGATTCGCTCGAATTCCTGACGGTGGAGGAGACGATGGAGGCGTTTGGAGTGCCTCAGGATGCGCCCTATCCGTTTTGCAACGCTTGTTTCACCGGTCGCTATCCGACCGAGGTGTACCCTATCAGCAAGGAGCAGTACGACGTCAGCCAGCAGGAGGTCGGGGTGTGATGAGCGACGAGTACCGCGCGGCCGGGGTCGACATCGCGGCGGGCAACGAAGCGGCGCGGCGCTATGCCCGTCTGGCCGCAGAAACGCGCCGGCCGGAGGTGATGGCGGCCATCGGCGGCTTTTCCGGCGGCTTCCGCATCGACGTCAACCGCTTTCCGCAACCGGTGCTGCTCTCGGGCGCCGACGGCGTGGGGACAAAGCTGAAACTGGCGTTTGCCACCGGACGCCACGGCACCATTGGCATCGACTGTGTGGCGATGTGCGTCAACGACATCCTCACCTCGGGCGCCGAGCCGCTGTTCTTTCTCGATTATCTGGCGACAGGCAAACTGGACGTGGAGGTGGCGGAAGCGGTGGTGGCAGGCGTCACTGTTGGCTGCCGGACGGCTGGCTGCGCCCTGTTGGGCGGCGAGACGGCGGAGATGCCGGGGATGTACGCGCCCGGCGAATATGATCTGGCCGGATTCGCCGTGGGGGTGGCCAACCAGCCGGACATCATCGACGGCCACCGCGTTCAGGCGGGCGATGCCCTCATCGGATTGGCCAGCGATGGCCTGCACTCCAACGGCTATTCGCTGGTGCGCAAGCTGATTGCCGAGGTGGGCGTCGATCTGGCGGATCCGCTGCCGTTTGCGGCCGCCCGCGGCCCGCAGGTCCTGGGCGCGACAGCAGCCAAGCGCCCCTGGACCTGGGCGGATGAACTGTTGTGGCCCACCCGCATTTACGTGCGGCCAGTGTTGGCGGCTTTGGCCGACGGAATGGATATCCGCGCTATGGCGCACATCACCGGCGGGGGACTGGTGGAGAACGTGCCGCGCTCGCTGCCGGACGGCCTGACCGCGGAGATCTGGCCGGGGCGCTGGTCGGTGCCGCCGGTCTTCTCCTGGTTGCTGGCGCAAAGCGGTATGGACTTGGCGCGGGCGGCCCGCGTCTGGAACCTGGGCGTCGGCTACACGCTGGTCGTTCCGGAGGAGCAGGCTGATGGCGCGGTGCGGTGGTTTGCCGAGCACGGGGAGCGCGCCTACCGGATTGGGCGCATCATCCCCGGCGGCGGGGATGCGCGGCTTGTGAAGGAGGGCGGCCGGTGAAACCCTGCGCATGGTCACAGGTTGGCCAGAAGACGCCCACCACGCCAGTCGGTGGCCATCGAGCGCGCCTGGCGGTTTTCGCCTCGGGCAACGGCAGCAACCTGCAGGCGCTGCTCGAAGAACCGGCGCGCAACCCCGCCTGGCCGGCGCGGGTGGTGGCGGTGGTGTCGGACAAGCCGGACGCCTGCGCGGTGTCGCGGGCGCAGCGGGCGGGAGTGCCGGTGTTCGCCAGGCGCCCGCGCGAATACCCGGACAAGCCGGCGTTTGAACGGGACGTGCTGGCGTTTTTGCGGCAGCATGAGGTGGAATGGGTGGCTCTCGCCGGGTACATGCGGCTGGTGGGCGACGTGCTGCTGGGCGCGTATGCGAATCGCATCCTCAACATCCACCCGTCCCTCTTGCCGAACTTCCCCGGCCGTCAGGCGGTGAAAGACGCTCTGGCCGCGGGGGCGCGGGAGACCGGGGTGACGGTGCACCTGGTCGATTCGGGGGTGGATACGGGGCCGATTTTGCTGCAGGCGCGCGTGTCCATCCCGGAGTGCAGTAGCGAGGAGGATTTGCTGACGCGCATCCACGCGGTCGAACATGGGTTGTACCCGCTGGCCATCAGTCTGGCGGTGCGCGGGCTGCTTCGTGGAGAAACCTGGGAAAGGAAGACGTGCACGTGAACAAGTGGGCTCTTGTCAGCGTTTTCGATAAGCAAGGCGTCGCCGATTTCTGCCGCTGCCTGGTCGCGGCCGGGTTCGGCATCCTCTCGACCGGGGGCACGGCCCGCCACCTGCGGGAGGCAGGCCTCGCGGTGACGGAGGTGTCGGATTACACCGGTTTTCCGGAGATGCTGGAAGGGCGCGTGAAGACCCTGCACCCACGCGTCCACGGCGGTGTGCTGGCGCGCCGCGACGACCCCAGCCACATGGCGGCGATTGCCGAGCATGGCATCGATCGGATTGACGTGGTGGTTGTCAACCTGTACCCGTTCCGCGAGACCGTCGCGCGGCCGGACGTGACGTTTGCCGAGGCGGTGGAGATGATTGACATCGGCGGACCGTCACTCCTGCGCGCCGCCGCGAAGAACCACGGCGGCTGCCTGCCGGTGGTCGATCCGGCCGATTACGTCTGGCTGGGCGAAGCGCTCGCGAGCGGGCGGGAGCTGACGGCAGCCGAACGGGCGCGTTTGGCGGCCAAGGTGTTCGCGGAAACGGCAGCCTACGACGCGGCGATTGCCGCCTACCTGGAGGCGGCCGCGACGCGGGACGGACGTTCCGAGCAAAAGGGCGAACCGCAAGGGCGGCCGCTGGCGGAGCAGGGGCCTGACCAACCGGCGGGTGCGCCCGCCGACGCGCCTTGGCCGCCACTTTATCAGGTGTCGTTTGTCCACAAGCAGGCCCTGCGCTATGGGGAAAACCCGCATCAACGGGCGCACTTCTATGCTGATGCGGACGCCAGTCCGGCGACAATAGCCGGGGCGCGCCAGCTGCAGGGGAAGGAGCTGTCCTACAACAACATCCAGGACGCGGACGCCGCGCTGCAAATCCTGCGCGCCCTGGACGACCTGGGGCAGCCGGCGGCGGTGGCGGTCAAGCACATGAACCCGTGCGGCGTCGGCCTGGGCGCGACGCTCAATGAGGCGTTTGATCGCGCCTACGAGGCGGATTCCGTCTCCATCTTCGGCGGCATCGTGGCCCTCAACCGGGCCGTCGAGGCCGAATTGGCGGAGAGGCTGGCGTCGATGTTCCTGGAGATCGTCGTGGCGCCCGGCTTCAGCGAGCAGGCGCGGGAGCGGCTGGGGCGGAAAAAGAACCTGCGCCTGCTGGAGATTGATGTGACCAGGCCGCTTTGGCGGCCCGGGGATCACCTGCTGCGCCGCGTCTCGGGTGGTCTCTTGGTACAGGAGGTCAACATCGGCGACGCGGGGGCGGACGCGTGGCGAGTGGTCACGCGCCGCCAGCCGACCGAGGAGGAGTGGCGGGCCCTCCGGTTTGGCTGGCGCATTGTCCGCTTCGTCAAGTCAAACGCGATTGTCTTGGCTAACTCGGTGATGACGCTGGGGATTGGCGCTGGGCAGATGAACCGCGTCGGCGCCGCCAAGCTTGCCATCGAGCAGGCCGGACCGCGTGCAGCGGGCAGCGTGCTGGCGTCGGACGCGTTCTTCCCGATGCGCGACACGGTGGACACCGCCGCCGCGGCTGGCGTCACCGCCATCGTGCAGCCGGGCGGATCGATCAAGGATAAAGAGAGCATCGAGGCGGCGGACGAGCACGGGATTGCCATGGTGTTCACCGGCCGGCGCCACTTCTTGCATTGAGAGGAGAGACAAGATGGCACTCGAAATCCCAAACCAGCCACGGGTCTTGGTGGTCGGCGCGGGCGCGCGCGAACACGCCATCGCTTGGAAGCTGGCGCAAAGCCCGCTGGCGCCGCGCCTGTATGCGGCGCCGGGGAACCCGGGACTGGCCCAGGTGGCGGAGTGTGTGCCGCTGGGCGCGGACGATGTGGGCGGCTTGGTATCGTTTTGCCGCGCGCAGGGCATCCAGCTGGTGGTGGTGGGGCCGGAGCAACCGCTCTCTGTCGGGTTGGTCGACGCCTTGACCGAGGCGGGCGTCCGCGCCTTTGGCCCGACGAAGGCGGCGGCGCAGTTGGAAACGTCGAAGGCGTTCGCCAAGGCGCTGATGGAGGAGGCCGGCGTGCCGACGGCGGCGCACCGGACGTTCACCGACGCGGAGGCGGCGAAGGCGTACATCCGGCGGCAGGGGGCGCCCATTGTTGTCAAGGCGGACGGTCTGGCGGCCGGCAAGGGCGTCACGGTGGCCGGGACGGTGGAGGAGGCGTGCCGCGCCGTCGACGGCATGATGCAGGCGGGCCGCTTCGGCGAGGCCGGCCGGCGCGTGGTGATTGAGTCGTTCTTGGTTGGGCGCGAGGCGTCGCTTATGTTCTTCATCGACGAGAGCGCCGTCGTGCCCATGCTGCCGGCGCGGGATCACAAGCGCATCGGTGAAGGGGACACCGGACCCAACACGGGTGGCATGGGCGCCTACGCGCCGCTGCCGGACGCGGACAGCCAGGCGCTGGCGGGGGAGGTGGAGCGGCGCATTGTCCGGCCCACGCTGGCGGCGCTGCGGGAGCGGGGCAGCGTTTACCGCGGTGTGCTGTACGTTGGCTTGATGCTGACGGACGACGGGCCGCAGGTGGTGGAGTTCAACGTTCGTTTGGGCGATCCGGAGGCGGAAGTGGTCCTGCCGCTTTTGGCGTCCGATTTGTTGGAGATAGCTTGGGCGGTCAGCGAAGGCCGCCTCGCGGAGGTGAAGGTGGCCTGGAGGCCGGACCACGCGGTGTGTGTGGTGTTGGCCGCGGCCGGGTACCCGGACTCGCCGCGCAAGGGGGACGTGATTTCCTTCGCCCCCAAGCTGGGCGCATCCGTGTCTGTGCCAGGACCGGGCTTGGCGCAGGGAGGACCGGAGGGATGCATCGTGTTTCATGCCGGAACCGCGTGGGAGGCGGAGGGATTGAAGACGGCGGGCGGCCGCGTGCTGACGGTGACAGGCGTCGGACAGACCCTCTCCGAGGCGCGGGATACGGCCTATGGCGGAACCGACGGCATCACGTTTGCCGGCAAGTATCTGCGGCGCGACATCGCGCACGGGTTGTAGGGTTGGCGCCGAGGGGAAAAGGGCGGTATACTGGGAATGGCTTGCAGTGAGCCAGCCAGACAGACAGAGATCCGATGCGGACAAAGACAAGGGCTGGTGGGAGAGCGAAAGCCCTGGAGGGTATCTCCCTACACCTTGTGGGACCGGGCAATGCCCGGTCTTTTCGCGTGGCGGAGGCGTTGCGGAGTGACGCATAGGCACGTCGGGGAGGTCGAGAGCGTTGGCACAGCGGGCGGTGTTTGCTGTCTTGATGTTGGTGGCCGGCAGTTGCTATGGCGTCGTGTCTCCTTTGCTGAAGCTCGGGTACGCCCACGGGTTGTCAACGCAGCAAATGACTGACGCTCAATACGGCTTTGCCGCGTTGATCCTGTGGGCGCTGGGGATCTGGCAGGCGCGTCGCCTGCGTATGTCCGCGTCTCAATGGCTGATTTTGGCTGTTCTCGGCGTGTGCGGCGCAGGCACGAGCTTTTGCTATTACCTGTCGTTGACGCGGATGCCAGCTTCCTTGGGCATCATCATGCTGTTCCAGTTCGCCTGGATGGTGTTGGTCATCGACATGTTGGTGACCCGTCGCCTGCCGGAGGCGCAAAAGTGGCTTGGGATGCTGATGATAGTCGTCGGTACCGTGCTGGCGGTCGGCATCTTTGGCCAGCGGATACCGGCTGTGCCCGGGTGGGCTGTGGGGCTTGGACTGTTGTCGGGGTTGTTCTACGCCCTGACGCTGTACCTATCTAGCTACGTCGACACCAGTACGCCACCCATCACCAGGGCTGCCGTCACCGTGACCGTCTCCGGATTGGTCATCCTGCCGCTTTTCCCGCCGAGCTTTCTGTGGGACGGATCGGCCAACCGGGGGCTGTGGCTTTGGGGAGGATTGATTGCCGTGTTCGGCCAGGTGCTCCCGATGCTGTTGATGCTCGTGTCCACGCCGCGCACCGGCGGCCGTATGGCCGGGGTGCTCGCGTCGATTGAACTGCCTGTCGCGGTTCTGTCGGCCCATCTCATTCTGGCGGAACCGGTGCATTGGTTGCGCTGGGTGGGGGTCGTTTTGATTCTGATGGGCATATGCATCAGCGAGTGGCCGGGTTGGCCGCGCCGGTCGGAGGCAGCGGGGAATCCGGTGCATACGGCGAAATTTTGATGGATTATATTTACATTTGATCTCTCGCAGCAATCGTAGTATAGTATTC